>RZYM01000103.1 GCA_009930305.1 Bacteroidia bacterium
TCTTGGCAGTACAACCCATATCACAGACCGCAGTGGAGATGTTGCACAATACGCAGCTTACACTCCTTACGGCAGTCTGTTTAGAGAGTACAGAAGTGTACAACCCTACAAGTTTAATGGCAAAGAGTTAGATCAAGAAACCGGTTACTATTATTATGGTGCAAGATACTATGACCCAATCACAGCCCTTTGGCTCGGAACAGACCCGTTAAAACACAAGTATCCTGATATTGGGGCGTATGTGTATTGTGCCGGGAATCCGGTGAGGTATGTGGATCCGGATGGGAGAAAACCGTGGGATAACAAAAATATTCGGTGGGCAGAGAGTTTGGCAGGTACGCTTGGTAGTGGATATAGTGTTAAGCAAACAAGCGGAAAATACGGACAGGATGCACAGGTTGTTTATACCGATAAAAGCGGTACTCAAACGATAGTTCATGATTATCCGGCAACGCAAGCAAATCAGAAATCGGGCATTTTAAATTTCATGGATTGGATTGATAACGAAGCTGGACAATCAGACATTGCCAATCAAGGTACCTGCACTAAGCAGGATGTATTCGTAGCAACTAGTATTGTAGGTTTAGGAACGGGAGGCATATCGTTAGTAACAGCTAGTTCTGTTGGGGCTGCTATTGTTGCAGGAATCGTAATAGTTAACACAATCGATGAATTTGGTATTAATGAAAGAGGTGAAAGTTTTTCACAACAAATGGTAGAATCACAGGAGGCAAAAGAAATTATTGGAAATATCAAATTGACGATCTCTGTAGTGGGATTTATAAATAGTGGAGTTACGATTCTAAATTCAGATGATTTAATGTCGAAAGTCAACGAAGGGGTAAGTATTGGTAGTACTGTTGTTAATATATTTAATTCTATTTTATCGAAAGAATGAAGTGTCATCTATAAAGGGAATTGAAAAACATACAGAATAATTGAGATGAACTATAGTAATTCTAATGAAAAAAAACAATGATATGAAATTAAAGTCTAATATCTTCATATTTAACGTGATATGTATATCAATAATTACTTATTGTGCATTAAGTCTATTTATTAAAAGTCAGATAATTTCTTGCGTTATAAGTGCTATATTGTTATATATATTAATGTATACATATAAAAGAGCGTTTATCAAAGATGAAAAGATATTGATATTGTATTATCCGTTTCGATTCTGGAATCGTAAAATTAATATTAGCTTTCAACAAATAAAAGGAGTTAATATTAGGATGGGAGGGAGAGGTCCAATGGAAATAAAAATAAAAATAAAAAGAGGATATTATTTGATTTGGATGGATAATATGATGTATAAAGAATTTTGTGATTATTTTGTTAAATTATGTATGATTAAAAAGGTCAGTGAAATTATCATAAAAGGTGTAAGTGATGAATATATAGATTCTCAAATAAATAATTTAGCGAAAGAAATGTCGTATGAGTTATCATATAAGCCACGGTTGGTAAATATGACTGTGCGGTTGTTATATATAGAAAAAAAGGACGATATTTAAAGGGAGTCGTATCGTTAGTAACAGATAGTTCTGTTGGGGATGTTATGTCAATACAGTTAATTCTATAAAAAATGAATAGTTTAATAAAAGTCACGAACTATTATCTTAATGGTATTTGTATATGTGTTATTGGCTGGTTAATATATTCTACATTAAGTATTTGTCAATATACGTTACCTTTTGTAATTGTGGCCGTGTTTTTAGGAATATACATTACAAGTTGTTTCTTGATTAAGACAGTGTATATGTATGAGGAAGAAATAATAGTTGTATACAATACTCGTGTGTGTTTTAGAAAAAAAAATTTAACTACAATGATGTTGTTGATGTAGTGTATGAGCACTATTCTATTAAAGCTTATGATGTCTTAATGATTAACAGAAAAACACAAAAGGCTATAATAATTATAGAACCAGATAAAAAAAATACAATAAAAAAAGCTATTTTATTATTTAAGGGGAAAGGAATTTCTGTAATAGTTAAAGGATTGAAATAAATTACAAGTTTCGGCTCATGTTCATGTATTGGTTCTTATTCCTAAGTTGAACGAATAGCCCCGATGCCGGCACTGTCATCTGCGAGTATACTCCTCAAGGTCAGTTGCTCCGCCGCACAAATGCTAACGGCATGCTTACGGAGTATGGCTATGAT
>RZYM01000104.1 GCA_009930305.1 Bacteroidia bacterium
CATCGGGTAGAGTGTAAACATGAGCATAACACCTTTTTTGTTAGTAGAATCTACACCTGAACTCGTTTGTTTTGGGTTAGTAACATCTCGATACACCAACGAATAATCCCAACATTTTTTCATTTTCTTAATACCCACACTCCATGATTTAAAAATATCTTCTTCTATGTCATAATTGATTGTTGCAAAAAGATCAATATTCTCAAAATAGCGTGTTTCTGCACTGAAAGTTACATAACTATAATCTTCATCTTCATTGTTGTATTCATACGATTTATCCACATACGTATAACGAATTGAGCTTGTATTCACAGTGTCTTTATACGTCAAAGAGACTTGATTACGAGAAAGTTTATAAAAAGTATGTGAATAATTAATAATATTACCTACATAAAAACGATCTGTTAGATAGTATTTCATATCGTTCTCTAAATCACCGTATTTGTCATCTCTGTCATAATAATAGGCTTGTTTAATCGCATGACTAAATTTTTTCTCTCCATCCATATTATAAAAAAACTGCCTAAATTTTAAAGCAGTATTTTTCTCTTCCATCTCTAAAGGAATCAATTCATTATTTTTATAGGTATAGCTCCATGTTCCATTTTTCTTGTCATAACTAGGAACAGTATGTTCAACACCTATATGCATAGTATGAAAAAAATCATCATACCCTTTGGAGAGATCGGTATAAGCAGAAATGGTATGATAGTTGTTAAAATATTGCCCAGAACTTCCATCGTTAGAATCATTGCCGTAGGAAACCTGTGACATATAAACATTCTCAGAAAAATTTACATGTAAATAATCTTCTAAGACTGAGAAATAGAGACTTACAGGCGTTCGCACTTCATTTTGAAAAGCGGTAACACCTTCTTGGCGTGTATAATTTTTTGCTTTATAGTCTACCGAATAAAAAAGATTATCTAACAAAAATGGATTTGAAAAATGATGATAATGGAGTGTTGGTAACTCTTGAAGTGTATCATCATTGGACTCTTTAGACGTATCAATATAATTTTTTGCATAAATACCAAAATAATCTTCATCTTTTTTAACATAATAATTCAAACGAGAAGTTACAAGCTTATCAGAGGTACTTGAATCAGCATCAATGGTGTTATAATAGTCGATATCATTGAGGTAATTAATATCTACCCATAAACCATCTTCTATACCACTGTACTTAGTGCTTAATAAAGCACTTCTATCGTACGCAACACGTAAGCCATAATGGGCATCGTTACTTAATTCTTCTTCTTTAGCGTAATCGCTATGCTCTTTAAAATAACCTGTGGTAATTTCACCTGAGGAGTAAGGAGAATCTACAAAACGGTAGGTTGCATGAATTCCTTCGCCTCGCTCCGTTCGTATTTGTGGACGCAACTCTAAATCCCAGTTTTCTGCAGGTGCAAAATAAATGGGTTGCATATAATAAAAGCCCTCAGATCCACCCACGCCAATTTCTGGGGGTAAAAGACCTGTTCGACGTGTTGTATCTGTTGAAAAAGCAAAATAAGGTAAATAGAGGATAGGAACATCATTGGCATAAAACACAGGATTATAAATATGTAACCATTTGCTCTCTTTATTAAACTCTCCACTTGTAAAAGCAATCTTCCAATCTGGATCTTGTGTATTACAACTTGAAACGATGGCTTTTTGAGTCACATATGTTTCGGGATTTAAAATAGCATTTTCACATTTTATCCAAACGTTAGACGCTTCATCAAAAAAGAAAAGAGGATCAGAAATACCTTTATCGGTATTTAGATTCAGTTTCGTATGGCCACTTCTTGAAGCATACTTTACCCCTTCTAAGGTTGTAATATTACCAAAAAGCTCTAAATCACCGCTCTCATAGTCATAATAAGCTTCATCAGCAGTAATTAGGTATTTTGGACTGTATAAAACAACATTGCCAACGGCATGCACAAGCGTGCCCTCTTTTGTGACCGTTTGGGCTAATACTTCAACATCTTGAGCAGGTTCAACTGCCCATAAGCTTCCTAGAGAAAGCACCATTAAGAAAAATACTTTAATTTGCATTGACCACCAGCGTATTGGCAACTCTATCATGCCATGTCTCTCTTTTTGGATTTAGTGCAGCCCATACAAAACCTAGATAAAAAATAGACTCACTAATAA
>RZYM01000037.1 GCA_009930305.1 Bacteroidia bacterium
TTTCCTGGAAAACGTTCACAAATACGACACAGATTACAGTAAAGACCTTGCTGAACTTCTCCCTCATAACTTTAAAAAGCATAACAACGTATCTGCTTAAGCTGACTTCTAAAGACTTTCAAATTAATCCTAATGTTTTGGATTAATTTGAAAGTTCTTCCTATCTTCATAAAACCAATACGGATTTTACCGGATGCTTACTATTGTTTCAGGTGTAACTATTATTACAAATATGTTTAATAGTATCTGGTAGTACTATTTGTTAATATAATGTATAGATAGAAAATTTGGAATTAATGTGAAATTATTAGAATTTTGCAATTAGAAGTACACTTATTAATTAACCAAATTAATGAATCATGAAAAACATCGTTTACAGTTTATTTTTTGTTGTGCCATTGGTAGCAATATCTTGCTATGTCTCATCGCATACATCATTTGTCAAAGCGACCAATGTAGTGTGGTCATCAATACAAATACGTGATGGTCTTGATTATGATATGGCCTGGGGAGAAGTGTTGGATGTTGTTGCCAAGAAATTTGAGATGGAAATGATATCCAAAGAAGGTGGTTATGGTCGATCTGCCTGGATTTATACTTGGAATACAGACGGAGTGTATAATGAAAACTATCGTGTGCGAGTCATTTTTAAATTTTCAGCTGATCATTCTAAGGTTGATATTAAGACTGATGCAGAGAAAAGAATTGGTGATAATTGGTATACCGGATATGATACCAGGCTTTTAAAAACTATAAAAACAGATGTAATGGGAGTTGTTGGAAGAACAACATTATAAATTTGTAGTTGTTCCAATTAGCTTAATGATTTGTCGTTCAGGTATATTTATAGCTAAAACCGAAAAAAATAGGAATTCGGAAACTGTTAATTTCTATAGGAATTATATTCCATCTGAGCAAAAGTTTATTTGAGAATATTTTGTCAATTATTTAATCGGCGATTCAATATTTAAGAACGGAAAATATTCCAATGGGATCCAAAAACTGATATTCGAAAATTCTCTTGTGCCGGATTGGTCAAAATTAGCATTCTGGATAATTGTGTTACGAGATCTCTTAAATTCCATATATATTTCTTTTATATCACCTATAGAACACATATAAGGGGATAATAAATCTTTAATTTTTAAATTAAGGATTCTGTCAAATTTTTGATTGCATATGGGTATTGGTAATCCAAAATAGCATTCAAGTGCCACATGAATTTTACACTCTTCCAGAGCTGGATCGTCTTCACAATCACAATACTCTGTTAACATAAAAATAAAAAAATCATAAAGATATCTCCTTGATCTGTTATCCAATTGATAAGATTGATTAATTATTTTTTGAAAAATAGCAAGTTTTCTTATAATGTTTTCTCTTTCTTGTACGGTTACAAGTAATTCATAGTTCCAGAAATTGTCTGTAATTATATTAGCTTCAAAAGTTGAATAACCTTCTTTATAAATTCGTCCTTTCTGTTGTAGCAGGCATTCAAATTGATTCCATAAAAGGTCCGGTCTATTCTTATAATCGTCTCTTTTTTTCAAGTACCAATAAAAATCTGCCAGCAGATAAGCTGCGGATTCACTCAATATATCTTCATTAGATGTATACTTTTTTATGATCTCATTATATGGTAATCCTGTGTACAATAGATCATGGCTCATTAAAGAAACTTGGTTGACCATATTGAAATAATTCATAATCACAAACTCAATTTTATGACTTAAAGAATCAATATCCACAATTTCATTTTGATTATATATTCGTTCATTGTAAATATCATTTTTATTATCGACTAATAACGCTTCATTATTCATAAGGTCGAGAATATATTCAGGATAAACACGCTGAGCTGATTTTTCACAAATAGACTTCATATGGTCAAATAAACTGTTACAGCTATCCTTAACCATATGTCTTCCATATGCATATTCCGAAGGGTTAACCTGTATAACGGCAATTTTGGCTCTCAATTTTGATAATCCATCTATTATTGTCTCATTAGGGACGTATGTCCAGTCATTTTCACCTCTTTGATGGTCACCGGCTGAACCAACTAAAATGATCAGGTTGTTTTCATCCTCTCTTTCAGCAAGAACATCGGAAATAGCCATAAAGAGTCCATAATTCACAGCTTTACACCCATACTTGTCACTTACGTTTTTACGGGAATCATATATAGTATCCAGCCAATTCATACAATCTCTGTAGTCATGCTGCAAATAAGATACCTCACCCGCAAATTCCTCAGCAAATGAATCCCGATAAACAACAGCACCCCAATTTATATTAGCTCTATATGAAGACTCAAAATTAGAGAACAATGAATCTTTCTCGAATTGATATTTGCATTTTATGATTGCGTTGGTTAATTTTGGGAAAACATTTTCCATGCCTGATGAACCATCAATTACAAATACTATATTAAGAGTATGATAATTTACGCGATATTTTTCGCGTAGATCATCAACTAGCTTTTCAGGGATTAAGCAATAATTGCTCTGCATTAATCCAGTTATTCCCAGTTTTAAAACACCATTAGGATAAAAATTTAGTACTGGAAACCGGAATTTGGATGGTGGCCATTGTGTTGTTTTATTTATATTTTCACTCCAAATCATATTTGGTGTAGGTGAATCCCATAAGTGTGACTGGTTTTTATTTGGCGCAAAGTAGGACCCCTTTATTTTAGATGTGTCAGTGTAATTTACAGCATCCTGATATTTTTCAAAAACTACAATAGGATAATTCTTTTGACGTCGATCTTGTACTGCCCTTAAATCGTAGTTTGGGCGAACGTATAGATATGAGTACCAGTCACAAACACTGTCATCTATGAAGTGACAACTGTTTATTGTCGTATCGGATTCGATCAGTAAGCGGGGAGAATTTTCGATATTAAGGCCCTGAGGCTTTCCCATTTTGTCACATAGACAAATAATTATAATAATGGTAATTTGTAGTACTTTATTTCTCATAAGGATAAGTAAGTGTAATTTGAAATGTATTAATTAAAAACGTAAATTTATACATAATGAATAATTAAGTAAAATAGAGCGTTTTAGAGGTCGAGTCCATACCGGTATAGGTTGTCTCCCAGGTTTGCTCGTCAATTACAACGGTTGTTTCGGGCACGGCATTCGAGTGTACCTCCAGCGGATCTTTTTTACAGGTGGTGAAAAGCCCCAATGATAGCATTACAACAATAAGAATTAAGTGTTGGGGTTTAAATAGAGTTTTCATGATATGAGTATTTGGATTAGTTTTTTCAAAATTCTGTGATTTTTCCCATAAAAACAAATAAATGATCTATACTTAGTCTTAACATAATGGAAAATGTGACACTTTTACAGTATTATTTATTATATATGTTTCATGATAATATATATCTATATATGAATATATAATTTTAATGAAAATTCAATATATCTACATGAAATATTAAAAATAGATGCTTTATACCGTAGAATTATGCGGATTTTTAGTAAAAATCAGTATTTGTTAAGATAATGTATAGATTGATTTTTGGGAATTGAGGCTAAATATTCCGAAATTTGTACACAAGGAAAGCCCAAAATCAACGGCAATGTGTCACAACTAATCAAATTTTATTACCAATGAACAGATTCGATGAAAATGAGATAATAGATCAGATTAGAAACCTGGATAATAAAACCATTGCCTTGTTCTATTCATCCTATTATCCAAAAGTTAAAAAGCTGGTTAAATCATATAGTAGATATGAAATTCAGGCAGATGATGTTTTTCAGGAATCTTTAACAAAATTGATTATGAATCTTAAAGCAGAAAAATTCATGAAAAAGAGTAGCCTGGGAACCTATTTCCTATCTATATGCAGATTCACAACACTGAATATGATAAGAACGAAAAAGCCAGAGTCGGATATTTCGAAATTTCAGATTCCGGACATTGTGGAATCGAACTCGTATGAACAAATTCAATTACTTCGGAGTGTGAAATCGAAGATGAACCGAAATTGTATCGAAATACTGGATTTACGATTTTCCGAGAATTCTGTTTCTCTGGAGGAAATAGCAAGAGAGATAGATATTTCCTATGACAATGCAAGACAGCGATTTGCCCGATGTTTGAAAAGATTAAAGGCTGAACTTATCTCACATCCTCTTTATAATGAATATTTCTGTTAATACTGACCTATGGATGCCTTTGAAAATAATATTTATGCTATTGAGCGATATCTTACAGGAAAGATGGATAGTGATGAGAACGCTGCTTTTGAAAAAAGACTGCAATCAGATCAACAACTAAATGATGATTTATCCTTTTTTAAAAATACTGAAGAGATTTGGAAGCAGAGTCGTGAATATGATGAAGTAAATAAGGAAATCGGGAAAGTTATTGCTTTGCATAGAAAAGCCCGTAGAACAAGAAAAATTCGGCTTATTGCTGCTATCGTATCAATCCCAATTTTAATTACTGTGTTTTTCATCGTTTTTCAAAGAAATAATGGCCCTGATGAATTTGTTCAGGATTTTGATGAAATCACACTTGATAACCCGGAAATCATTTACTCACCGTATAAAGCTCATATTGACTCATTTAATATTGATGCAAATCATATCGTATCGGAAAAGATGCCCATATCAAATATCGCTTCATTGGACAAAAGAAAGAATTATATCTCCAGAGGGTTTGTGAAGATTCAATGGGATCCTGACAGAGTAGATTTAACAACGGATTTTCTGTATTTAAAGAATAAACAGGGTGTCGATATTTTTCTTGTTGAAGTAAATATCTCTGAAAATCATTATATGTTGAACTCAATAGATCTTGAATCAGGTAGATATATGTGTGGATTGAAAAATTCCGGATTAAAGAGCATTTTAATTCTTAGAAATCATTAGCATGACAACAAAAACAAATAGTCTGATCACATGCCTTTTCTGCTGTGTGATGTCAATATCAGGAATAAGTTCTTTTGCCCAGATTGAAAATGGGGCGGATATAGAATATCGAAAGCAGTTCAATACTTATACGAATCGTATTGAGTCAGATTTTCATCATTATTTAAATTCTAATGATTCCATATTTTATAGATTTTTGAAAGATTCATGGGAAGTTTTTACAACACAGTCGACGATACAAAAGGCAGATCAGCCTGCGCCTGTGGCTCCTGTATTAGAAGATAAACCATTTGAAATTGACATTATTGCAGATAAAATTCCTCAAACAAAAAATTATGAAATAGAAGAAGAATCACCTTTTCAACCACTTGGAATAGAACCCAGAATTGAGTCTGTGGATTTTTATGGGAATACTTTCTCCTTCCAGGAATTTCATGAAGAGGATTTGTTCATGGAGGTAAATCAAAAAGAAGATGTTGCGGATTTTTATTATGAAATGCGACATTCCAGACACATAAACAGCCTGGTTGATGAAATTATAAATCATATATCGGTTCATGATTATAATGATTATGGTGCAATGCTATTTACGTACCGTGTTTCCAATGAGATTTTTGAATACAGAAACCATATGGTTTTGTTTACCTGGTATGCCTTGTTACAATATGGAATCGATGTTAAAATCGGTTTCTCTGATCGAGACATTTTTTTACTTGTACCATGGAAAACAGATTTATATAATACCTATTATTTTTCGGGACCGGAGCGAAATCATTTTATATTCTCTCCGGATAATGAATATGCTGATGGATCAACGATTACTCTTATGACTTATACTAAACAGCACCCGGGAAAGTGTCGATTGCCAGAATTGTACCTGAAAAGTAAACCTGATTTTGAAGTTTTAGATGCGGAAACAGATATTATTTACAAGAATAAACATATAAAAATACCATTAAATAGAAATTTGATTAAATTTTATCAGGACTATCCCGATTGTGATCTTGAGATACCCTTTAGTGCGGCAATGGATTATGACATGCTGAGGCCTATGGGTTTTCTTGTTCAGGAAGGAAATACTCAAGAGGAGAAACTGGAGAAAATACTTGAATTTGTTCAGTATGGATTTGAATATATTAGAGATGATGAGCAATTTGGGAGAGAAAACGCACTTTTTATTGAGGAATCTATGTTCCTGGGAAATGGTGATTGTGAAGACCGTGCAATAATCTTTGCCCATTTAGTGCGCTATTTTCTTAATCTTGAAGTTGTGGGACTTAACTACCCAGGGCATGTTTCTACTGCTGTTCGAATAACAGAGAATAGTGATTCAGATGGATATCTTGAAATTAACGGTGAAAAATATTTTTACTGCGACCCAACCTATATAGGTGCCGGAATTGGTATGCAGCAACAAAAATTTAAAAATATAGAACCTGAGATTATCCATATGTGATTTTTGTCACAATTTTATTTTTGAGGTTACAAATGAATGCAAACAATTTAAGTATATAACTAAAACAAGAAACAATGAAAAAGATTTTGACTTTTGTACTTATGGGGATTATCGCATGTGCAACCATAAATGTTAGCGCTCAATCTACATCAAAAGAGTTGAAGAAAGAGCTAAGAAAGAGAGCAACCCGTGAGGTCCGAAAAGAAGCAAAAAACCTGAAAAAAATCGGATACCATGTTATACCCGGAGATCTTCCTATGGAACGTCAGTTAGAACGATTTTGGATGAAACAATATGAAAAAGATGACAATGAACAGTTGTTATATATCTCGAGCAGACAATCTGCAGTAGCAGAAACCCAGGCAGCAGCTCAATTGCAAGCCACTGAACTGGCAAAACTGGATATCGCAGCTCAAATAGGAAGTAATATTGGGGCACTTGTCGATAATAATATTGCCAACCAACAAATTAATACCGAGGATGCTGCCTCAATAACCAAAACCGTTGCATCATCAAAAAACCTGATCTCTGAAGAACTTGGTCGCGTATTACCTATGACAATACTGATGAGAGAAGTTGGTGATCACAAAGTAGAAATTCAGACCTCAGTGGTGTACGACCAAAAAACGGCCATGGAAAAAGCTAAAAGAGTATTACGGGCTGAGCTTGAAAAGCAGACAGACTTGAATCAGGAAAAGCTTGAAAAGCTAATGAATTTTAATAATTAGTAACGATAAACAGCTTGAATAAACAGATGCTCCTTTGGGGGTATCTGTTTTCAATAATTTATATGGAACACAGAATATTTACACGGTTATGTTTTTTTCTTTTAATAATTCCTTGCGGTGTTGTAGCTCAGGGGAAGTTCCCGATAAAGAATGTTCATGGAACAGCCAGGATAAAAATGGAAGATGAGTGGGGACGGGAATATACCAAACAAAAAGCATTAGAAGAAGCAAAGCTGGATGCTTTATATAATTGTTTTGGTGAGCAAGTGCATCGCGAATCGAATTATTATACCAATAGTGATCATGGAGATAGTTTTGTTTCCCGCTCATCAACTAACTTAAGGGGTGTTTGGATTAAAACGTGTGGTGAACCGAAATATACTGAAGATACTGAAGTTAGAAATGGAATTAATGAGATTTACATAACCTGCCACATTAATGGTAAAGCACGAAAATTACCCCCATTGGCGGAAATTAATACTAAATTTTTGAAATGTCCGAACCTTAATTGTGAAGCGCAATCGTACAGGTTCTTTGATCTGGAAAAAATGTATCTCTATTTTGTTAGTGCTGCAGATGGTTATTTAAGCATTTTTCTACAGGAAAATGATCAGGTCTATCGTATCCTTCCTTCTGAAGCAATGTGTGAAAAGAAGATGTGTAATGCTGCAAAAGTTATTGCAAATAAGGAATATTTTCTTTTTGATAATCAACAACAACCTCCATATTTTGATGTTACACTTGATCCCTTGGAATTGTTTCTTCCTGATGGATACAATGAAATTTTAAATACGATAATTATTGTTTTCACCCAAAGCAAGCAATCTTTTTCTGCACCTCCATTGGATGCACCAACCTATGATCATCTCTTTGAAGGATATATCCCTTCAACATTGACAGCGAAAGAATTTAATAAATGGATCGGTGATCAAAAGATGGCCGATCCAATGATGCAGCTAAAATACTATCCTATAACTATTACAAACAAATGATTAAAACAAAATAACATGAAAGTCCTGTTTGCTATTATTTTTATTGTAATTTCTTTTGGCCTACTGGCCCAAAACACCAAAACCATCTCAGGGCGAACCAACAAACCCTTGAAATTTGAGGTGAAGTATGAACGGGGAATGCCACCAAATCTCTTTGCAGATCTTCGTTTTAAGGATGATAATAATAATGGTATTCTTGAGAGTGAGGAAAGTGCGGTTGTCTTTCTTACAATTCATAACAAAGGAGCAGGTCCTGCACAAGGGGTAGAAGTTGTAACCCAAGATAATATAAATGACGCTGCATTTGAATTACCTAAAAAAGTTACCATACCATATATTACTCCGGGAAATTCTGTTGATATAGAAATACCCATCAAAGCGGGCTTTTATGTAAAAACAGCTGAACATAATATTAAGATTACCGTTCGTGAATATTTTGGTTATGATATGGATCAGGCAGGTATCCGACTTAATACTTTGGCCTACCTTGAACCTAAGTTGAAGCTTTCAGGTTTTAAAATTATTGATGCAGGTGAAAACACATTTGCCAAAACCGTTGATGGTCTATTGCAGCCAGGAGAAAAAGTGAAAGTAAAGATGACGATACAAAATGTTGGGCAGAATGTATCATTAAACACACAGCTTTCGTTGAAGTGTCTTAATGATAATATTTATTTTGATGAGTATGATGGGAGTCTTGGTGATATTGGCATCGGAGAAATAAAGGAATTCTGGGTGACTATAAGCCCCAACAAAAGAGTGGAAACAGCCAATCAATTGCCAATCTATTTATCATTAAAAAATGATACCCATTACGGGGAGTTAATTGATCATCAACTTCCAATTAAAATGAATGAACCACCACCCGAAATTGTCACTCTGGAGGTTACCCCCGATATTGATAAACTGACTGAAAAGATTGTTCAGTTTGATGTAAAATCAGATAAATTTACAGTTCAGACGGAAGTCACGAAGAATATTGAGGTAGTTGCTCCGGCAAAAACACACCGTAAACATGCCATCGCAGTGGTATTTGGTATTGAGAATTATGAAAACCTCCGACCGGCTCCCTATGCAGAAAACGATGCCCGCATCATTAAAGAGTACTTTAAAAATCGACTTGGTGTGGATGAAGTGGTGACTTACACCTCTGAAGAAGCCACAGGCCTGATTTTCGACGATGTCTTTAACCCCGATTATGGCGAGCTGATGAAGGCCATACGAAAAGGGGAAACCGACCTGTTTGTATATTATTCAGGCCATGGATTACCGGATAAAAATGGGGAGAATATTTATCTCTTTCCCGGTGATGGCAGACTGGAGCGTATTCAGCAACAAGGATATAATCTTAACGACCTTTACGCCAACCTCGATAAACTCGGAGCCAAGAGTGTTACAGTAATTCTGGATGCCTGCTTCAGCGGTGCCTCACGCTCCGGACTGCAGCACAGCACCGAAAACCTTGTGACCATGCGAGGCGTGCGTGTAAAACCGAGGGTGTTGAAACCCTGGGAAACCAATCCCAACTTCAATGTCTTCACCTCCTCATCGCTAGAGCAGACCAGCCTGAGCTATGATGAGAGTGGTACCGGACTTTTTACCTACTACCTCTGTGTGGGCTTGCAGGGCGATGCCGATACCAACAACGACCAAAAAATCACCAACCGTGAGATGGGAGATTATCTGAAGACAAAGGTGGAGGAAACCTCAAAAAAAATCAGAGGGTTGCAAAGTCCACAATTTCATGGAGATCCCGATATGGTGTTGGTTGAGTATTAAAGGTATTGGTTTAAGATAAATGTATTGGTTATTCAAACCTAAAATTATTAATGTTGAAAATGATATACATAAATCATGAATAAACAACAACAAATTTTATTTGCATTTCTTTTTTTGGGATTTTGTACTTATTTGCAGGCCCAGACGATATCAGGAGTTACGGCTCAGCAAAACGGAAATGCTATTGATGTTTCCTATTTATTTGACTATCCTGAGAAATATTTGTCCGGTACTACTCTTTTTGTAAGCGGTGATAATGGGAAAACATGGGAAGGACCGTTGAAGAATGTGGAATTTGATAATACGAAGTCGGAATCATCAGGAATAGAAACTATTCAATGGCAGGATCCGCAGAAAGCATTGGCAATAGGTGATCAACTTA
>RZYM01000038.1 GCA_009930305.1 Bacteroidia bacterium
TTAAATATAAAATTACCGTGGTATATTTAACCTAGGTTTTGAAAGGAGAATTCTAACATGATTCATTGGATTAGTCAGTACAACCAGATTCAGCAAGCTTTAATTGCTACTTTATTTACTTGGGGTGTAACTGCTCTTGGTGCAGCACTTGTATTCTTTTTTAAAACGATTAATAAGAAAGTTTTAAATGGAATGCTCGGCTTTGCAGCTGGAGTCATGATTGCAGCTAGTTTTTGGTCTTTACTTGCTCCAAGTATTGAAATGGCAGAGGAACTCGGGCAAATTGCTTTTATTACAGCAGCTACCGGATTTTTACTTGGTGGCGGATTCTTATATTTAATTGACAAGTTACTTCCACATCTTCATATGGGTTTAGAAACTAGTCAAGCAGAAGGAATTAAGACCAGTTGGCAAAGAAGTGTCTTGTTAGTATCGGCGATAACACTTCACAATATTCCTGAAGGACTTGCGGTAGGGGTAGCTTTTGGAGCAGTTGCCTCTGGAATTGGAACCACAGCTTCAATTGCTGGTGCAGTTGCGCTTGCAATAGGAATAGGGCTACAAAATTTCCCAGAAGGTGCTGCGGTATCAATTCCATTAAGACGTGAAGGTTTTAGTAGAACGAAGGCATTTTTATATGGACAAGCATCTGGACTAGTAGAGCCAATTGCAGGCGTGATTGGTGCATACACCGTAATAAAAATACAGCATCTGCTACCGTATGCGTTAGCGTTTGCTGCTGGAGCTATGATTTATGTTGTGGTTGAAGAATTGATACCTGAAGCACAGAGAGAAGAAGGCGGTTCAAAAACAGATATAGCAACTATTGGTTGCATGATTGGCTTTACAGTTATGATGGTTCTTGATGTAGCGTTGGGTTGATTTGAAAGAGGCGGGTAGTAATTTTAATAAGTAGAATAGTACTCAGAATTATTGATTTATCAATAATTGAAAAAATTAGATATAGAATATTAGAGAAAGCTACTGGAAATAGTGGCTTTTTCTTATAGGAAAATAAGAGTGTATGAACTTGTCGAAGGCGCAGGTGTTTGAGATACGCCATATGGTTGACATAAAAAAGGAACTATAATAATTTGACATTAGTTTTGCGTGGAACTAGGGGAATTTATAGTAAGTAATAAAAAGTAATGGATGAAGATAAGAAGTAATGGATGAAGATAAGAAGTATTTGACATATGTAATAATTCTGATACAATGTGTTAAGAGCATATGCTAATAATTAAAATAATATATTAAAAAAAATAAGAAAGTCACGAGGATATAGTGGAAGTGGATGCGGAATTATACATAACAGAAAAAACACATTCAGAACTTGCAATGGCATATTTTAAAGAGGGTTATAATTGTTCACAATCTGTGTTTATGGCATTTTGTGAGGAATATGATATGGACTTTGAAATGGCGTTGAAAATCAGTTCCTCTTTTGGAGCAGGAATGGGAAGACTACGTGAGGTATGCGGAGCAGTAACCGGAATGTTTATGGTTGCTGGGATGATATATGGATATACAGATCCAAAAGATCACACTTCAAAAACCGAGCATTACAAAAGAATTCAATATCTTGCAAAAGAATTTGAAGAAAAGAATTATTCAATTATATGTAGAGAGTTGTTGGGTTTAGATGCTGGTAAGGATAGTCCAGTGCCTGAACTTCGAACAGCAGAATACTATAAAAAGAGACCATGTGTTGAGCTTGTTGGTATGGCGGCAGATATTATGGAACAATATATTGAGAAACACAGATAAGAATAAATAAATAAACTGATTAATAATTAGGGAGATTGGTACATGGTTTGAAGTGTATCAATCTTTTTTGTTTTTTGAAATTGGCATTTGACAAAAACCAATATGAATAGTATTATAATAATTAGCATATGCCCATAAATAATTTAGAAGCGAAAGAGAGGTACAATATGAAAATTGCGATATCAGCAACAGGTCAGAATAAAGAAAGCCTATTGGATAGAAGATTTGGTAGGTGTGATTATTTTTTGATTTATGACACAGAGGTGGGAGAGTTTAAAGCAATCGGAAACACTGGTGTATCTTCTGGAGGAGGAGCTGGGATTGCAGCAGCTAGTCAGGTGATAGAAGAGAGTGTATCAGTGATTATTACCGGCAATCTTGGTCCGAATGCATTTGAACTGATAGAAAAAGCTGGAATCAAAGCGTATAGTTGTGAAGCACTTCCAGTATTCAGAGCAGTTGAAATGTTTCAAAAAAACGGGCTTTCAGAGATTAATGCTGCAGGGAATGCACATCATGGAATGAAATAGGTAAATACAAGGAGCATATCCTGATAGGTACGTGTGCCTTGGCATACAGATAGGAGTTGGCATGAATATAGCAATACTGAGTGGAAAAGGAGGAACTGGTAAAACAACGGTATCTACAAATCTAGCAATGACATTGGGTGTTAGTTATGTTGATTGTGATGTGGAAGAGCCGAATGGATTTATCTTTTTGAATCCTTCTATTCAAAAAAGAGACGATGTTTTTGTGGAATATCCTGTTATTGATCAGAAAAAGTGTGTGTTATGTGGAGCCTGTGCAAAAGCATGTCAGTTTAATGCACTTGCAAAAGCTGGAAAAGAGATTGTTGTTTTTGAAAAATTGTGTCATGACTGTGGAGCCTGCAGGCTGGTCTGTAAGGCAGATGCATTATCTTATGTGAAACGTTCTATTGGTAAGCTGGAAAGTGGTATGGCGAAGGAAATTAATTGCTATCGTGGTATCCTTAACGTAGGTGAACCAATGGCAGTTCCGGTCATACGCAAACTCTTGAAAGAATTACCGAAGGAAGATCATCTTGTAGATTGCCCACCAGGCACTTCTTGTAATGTAGTAACAGCACTTAAGTATGTAGATGCAGCAATTTTAGTTACAGAGCCTTCAGAATTTGGGCTGCATGATTTGAAAATGGCTGTGGAGCTTGTAAAACTTTATAACATCCCATACGGAATTATCATTAATAAAGATGACGGACAAGATAATATGGTGAAAACTTTTTGCAAAGCAAATGAAGTTAAATTATTTGGAACCGTTCCATACAGTATGGAAGCCGCCTCGTTATATTCAAAAGGAATGATGTTATGTGAGAACGACAACCACAAAAAGAACTTTATCGATATGGCAGAGAAGATAAAGGAGGCGTTTACATGGTAATATCAGTGTTAAGCGGAAAAGGCGGAACCGGAAAAACAACCGTTGTAGCTGCTTTGTCTGAACTTACAAAAAATGTGATAAAAGTTGATTGTGATGTAGATGCACCCAACCTGTATCTGTTCTACAAAGGTATGGATGTTGAAAAGAAAAACTTCTATGGTGGTAAAAAAGCAAAAATAAACAAGAGTCTTTGCATAGAATGTGAAATCTGTGAAGAAGTCTGTAAGTTCGGTGCAATAAAAAATTGGACTATTGACCCATTTAGCTGTGAAGGATGCGGAGCCTGTACTTTAGTATGCCCGCAGAACGCGATAAAGTTGGTGGACGAAAAAACGGCAGATACCTTTATAACAAAAACGGATAAAGGGATCATATCCAGAGCAATGATGGGAATAGGAAGTGATGGATCCGGAAAACTGGTTACGGAACTAAGAAAGAATGCAAAACGTTTTACAGAAAATAACAGCATTGTAATTCTTGATGGTTCTCCTGGAATCGGATGTTCTGTAATTGCATCGATTACGGATACGGATATTGCACTTATTGTAACAGAACCAACCAGATCTGGGCTGGATGATTTAAAAAGAATTTTGGAGCTTGCAGAACATTTTGAAACACAAGTAATGATTTGTGTGAATAAGTATGACATCAATCCAGATATGACCTCTCAGATTGAGAATTTTGCAAGAGAAAAGAATCTTTTTGTAGTAGGGAAAATACCTTTTGATAAATTGGTCATGAAGTCTGTTAACACATTAAAACCAATCACAGAGTTTGCAGAAAGTCCTGCAAGAAAAGCGATTGAGGAAATGTGGGTTCGTATGACTAGTCTTATGAAAAAATAAAATAAAGTGGAATAGTAAACTGTTTCGCTTATCATAAAAAAATAAAAACAATAATTGGAGGAATAAAAGATGAATATAGCAGTAGCGAGTGATGGAAAGTTTGTAAGTGGACATTTTGGACATTGTGAAGGATTTACTATGTATGATGTAGAGAATGTTGAAGTAAAAAACAAAGTTTTTGTACCTAATCCAGGACACAAACCAGGATATCTTCCTGTCTTTTTAAAAGAGCAGAAAGCAGATGTTATCATTGCAGGCGGAATGGGAGAAACAGCACAGGATTTATTTAACGAAAATGGGATTGAAGTTGTAGTTGGAACACAGGGAAATGCAGATGATGCTGTAAAACTATATATTGCCGGTGGATTAAAATCTACAGGAAGTGTTTGTACAGAACACTCTCATGAGGGTCATTGTAACGATTAAGAAAGGTGATCTGTTTGCAGAAAAATCTTTTATGGTATCGGGAAATATTATCACGTAATAACATTAAAAACACCAAACAAAAGGAAAAAATTTTACTTGAACTGATGCAGTCATCTAGTCATCTTATGGCTGAAGAAATATATCAGCGGGTGAAGAATGATAAAATCGGGATTGCAACTGTCTACAGAAGTCTAAAACTCTTTGAAAGACTAGGAATTGTGAAAGAAATTCCAATGGATGGTGTGAAATACTATGAATTAAAAATCTATAGTAAGAAGCCCTTGCACATTCATTTTAAATGTTCTAATTGTAATGTTATAATAGATATAGATGATGCTGACATTAATTTAGATTATATTAAATTGAATCAGAAAGTTGAAATGAAAAGAGAGCTGGAAGTAAATGATGTAAATATTACTTTGTTGGGTCTCTGTAAAAAGTGCAAGGAGGATTTACATGGCAAGACCAATTAAATGTAGAAAAGTAGAATTTTTCCCCAAGGATACATATTTTGTACCCTTGGGAAAACCAAAATGTAAGTTAGAAGAAGTTGTTTTGAAAATTGAAGAATTAGAAGCTATGAGATTGAAAGACATTGAAGGTTTAAAGCAGGAAGATTGTGCAGAAAAGATGCAGATATCTAGGCAAACATTTCAAAATATTATAGATGATGCCAGAAAAAAAGTAGCTATAGCATTAAGTGAAGGAAAGGCCATTAATATTAATGGAGGAAACTATACTTCATATCACTGTGTTTTTTATTGTTCAGATTGTGATACGACTTATCTTATACAATTTGAGCAAGATAAAACAATTTGTCCAAATTGTGGATCACAAAAAGTAAATTGTAGTAAAAAAACAAATGGATGTAAGAAATGGTGTCAGGAAAGTGAATTAACGAACCGTAGAAGAGGAAGAGAAATTGATGGAACTAAAGATAACAACTTTAATTGAAAATAATTCGGATGACATGGGTCAGCTGCTATATGAACACGGGCTATCGTTATACATAGAGACTGATGGAAAGAATATTTTATTTGATACTGGAGAAAGTGGAGATTTTATTAAAAATGCCAAGTTTCTTAATAAAAATTTAGATAAATTAGATTATTGTATCATCAGTCATGGACATCATGATCACAGTGGTGGAGTTGAAAAGCTTATAAGTGAAGTTGATAAATTTCCACAATTCATTGTAGGCGAAGAATTCTTTAAGCCTAAATATAAAACGGTAGATGCTCCCGGATATAAATTTAATGGAAATTCATTTGATGAAGAATTTATAGCAAAGAAACAGATTTCTCTAAGAAAAGTAAAAGAAGACATGATATATTTGACTGATCATATTATCGTTTTTCATCATTTTTCTAGATATACTGACTATGAAAAAAGAAACAGCAGATTTTATATAAAAGAAAATGCGGAATATATTCCAGACAATTTTGATGATGAAATATCACTGGGAATTATTACAGAAAAAGGATTAGTTATAATTGTTGGCTGTTCTCATGTTGGTATTGTAAATATATTGAAAACGATTTCTAAAAGAGTTAATATTCCAATTTATGCAGTGATTGGTGGAACTCATTTAATTGAAGCTGATGAATTTAGGATGCAAAAAACAATGGATGCTTTTAAAGAAATGAAAATACAATTAATTGCAGTGTCACATTGTACTGGAGAGGAAGGAATTCGTCTTATTAGTGAGGAACTGAAAGAGCAATTTCTTTATAACAATACGGGAAAAGTAATTGAGATTTAAATACGGATATATGAGGATGGACTTTGTGCAGAAAACACATAAGTCCATTTTTATTCATGACAAGTGAATTAGCTTGTCAATTCATCTTGTATTAAATAGTTATTGACATACGACCATAATAGCAATATAATTTTAAATGCAAATGATTTGCATTTGCAAAAAATGCAGATCGCTATAAACCAAACAGATGGGAGTAAACAATAATGAGAAAAGTAATTCGAAATGTAGTTGGAGCAGCCATGATACTCAGCACAGTGTGCTTATTTGGATGTAGTAATGAAGTTAAAGAAGAAGCAGTGAAGGAAAAGCCTATGATAGCGGTATCTATTGTACCGGAACAGACTTTTGTGGAAGCAGTTTGCGGAGACTTAGTTGATATTGTTACATTAGTTCCTTCAGGAAGCAGTCCGGAAAATTATGAACCAACGGCACAAGAGATGGAGAAATTCAGCGATGCTTCACTTTATTTTTCCATAGGAGTTCCTACAGAGGAAGCGAATATATTACCTAATGTAGGCGATGTAAAAGTAATATCACTACAGGATGAGGTAGCTGCTGTTTATGAAGATAGAACCTTTGAATCGGGAGAAAGAGATCCACACATCTGGCTTTCACCAAAAAGAGTAAAAGTAATGGTAGAAACAATCGCAATGGAAATGAGTGAACTAGATCCAGACAATAAGGGAACTTACGAGCAGAATGCGGCAGATTATATAGTAAAACTTGATGAAGTAGATCAGGAAATCAAAGAAGCTTTAAAAGGTGTCGAAAGCAAGAACTTTATTGTATATCATCCTGCTTTTGGATATATTGCAGATGACTATGGATTAAAAATGTATGCATTAGAAGAAGAAGGAAAAGAAGCAACAGCACAGCATTTGCAGGATATGATTGATTTGGCAAAAAAAGAAAACATCAAGGTAATATTTTATCAGGAAGAAATTGATAGTAGCCAATCAGAAGCATTTGCTGAAGAAATAGGTGGTAAGACAATACAACTTTCACCATTAGCGACAGATTATATAGATAATCTGAAAAATATGGCGCAGACAATGGGGGAGGCCATGCAATAATGGATACAGCGATTCATATTGATAACCTATCGGTATATTACGGAGAAACGACTGCAATAAAAAACATTTGTCTTGATGTTAAGCAAGGAGAATTTTTGGGTATTATTGGACCTAATGGTGGAGGAAAGTCCACTTTATTAAAAGCGATACTTGGGCTAATTCCAATTACAACAGGCAACATACAAATTTATGGAAAAACGATTGGAAAGAATAGAACGGCGGTGGGATATGTACCACAATTTGCTACCATGGACAGGCGATTTCCCATATCTGCGATGGAAGTTGTTTTAACGGGACGGTTAAAACAAGGATTATCGTTGTTTATGAAATATTCCAACGAGGATAAAGAGATAGCAAATGAGCAATTAGAACGTGTTGGAATTGATCATCTGGCGAAAAGGCAGATATCAGAATTGTCTGGCGGTGAGTTTCAGAGACTTCTAATTGCCAGAGCATTAACCGTCCATCCTAAGTTATTGCTTCTGGATGAACCAACGGCAAGTGTTGATGTGAACTCCAGGGAGCAAATCTATCATTTGCTAAGGGAATTGAACAAAGAAATAACAATTGTTCTTGTTACACATGATCTATTGGCCATTTCATCAGAGGTAAAAAAACTTGCGTGTCTGAATGGGAAATTAGTATATCACGGAGAGCCCCTGCTTAACGAACATATTGTGAATGAACTCTATGGTTGCCCAGTTGATTTGATTGCACATGGAGTTCCCCATAGAGTGTTAAAAGAACATGAGGAGGGAATAGCAAAGTGATTAGTGCCTTATTTGAATATCAGTTTATGCAGAATGCATTTATTGCAAGTATATTAGCCAGTATTGTATGTGGAATCATAGGTGTTATTGTGGTAGAGAAGAAATTGGTTATGATGAGCGGGGGTATTGCACATACTGCCTATGGAGGAGTAGGGCTTGGATATCTATTAGGATTTGAGCCAATCATTGGAGCATTTCTGTTCTCAGTCAGTGCGGCACTTGGAATAGGTGCAATTAAAAGAAGATGCGGAGTACAATCAGATGTCATTATTGGATTATTCTGGTCACTTGGAATGGCTCTTGGAATCGTATTTATTGCGCTTATGCCAGGATACCCTCCAGATTTAAATTCCTATCTTTTTGGAAATATATTGTCAGTAACGAAAGCGGATCTGTATCTCATGATTATATTGAGCTTTCTTGTGGTTTTCATAGTAATTGCTTTGTTTAATGATTGGAAAGCATACCTGTTCGATGAAGAATTTGCTTCTATCATTGGTATAAAAACAGTATTTTTAGAATATTTGCTTTTGGTCTTAGTAGCAATGACAGTAGTTGTACTTATTCGGGTGGCAGGAATTATTTTGGTGTTGGCTTTATTAACAGCACCGTCAGCCATGGCTTCCATATTTTCGAAAAGACTTAAGAGTCGCATGATATTTGCTGTAATCTTTGGCGTGTTTTTCTGCATCAGTGGTTTATGGATTTCGTATAAATTAAATATCGCATCTGGAGCATGTATTGTTATACTATCTGTTGTTTGCTATTTTTTTACCTATGCTGTTCGTATAGTTCATATTAAGATGAAAAGAAAAAACATTGCATCAAAGCAAATAGTAGGGGAAGAAGAATCGGAGGTATAGAATTGAAAGAACAAATGGAAAGCGAAGAAAGATTAAAAAATAGTGGTCTGAAAACTACAAAAAGCAGAAAGGCTATTTTGGATATTTTGATAAGAAGCGATCAGCCAATGGCGGCGGAACAAATTTTTCTTGTATTAAAGGAAGAACAGATAGCTATTAATTTATCTACTGTTTATCGCACACTAGAGTCATTAGAAAATAAAGATTTGGTGACTAAAATTAGTATTTTAGATGATGACAGAATGCTATTTGAATATAATCAATTAGGACACAGACATTATTTGGTTTGCATATCCTGCAAAAAAATAATAACCGTACAGAATTGTCCACTTGGCACTTATGAAAAAACACTGGAAGATGAAACCCATTTTAACATCATTGGACATAAGTTGTATCTATATGGTAATTGTGAGGATTGCCAAATGAAAAATGCAAGTAATTAGGCATATGAAAGCTATCGCGTTTTTTGGGAGAAATGTATTTCGTGATAATAGGAATATGGTTCTCTTTTTTTAGCTCAATTTATAGTTGATAATTATAGAAAAGAGTATTATTATATGAGCATATGCTAATTACTAGACATATAAGGAGGAAGTAAAGTGACAAAAATAGACATTGTATCAGGCTTTTTAGGTGCAGGAAAAACAACCCTAATTAAAAAACTTTTAGAAGAAGCTTTTGGCGGTGAAAAAATAGTTTTAATAGAAAATGAATTCGGTGAAATAGGAATAGACGGATCCATACTGAAAGATTATGGTATTGAAATAAAGGAAATGAATTCTGGATGTATCTGCTGTACCATAGCTGGGGATTTTAGCTCTGCATTAAAAGAATTACTGTCACTTTATCATCCAGACAGAATTATTATTGAGCCATCAGGAGTAGGCAAATTATCAGATGTGATAAATGGATGTAAAAAGTTCTTAAAAGATGGTTTGGTAGAACTGAATATGTGCATTACGGTCGTGGATGCGATGAAATATAAGGTTTATTTAAAAAACTTTACAGAGTTTTATGCAGATCAAATTACAAATGCAAAAACGATTATATTGAGCAGAACTAAAAACACGAAATCAGAAGTGATTGAAAATATTTTAAAGGATATTCAGAAATACAATCCCAAAGCCCATGTTGTAACAACGGACTGGAAAAATGTTCATGGAAAAAAGATCATTGAATTAGCAGAGACTTCCGAAGAAATACCTGGTTTGAAATTACTATTGGATCAACCAGAGCACAAACATCTGCATGACCATGGAATTCATCATCATGCAGATGAAGT
>RZYM01000039.1 GCA_009930305.1 Bacteroidia bacterium
GTTCTCTCCAGATGCCTTGGGGGCAACAATCAGGGCATATCTCTCTGTGCCAGAGTCGATGATGCCTGTGAAATAGCCACCTTCCATGAACTGGCCAATGCTATCTAAAGAAAAGAAGTTTTCCATTGTAGATGCATTAACAGATCTCCATGCAGTATACCCAAGGGTTGTTCCCTTATGACGAACCATAAACTCATAGGTTACATTAGCATTTAGTTCACCAACAGGAACTGTGATTGACGTTAAATTTGTTGTATCATTTAAACTCTGTCAAACAATATTCCCAGCAAGTCTAATTTCCCAATCTGTTAATTGATGAGTATCAGATCCACCAACTACTGAAAATGCACTGGTTGTTAAAGTTGGGGTCTCAGGAACCATGTCTGGAAAGCCCTCAACAGTTAATGTTGGGGTTGCAACAAACGCATCTGCAGTTGTAAATGATGCTGCATTTGACCAGTATGAAAAAGTACCATCAATATCACCATAACGCACTCTCCAATAATAAAGAGTGTTCTGTGCAAGTGGTGTGACTAATGTGTATGATGTTACTGGTCCAGTCGCAATATATTGGACAACAGTTTCAAACTCTGGATCTGTAGAAATTTGCCAATGAGAAATCTGCATTGCTTTGCCATATAAGTTAAAATATGGACTTGCTTCTAAAGTTGGGCTTGTTTCTATGTTTGTTGACCCAGAAACAGGACTAATGATTGTTGGTGTCTCAATGACATTGATACCTGATTGGCCACCGGAAGTTGTTAGTCCGCCAATATCAACTTTCCACTCAGCTGTGTTTGTTTTAATAAAACTATAAATTCCATTGTCATAGTTACATACATAAGAGTTCTGTCCAAGAATCTTATCTGTAGATCTTCGATTTACTGTTACTGAAAAGGTTGTAAATGTGCCAGCCAAATCTACGACCACCACAGATTCGCCTGCCTTTACATCTTCTTCTAAAAATACATTAAATGAATTTGAAGTTGTATCAAAAAAGTATACATTACCTGCTCTAAGGATCATGTCATTTTCAATAACACCTTCATAAATCTTACCCAAACCACCAGCAGTCTTCCAATCATCTGTTCCACCGTAATAAAAACCATCTTCATCTTCAACATAGATCAATCTCCCCCTATCTTCAACAGAAAAAGTGGGAAGAGTTGCTACGCGCTGGACATGAAATTTGCCTCTCATGTCTACACCATACATCTTCATAAGTGAGAATCCTCCAATAGAGTTTAGAACTAAATATGCTTTGTGTTGGAATTTACTGAGCCTTGACCTGGTGATGAGTTACGTGAATGTAAACATCAGGGTTTTGGAACCCTTCCAACATCAAAGCATTTTTATTTCTTATGTTTATTTATAGTTTTTTAAATTAAAATTCCTGTTAAATCAATTTCCTCCGGCATTCAAATTCTTAATGTATTTGAATCAATCATTTCTGTTTTCAGTGGTAAAATTTCTTCACCATCCTGAAAAAATTTATAGATTACATTTTGTCGATCTTTAGAATGGACGATGTCAAAATAAAATTTTCCTGAATCTTCTGTTCATGAATTAATTTCAATATTTAAAATTGTGTAATGTACATCAATATTATTAATGTGATTCGTTAAATTTAGATTTATATTTGAAATCTCTGTGTTTAATAAACCAATGAGAAAATTCTTAAGAATCAGATCCTGAGAATCAACATATGTCCGTATTGATGTGTTTTGGTTTGTTAATGCTGTTTGAACTGTGCTTATTCTTCCATCTACATAATTTTTTGTTGTTGCATTGCTACCAATTGTTGGCTCTGAAACTGAGATTGTAGATGGAAAAGTGACAAGACCATTGGAGTGAAATGTTATGATCATTCCATTAGCTGCCTTTACTTCAAGTGATAACCCTGGAAGAGCATTAATTTTACTGGTGTTTATACTCTTATCAGATGTCTGCAAAAGATTTGAATTGAAATATTCTTGAGAAATTAAAATTCATCTCCTTCTTGCAATATCAACCGGGGTATTTTCTGTTATATCTGCTGGTTTGACAATATACGGTAAATTTTGTTCTAGTGATGAAAACCCATCCATTTTATAAAAATAGATTTTGTTTTCATGTGAAACAATTGCGAAATCATCATGTTTAACAACGTCTATTGCGATTTTGTCAAGGGTACTTGGTTGAGATCCTGTTATCCCAACAGCACCAAAAATATTATATGCCATTTTTCTTTCCCCTTATTTAAAAATCTTTACTACTACAGGATTTTCTGACATTGTGGTTATTTTTATTGTATTAGAATCAATGCTTTCAATCTCATCAGGAATGAAAATTTTCTTTGTTGTTGTGTCTCAACAGTTAACCATCGGATAATCAGAATCTAGATTATGGATAACATTTTTTGAATAAAATCCAGATAATTCAGGTGTTCATGTCGAAATGGTTTCTGTATATGCACCAAGATCATTTATAATTGCCAACAATGCACTGTCCGCATCCTCTCTATTAGAAATTTCCTGAGTTAGAGAATTGTAAATGTCCCCAATAACCTTATTAGAAACCAACTTGTTAAAGGTTTGATCTGTTGAAGTAACATCAACACCCTCTAGACCATGGGCAGAGATTGCAGAAGGACTTCCAGAGGCAGTGGTTGAGTTATAAATATAGTTCTTATGATTTTCCCACTCTTGTCCATTCTTGTTGCTTACAAGTCTATTATGTGTTTCATCATCGGATTCCAAATCAATTGGTAATATGCCATGTGCGCCACCAGATGCAGATACAGACATTGTTGAGTAATCAAATGTCTTGTGATCTTCCCAACCTTTAGTAAGTGCATTATTAACTAGCTTGTTATACACCTCATCAGAGGAAGTCAGATTTGTTGGTTGTAGGTTATGTGGATTATCAACATTCACATTTGCAGATGCGGACAAAAATGATCTGTCAACATGATCTTCTCATTTTTTAGCAATTTCATTACTAAGAATCTTATTAAATAATGCATCTTCAGATGCAGGATCCACAGGCATTAGACCATGTAAAGGAAACCCATCAGTAAGCACACTACTCTCAACATGTGAATTTCATTTGTAGGCGAGTGCATTACTCAACAATTTATTTTTATATACAGATCCATTATCCTGTTCATCAACACCTTCTAATAATGGAAAAATGTCTACCCAATCAATAGTTCCGGAAGCAATGCCTTCCCTATTCCAAACTAATTTAAACTTAGTTCCTCTTGGATATCCAAATTGTTCTTCTTCATCTCCAATTCAAAATTCAAAAAATCCTGCCCCATTTGTGATTGCATGTGGAGATGTAGTTATCACATCTCCAGTGAATTCATTTTTATATACTGTTGCTATGTTATTTGTTCCAGCAACATATATAGTGATATTAGCAAGATTTATTGGCTGCCCTTCTTGATTAACCAAAAATTGCCAGTAATGATATCTCATTAAATATTCCCCTTTGAAACTCTATATTGTAGGTTCATCTCAACTTCCCCGGATTTAAAAAGATCTGAACATGTTGAAGTGAATATTACTTTGTTATCAGATTTTAATATTTCTATTTTATTTATTAAAAATTCCTCAGTAACCGGTATCGTACATGAGATATACAAATAATCATCATCCTCATAAATGTCTTTTATAGGGGTTTCATATTTCAAATCATTATTATAATAGAATTTTAGTTTGGCAGATGTTATAATTTCAATAAATGCTGGGCTACCAACAGATATAACTACACAATACCCCTGCACTGGTTCTTCAAAAACCAACTTCACAACATTTTCATTAACCAATACAACCTCAGATGGATATACCTTTTGGTTCTGCAGATCATAAACATTGACGAGAACACCTGAGGCAGCCAAATTATGATTAATTACTCACTCAGAACTTTGACTATTTTGAAAATGAAATATATCATTCTTAGAAAATGTGCCAACACCATATGACAAATCAGTTTTCAATGTGTTTAGTGCTGTTAGTTCTACTCTGTTAGGAACCACAACATTATCATCTAATGATGAAAATTGAGAATATACAAAGGTCTGATTAAGATTATGCCTAATTAACCATTCGTTTATATTGCCAGTGCCATTGGATGCTGGAATGATAATTGCGATACATTCAACAAATTCTTCAAAAGAAACCTTTAAAGAGTTTGAATCTAACATTTGAATATTGTTTGGCATTATTTCTACAAAATTTACATCAAATAGCTGCACATTAACCAATGAATTTTCAAAGGAGTGGTTGATTGTTCACTCTTTAACTGGTGTTGAACTGTAAAATAAATTGAACTCTTGATCTTCTGTTAATAGTATATACCCATTTGCTAAAGAATCAAATTCAAGTTCGACAGTGTTTTCATCGACAATTGTCAGGGTTTTTGGATATATTTTCTTATTGCTGAAATCATATGAATTGACAAGCACAGCTCTTGTATTTAAACCATGATTTCAAGTCCAAGTAAAAGACAATCCATTTTGGAAAAACATATAGTTTTTCTTTAACAATGCCGCGGTACCAAGATTAAAATCACATTTTATTGACGTTCCATCAAGTAAAATTAGATTGTTTGGGATTACAACATTTCCACCATCATCCATAATTTGGGTTAGGAGATACTGCTCTGATAGATTATGAACATAATTATTTGATGTATTTGCTGAGTTAATCAATACATATAGGGTTTCAAATACACCTTCAGATAGTTTAATCTGTAGCTGGTTATCACCAATGAAGTTTACCTCAGCTGGAATAATTTCTTCTAGGCTATTGTTAAATGTTTGAACATTTATACTCTTCGTTCCTAGATCGTGTGTAATAGTAAAAGCATTGACAGGACTACCTGAGTTATATACTTGTACGTCTTCTCCATCTGTAACAACAGAATAACCTGAAGCAACATCATCAAAATGAACATTAATTGTGTTCTCATTAATAAATTCTACTTTGCTGGGATATATCTTATTGTTATTAGCATCATAGGAATTTATCAATAATCCAAAAGTATTTAACTCATGAACAACAGTTCATATATTTGAGCTAATGGGTTGATTATGAATATATGTTGCCTTTGAATAGCTTCTTTCAACATCTGATGGATCTATAATTGCTCGCGCAGAATCTTGAACATTGAAAATATTCGGTACAATTTCAGAATCATCTTGAGTAAATAGTGACTGAATATATCTACTGTTTGGTTGAATCTCAGGGGCCTCTTTAGTTATAATATAGTCGGCCTTTTTAATCAACACAAAAAACAGATTTGATGTATTTAACTTCACTTCTAATTTATTTTCATCAATGAAAAATATTTCATCTGGGATAATTTGTTTTAATTCATTATTATATAGCTGAATATTAACATGCTTATTTCCAAGATTATGCTCTATTGTATATCCAGAATAAATTCCGGTTCCTTTAAATATCTTTATAAATGCATTTGGTAGTGTAAAATCTTTGATGTTACATACACTATAGAATCCAGGAATAAGTTCCTGATCATATAAAGAAGCACTCTTTCCAGTTATATCAACCCAGGGGCTTATGAACATTTTGTAGTCACAAATTCTGTTTATTGGTCTATGTGCCTCAAAATATTCCAGAAGTTTATCATTGAACTCCTTGCTAATAATCTTGTCCTCAAGTAGTGGTTCTCTGGACAAATCATACTCAACAGTATAATGAGTAGAAATACACGTTTGGTCCTGATTTTTAGGATATTGCTCTGGATAATATTTGTCAAACCAGACATCCATATAAGGAAACTCAGACTCCCTCTGATAAGAATAATATCCTAATGAAGGAAACACCTTATATTCATTAACAACCCCTTCAATTGTTTTGTCATGTCACCAGTCATAAAAATTTAAAAGATTTTTTGTATTTCCAGTAACAAGCTTTCAAATTGAATAAAGGGCACTGTATGTACCTTTTGCTTTTATAACATTAATAAGTTCATTTACAAGATTTCTCTTGAGTGAGTTTTTTATAACTAGACCATCTATATCAATTCCACATGTTTTTGATAGGTGATTTAGATATTTAATATCAATCTCTAGAGGATCATGTATTGTATAAATATTCTTCTCAAGTGAATACATCTCATTAGATAAAACATCGAAATTTAATCTAATAAGCTCTTTAAATCTTTCAGTTTGTTGATGTTCAGGAATTATATCTTTAACATAATCTTTCATTCCATAATAATCTATTCTATAACCATTATTAGAATTATATGTTCTATATATCTTACCAAAATAAATAAAGTTCTTATCTGTGTTTATATAGTTTCTTAAAATGAAGTCAACACCATATTCATCTTCTACATAGTACTTTGCTTCATTTTGCAGTCATGTATAGAATGCAGAATCCTTTCTAAAGTAAATTTCCTGACCATCGAAGACCTCAGTCAATTCATTTTGTCCCAGGTTAAATATTTTTATTACTGATGCTTCAGTTTCATATTGTGTATAGTCAAATACCGGCACATTTATTTGATTGTTTTTCAAAACATCAATAATGTTGTCACCAAAGGTTTTGATTGAAATCCATACAGGCCTATATCCAATATCCAAATCTTTAACAAATAGTTCAATGACAAAATCACCTTTTGTTACTATAGATGTTCTTCCGCCAATTACATATGAATCTGAAACTGCAGTATCTATATTGAAATTTTTGTTCCAAAATACTGAATCTCGATTCTTAAACTCTGTTTCTTCTGAACTATTGAACTGAACAGCTGGAAATAGGGATTCAACAGAAGATAAATTAAATCTTGTGTTTGTTCTATAACCTAATAACACCTCATAGTATTTCTTAATAAGAAAATGTGGTATATCTGAAAATTTTGCCATTTGTTATCCTTCATTAAAAAATATACATAGATTGCTTTCTAATACTGGGAATTGATTTAATCCCAGTTTAATAGGTCTTAAAATGTTTTCAAATTCACTGCCTAATGAGCCTGTTGTAAATTGAGGAAAAAGCTTATCAGTATTTGGTTCATAGATATATGTTTCATTACCAGATATAGAAGGAGTAAAAGTTTCAATATCTCTAAGTATTAGATTTTCAACACCTCTAATGCCCTCAAACGAATTTTCCTTTGTTCTAATAGACATATCTAAAATAAAATTATGAATTTTTTTAAAGTCAATGATTTCATTGAAGTGTCTATGCTTCTTATCAAAATAATATGCTAATTTTGCCTCAACATCATCTTTGACTTGATTGAAATTATATAACCGTTTACATTTTATTCCAATGCCAAATGCAAAATATACAAGTTCAGGGAGAACAAACACCTCAAAATTATTGAGATATCGTCTGGGTGCAAGATGGGTTAATAGCCCGCCTTTTAACGAGTCATTATATTTAGTTGGAGTGAGCACGTTTCCAGTTAATCCAACCGTGGTTGTTTGTCATGGTATATCTTCAACTTCAATTGTTGAAGAACTTCACCTTGTTGGTATTACAGAAATATAAATTTTGTTATATTCATTTGTATCACCGGGATTTACTTCTTTTTCTCCCCATGCAGTACCAACAACTACATCTGGATATTCTTCAAGATGTGAAGAATAGTCATTTTTTGTTACATTCCTATATTGTGATTGTAATATTCCAGCGGAACTAGTTCTAATGTCATCAATGCTTTCAGGATCAGCACTATTAATAGAAGCTTCTGGGTTTTCAATCGTTATAAGATTAATAGATAAACCATAGTCCTTAGTTATGTTTTTAATAAAGTAGTTTTCTCTATATGCAAATTGACCTGATTCAAAAACTGGAATTGATTGAGTAACATCAAGTTTGTTTGTTAGAATTGAAAAGGCAGCAACATCTCCAGCAGTTCCAAAGGTTTTAAGAATGCTTATTCTAATTTGATCGGTCGGCTTTGGTATATTATGTTGGTTTGAAAATCTAATACTGTATGTTTCAAATTTATTATATTCAAGCTTATACACATTGTTATTTTCATTTATTTGTGTTGCATCTTTAGTAAAGCTCGCAACGCGCTCCCAGGGCTCACCGTTTACATACAGGGTCACTCCGGGGGCATTGATATAGGGTTCATAATCAGAGTCATATTTCCTAAACGGGAGGAACAGGTTACCATTTATGATGTCCTCGCCAGTATATTCTAATAGATCAACAGAGCCCTGTTTTAGGGTTATATCAAATGAATATGAAGAACCAACATGATCTTCCGGAATTTGTATTGTATAATCTTCAGTTGTCATATAAACAATATTGCCCTCTTCTGAAGACAACCCGCTATCTATTGAATACATAGCCGGAATATAGAGCTGATCCCCAGGATTTGGGATATTCTCAAGAAATTCATGAGTGCCCACATTGACATTTAGTGTCACAATTGGCGCAACATATCCCTTAGGAATATACCCCCTCAGATTTGCCATACTTCAAGTTGTTTCATATACATCTGTTGTATCTAAAAACATATTCTTAGAAAGTTTGTTAATATAAAATGTGTTAAGCTCCGATAGATATGACAACATATCAATCAGAAGACTAATGTTTGAACCAGAATAGTTATAGTCTTTAAATGTATCTGAATTAGCAAGCAGATCATTTAATCGTTGCTTCAATGTATAAAAATCTGTTTCAAGATATGAAGGAATAAGTTCTGACATTGTCACCCTCTTAAAGTTTGTTTAATGTAGTTTTATATTCTTGAGTATTCAAGAAATTTTTTATTTTGTAGGTTAGTGAAATTTCATATGTATTTGAGTCATAATTTGGCTCAATCAACAGGTCCAAAACTTGAACTCTATCGTCCCAAATTTCAATAGATCTTAAAATTTCATTGCCAATTTCTAATGCCGTTATTTCATCTAGTGGTTCAAATAGATAGTTGTGTATGTTTAAAGCATACATTGGCAACATTCTGCGTTTACCCCTAATAGTACTGAATAAGTTAATGAGAGAATTTTGAATAGCTTGTTCATCTATCATATCAACAATGTCACCATTATTTTTCTTATTCAACTCAATATCAATATCTTTTCATATTGCCATTATAATATCCTTATCATTTTAAACAGTTGTAATACTTTTCAGCATTTTTAGCAAGCGTTGTTTGAACTTTTGATTCTGCAAAATCCGATATTTCTTCTGCCTTTTGTGTAATGCCCTTTAAATTTTCTTGAAGTGCAGCAGGAATACCAGTTTTTTGAAGTAGACCATCAAGTGATACATTTCCCAATGCATCAAGGCCATTATTTGATAAGAAATCTGAGACCTGAGATCGCATATCATTTATTTTATTTATATAGTTTTCACCACCCGACTCCAGGGCAGATGATATGCTGTCAATATTTGATAACATACTTGATAAATTTAAACTACTCAATGTTGAACTTAGTTCATCAATTTTATCCAAAGATGTAGTAACAGGTCCAGGTAGATTAAGTTGTGATAAAGAATCTTCAACCAATGCCTTTTTATCTTGTATAAGACCCCTGACATTGTTTTGTAAAATATCGCTTGCCATACCTTTAATTGCACTAGTTGGTATATCAAAATTTGTAAACGGTAGGTTAACATCAGTAACATTGTTGATGTTGAATCCAATGGTCTCGTCAATCTTATTAGATACTTCATCCTTATATGAATTGATAGTAGATTCAACGTCGTCTACAGAAGGTACCTCATCTATTCCAGTCAATGTGGAAATGGTCTCAGTTACCTTATTTTCTATTGTATTCTTTATAGACTCAAATTGAGAAAACATGGAATCCAATGATGCATCTAACTCCTGAACCGGCAAAGGCAAATTTGGAACAGTGAAGCCATTAGGAACTGGATTAAATTCCTGAATATTTGGTATATCCGGAATTGGTGATTTGACCTTATATAAGTCTTCAAATTTTTTATAATCAATCATATATGTCCTTTAGGGATTTAAATGTATAATAGAACCTTTTATAGTTGTTACTCCGTCCGATGTTTGATCTATTGTGCCATCAACACTTAAACTCAAATTTCCTTTAACATTTTTTATATTATTGCCCTTTATATTCTTAATATTATCACCATCAATCTTTGTATTAAGATTTCCAGTTATTTCTTCCATATTATTGCCCTTAATCATTTTGGTTTTA
>RZYM01000105.1 GCA_009930305.1 Bacteroidia bacterium
CTTGATAATCTCTGTACCCATAGTACATCCTTTCGCCCGCCTCATCAATCACCAACATTGCACCACCGCTAAGGTAGTGTATTTTTTTTACATGTCCATGAACATCGCACGTTTCTTCGTCCGCATCACCACACGGCTTTCAATAAAACGGACATGGTGCTACACTCTCACTTTTCAAACTACCAAATCAAAAGTATAACTTAAATTCATAATTAACGCACCAGATATCGGATTTGACACAAGTTAGGTTGCGCTGTCGGTTGTAATCGAAATCATTTGTTATAAAAATCCTCTCTTGTTTTGTAATAATCTTTTAATTCAGCTATTGCCATTCCAAATAAGACAGCACATTTATTTTCCCAATTACTTGGATATCTTGTTTTGAAATAATTAAATACTATATCATGTGTGGATGGATCGCTAAAATCTTTTTCATTAAATCTCAAATCTTTATTCTCTTGTTTACTGTACATGCTTCTCCATGAATTATACATATAGAGATAGTACAATACGATTGCAATACTAACGCGATACACATCTTCAAAATCAAAACTCTCTTTCGCTTTATCAATCATTATAAAATAATGATTGCTTACTACAATTAAGTTATGTTTGATTAATTCCGATACATTATCAATATTTTGATTAGAAAGAATCACATCCTCCTTATCTGATTTTACTCGTACATTATTACCTTCGTTATATAAGCAAAGAGTGATATTTTCGATTTTTAATTCTTTCATCATTTAACTTAGTAATAGGTGATTATATTAACTCCATTATTCAACAGTATATACTTCCCGGTATCTAACCATATGCTTTGGGGACTTACTGTTGTTCCTGGGAAAAAATGTACTGCTCCTTTTGCCCCTTCAGCATACACAGTAGATAACCTTTGCCACATAGGTCTTGTTCTGTCCAAGTTATATTTCGAGAATTGATATATTTTTGCAGTTTCTTCTTGCAACTAATATTTAAACCTTATCCTGTTTCAAATTCTTTTCAAAAAACTTTTTAATTGGCTTTATTCCTTTCCCAATAATTTCCGTCTTCTCCATAAGTCTAATTAGAGTTATAATTTCCTTTTCAAATTCCGTTGCTACTTTTTTATCCTCTATATATACTTCCCAAACAGCACCAGACCCTCCCCACATATCCACTCCGTTGATTTGTTTTACAAAATCGCTAAGGTTATTTTGATTAAGTAAATCAATCAATTTGTAAATAAGATCTGACTGAGCATTGTTTCCTGAACTCTTTAAGAGCTCCATTAATGTTGTTAATGTCAATACAAAATTAGGTCGTTCTTCAATAATCAAGACAAAATCATTGATTTTTTTTTTGAATATAAACATATTAAAATGGTTTTTTAAGTATCACGTTGACAGGATTAATCAATTGATTGTAATTCTGATAAAGTTCAAGTGGAAGCCCTCCTATATTACCATCCAGTGGTGATGCGAACCATCTACCCACATTAATATCCCTAAGAGTAATGGAGCCTTTTAATAAATATTGACCAGAATTCACATTAGGTAAGCCAGCAAAATTCCTATAGAAGGGAACATACTTTGGATTAATTAATGAATATGACTTTCCATACATTGAAGAACCTTCTCCATACACCCTATAAATAGGCACTTTTAAACTACCTACCCCCTTACCTGCAACTTCTACTTGTGCTTTAGGTGGCAAACTTACATTCGGTACCTTTGTTTCGGTAGCTATTGTACTTAGATTTTTGCTTCCTGTCCAAAATCCTTTGCCCTGAAATACCGAATTAATGCCTTTTAAAAGACCATTAACAACAAAACCTGATACAGCTCCTATTACCATTCCTTTTAGACCAGAATGAGCTGCCGTAACAATATCATCACCAGCAACCAACGATGTCCCAAAGCTATTTATAAAACCTACCGTTGCTCCTGTTACCATTCCGTTCAATCCTCCCGCAAAAAACCCGCCTACACCTACCCCTACAGCTCCTCCAGCAGCAAGCCCAGCCACTCCACCTAATGCTCCCACACCAAAATAACCTAAACCTTTCCAACTTAATTCAGCTCCATTAATCGCCCAATTGGTAACCCCGCCAACAACAGCAGCTA
>RZYM01000017.1 GCA_009930305.1 Bacteroidia bacterium
AAACTCATGCTGTAATCTTTTTGAGTTCGCTTTACATAATTTTTTTCTTTTTCTTCCATAGCTTTACTTTTTTTTGTAACGCTATTTCAGGACTAGACAATCCCATATAATTTATGGCATACAAAAAAAGGACACTAAATAGTGTCCTTTTTTTGTATAATATCGCTTAATATTTAAGCCTTTATTTTTTCTACAATCGCTTTAAATGCTTGTGGCTCGTTCATTGCTAAATCTGCCAATGCTTTACGATTAATGTCGATACCTGCTTTGTGTAAAGCACCCATCAACTTAGAATAAGACATTCCTTCAATACGTGCTGCAGCATTAATACGTTGAATCCATAAAGCTCTGAAATTACGTTTCTTAGCTTTACGATCTGCATAAGCATATTGTAAACCTTTTTCCCAAGTGTTTTTTGCTACTGTCCAAACATTTTTGCGGGCACCATAATAACCGCGGGTTAGTTTCAAAACCTTTTTTCTTCTTGCTCTTGAAGCAACATGGTTAACTGATCTTGGCATGTTCTTTGTGTTTTTTGATTGTTAGCGTCACCTTTTGTGAACTTTTTTGCTAAACATTCGGTTAATAACTATTTTTATTTAAGACCCAACAACGATTTTACGTTAGATAAATCTGCATGATCTACCAACCCTGCACACGTAAGATTACGTTTTGCTTTAGTCGTTTTCTTTGTCAAGATATGGCGTTTAAATGCATGCTTTCTCTTGATCTTTCCTGATCCGGTAAGGGTAAACCTTTTTTTGGCACCGGAATTAGTTTTAATTTTTGGCATTTCGTTATATATTAAATAAATAAAAATTACTTCACTTTCTTTTTAGGAGATATCATTATAATCATTCTCTTTCCTTCTAATAATGGCATCTGCTCTACTTTTCCGTATTCTTCCAAATCATTGGCAAAACGTAGTAACAACACTTCGCCTTGTTCTTTAAATAAGATAGAACGACCTTTGAAAAATACATACGCCTTTAATTTGGACCCTTCTTCAAGGAAATTGATTGCGTGTTTTAATTTAAAATCATAATCATGATCATCGGTCTGAGGACCAAAACGAATCTCTTTTACGACTATCTTGGATGCTTTTGCTTTTTGCTCTTTTTCTTTCTTCTTTAGTTGATAAAGAAATTTCGAATAATCTACAATCTTACACACAGGAGGAACTGCTGATGGTGATATTTCTACCAAATCGAGTTCTTGCTCATCTGCAATTCTTAACGCTTCTTTAAAATTGTAGATACCGGGTTCTACATTTTCACCAACCAAACGAACGTCATCCACTCCCTTGATAAAATCATTAATCCTATGTGGATTCTCTTTTACAACACGTCTTCTATTGGCATTGTTTCTCGGTACAAAAGTTGTTGCTATAAGCTACGTCCTCCTAAACGTTTGAATTTAATTATTAAATTATCCTTAAAAAAATAAGCGTGCAAATATACGCCAATTTTACAAATTACACAACACAAAAGGAAATTTATTTAGTTTCGACCTCCATTACATCTCCTAATACATTAATTTCAGCCTCAGTTCCGTCTGCAAAGTCAAACTCGAAGCTGTATCCATCATTCTCAACTTTTTTAATCGTTTTATTTGCAAACTGTTTGTCAATAGCATTTTGGACCTTTATAGGAACAATAAAACGAGGCATTGTAGCTTTTTTAACAAGTACGGAATTCCAAGCTCCTACCATATCAAACTCGATTGCTGTTTTATCTTTCAGAAAAATTTTGTATTCAACAATACCATCTTCGTCCGTTTCTTGCATTACTGATTTAACTTGAACAGTCTGAAAATGTTCTTGAATAAACTTCTGTGCTTTTTCAGGCAATTCTGCAACAGTAACTTTTGTTACAATATCTTTGGCTTGAATACCTATTGCAATCATCATGCAAGCCAAAACTAACATAATCTTTTTCATAAGGCTCTTTGTTATTAATTTGTTATTTTATAAAACTGATAGTCATTTGACGAACTTCGTCATTAATCATTTTTGCAAATGCATCAGCAGTCATACTGCCTTTATCACCTTCACCTTGTTTACGTACAGAAACTTCTCCGTTTGATTCTTCTTTCTCGCCTACAATAATCATGTAAGGAATTCGTTTTAATTCGTTATCACGAATCTTACGGCCAATTTTTTCGTTTCTATCATCTATGGTAACACGTAAATCTTGTGCTTCCAAATCGGCTGCAACTTTCTTAGCATAATCGTTATAACGCTCGCTTATAGGAAGTATTGAAACTTGATTAGGAGTTAACCATAATGGAAATTTACCGCCCGTGTGTTCGATTAATACAGCAACGAAACGTTCCATTGAACCGAATGGTGCTCTGTGAATCATTACAGGACGATGCTTTTGATTATCTTCGCCGACATATTCCAATTGGAAACGTTCAGGCAAGTTATAATCTACTTGTATAGTACCTAATTGCCATTTACGGCCAATCGCATCTTTTACCATAAAGTCCAATTTAGGACCATAGAAAGCTGCTTCGCCTAATTCGACATGTGCTTTTAATCCTTTTGATTTACATGCATCAATAATGGCTGATTCTGCTTTTTCCCATACTTCGTCGCTACCTATGTATTTCTCTTTGTTATTTGGATCTCTTAGAGAAATCTGTGCTTCAAAATTTTTGAAATCAAGAGCATTAAATATTATCGAAATAATATCCATTACTTTCAAGAATTCTTCTTGAATTTGATCAGGACGGCAGAATATGTGAGCATCATCTTGAGTAAAACTACGTACTCTTGTTAAACCATGTAATTCACCACTTTGCTCGTAACGATATACTGTTCCAAACTCTGCAAAACGTAATGGAAGATCCTTATACGAACGTGGTTTGAATTTATATATTTCGCAATGGTGAGGGCAGTTCATGGGCTTCAACAAATACTCCTCACCTTCTTCAGGAGTGTGTATCGGTTGAAATGAATCTTGACCGTATTTAGCATAGTGTCCCGAAGTAACATATAATTGTTTTTGACCTATATGAGGAGTCATTACTTGTAAGTAACCGAAACGCTTTTGAATTTGTTTCAAAAAATCTTCAAGACGCAAACGCAATGCGGTTCCGTTAGGCAACCACAAAGGAAGACCTTTTCCTACTGTATCGCTAAATGTAAACAATTCTAGTTCTTTTCCTATCTTACGGTGATCACGTTTCTTTGCTTCTTCCATCAATTCAACGTACTCATCAAGCATTTTCTTTTTAGGGAATGAGATTGCATATAAACGTGTAAGCTGTTTGCGTTTAATATCTCCGCGCCAATATGCACCGGCTACGGCAGTAATTTTAAATGCTTTGATTTCGCCTACACTTATTAGGTGTGGGCCTTTACATAAATCAACGAAATTACCTTGACGATACAATGTGATTGTACCATCTTCCAAATCGCTAATTAATTCTACTTTATATGTTTCTTTTTTGTCGGTAAACAATTTTAAAGCATCTGCTTTAGAAATCTCTTCGCGAACTACGTTTTCTTTACGAGCTACAATTTCCATTACTTTTGCCTCTATTGCAGGGAAATCAGTTTCCTTAATTACAGTTTCGCCAGGGTCAACATCATAATAAAAACCGCTTTCTATAGCAGGTCCTATTCCGAATTGAATTCCTGGATATAGTTCTTGTAATGCTTCAGCCATTAAGTGGGCAGATGTGTGCCAGAATGAATGTTTTCCCTCAGGATCATCCCATTTAAATAATTTAATAGCAGCATCTGTTATTATTGGGCGATTGATTTCGGTTACTTGTCCGTTTACAGACACAGCTAATACTTCCTGTGCTAAGCGCGGACTAATACTTTCTGCAATTTGGAATCCCGTTACGCCACTTTCGTACTCGCGAACGGAATTATCCGGGAATGTAATTTTAATCATATAATAAACTCTTTTATCTTACTATTAATAAGGAATGCAAAGGTAATAATTTATTGAAAAATATTCGTCTTATTTAGTAATGTATTTACACCATGTTTTTATTCCACAAGTTGCGCACTGTGGATTTCTAGCCGTACATACGTATCGACCATGCAATAATAACCAATGATGGGCTTTACTTAACAATGATTCCGGAATATGTGCCGATAATTGTTGTTCAACTGCAAATGGTGTTTTAGCTGATGCAGTTACAAATCCTATACGGTGTGCAACCCTGAATACATGAGTATCTACAGGCATTGCTGCCTTCCCAAAATATACTGCTAGCATCACATTAGCTGTTTTACGACCCACACCTGGTAATTTTTGAAGTTCATCTATTGTATCTGGTACTACTCCATTAAAATCTTTTACCAGTGTTTGCGACAATCCTTGCAAATGCTTTGCTTTATTATGAGGATATGAAATACTTTTTATATGTGCTTGTATATCCTCAATTGAAGCATTAGCCATAACTTGAGGTGTAGGATAGGATGAAAATAAAGCCGGAGTTGTTTGATTAACACGTTTATCGGTACATTGCGCAGACAATACAATGGCCACTAACAATTCAAAAGCATTTGAATAATGTAATTCGGATTCGGCTGTAGGCATATTCTTATCAAACCAATCTATGATATATGAATAGCGTTCGCTCTGTTTCATGAATATAATTATGCCATTCCCATTAAGTCGGTTAAATCAAGTTCATTGTCATTTTTATCAATAAATTTATATTGCAAAAATGCAAAATCTTGATTAGGTCTGACTTTAACCCCAAAGCCGTATTTTAATTTCCATTTCAATGCCAGACTTGGGAAACCATGTTTTATATATGCATACACGTATGGATGCACAAAGAGGGTAAATTTCTTAAGTTTTAAACTATGATATAGAATATCTATTTTTCCGACCAATGCATCTGCAAAAAGTAATGATGGCCGTATAGTTCCGTTTCCATAGCAGGTTGGACATGTTTCTTGAGTATCTATTAGCATAACAGGACGTACTCTTTGACGCGTAATTTGCATCAAACCAAACTTACTTAAGGGAAGAACGTTGTGCTTAGCTGAGTCGCTTTGCATATTTTCTCTCATTCTGTCGTAAATCTTCTGTTTATGCTCTGCGCTATGCATGTCAATCAAGTCGATTACCACAATACCGCCCATATCGCGCAAACGTAGTTGCCTTGCGACCTCATCTACAGCTAACATATTAACCTCAAAAGCATTATCCTCTTGAAGATTACCCGCTTTAGCTCGTGTACCACTATTTACATCAATTACATGTAATGCCTCTGTGTGTTCAACAACTAAATATGCTCCTTTTCTAAATGGTACAATACGTCCGAAAGATGATTTTATCTGCTTCGTAATGTTGAATACATCAAATATAGGCAGTTCATCATCATAAAATTTAACTATATTAGCTTTTTGAGGCTCAATAAGACTGATATATGCTTCTATTTCTTCATATATCGTTCGGTCGTTTATATAAATACTCTCGAAATTAGGATTAAAATGATCGCGCAAAATTGCTTCTGCACGACCTATTTCTTCGACTACAAGTGATGGAGTTGATTTCGTTTTCTGAATTTTAATTAACGTATCTTCCCAACGCTTAATTAAAACAAGAAGTTCGTTTTCTAGTTCACTTTGCTCCCTACCCTCAGCTACAGTACGTATTATCATGCCGTAATTTTTAGGTTTAACGGCTTGAAGTATTTTTCTTAATCTGTTACGTTCTTCATTAGAGGTTATTTTCTGAGAAATGGAGATTTTATTAGAAAAAGGGATCAACACTAAAGACCTTCCCGCAATTGAAATTTCGGAAGTTAAACGAGGCCCTTTAGTTGATATCGGTTCTTTTGTAACCTGTACTAATATTTCCTTACCTTGAGTTAGGACATCTGTTACCAAACCTGATTTTGCCAATTCGGGTCTAAACTGAACCTTGTTCATCAAAGGTAACTTCTTTTTATTAGAAGTCATACCATTAGTAAATTCTGTAATGGTACTAAAATATGTCCCTAAATCTAAATAATGCAGAAAACCTTCTTTTTCATAGCCTACATCAACAAATGCAGCATTTAAACCCGGCATAAGTTTTTTTACTTTGGCCAAATATACATTACCGACAGAAAATGTAGCAGACCGGCTCTCCTTGTTTAACTCAACAAGGCGACTATCTTCCAATAAAGCAATAGAAATTTGCTCGGGTTGAACATCCAATATCAGCTTGCTATCCATTTAATTAATTTTCGGCTTTCAGAAATTTCGTATGAAGTATATTATACTAATCTAATAATACAGAAAAGAACAAACTCTATATATCGAAGTTTGTTCTTTATTGTTTCTCGATTCTTGATTTATAAATCAAAGAATTAAAGACTTACTTTTTCTTCTTATGACGATTTTTTCTCAGTCTTTTTTTACGTTTGTGTGTAGACATCTTATGTCTTTTTCTTTTCTTTCCGCTCGGCATAGTTATATTATTTAAAAAAAATCCTTAAGTATATTATTTTTTAACAGACTCAATAAATGTCTTTGCAGGTTTGAACGATGGAATAATATGAGCAGGGATTGTAATAGTAACATTTTTTGAAATATTACGAGCTACTTTTTCTGCACGTTGTTTTACAACAAAACTTCCAAAACCTCTCAAATAAACATTCTCTTGTGAAGCTAAAGACTTCTTTACTTCATCCATAAAAGACTCAACCACCTGCATAACAGCAACTTTATCTATTCCGGTGTTGTTTGAAATCTCATTTACAATTTCAGCTTTTGTCATATCTGTTAATATTTTGCGTTTATAATATTTTAAATTTGAAAACGGAGTGCAAATATAATACTTTTATTATCAAGTGCATATGTTTTACACAAGAAATTTGCTTTTTTTTTAAATTTGTCTGTTTTGTAGTATTTTTCGGGCAGTAAGTTGAAAATAAATAACATTGAAAAAGAAAATTGCTTTACTTTGTAGGATTTTTAAAGGCAACAATTATTATATAGACAAGGCACGCCTATATAACTAAATACACAATAATACAATTGCATCCTGAATAATTAATAATGAAGCGAATTACTTTTATATTTATATGTATCATTTTAAGTTGCTCTGTTTCTTTTGGGCAATTAAAGAAAAGTAAAATCGGTTCTAATAGCAAACAACATATAAGCTTGTCGGGAGGTGCTAATAAGCCTTTAATGGATATCAATACAGATTTCGAACCCTCATGTGCTTTCTCTTATACATATTACTTTTTACCTAAACTAGGACTTCGTGGAGCTTTAGAATATGATTGGTTTACAGGGCAATCTCCGGTTGGACATCCTAATTACTATGCACACATTGTAGAACTCAGTGCGCAAGTTGTCTTTAATTATTATATTTATAAAGGGAGTAGAAGAGAAAATAATTCCATTTCATTTATTCCGGAAAGAGCATATATTTTCGGGGGTGTGGGTGCTTTGTTCTATTTACGCGAGCAAGTAAATTATGCACCTGCGTTTACTGCATCATTTCCAATAGGTACCGGTTTACAATTCCCAATAGGTGATAGTTGGACTTGGGGACTTGATTTTGCATGGCATTTTACAATAACAGATGATATAGACAATTATCCGGTTCCAAATTCTTTTACAGACGGATACCCTACTCTGATGTTGACATTTACATACAAAATACCTGACCAAAGACGAACTGGTAGCGGTTATGGGTATAAATCTTCTAAGAAAGGCTTAAAATGCGACCCTCGTAAAGGTTGTGAATTTACCTTCGATTAATTTATTTAATTCCGCGTTTATTTAATTCCTTTTGATATTTACGTGCATTACGGCTATGCTCTTGGTATGTTACCGAATATTCGTGTGTACCTGAAAAATCGGCTTTTGCACACATATATAAGTATTTGTGATGCGCATAATTTAAAACTGCATTTATACTTTCTTCGGAAGGAATACGAATAGGACCGGGAGGCAAACCGGTATTTTTATATGTATTATAAGGAGAATCTATTTCCAAATGTGTTTTTAAAACTCTGTCGATAGTAAAATCTCCCCAAGCAAAGCGCACTGTGGGACACGACTGCAATGGCATACCTTTATTAATTCTGTTAATGTATACGCCTGCAACCATGCGTTTATCTTCATATTTATTAGTTTCTTCTTCTATTATTGATGCTAATATGTGTATTTGAGGTATTGTTAAACCTGTCTTTGATGCTAATGCCTTACGCTCAGGGTTCCAAAAATTATTATATTCTTTAGTAATTTCTGCAACAATTTCGGCAGGTGATGCACACCATGACATTTCTTTTGAGAATCTTATAAACAGAGCCAATGAGTTATCTTTATTCAAATTATAGCGCGAAAGTAAACTATCTGATAATAGGTAATTTGCCAAAGATGCAGAATCAATCTCCATTTGTCTACTCAAATTACGTGCAACCCACTGCGTATAACGAGTCATCTTAAGTTCCATAGTAACATTATGCGACATTCCATAAGCAATCCTATTAATAAATGCTCTATTCGAAACATTGGGTTCGAGCACATACTTACCACACATAGGTTGCTTGTTTTTACCTATTAATTTTAATGCAAAATCTAATGAACTTTCTGAATTGATTAAGTTGTTAGACCTTAATGAATCTTTCACAGACTGCCATGTTGAATTTTCTGGGACATAAAAATCAACATATTTTTTTTGACTGGTTTGAATATTAGGATATTGCAAAAAATAATATGCGCCTGCACTAATTCCAAGTATTGACACACAAACCAGCAATACAATTATCAGATAAATATTTTTTTTATTCATTATATTTTAAAATATCAAATCATTTGACTACATTTGCACCCGCAATGGCGATAAAACCTGCATGGAAGTGTGGGTGAGTGGCTGAAACCACCAGTTTGCTAAACTGACGTACGGGTAACCGTACCGGGGGTTCGAATCCCCCCGCTTCCGCATCAAGTCCCTTCAGAATATTCCGGAGGGATTTTTGTTTTTATTCAACTGTATACGAGCCATTATTTCTATGGTACGCAATTGATCCTTATATAAATTATTCTTGTTTAATTTGTCAATGTTGAGTGATGCATCTGAATTACCCTCCCAACGACGACACAAATACAATGAAGTATATATTCTTCCTATTTTATACTCACGGCTGATTCTCAAGCCCATAGCATAATCTTCACCATAACTGGTATTTGGTAATTGTATGGAACGCAACAAAGGCGTATAAAATGCACGAGGCGCGCCTAAACCATTGATCCGCAAAGCATTATTATGTCCATTCTCATTAGTCCATTCTTTGTGATCAATCAAACCCGGAGGCAATGGCTTCATATCAAAACTTGTAATGGTGTATGAACCGATTAACATTGCGCAATTTTGATCGTAAAACGCATCAATAATTGTTTGCAAAGTCTGCTGATCTTGATATACATCATCGCTATCAAGCTGGATGGCAAACTTACCACATTTTGCATTATTAATTCCACAATTCCAGCATCCACCAATACCCAAATCCAAACGTTCAGGTACTATATGCACTACTCTATTATCAGATTTCGCAAATTTCTCTATTATTTCGGAAGTCCCGTCTATAGAATTATTGTCAATAATCAATAAATTAAACGGAAAATTTGTGGTTTGACTCAATACAGAGTCAATTGCATCTGCTATGGTTTTATATCTGTTTTTAACAGGTATAATAACTGATGCTTGAGTTTCGAATTTTGCTTCATCAAACGAAATTTTCTTAAAATCTGCTGTCAGATATGCTCCTATTGATTTAAGATAGTTAGTACATGCTGATTCCATTTCGATTTGCACAATCCTATTTTTGGGATCTACATAATCAAATTGTTTTTCTCCACCACTACATTTTTCTTCTTCAAATTCGGTGTACAAGAATTCGTTTAAATGAATAATTGGGAAATTCTTCGCTATTTGCAGACGTAAATCGTATAGTGCTGCATATAAATAATCTGTAGCATTGGTTGTTTTTAAGGCATCAGCCGATAACAAAATTAAAGAGCCAAAATCGAAATCATCTCGCACACTGCCTAATTGATAATCGATTGTCGGTACAGCTTCTTTTTGATTTCCTTTTACACGATAATAATCGGAATACAACATACCTGCTCCTGTTGATGATGCTACATCAATCATTCTTTTTATAGCATTCTGACCTAAATCGAGAGCAGATTTTTTTGTATATACTATGGCATATCCATCAGGAGTATGTGTACGTATATAATCTATTGCATCATGATTTGTTACAGGTAATGGTAAAACATAAGTTTTATCAACTCCATCTATATTAAGATTATCAATTAAAGAGAAAAAACGTGCTTTCATATATTATTAATAATTCAAAAATAAACGCATTATTTCCGTACGTTGCGAATCGGATGTTAAAGCTTCAATAGGGAATCCGGCAGCAACTACTTTATAGTTGCGATTAAAACCTAATGCTGCTGAAACTTTATTTTCGTCATAACGAAGCAAGACTTCTGCTATTTTATCCATCTGCTGGAGTGCATCAACATTCTGTAAGAAATATTGTCTAGCATTAGCTTGCATTTGGAGTGTAAAAATACTTTCATTGTTTGGAGTAACTATTACTCCATTTGTACTCGCCCATGGAGCACGTAATTTATAACGCAATGCCTTTTCTGTGAACAAGCATGATTCTGTTCCTATATATGCACCTGTTATTATAATTTTCTTATTTGCTTTTTTAATATATTGAGTGAGCACCGATTGTAATTTATTGGGGTATAACTCGTAGCCGTCAATAGTTCTCTGCTTCCCCATAATAACATCAAGTACATCGTATCTTGATAGATTAATATTTCCATCCATAACAGCATCTTTACTAGATGACACAAATGAATAATTATTGTCGTATATGGCTTTACCATGAACATAAGCATAATCAAAAGTATTACCGGCTATGACTTGTGTCTCATAATTTGATTTACTGGCACCAAAACCGGGATAATCATTACTTTGATATGATACTGATTTATCAAACTCAATCTGACTTCCTGTATATGCTATATCGTACATATATGGGACTCCGAAATCACGATCATAAAGGAATCCGCCTTGCGAACCGCAATCAAAGGTTTGCGGACCTCCTACACGATCAAAACCATTAATAATCATAACAACACCATTAGATTTTGATTTGTGACATACTGATAATATTTCGGAAGGGAAACTCTCTCCACCCTCGTTTGATGCAGTTACCTTAAAACTATAAATAGTATCAGGCATTATAGGTAAAGACATTGTGTTTGATTTGACTATTTGTCCATTATCGAAACTACCGTCGTTTTTACGAGTATATAATATATATCGAACAGGATATGCTGTTTCTTCCAAACTATCTGAAACAGGTTCCCAGCTTAAACTAACAGAGTCATCTTTTAATTCGGCACCAAAAGATTTTACCGGAAGCGGTTGCACAACATAACTTTGACCGTTTTGTTCTGCTAAAAATTTAAGAGTCCCTTTATATATCGATCTAGCTAACAAAAATTTAAATTGAGGCTGTAAGCCATACAACATATCTTGATAATTGAGATGCGAAAATAACTCGATTATTACAGATGGTACTGCCGGTACAAGTGTTTCTACATATTTTTGATGCCATATACCACGAGACGACCAATTTTTACATTTTGATCTTGATACATCATCAATGATTTGAGTACGTATTCTATCTGCCAAATCATGACCTGCCATTTTTGAATATCCTGAAGGATACACACTATCTGATGTACATACCAATAATGTTCCGACAACGCTATCAGCTCCGATTGTAAAGGCATCAGTATGAACAGCTAACACTGCGTCAATAGGAATTTTTAAGCCTGGGTATGAAGGATAAACAGGCGAACCTCCGGCTAAGAAATTAACCCATTTTGAACGCGAATATATATCATCGTAATAATCGCTCTTATAACCCGGTTTTTGATCATACAAAATACTATCGGGCAAGCCTGCTTGTTGCAAATTATATCTTGCTGCCTCTGCAAATCGTGGATACCCATTACCAAAATGACTTATACCGCCACCTATTTTTACAGAATCAACACATAATGCATCATCTTTGCCAGACATAACGAAACTTACACGCACATCTTTATTAAAATACAAGCCATCCACATCTATCCATGTTCCGGCTCCCATGTTTGCATTAATCTGATAATTATTTATAACACCTGCATGTTCAATTTTACAAAGTATTACTCCTGATGCCTTAGTTTCTTTTCCATACCATATTTTAATTCGGTAAGTTCCGGCTCTGTTTACAGTTCCGGTAAACACTGCGGTATCTGAAGATGTTTTTGTTTTGCTCAAATACAATTCTTCAATTTGTATGTCCCGTTCGCGAGGCATAAAAACCTGTGCACCCGAATTTTCTAACATTGGTACTAAAAATGGAATTACGACTGAAGCTGTCAATAAATCTTCTACCGTACCAAACAAGCGTGGTCTTTGCCACTCCCAGCGATTCAGAGTATAATTAAAATATAAACCATGACTATCCCACAAAGCAATATTTCTGTCGGTTAAGCCTTGTGTTGGAAATAACAATTGAGATTCTTTTTTTACAATAGATACCCCACTCTTATAATTGGGCATACGCGATTTATCAATCGGAAGATTCTTTCTAAAAGCGTTTGGGACAAACTCTTCAATATATTTGTTTCGCGAAATAATTGACAATTCGTGTGATGCATATTCCTGAGGTAATTGGGCTCGCAAAGAATCATATACATCGGGGAGCATATCTTCTCTAAAAATAAGATTAGAAAATTCGTCTTCTAAGTACACTGTTAACTTATCTTTTGAAGCAACTGTTTTTGTAACTGTATATTCTTTTTTGCGAGTAACAATATTAGGTAAATAGCGGAATTTAGTAATAACCGGTAATGCAGGTTTTGCTGCTAAAATGATCTCAGCAGCCATAAAAAGCAATACCAATATTGATAAACGTGCAGGTTTCATATATCTCGTAAAAGTACATCATTTTTTATTCATTTCATAGTGATAAATTCAAAAAAACGCCTTAAATTGCATTCTAATTACAAACAATAATGGTGATACAATCATGAAATTAATTGCAGATAGTGGTTCGACCAAGACTTCTTGGGTACTAACAGAAAAGTCTAATATTATACAACAAATTACAACTGACGGGATCAATCCGTATTATCAAGACGAAAATAAAATATGTGAAACTATTAATGAGCAATTATTCACTAAAATTGAAAGCATCAACATTGATGAAATATATTTTTATGGTGCAGGATGTGCATCTCCCGAAAAGAACAAAATGATTGCTGATGCCCTTGGAAGATTTTTTCCGACATCTGTCATCGCAATTAATTCTGATTTACTTGGTGCAGCCAGAAGTTTGTGCGGAAACAACGCAGGTATTGCTGCAATATTAGGAACAGGATCAAACTCATGTTTCTTTTCACAAGATGAGATTGTTAAGAATGTATCGCCTTTAGGTTTTATTTTAGGTGATGAAGGGAGCGGTGCTGTACTTGGTAAAAAAATAATTGGAGATTTTTTGAAAAATCAAATGCCTAAAGACCTAAGTAGGTTATTTGCAAGCACTTATAATATTGATACAATGACTACACTAGACAGAGTCTATAAAAAGCCATTTCCAAACAGATATTTAGCATCCTTTGTTCCATTTATGTCTGAACACAAAAGTAATAAATACGTCTACAATTTGATTTATGACAGTTTTACTGAATTTATTGTGAGGAATATAAAACAATACGATTATCAAAAATATCCTATACATTTTACCGGTTCTGTGGCATATAATTTCAAAGAAATATTATCAGAAGTAGTTAGAAAGCAAAATATGAAACTTGGAAATATAACTCAGAACCCTATTGAAGGTTTAGTACAGTTTCATAAATAAGAACAAAAGCACTTACATTTTTATAACCTTGTCGCAATTATCTGCGATTTTTAAACGGTGAGTAACAAATATAACGGTTTTGTCTTTGGCAAAAATTCTCAAGTTTTTAATTATTTTGGCTTCTGTAAGTTCATCAACCGCAGAAGTAACCTCATCTAAAAGCAAGACACTTCCACCACGTAATAACGAACGAGCAAGTCCTATACGTTGTGCTTGACCTTCGGATAAACCTTGACCGAATTCTTGCAAACTTGTATCTATACCTTGTGGCAAATCAAACACAAAATCGGCTGCTGCAACTCTTAGTACTTCTTCCATTTCTTTGTCGGTAGCATTTTCTTTTGCCATGCGAAGATTATCTCGAATAGTGCCTGAAAATAGTGTATTTCCTTGAGGTACATAAGTAAAATTACAACGCGTTAAGGTAGAAACAGGTTCTGAACGATCCCCTTTTTTAAGTAATATTTTACCTTTTTTAGGTTCTAACAAAGCTAGCATCAAACGCATCACTGTGGTCTTTCCACAACCGGTTTCGCCTATTATTGCGGTAAATTCTCCTGCCTCAAAATGTAAATTAAGTGATTCTAAAACGGGTTCTTTATCGTATGCAAAAGACACATCTTCCAAATCAACAGATATGCCTTCTCCTAAATTTATTGGATCACCATTTTCTTCAGTCGACATGTCTTCCAATTCGAGTAAACGTTCTACGGCAGTATAAACATTAATAAAGCCGGGTATAATACCGATTAGGCCTGCAACCGGACCTTGAATCTTATTTACTAATTGTAAAAATGCAGTTAAAGTACCAAAACTAATAGCACTTAATTTTAATTGATATACACCCCATAAAAATGCTACCATATAACCACCACTAAATCCGAAAGTAAAAACGCTACGAAGATTTAATGCAAATTTTGTTCTCTTTAATGTGATGAATTTTAAAAAGTCCTGAACATCACCTAATTGATTTAAATTAGGTTCTTGATACTCTAATGTTTTAACCACAATTTGGTGTTGTACAGACTCTTGCAACATTGAATTCATATCACTTCCTATCTTTTTAAGTTGCATAGAATACTTACGCATCTTAAAAACATATAATTTGCTAAACAAAAAGAATATTGGTGATACGCATAAAATAATCAATGCCAACACCTTATCTAAGTAAAACAGGAAAATAAAGGAAGCAATTAATTGTACAGATGTGATTACAAAAGACGGAAAGGAAGATACTAAAAAACCGACGACTTCTGATGCATCTTGTTTGATTCGAGTAAGTATATCGCCTGTATGAAATTTTTCTTGTTCGTACCACTTGCTGCGCAAAACAGTTGCAAACATTTTATATCGTACGCCATTCGAAACTTCAACACTAAATTTTGCGCCATAATAACCAACAAGATACTGAGCTGATATTTGAAATAAACTTAATACTACAAGAACAGATGCAATAAGCCAAAAATTGCCACTTTGAGTATTGGTAGCAATATCAATTATTGATTTGGTAAGCCAAATATAAAACAATCCAAGACCGACATTTAAAATACCCCATATTGTGAAAAATAAAATCTTCTTCTTGTATGGTGCAGATAAGTCATATATCCAACGAACAACTTTTTTCAGCTGTTTCATTGTCATTTTACTTATGACCTCTTCTTTGGTGTATTCTTTGCGATCTATCTTGGCCATATACAATAGCTACATATCTAAAACACCTGCATCATTCAATGTTTGAAGAAAAGACTTGGCATCTTGCAATGCTAAGTCTTTTGAAACTTCATATTCTGATAGAAGCAGATCTGTTACAAGTTGTTCGGTAATGTTTTTTCCTTGCAAATTACGCCACAGATATGCTGCCGATTCGTTTAAACTTATCATTTTTGAAAAATCGATATTATCAATTCCTTCAGCTAAAACAACATACTCATCGTCAATCTGATGAAGTTTAAATCCATCTTTTAATTTCATAGATATACTTATTTTGTACCTAACTGAATAATTTCTTTACGATTATTGAATTTCAAGATTTTAGCTGCAAGTTTTTGAATAGTTTTTGCATCTATTTTATCCAAGGTTTCTAAGTACTTATCATTCATATTAATACCGCTAATATACTGTTCAAGCATAATCTGTCTCCAATATTCGTTATCAATCTTGTTATCGATATATTTCTTAGTCATAAACTCTTTTACCTTTTGTAAATCTTGCTCACGAGGACCACTTTTAGCAATATTCTGAAACTCATTTTTTATAATAGGCAATAGCTTATCTATTTTTGTTGAATCGGTTGAGAACTGTATATTAGCTGTAAAACGATTCCAAGGAACTGCATCTAGATTAATCTTAGCGTATACTCCATAAGTACCACCCTCATCTTCGCGAACTTTTTCGGTATATACTATATACAAAATCTGAGATAAAGCATCAGTAGCAATAATATTAGCTAAAGTGTATGGTATTTCACCGGTATATTGTAATATGGCAATGGTACTTGGATTAAGCATTTGCTTTTTATAATGAACCGTCTTATTACCTTTTACAGTTACAATACCGGCATCTTTAAATTGTTCTCTTGCAGAATTTGCTGGTAAAACAGCTATGTATTTTGTCAAAAATGATTTAATACTATCAGGTGATGCATTTCCCACTATAATAAAACGAAAATCGGCTGCATTAGAATAACGTTGTTTTAAAATTTGCAATGCGCGCTCGTAATTAATATTCTTTACATCTGAAGCTTTAGTACGAGTTGTAAAGGGATGATTATTATATAAGACAGAACTTAATGAATCTTGCAATTCAATAATAGGATATGCATCCATATTCTGTAAATAAGCCTCTTTACGTGAAATATATGATTCGAAAGCATCTTTATCGCTTCTAATATTTGTAAAATTCAAATATACCAATTGAAATAATGTTTCTATATCTTTAATAGATGAAGAACCTATAATAGCATCACTATAATCAATTACTTCAATTTTTACAGAAACATTCTTACCGGCTAATACTTTCTTTAAATCTATAGCATTATATGAACCGAGCCCTCCTATTGATGCCAACTCATTTATTTGTTTTATAGTAATGGCATCTGATTTATTTTCGTACGAATATCCTCCTTTACTATATGCTGTAAATAACAACTCATCTTGTTTGTAAGTAGTTGGTCTGAATTCAACTACAGCTCCATTAGACAAAACATAATTATATACAGAATCTTTGGTAATGCTTTCAGAAATTATTTTACCGGCTTGTGGTAATTCTTTAATAAGAGGTTCGTTTAATACAGCTTCTTGATATGGAGCTATTTCGGCTTTTGATATACTATCTAACAAATGTTTTACGTATGTTTCGTCAGGATAGTTTGCAGATACTGTCTCGGGAGATGCTATCCACACCACAACTCCTTCGTCTTCTTGCTTTTGTAACATCTGATTTATTGCATCTAATGGCAACATTTGAGCAAACTGAGAATAAATCTGATACTTCATATCAATAGAAAGGATTGGCTCTTTATCTTTAAAGTTACTTACGAGTTTTTGTACATAATATTCATTCTTCTGCTTGTCACGATCATTAAATTCCTTTTCAAGATTCTTTAGCATATCAGCTTTTGCACGCTCGAATTCTGATGCAGTAATACCATATCTACGCAAACGCTCGTTTTCTATAATTAGAGTTTTTAATGCTTTTGATGCATTATCTACTGATGTGGTTGCATCTAGTGTCCAAGCGTCTTTGGTCTTTGAAACTAAAAAATCACTATAATAAGAACCGACTCTAGTGAATGGAGGATTGGCAGCTTGTTTTATTTCGTCTAATCTGGCATCCATTACCGCAGTTAATAATTCATTTACATAATCATTAATCACATAAGCAGCGGTACTCTTCAAATTTTCAGGTAATACATCATGCTTATACGAAATCATTACCGATGTTATTGGAGATTCTTTATCTTTTGAGAATACGATTATTGGTTCTGTATTTTTAGAAACAGGATAATAAATTCTTTCAGGTGCATTTTCAGGCACATCAGATGATGCAAAAATCTCCTTTATTTTAGCTTCAATTTGATCTACATCTATATCTCCTACTACAATTATACCTTGTAAATCAGGACGATACCATGTATCATAATATGCGCGTAATGCTTCCGGTTTAAAATTACGAATAACATCAATATTGCCAATAGGCATACAATCAGCGTATTTGTCGTTTGCGTATATTATAGGCAAAACTTTATCATACATACGCATCATAAAATTATCTCTAGTACGCCATTCTTCTTCAATAACACCTCTTTCTTTGTCAATTTCGCTTGTTTCTAATGAGATTCCGTCTGACCAATCTCTCAAAATTGTAATTATACTATCAACAATTCCTGTTCTAATTACAGGGACATCACACATAAAATATACGGTTTCATCGATACTTGTGTAGGCATTTAAATTTCCTCCAAATTGCACTCCAATGGTCTCTAAGTAATTAATCATTGCTTTACCCGGAAAATGTTTTGTGCCGTTAAATGCCATATGTTCCAAGAAATGAGCCAAACCGCGTTGGTCTTTTTGTTCCAAAATAGAACCTACATTCTGAGCTATATAAAAATCAGCTCTTTGTGGGACATAATTATTTCGACGTATATAATATGTTAAGCCATTATCAAGTTTTCCTATTCGAACACTTGGATCTGTTGGTAATTGTGGAATGTCTTGAGCAGATACTGCAAATACAGTTATAAGCAGCAATGCAGATAAAATCAATGTTTTTTTCATTTATATATTATTTTGAATTAAATTGTTTTTTTAGTGACCAAGCAAAATAAACACATATTGCTAATAATAGCACTGTAACTAGTATATTACTTATTGAACATTCCGTAATACATACAAATATTGATGCTGCAAAACCGATTATGCTAATGATCAGCAAAATAATCATCATTGTTTTATTCATGGCCATTAAATTTATTTATAATGTTTAAAATTAATATGATATGTAGTTCAAATACAAGCACAAATTGCAAATGTACAATATTAATTAAACATATAAAACAATTATCATTCTGCAATTACGTGCATCTCACAATGTTTACAGTCAAATTGAAGTCTTAGATAATAATTCTTATATATTAAATGCAAGGGCTCTTGCAATGGTGTTTTTAGTATTGGTACATCGGGATTCGGATGATTAACACAGGCTCCAAGCGTATATTTAATGCAATGTTTACAAAACATTAAAGCTACGTTTTGTTGTGCGTTTTGTTCGAATGCTCTTTGCAATGTCAACACCCCATGTCGTTTATAAAAAGTTTCAGCCAAGCGATTATATACATTTCCGGTATAATCTAATTCTGTTTTAGGAAATTTTACATCATTCTTTTTTATACATGCTTGTGTTTTAGGATGGGTTTCAATGCGTAATTTATTTAGTTCAGCTACCATACGCCTACGAGCATCAGACAAGATTGAAGACGGGAAAAACCAATTACTATTTACCTCTATATCAGAGGCTTCGTAAATTGTATCGCCTAATTTAGACAATTGAAAACGAATATTTTCATCTTGAGGTTTTTGTGCTATGATTTTTTCTTGAGAAATAATCACAGTAGCATTACTTACTCCATCTGATGCAGACAAAATATTATCTTGTAATATTATAGGTATAGGTATTTTTCGAATAGCAGATGGTTTTGATAATATTCTTTCGTATTCAATATCTGAATTTCTGTATACTTGTGTACCTTTCTTCAAAACTAATGATTCTGCAGGAAACACCATCTTACCTTCAACACGATTCACTCTAAAACCTTGAAACTGACGTTTATCATCTAAATAACACAAGCCATCTCCATTATATAATATCGCTTTTGTATCAAGTGACAAACTTTTAGCATCTGAATATATAACTGTTCCTATAAATTCGCCGGTTGATTTAGGTGTATTAAGTGATGCTATCCCGTAATGTCTGCCATTATAGAAATAATCTGTTGCATCTCTATGAAAAGTTTTACAAACATTTGGCACGAAAGTATAGTTGCTATAACCATCAGAAGCTCTGTACCATGAAGAATGTTTCTTTAGTATATCATCAAGTTTTTGACGATAATAAGCTGTTATATTCTTAACGTAATCAACATCTTTTAATCGTCCTTCTATTTTAAATGATGATATCCCTGCCTCTATCATTTCTTCAAGTGATGCAGACAAATCTAAATCTTTTAATGACAGCCAATGATATTTCCCAAAGCTATGTCCTTCACTATCTTGCAAATCGAATGGCAAGCGACATATTTGAGCACAATTACCACGATTAGCACTTCGTCCACATAAAGCTTGGCTTGCATAACACTGACCACTATAGCTGACGCATAATGCACCATGCACAAATGCTTCAAGAGCAACATTTGTATTAGAACTAATATCTTTTATTTGTTCAAGAGAACTTTCGCGAGCTAAAACAACTTGACTATAACCTATACTTTCAAAAAATTTTACTTTTTCAAGGGTTCTATTATCAGTTTGAGTACTTGCATGAATGGCGATTGGAGGTAAATCCATTTCAAAGATAGCCATATCTTGTACAATCAAAGCATCAGCCCCTATTTCATATAATTTCTTTATTAACTGTTCAGCTTCGGCCAATTCCTCATCTTTTAAGATTGTATTAAAAGTGATGTATACTTTAGCATGAAACAAATGAGCGTAGTCAATTAATGTTTGTAGTTCTTCAATTGAATTTGATGCAGCAGACCTTGCCCCAAACTTTGGAGCACCTATATATACAGCATCGGCACCGTGCTTAATAGCCTCGATGCCGATTTCTGCCGTTTTTGCCGGAGATAATAATTCTATATTTTTTGTTTTTTCTGCCATTAACCAAATTAAATACTCAAAAACTCGGCTATTTGATGGTTTCCATCACAGCATCAATCGCTTCGTCAATACCATTAGCATATTTACCGCCTGCTGTAGCCATAAATGCTTGACCACCGCCACCGCCTTGAATAAATTTTGCTGCTTCACGAATAATATTTCCCGCGTGATAACCTGCATCTACCATCGGTTTACTTAAAAATATTGTCAATGTCGGTTTATCTTCATAAACAGTACCTGCTACAAATAGAAACTTAACATCGGTAAATTTACCTTTGAAATAAGGTACAATGTTTTTGAATATATCCGGGTTATCATTACCTACATATCTAATAACCTTAATATCACCAATTTGTTCTGCTCTGTTAAGCATGTTATCACGTATCTGCAGAGCTCTTTCTTGCATAAACACATCAATTTTTTTACGAAGTATTGTATTGTCTTCCAAAGTACGTTGAGCAGCTTGTACAACATCAGGTACATTGTTAAACATTTCACGTACAGATACTTGAATGTTTTGCAAATCATCTATCAAAAACTCTGCATGCTCTGCTGTTACAGCTTCTATACGACGTACACCTGCTGCGATAGAACTTTCAGAAATTATTTTGAAAATACCTATGTTACCTGTTGATTTTGCATGTGTTCCACCACATAATTCGATAGAAGAACCATATTGGATAACACGAACGCTATCACCATATTTTTCGCCGAATAATGCCATCGCACCAAGTGATTTCGCTTCTGCAATTGGTACGTTGCGACGTTCGTTCAAAGGCTCATTCATCCGTATTTTCTTATTTACATCGTGTTCAACTTTACGTATTTCTTCGGGTGTTAGCTTTTGGAAATGCGAGAAGTCAAAACGCAACGATTCAGGAGATACATAAGAACCTTTTTGTTCAACATGTTGACCTAGTAAATCGCGCAAAGCCTCATGTAATAAATGAGTTGCGGTGTGATTAGCTTCGGTTGCCAAACGTTTATCAACATTAATTTTAGCTTTAAAAGTAGCCTCAATTTCTTTTGGTAAAGTTGTCAAGATATGAATCGACAAATTATTTTCCTTCTTTGTGTCTATGACCTGAATTTTCTCTGATTCGGTTTCTAACACACCTGAATCACCAACTTGACCACCCATTTCAGCATAAAAAGGTGTAACAGACAAAACAACTTGATAAAATTCTTTGCCTTTTTGAACCATCTTTCTATAACGTAAAATCTGTGCATCAACTTCGGTTTGATCGTATCCTACAAATACAGTTTCACCTTCGCGTAATATTATCCAGTCACCGGTTTCGATAGCTGCTGCGTTGCGTGCACGATTTTTTTGTTTCTGCATTTCTACATCAAAATCGTTATTATTTAATTTTAATCCGTTCTCCTTTAATATAAGTTCGGTTAAATCTATTGGAAAACCATAAGTATCATAAAGTACAAATGCATCAACACCGCTAATCTCATCACTTCCATTTTTCTTTGTATCAGACATTACTCTATCTAACAAACGAATTCCGGTTTCCAAAGTACGTAAAAATGCGTCTTCTTCTTCTTTGATAACTTTCTCAATCAAAGTTTGTTGTAACTTAAGTTCCGGATAAGCTTCACCCATATTATTAATCAATGCCGGCACCAATTTATACATAAATGCAGAACGTTGATTTAAGAATGTATAACCGTACCTAACTGCTCTGCGAAGGATGCGGCGTATTACATAACCTGCTTTTGCATTGGAAGGCAACTGACCATCTGTGATTGCAAACGATATAGTTCTAATATGATCTGCAATAACGCGCATAGCTATATCAATTTTATTATCTTTACCATATTCGCATGAGCAGCATTCGCCTACAGCCTTTAATAAAGGAATGAATACATCTGTGTCATAATTTGATGTTTTACCTTGAACAGCCACACACAAACGTTCAAAACCCATACCTGTATCAATAACTTTATTCGGTAGAGCTTCTAAAGAGCCATCTGATTTTCGGTTGTATTGCATGAATACATTATTCCAAATTTCAATAACTTGAGGATGATCACCATTAACAAGTGTTTTACCATCTATTTTAGCTCTTTCGGTATCTTGACGTAAATCTATATGGATTTCTGAGCAAGGGCCACAAGGACCGGTATCACCCATTTCCCAAAAATTATCGTGTTTGTTTCCGTTTATTATTCGACTTGGATCAATATATTTTGCCCAGATATTTGCAGCTTCATCATCTCTACTCAAGCCTTCGGCAGGGGCTCCTTCAAAAACTGTTACATATAGGCGATTCTTATCTAATTTCAATACTTCTGTAAGATATTCCCATGCCCACTGAATTGCTTCTGCTTTAAAATAATCACCAAAACTCCAGTTACCCAACATTTCGAACATTGTATGGTGATATGTATCGTGTCCAACTTCTTCCAAATCATTATGTTTACCGCTTACGCGTAAACATTTTTGCGAATCAGCTACACGTGGATATTTAATTGGATCGTTACCCAAAATGATATTTTTGAATTGATTCATACCTGCATTGGTAAACATCAATGTAGGATCATCTTTAATTACCATTGGTGCAGAAGGAACTATTTTATGCCCTTTTGAAGCGAAGAAGTCCAAAAAGGACTTACGTATTTCTTTAGAAGTCATCATTATACAATATGATTTTTTTTGATTTGCAAAAGTAACGATTTTTTAAGAAGAACCGGACTATTTACTTAAAAAAATCCGATGATGATTTGGATTTTCTTGTAGAGACGGATGATGCGTTTACAAGTCATTATAAGATTTTTTTCTTTTTAAATATCGTCAACTATTTCTTTTAAAAATCTGTTTTAACGTGTATATTTAGAATTAAAAATAGCCAATCCCTTATCTGTCAGTAGGTACTTTTGCCGAGGATGATTTGGGTTGTTCGGGTATAGCATTACCACTAAACCCTCTTTCATGGCTGGATTCAAATAATTCTCCATAAAATTCTCACGATTTTTCAAATTCATAGCTTTAAGCATCTCTTTAATTGATAGTTGTTGCTCTGCCAATATTTGAATTATAGTATGCATTGTTGTACTTGTCGGGTACTTGTCGGGTATTTGTCGGGTACTTGTCGGGTTTTGTACCTCAATCCGTTCTATTGTAGGATTCACAACCATATACCTATTCTTCAATTCATTGCGTTCACCCATCATCAAGTTTCTGAAGAACAAAACCAGAAAACTCATATCCGGCTCAATCCCTTTTTGCACATTGCGGTAATTGGCACGAACCAGCGCATTACGGAAGTACCAAGCGTGTTCAGCAAACAAATCATTGTTCACATCAAAGCCAATGCTTTTTAAATATTTAATAGTAAAAACAGCCGTATCTTTCAGATAATCGGAAGTCTGCAAGCCATCTACAGCCTGAAGTCCAATAGCGGTTTTCCAAGCCGAAGCCTTTTCTTTTTTGTCAGGCTCACTATCACGAATGTATGATTCAAAATCTATTTCCATGTTGATATAGCTTTTATTCTTTAGTCCTCTTCATTATAATATACTTTGTAATATTTGCCTTTATTATCTTGTCCCTGTGATTATTCAGTATCTTTCTTTTTACTACTTACTAGAATACCTTGTTTGGCATTTAATGGCGAAACAACTTTTCCCCGATTTTATTTCCCAATTCTATCCTTGCATTGCGAGCTATTTCGCCACCTTGACGTGCAACATCACTATGTTCAACTATCGTTTCAGGATTAGATGTTTCAGAAATTCTTTTTGTTTAAAGCTCTGCCAACATATTCAAAACCAATTCGGTATTAGTCATATTATCACGAAGATTTTCTTTTTTCAACCCTTTGAATTGTCTGTATTCCTTCACTGTTTTACCTGCCCATGTCTTGTAAATAATATCGGTAAGTGACGCAAATTGAACGCATTTTACCATCAATAGCTTTCATTTTCAAATCGTGACAATTCGTCACGGTTTCATTTCCCTCTTTTTTCAACCGCTGTTTTAGTTTTCGCCAATAGGCTGTTGCATCAACACTATCGGTCAATATGACAATTGTATCCACAATAGAAAAATACCATTGCTCTTTCTCTTAGTCCCATGCGGTACGAATTTTATTTTGTTCAAAAAGTTGTATGGCTTATTTCTGTGTCATCTTTCTGTTTTTCTAATCTTCCTCGCTGTAATATACTTTGTAAAACTTGCCACGTGCATCATAGAAAAAGAGGTTATTGGCAATATCAAATAATTACTCTTCAATGATTGATGAATTTCTTTGAGGTAAAACATTATCAGCAACCTTTGAAATCGAACTTTTCCCAATGGCTTTGCTTCCAATATTATGTTTTGCCCAACAAATTTTAATTATTTTTTCAGTTTGAGAAAGTTCCTTTGGTGATACAGATTGTAATGCATAGATGTTTCTAAGATTGCTATATAAATCGCCTAAATAATATGAATTTTTATGAATCGAATCAATATATTTTGTTAATAATTTGTCCCAATTATCAGGTTTACAATAACATAGTAATAAGGCAATCGTGTGTCTCACAATAGGGTCATTATTACATTCTATTAGATATGCTTCAAATAACTTAGTAAGTTTATCAGAATACACATCATCTTTATACCATAAAACTATATTATACGGCATACTAATAATGATTTTTATCAAACATTCTGAGTAATCCTTTGGAAAATTTTCTGTCAACTTGAAATTTGCGCCACCAACTCCTGCAAATCCCGTTTTTGCCATAATAGGAGCTATTAAAAACAAACCTCTGAATATTTCTTTCCACGCTTTGTAGATATTATTAGAAAGTAATTCTTTTTCGCTAGGTGTTATATATAAGCTATTTCTCAATGCCCTTGATGCAGAGCGTGTTAACTCCATTAAATTCTTTAATTCAAATTCTTCCATATAATTAAAAATTGTTTGATTATATGGCATAATGCTATTATAATTTTTATCAGCTATAGAATCTTTGATTTCATTTGGCAATTTTGATTTACGAATATTCTCTTCAAGATGTTCTTCTGTAATACCATTTTTAACTTCGTTTAATTGCCATTTTATATGTTCATACGGATTTATATCATCTTTTAAGCCTATTTTTTTGTGCACTACAACAGATAATTTATCTAATTCTTTATTAAGCACATCGATGGCATCTTTTCTCGCACCATCAGTTCCTGTATAAAATTCAATAATATCAGAATTATATATTGAATGATCTTTTGAAAACATATATTCAGCAAATTCTGGATTTAACCTCATCCTATCTGCTGCAAAATAATAAATCCAACAACTAAATCTAAATCTAAGTTTATTATCATAACCAACAACAATAATTTGATTATTCTTGAGTATTTGTAATAAATCAGGCAGATTAGTAGTGACAAAATTGTCTTTTGAGAAAGACGTTGTTTCGTCAAGGAACTCTTTTTCTTCAAAAGATTCTTTATGTCCCTTTATTAAATATTCGCAAAAATATCCAATAACATAACTACAATCATCTTCATCAATTACTGATCCATAAAAAAGTTTACCTGGATTATTAAATATTAATTGTAATATATACGAGAATACTTTACTACGATTAATTGGTCGGTTATTGAAGTTTTTTTTGAATGATAGTAACAATTGGATACAATTCAAAGGTGTACGATGAAAATTTAAATCCGTAATATCTAAACAGACTCTATCTAGAACTATGCTTTCCTCAGAAATATAGTCATTATCATTAAAACCTTTAACAATCGTTCTAATTGCGCTTCTATTCAGTTCTCTAAGGTATAATTGTTTAAATCCAATATGGCTTTCTTCCGAATCAATCCCTTTTAAAACTATTGTATCATCATAATTTGAAAAAATATTTATTACTTTATCAGGATAATTTTGTCGTATTTTTGATAATATTTTTTCTGGTTCTTTTATGGATTTTCTCCAATTATCTAGAAGAAAACCTTTTATATCACAAACTTGAACTTTATATGATTCTATGGCATTTTTGATTTCTGATTCTATTGAACTTAGTCGGATATTAGAACAATCTAAATATATTAGCAATTGCTTGTTTAGAGTCCATGATTTCTTTGCAATATATCGCGCATAACAAGTTAATCCAAATTGTGGAGGAGCAATTATTTGATAATTATCATGACTATTGATAATGTCAATATAATCTAATTGTTTTTCTTTTTCTTTAGAAATATTATTTGGTGCACAAGTACTTAAATATCGATGAGACCAAATAGGATTAATAGAATAAGAACGCATGGCTGTATTAATTTCCGATTCTAAAATAGATAATACTCCATCATCAATATTATTGTTTTTAGAATTGTTAAATGTGATAATTCCAGTATCTTCTCCTGAAAAAGCTTGTCCTGCCATGAATTTTCGCTGTCTTTGAACCCATTGTCGGTATTTAATATTTACCAAAACACCTCCTTCAAATTCATATATTGCATATCCATTTAATTCCGTTTTATCAGAAAAAAATTGTGGCGCAATACATGAAATATAATCATTATTGCTAATATGATATATTTCTTGATCATGAACATGACCAGTTATCACAATATTAATATCCCTTTTCCTTAGCATTGATTTTATCTCTTTTTGATAATATTCAGTTAGATATTCTATTGGATGGTGTAATAGTAATATCTTTGTTCTTCCTATCTCATTTTGTATCCATTCATTTAGTGAAGATGTTTCTATTTTCAAAATACCATTATCATTTATGTCTTTATACCCCCCATATGACAACAAAGCACTATTTAAACAAAAAATAGAAACTTCAGGAGCGACACGTTCTGAAAATCCATAATGATTACAATTGGATTTAAATAATTTATTTTTACAAAAAGCGATATATTCATCAAATTTATTTTGAAGAATATTATCCTTTCCTTTTTTTACTAAATCATTAAAATCGCTTTCATTATAATTCCCATCAGCAATAGTTTGGTGATTATTAAAATTGTTTTCTATAATAGATCTTTTAAAATCATGATTACCAGGATTGCATATTATATTTTTAAGAGGAATATACTCAACTAATTTTTTAATAAAAGATTCGTAGAATTGTTCATATTCATTAGCAGTACCTTTATTTACCAAATCTCCATTGATAACACAAAATGTATTATCGCTATCGCAAAATTCTGATTTCAGATCGTCAAAAAATGCATTTAACACTAATCCATTATTTTCAGGTTGGTTTTTTTCAAAATGAATATCCGAAATTTGAATTATTTTGATTTTCGTCATAATGTTCTATTCCATTTAATTGTTTTTTTAATCGCTTTATGTTCTTATGTGATTTTTGACATGTGTTTTTTCCCCTTTATATCTCCCTCTCCACCATTTCTTTTGCCTCTTTTAACAGGCGTTTGCTTTCGGCTTTTAGGCAAAAACTTCCTATATTTTGGCGGCGATTGGCTGCTAAACTGAGCTTTTATATTAAGTAATTTTTTTAAAAAATATCATTTTACAATATATTTGCTTTTATGTAGCTTGTTTCAATGCATTCAAATTTAGTACCTCATATTATTGAATCAATGAGCAAGCAACAACACATCGGCATTAAAATCGTTTTATCTTAAAACGTAATATTCTTTGATTAATAACAGCATGCAATATTTTTTAGAACTTTACAACAATTTCCAATTGTCCGAGACATAGAAAAGCAATAAAATACTTTTCATTTACTAAATCGAACGAACTCAATTGCACATTTTTTAGTATTATATTTTGCTTTCAAAGTTAATGAAATAAAATATTAAAACAACTGCATTTGTTTGCCAAACACATTTATTTTCACGTACTTTGTATCATGTTAAAATGATATAATAATAGCTAAAATACTATGTGGGGAATTATCGTTAACCCAAAATCAGGGAAGAAGAAACAAAAATGTTTACTTAACTATTTACACAAAAAACTCATAGACAAACAAATACAATACAAATGTAAGACGACTGCATACGAAAAACACGCAACAGAAATAGCACGATCATTTGTTGAAAATGGAATAAAAAATATTCTTATTATAGGCGGTGATGGAACAACAAACGAAGTTATAAATGGTATCTTCCATGCCAAAATAAATAACACTAAAGATATTCGGATAGCAATTATTCCAAGTGGTACGGGTAACGATTGGGGAAGATATTGGAACTTAACACGTAATTATAAAAAAGCCATTGACATATTTCTACATGGAAAAGAAACACCTATCGACATTGGTAAAATTAATTACACTCGCAACGGAGAACATTATCAACATTATTTTATAAATTCCATAGGATTTGGCATAGACTGTAAAGTTGTGCAATTAACTCACAAATTAAAATATTACTTCGGTAGTCATTCTTGGGTTTATACATTAGCCCTAATCGCAGCCGTCTTCAAGCATCAGCCACAAATGCTTAATATTACGGCAAACAATAATTATTCTTTTACAGGAAAGTTATTTACCATGAACATAGGAAACGGATGCTACAGCGGAGGTGGTTTACGTCAAAATCCTGATGCCAAACCAACCGATGGTATATTTCATGCTATGTTTATGCAAAAACCTACATTTATAGATGTTGCAAAGGGTATTTCAATGCTTTTTAAGGGGAACATAACAGAACATCGCCTAATGCATAACATCATATCGTCACAAATAAACATAAATACTGCAAACCCAATGCCATTTGAAACCGACGGCATACCAATTACAGCCTGTGGTCCCTACTCTATCGAAACACTCCCAAATGCCTTAATAATGACAAGTTAAATATAACATTAACCCGTCGGCGGTAAATTGTCTAACCTTTCGCATTAGGATTTATACGTTCCACATAGGTATGGGAACAGCTACATTGCCATAAGTCGAAAAAGATGTATAACGTGTTTAATTAACCAACAGATCGTTCGCAGTAAAAGGATCTACAAGTATGACCAGCCCGTATTGATACGAACACGTAACTTCGTTTTTGAGCTGTTCAAAATTAAAATTTTTCTTCTGTAATAATTGTGTCTCGCTATGATAATCATTTGTCCTATTTTCTTTGCTTGACACAGTTAGAATTACGTTGTTTAAGCAAGCAAAAAACACCAAAAATCACATTTATTGCTATTCCAGAGTAAATTATAAAATACTGTTCTTTTGATAAACATAGCGGGCAATTTGTATTATCTAAACAAGGTTCGCATAATGGTTGATAATACCTAAATAACAGAAATAAAAACAAGTCAATTAAAAGAAGTTTGAATAAACAACTTTTAAAAAATCTAATTATTGAGGACGTTTGTGTTGATTCCATATCTGAACACTTTTCCTTTTTTTTAGGATTTTGTATCCATTTATTGTATGCTTTAATAGCGTCTTTAAGAATACTTTTCAACTTCAAACCACAGATTAATTACTGATTTTTTTTACTTGTTTTACTTATCTCTCTCATTCCATATTCAACAACATGTAATCCAAAAGACAACAATATAGAAGAAATCAATATAATTTTTCCATATCCGCTGAAAAAATAAACACACATTGCAATAATAATAATAGTATAACTAATAATAATGGCTATTTTCATGATATAATGTTATTTATAGATTAATACAATAATACTCCTTTCCATCCGTACTGTTGATATATATGATAATATTAGTGAGTCAATAGGGCTGCTGAACAAGCAAGAACAATTGCACCATAAATTAAGACAATAGGACCTCCGTTAATTGTTCTTTTTTCTTTTGTCAATTCTTTCACTACAATTTCAAACCGGTTTAAAATTGTGACACAAAGGTAAAATAAAAAACATTGACAATGTAAACATTGTAACTAAAATCTTAGTGAACATGTCAAAAATGCCTGTGAACGTTGTTTAATACACTTTATCATTTAACACTTTAATTTTAGTTCCATAACGGCTATAAGTCAAGCCATCATAATCTACAAAATATATACTATTTTGTACTGTCAGTTTCATCTAATAAATTGTCCTGTGTATCGTTTTTATTCTCTTTGTTTTCTTTTGGATTCCCTTTATTCAAGGCATCTTGGATGATTTTATCTAAAATAGGATCGCTGCTTTTTATATTGTTTTTTGTTTGACCTATTGTATGTTTTTCTGCTTGTCTTAAAATAATATTTATTATAAAAATAAGAATAGTATACGTGACCTTTAATTTATTTTTTATCAATAAAATATATGGTTATTATTCCTGATCTTTTATCTTGGATAATTTCTAAAATTTGGATACGTTTTTCTCTTAATCCAAGAAATTGCATTACATCTTTCTTTGTCGTTATAGCCTTATTATTATATACGTACGAGATTTTAATTTTATCAAATTCACAAATTAAATTTGAAATCTTATCCATAATGTATTTATTTACAAAAAGATAACCGTCTTTAGCTTTTTTAGTGCGGATATGAAGATTACCATTTACGCTTAATTCTCCTTTTTTTTCGATAAAGATATTCTTAATAGCTTTAGGATTTATCATAGAAAAAGTGTCATTTGATGGAGAATGAGCGTGATCGCATTTCAATAAGTCTTTACAATAATAATTTTCCATCAAAATTGAGGGGATATTATTAAAATCTACACAGCATCTTTTGCCAACAAAAACATTGTCAATATAAACACATAGACTATCGTTATTAGGATTATGAGCATTTACATCCGTAAAAAACAAAATTAGAATAGTGAATATTTTGAGTTTAAGTTTCATAAGATTTGCTTTACACTGTTATTTTTTATGGTATAAATCATACGGACGTTTAGGGAACCCAATTATCCGTCTCACATAATTTTCTAAATCAATTACTCCATCTCTGGAAGTTTCTTTTTGGGTGTTTATTTATCCGATTTGGTGAAATTATAATATATTATTTTGAACCGTTGGTTTCATTTATAGGTTTGTCTGGTGCATCATCTTTTTTTTCTTTCTTTCCTGATTGCAAAGCATCTTGAATAATCTCATCTAAAACTGGGTCGTTAGAATAATTTGATTTATGTTTATTTTCATTATTTGTAAATTCATGTCTTTTTGCATATTTTATCATTAACGCAAACAGAATACTTATCATAATGGTAGGCACAACAAAGATATCTATATTGGTATAAATATCATTCCATGACATTGGATCATAAAATTTATTTCTAAATCTATCAGGATATGCTATAAATCTTGCCTCCAATATCATTATTATAAGTAATGACAAGAATGACGATAGCACAGTTGTTATAAAACTGTACTCTCCTTTAAATAATTTAACTATCTTTTTCATTTTTCAAATAATTGATATAAATAACTTACAACATCTGAAAAAAATTGATAAAACGGATTGCCTATTAAACCCTTTTGCCGTATTCACCAAACCACACCAGCCTTTTCATCTTCTTTAAACGCATACGAAATTACTATGTTACCCATACGACCGAAATCGTTGTATTCGCGCCTGCCTGTGTGTATCGTATCCAACCCCTTTTCGTAAACCATTCCCGATATATCCGTATACATAATCCTCATCAGCGAATCGACATACATATATCATTTAAAATATAAGATAGTAAGAGAGGTATTTTTGTTTTTTTGAACTGCATCGCCTAAAATAGCATGAATACTGAATTTACTTACAATATTTGTAATATCTTTATTAGTTTCTGATAAAAACGAACCATTCAAATTAGTAGTAGAATACAAACTAAAATGAGACTTTTTTTCAATACTCATAAGACAACTATCTTTTGCTCCAATTTTTGTTTCTTCATTATTGTAATCAGGATATATCAGTATCAAGTCTAATTGATATTTTTTCCCTACCTCAAGCGGTTTCAAATTTGATGTTGTAGAATCTTTTAAACTAATAATCTTAAAAAGAGAATCATTTTTTTGAGCATAAATTATATCAAACAATTCATGATTATATATCTCTTTAATTTTATACATAACAACCTTTTCCCTGTTTTTATCAACAGGAACTATATTTTTTGCTTGTAAACAAGACAAGCAAAAAAGCGCAACTAAGATAATCGAATATTTTGCCTTCATTTCTATGGGAATGTTTGAATTGTTTTTGACTTTCCATTTTTTGTATTAGAAAGACATAGACCGTTTAAATTAGTAGCCATATATAAATGGGAATGCGATTTTTTTTCTACTTCAACAATACTCCCATCTGCTAAACCAACACCTCTTATTCCTAAGTTAGGGGCAACTGACATTCCTAATATTGTATCATTAGGAAAAAATGTTAGTAAATCTAGATTATATTCTTTACCTTTTTTTATTGTTTCACAATAAAAAGAAACAGTGTCTTTTTTGCTTATAATTTTAAAAATGGAATCATTTCGTTGCGCATAAATTACGTAAAAAGAATTGTGTTCTTTAATTTTAGTTATGGTATATGCCGTCTTATCTAGTAAAACAATTTGGTTTAGAGAGGTGCAAGATACACAAATAAAAACAAGTAATAAAGTAATGTTTTTCATTGTCCGATTAGTGTTTGAATTATTTTCGATTTACCATTTTTAGTTACATACCATTCTGCTTTCACCGCCTGCTTGCTATCATAAGTTACTTTACCATTAATATCATACATTGAATTTACTCGGATATAAATATAAAGAAAATAAGATCGACTTTTGCTATCACTAACAACGTTATTAAAAACACCTTGTTGATTGGTATACGCATCATATCAAAAAGATCTTATAAATTGTTCTACCATTGTTGGTGAAGTTAATTTTCTATGGTTCGTATATCCATTCTTTTTTATTAGAATAATAGATTATGGTATTATCAAAACCAATATTAAAAAAAACTACATAAGTAACGCTATTTTTTCTTTCATAATATGGGCCATCATTCATGGGTTCTTCCAATCCTAATTCTTTCACATCATTTGGCAACCTTTTTTCTAATTGCCTAAATGTTTCTATCTTATCAATCAACAATGAACCACGTTTTTGATAATCCTTATTTTTTTGATATCTCAATACATTTAAAGCAAAAACAAAGACAATTAATGTGCAAAATATTATGATAATTTTGTTTTTCATTTTGTTTCCTCCTGATTACCCATTCTTATAAAATCACTGTATTTTATGCTCGTCATAGTACCTTTTTCATTGAAAAAAGTATTTCCGGTAAAACCGTTTGAGCAACACGACCGTCAAAAGTCGTTTGGACTTTGCGAAACTGATTACTCATTTTGTCGTACTTAATACCGAATATGTAAGAATTATCACCATCGTTGCCACTGGCACTCACCAACCGATTTAAGTCGTCGTAAGTGTAAAACTGACAATACTGTAAATAACTTGATAACAAAATAGGAATTTTTGATAACTCTTTTCAAATTGGGTAATTTTGAGTAAAAGAAGGACAAAAAAAGAGGAAAAATTATTTTTCAGTTAAAAAAATGCTCGGTAATTTAAAAAAATATTTTTCATCAATCTGCATTCTTAAATACTGTTCTACTTCCTTTTTCTTTATAAGAACAATCCTTCTTTGATAAAAATTTGACTTTGTTTCTGTTTTAGCAATGAAATATGAAAATGTTTCACCCACTGTAATATTCTTAATAAATGAATACCCTATAATAATTGGTCGCCCATCTAATAAGTTTTCATACATCGCTTCAATTAAATTGAAATCACCTTTTCCCTTTTTAAAAAAATCGTGTGTCAATTCGATGTTTGATTTATCGTTTTTTGGAACTAATGATACCCAAGTTAAATAATCTTCGGTTGAGTTATTTGTTATTTGATAATTATCTATTATTTGAGATTGTTTAGTAATCCCATTGAAATAACAAAACGAGATGGTATCAATATGTATTTGACATTGAGCATTTAAGTCCGTAGAGCAAAACAGAAAAGTAACAAGAAATATGTAAATTATTGTTTTCATCTCTCTTTCATATTATTAGTTTCTTTTTTTGAATTGATAATCATTTTCATTAAAGTTTTATTTCCTTCAATCTATCGTCCATTAATAGGTTGGAGACTTGCACATTTATGATCTCTATTATTTAAAATATGCAATAAAACGTGTCTCATCTCGTGACTGATATTTTTTTGTTAAGGTAACCCATAAATTAGGATCGATTGGGCAAGGTGTTGTTATTGACGATAAACTATATTCACCATATCTTTTATGGTTTTCGTCTTTCAAAACAAATATAGTATTTTTTTTCCTGGTATTGTATCAAATTTAGATAATACAATATCAGCTTTAACTCGACATACTAATGCCATAGAGTCAGATACTTCTTTCCAATCACTTTGAGCATAACAAAAGTTGGTAATACAAAGAATTATACAAATAGTTGCTATTTTTCATTCATATTAAGATTTCAGTGTTAATACTTGATTTTAGGTAATGTCATTAGTGAAGATATAACTTTTATTTGAGGTATTTATTCTAATCTTGAACCTATTTTTATATTATTCCAATCCGTAAAACTTTGTTCTAAAAGGACTGTATCAACATAATGATTACCTAAATAGACACCATACGTTTTTTTTGTCATTTTTCTTGATAAAATTGAATCAAATTCAAAATGGTTGTCTAATTTATACATCATGAAAGGCTGATAAAGGACGCTATCACAATCCAGACAAACAGCATCTGTCAATTCTCTTCCCCCTATTTCATAATATCCATCATTATCAATATCATTAAAAAATTCTTTAATCACATATGCCATTTTTATAACTTTCTTATTATTAACCAATATCACAAACCACTTATCAATAAATGGGGAGTCTTTTGTTGTAAGCATAATATAGCCAACATTTGCATGAATTGGAATAATTCTAACGTTTTTGTTATCAAGAAGAAATATGCTTTCATTCTCCTTTGAATCATATATTAAATTATTGTTTAAACTAATTATAGGATTGATAAATGTATTGTCATCTAAAGATTTAGCATTAATAAATACAGAATCTTTACCTAATAAACCAATATACATTCCATTATATGCATTCTGATTCTGATTATTATTCGTGTTTGTAGAACCATTACAATTATAAAAAAACATACACACTAGCACACAAATAATACTAATAGATGTTATTCTTTTGATAGAGAAACGCATAATTAATCCTCCTTAATATTTAAAATTGATGTATTTTCGATTGAGATTGGTTCTATGTTTAATTTTAATATCAGAATTTAAAAATAAATAAACCAATTTTCCTTTTCCCAAATGCTTCAGATAACATCATCTAACAATTTTTTGAACTTACATTAAACACATCAACAACGTCTTCATTTCTGGAAACTGAATATGAAAGTTTTTCGGTAGGTGCTACAATCGCACTATAATCTGGCTCACTACTAAACAACGTTCCCTATTCGGCTCCATTAATCGACGTACTTTGCATAAGCATATACTTCATTCAACTACGCTAATAGGAAACGAAAAATGATCTGAACTTTTTAAAATAGCACCATCTTTATTCGGAAATAATATTTTTATATGCATAATTCCAACCTCGTTAGGGGTAAAAACATAAGGGAATCTATCAGAATCATTTAAATTTTTTTCTAATTCTTCAAATTTATCATTAGTTAAAAGACATAATCTATTTTCTACATCTTCAACATACACTCTTACTTTATAAGTTTGATTTCTTTTTACGACCGGCATTTTATTTGGTATAATGGATAGGCCATCAATATCTATATAGGCTTTTTTGTCAACAAAAGAAAAATTTTTGTCATTAAAATTAGATGCTCGTCCTTTTTTATCAAATATTACATTCGATTTTACAGCTCCATCACTATAATATTCCTTAAAGCGGCCATGTCTATATCCATTTTTATCTACAAAACCCATTTGCATCAATTGTCCATTTTTATAAAACATCCTCATATAAAAAAGACTATCTCGTTCATTTACTAAAGAATCGATGACATATATTTCGCCTGTATCATAATAATAAACATTTTTATTATTACCATTACATGACAGCAAAAACACTGATATTAATATTAGTACTAATTTCTTCATTACTGCGTATCTTATTTGACTTGTGGGGTATCCGATTTTTTTTTGCAACTCTTGTTCTGCCACCTGTGCCAAGTTTAGAAGCCTAGCGTTGCGCTCCACTGTAATCTGGCTCACTACTAAACAACGTTCCCTGTTCGGCTCCGTTAATCGACGTACTTTGCATAAGCATATACTTCATTCAACTACACTAATAGGAAACGAAAAATGATCTGAACTTTTTAAAATAACACCATCTTTATTGGGAAATAATATCTTTAAATATTCTACCCCTATTTTTTGAGGTTCAAATACATAGGGAAAAATTTCTGGATCTTCTTCATTTTTAGACAGTTTATTAAATTTTTCGTCTGTTAATAT
>RZYM01000106.1 GCA_009930305.1 Bacteroidia bacterium
ATTATCAGAGATAATTACATTGAAAACACAAAAGATAATCGTGGTGCAATCCATATTCATAAAGATGGTGGCAATAACGTTTTAATTTCTAATAATACACTTTATAATGTTAAATACGGTATTACCACAGATGATTATTTTTCAGAAAATTTTCAAGTGGGGCAGAGTAATAAAATAACAATTCAGAATAATAACATCGTCTCAACCGTTGCGGATGCTATCGGGATTTCGATAACTAAAGACTGTACTAATGTTTTGATTGAAGGTAATAGGGTGGATACAAGCAACGGCGAACCCTTCCGGACAAAAGGTGGGAAAACAAACTATTGGCAACGATACGTGAATATTAAAAACAATTACTTCAAGGGTAAATCGGTAACTGTAAGTGGTATACAAACAGGGGAAATGAGTTCAAACACTTTTGATTTATCAACCGGAAAATTAAAAATAACTTGCCAAAGATTTAATGTAAAAGATAATTACATTGTTGGTTTTGGCATTTCTTTAGAAGATGTTACCTTGACGGATGTTAGAGATAGTTCTACGTATACTTATAAAAACGATGCAAGCACCTATGAAAATAATCGCTTTTGGGACAAGAACGCTAGTGGAGACGGTGTTTCGTTCGCTGTTTCGGCAAGTGATTTTAGAATATTATCATTCGTAGAAAATGTTTATTTTGCAAATGCTACTGCTTTTGACTTTACAAGTCTTGTGGTTAGTTCCGGAGTTGAGATACTAGACTACTTCCGCTCGAAAAAACGAACAGTAACAACATCCGGTAGACCTAATAGTGGGCTATTGGCAGGAACTCAGTGTTATGATGACAACCTAAAAAAACCGATTTGGTGGGATGGGTGGCAATGGAAAGATGGTTCGGGTACGATCGTATAGAACCAAACTGACAACAACATGAAATGAAAATCTAAGTTTTCATAACTAACAGCTATCTCAATAAAATATAACTATTTTCAATACGGAAGTTGTCCTGTACTTTAGGCGACTTCCTATTTGTGTTTGTTATATTAGGTAGAGAACGCACAACGCAATAAACAGAAACTGTGCTATAATTAAAGAGAGATGGTGATACTTTTTGGCTGATTTTGTATTAGATGGGTACACACTAACCTATCCATCGCCACCAACAAATGGGCTACTTCTATATCTAGACACGAGTGGAAAAGAAAATGATGATGCTCACAGAGACTACTTACTAAACATGAATAGCCCCCAAACACACACTGGGGCTAATCTAGAGAACGTAACGTATAATTCTACCAGTGGCTATTTAACATCCTCTGGCATTCACTTAGATGGTATAGATGATTATCTATATGGTTATTTACCTTCTACGCTAACAGCAGTTACCATAGAATCTACGCTTAGACTTACTGATCCAAAGAAACAAATCTTACTACAAGTTGGGGATGAAGCAGAGAACTGGGCACTCCGATATAATCTAGGCTTTTTAGAACTAATCCACAACAGTAGTGTGCTAGCTACCACTACAGTAAACCTAACCAACACCCTAGCCTCCAAAGCTTGTATGGCACTACTAGTAACCCCAACAACAGTACGTATTTACATAAACGCAGTAGAGGTGCTAAACACAGCGATTGTATTACCTGTCTTAGGGGACGAAAACGACTACTTTTGTATAGGCTCTGGTTTTCCTAGTAAAGGCTATATGGAAGGGAACCTCTACAGTTTTAGATTATACAATCGGATACTAACCCAGACAGAATTAACGAAAAATTTTAAAGCAGATAAAAAACGATGGAGTGTGACAACATGAAATTTGCAATAGCAACCGTTGCGTTCTGGGAAGCGCTTGGGTATGATACAGCCAACTGGAGAAAGTCCAACGATGGAAACCAAGCGATCACAGAATTAAAATATGCAGAAATACTAGGGGTTAACCTAGCAGAAAACCCAGAGGTAAAAATTTACTTTGGAGACAGCCCAGAACTACTTGGGCTACTAGATAGTGAGACATGGCACCGAGACGGTACAAATGGTCCATTCGACAGCTACAATCTACTAGAGCAACTAGCTGAGGTGGACACGAGGTTGACTACAGCAGTAGCAGAGGTTATTGATGG
>RZYM01000040.1 GCA_009930305.1 Bacteroidia bacterium
GCATAGTAAAGAAATTAGCATGTCCGAATTTATTAATGCAGGTCTTGAATTAGGAACGACAACAAATAATCTGATATTCTCTATTGTTAGTGAGAATGTGGTTAAAACCAATGCAACCATAAATGTTGACGACATTTATTATTACAAAACTGATGTATTACCTATAAGTATTACAGGTGTAGGTAATACTAAAAATTCGGCGATTAACATTTATCAACCTAATCCAAATGAAATTTGCATCACCGGCATCGATATTGATACAGAAATAAAGTTGACTAATTTGAGTGGTTTATGTGTATTAAAAACTTCCTCAAACGATTACGAAATGCGTATTCCGACAAATAATTTACCAAAATCAGTTTATATTATACGAATTGGAGATACTGTTGGAAAGATATTGCTCAAATAATTTTTATACTATATAAAGCACCCCAACAACTATACATCAATATTATATAATTTATTGATATATAGAATATTAAATGCTCATTATTAACAATGGTCGATTAGTTAACCCACTTAAAAAAGAGGGTTAACTAATTGACCATTTTGCTTTGTTATTTCTTCCCTACTTTTGCTTCATCCAATAGGACAATTACCTTAAATCAAATCAGACATGAAAAACAAAGCCTTTATTGTTGCACTATTTTTGTGTATAAGTTATGGTGCACATGCCTCATATCAATTAGTATGGGAAGACAATTTCAACTCTTTTAACACCACTGCATGGGAATATGAAGTAGGTAATGGCGGTTGGGGTAACGGCGAATCCCAATTCTACACCAATCGAAGTGAAAATGTAAGCGTTTCAAATGGTAACTTGCAAATAACAGCCCGTAAAGAAAATTACGGAGGTAGTGCTTATACATCAGGACGTATCCGTTCATATAATAAAGTAAGTATGCGTTATGGGAAGATTGAAGCACGCATAAAATGTCCATGGGGTGCAATTGGCGTATGGCCGGCTTTCTGGATGATGGGACACAAAATAAGTAATCCGGGATGGCCACGTTGCGGTGAAATAGATATTATGGAACAAATGTGTACCGGTGATCCAAATAGTTGGAACACAACACTTGCCACATATCATTGGGATGGGAATGGTGGAACAAATAGTGTCAACGACCATGCTATGTATGGATTAACTTGCAATGTTGGAGAACAATTAGGCAATCAGTACCGCATATATGGCGTTGAATGGACTCCAAGCCAATTAAAAGGATATGTTTGTGATGGTAACGGAAATAACTACAGACAAATTGTTGTTATGGATATACCTAATGACGCTTCACGTGGATTAGATGCATTCCATCAATCTGATAATGAGTTTTATATGATACTTAACATTGCCCTTGGCGGTAGTTATACAGGTTACGCGATTGATGGAGGTTTTAGCTCGGCAACAATGTACGTAGACTGGATTCGTATATATCAAGATTATACTGCTTATTCAGGATCAAAAATTACTAATAAATCGAATTTAACTATAGGTGGAGGCAGCGGAGAACAAACGGTTACAGAAACAGTAACATTCAAAAATGCAGCAACTACTTTAGAGCAAAATAAATCATATAGCTTTAATGTAAACTACACAGTAGCAGAGCAACGCGATTTGTGGGTTGCTTTGTATAAAACTTCAAATTACGATTTAATAGGCGAATCTAAGATTATTGTAAACAAAGGCAGTGGTACTGCAAATGTTACTATTAATTTAAACGATATTCCTGCTGCCGGTAATGACTATATCTTACTCACGGATATAAGACCTTTAAATGGCGCATGGACTACACGTATCAAACAAGAAGAAAAAGTTAATGTTACAATTCTACAAAGTTGTAAAACCACAAACAAAGGAGTTGGTACTTTTTATGTGGATGCTGATTATAACGGAAATGCTGTCAGTTTAGAAGAAGGAACATACACTAAATCACAAATGGCAGAATATTGTATCAATGACAATAGCATATCATCAATCAAAGTATTACCCGGATATAAAGTAACAACATTTATTGATGATAATTTTAATGGAACTTCTAAATCATGGGCCGAAAGTGTAAGTAATTTAGGTAGTACATGGAACGATAAGATCTCATCAATAAAAATTGAGGCACAAGGAGTGACAGGTAAATCAGGAACATACAAAATAAAAGGACGTAATAGTGCTATGTACTGGGATTTAAAAGGTAATGGGACAGGTGCAGGAACTATGTTGGTACAATATAATGATGAGGGTGATGAAAAATATCAACGATTCACTTTGGTTGAAATAAGCAATGGTGTTTATAACATAAAAGCCAATACAAGTGATTTAGTTTTGGATATTAAAAATGCATCTGTCGATAATAGAGCTGATGTGCAAACATGGACTGCAAACGGCAGTAAGTGTCAACAATATATATTAGTAGAAGTTGATAACGGTTATTATCAATTTGTAGCACGTCATTGTGGTAAAGTTGTAGAAGTCCCTGATAATAGCAGTGCTTCAGATATCGAACTAAAATTATGGGATAATAACAGCCAAAAATGTTCGCATTGGCTATTAGAATCTCCATCTCACGAAACATTTGATTATTGGGTAATTTATAGAGATGATGTTTCTGATATGTCTTCGTATTTGGATTTACGAAATAATGGCTTTGCAGAATGGGAAGGAACTGTAAGTGCTACAAAAGCAAGTATGTACGAAAGTAATAATGCTTTGGCATATAACATAAATGCAGCAAAAGATTCTTGGTTTGGCTTAGGAGTTCTAAATACTACAGGCACATATTACTTTGCAGACATTGCTAACTATGGTTTACATTTCGCATATAAAACTAATTACAATGGAGAACTTTCTGTAAAATTAGGAGGTACCAATGGTGAATATACAGTAGCATTCACGCCTAATTATGACAACAAATGGCACACCGAAGAACTTAAACTAAGCGATTATATTTCTAAAGGACTTATCCTTGGTTCATGTACTAACAACTTGTTGTTTTCTATTGTAAGCGAAAAAACAACCAAAACAGGAGCAGAAATCAATATTGATGATATCTATTATTACAAAAAGTCTGTTTTACCTATCGTCTTTACAGAAATAGACTATAATAAAACAGATAAGATTTCGTGCTATCAGATTTCGTCGGACATTATCCGCATAAACGGAATATCTGAAGGAACAATAATAGATATAATAGACCTAAATGGCATTAACAGAATGAGAGTTTTGGCAGAAAGCGAAACGCAAGATATACATGTAAGTAATCTTGTTAACGGATTATACTTGGTTCGCATAAATGACACTGTTTCAAAAATAACAATTCATAAATAATATTTTAATCAAAAAGATCAATGAAAAAACTACAAAAAATTTTTATCTGTTTACTAGCTGTTTTGCTTCCAAGTTTATCGGCATCAGCTCTTAATAAACACATTTTAGTTGGGTATTGGCACAATTTCAATAATGGTGCAGCTAATGGCCTAAAACTATCTCAAGTAAGTAATTCGTGGGACGTAATTAACTTATCGTTCGCCGAACCTACATCTTCTACAAGTGGAGAACTCGTATACAACCCTATTGCCGACAATATTTATGCATCAGCAGATGAATTTAAAAAAGATGTAAAAGCAGTACAAGCAAAAGGTAAAAAGGTTTTGCTTTCGATTGGTGGCGTAAACGGACAAGTACGTTTGGAAACACAAACTGCTCGCGATAACTTTATTCGTACGGCAAAAAATATTATAACGACTTACGGCTTAGACGGTTTAGACATCGACTTTGAGGGACATTCGCTTTCATTTAACGCCGGCGATTATAACATTTCCAACCCTACTACACCTGTGATTGTAAATCTTATATATGCATTAAAAGAAATTTGCAATTATTATGGAGATGATTTCTTGCTGACTTTTGCACCTGAAACTTTTTTTGTACAACAAGGATATAGCTATTACGGCTCTGTTTGTTACGGCTGCGATAGTAGAGCCGGTGCCTATCTACCTGTACTATATGCAATGAAAGACCGTTTGTCATGGTTACAAGTTCAATATTATAATTCAGGAACGATACCTTCACCGGAAGGTTCTAATAGTTGTGGCTCTGAATCTTTTGTAGTCAATCTGGTAAACATGTTGGCTACCGGATTTAGCATTGCAGACCCTCAGAATCTACTAACCGGTCCTAAATCATTCCCTGCTCTACACCAAGACCAAATTGTAATAGGAGTTCCTTCTACAACCGGTTCGGCAGGTAGCGGTGTTCTTACAACTAACCAATACATAAGCATTTTCAATACTTTGCTAAATAAAGGATACACAAATTTGCGTGGTTATATGACATGGTCTATAAATTGGGATAAACATTACAATTACGAATGGTCTGCCCCACTACGCACATATTTTGATGGTTTGTTGGGTGGAACCATAACTACAGGTGAAAATGAGGAAGAAGAGAAAGAAGAAGAAAATGGAGGCAATACAGGAACAGCTGATTGTTCGGGAATCGAACAATGGAATAGCTCTAAAGCATATAATGTATACGGCGAATATGCAGGCAAAGAAGTTGCTTATGAAGGAAATGTATATACCGTTGTTCCAGGCACATGGTCTCCCGCAGGTGTAACACCCAACTCTACAACATACGTAGGTTTATGGACCTTGGTTCGTGCTTGTGGCAGTGGTAGTGGAAATAATGATAATCCAGGTGATATCACAAACGACAGAGTTCTTACACAATGCTTAAAGAAACATCTTGTAATAGGCTACTGGCACAACTTCAACAATGGAGCATCAAACGGACTTAAATTAGCTGATGTTAATACGGGATACGATTTCTTAAACGTTTCGTTTGGTGAAACTGATGCAACCGATAGAGCTTTAGTTACTTTTGCATTAGACAATTCAATTTACGCTAATGATGCTGCATTTATTAACGACATAAAAACTTGTCAAGCTCGTGGTCAAAAAGTTAATCTTTCACTTGGCGGACAAAATGGTATCATCTCTGTAAGTTCTGAAAACGATAAAAACAAATTTGTAAACAGCGTAATCGCTATTATAGAGAAATATGGATTTGATGGACTAGACATCGACTTTGAAGGTACATCTGCCGGAGGCACAAGCTCTTCATTTATTAATCCTGGAAATAATGCTCTGTTGATGATTTCTGCAATTCGTGAAATATGCAACCATTTTGGTGACAATTTTATTTTGACAATGGCGCCTGAAACTGCATACGTTCAGTTTGGTATAAATCAAGGAACTGCTCCTGCATACCTTGCGTTAATTTATGGTTTACGAGATAAATTAACCGTTTTACACGTTCAACTATATAACACAGGTAGTTCTAACGACCTATATGGAAATAATGCAAATCCCGGAACAGCTGATTATTTAGTTGCAATGTGTGATATGATGTTGCAAGGTTTTCCATGCTGCGGCACTACATTCCCTGCTTTAGATGAAGATCAAGTTGCAATTGGTATTCCTGCTTGTACAGGTGCTGCCGGAAGCGGTATAGTATCGATGGATGAAGCCAAAAAAGCTGTTAAATATTTAATCACAGGTGTAAAATCAAGCGGCATGAATTACACATTGAAAAAATCGTCCGGATATCCAAACTTCCGTGGTGTAATGACATGGTCAGTAAACTGGGATGCTAAGAACAACTATTCATTAGCAAACACATTTAATTCATATTTTACAGAAATAGGTAATCCACTACAAAATTGTGATGATGTTGAAGCAGACATAGAAAAGCCTTCTACTCCTTCTAATTTAAACGGAACTTCTTCACAGACAAGCATCAGTTTGTCATGGAACGCATCAAGCGATAATGTAAAAGTAAATGGTTATAACATTTATGTAAACGGAAGCAAAGTAACTAGCACCGGTTCTACATCGTACACAATAAGCAATTTAAGTGCAAACACTTTATATACTATAGCAGTAGAAGCATACGATAATTCAGGTAATAAATCTGCACAAAGCAGTATTCAAGTTACTACACTTAATGGCGACTCTACAGGTGATGATGGTGATACAGGAATCGGTACATGTACAGATCCTGAATGGAATCCTACAATGAACTATCAACAGCCGGGAATAAGAGTTTCACACAATGGCAAAATATATGATTGCTTAGTATGGTGGACTACAGCAGGCTCTGCTCCTGATACTAACACTGCACAATGGGAATACAAAGGCATTTGCGGAGCATCAGGCGATAACGGAAATACAGGTGGAGATCCTAATAATAGCAACCCTGATACAGGCATTGACTACGAAAATGGTAAGAAATTTGTAGTTTATTTCCCTAATTGGGGAACATATAATGCTGCTCATTTAAATGTAACTGTCGGTATGATTCCTTGGGAAAAAGTTACACATATAAATCACGCATTCTATATGGTTGGTAATGATTATAAGCTAGTTACTACAGATGAATTTGCAGACCTACAAAAAAGTTTCGATCATTCTGAAGGATGGGATAAAGTTGATCGTTTAGCAGGGCATCTTGGCGAATATAAATATTACAAATCAATATATCCGAGCGTTAAAGTTTTGATTTCTGTTGGAGGATGGACCAAGGGTCAAAATTTCCATGCTATGGCATTGACAAAAGAAGGTCGTAATACTTTTATTAGTAGTGTAATAGCGTTTTTAAAGCAATATCCGTTTATTGATGGAATCGACATAGATTGGGAATATCCGGGTGTAAACAGAGCTGCTGATTCAAATGACAGTGCAGATAAAGGTTGCCCGGGCGGACCTGAAGATGCTGCTAATTATGTTTTGCTACTAAAAGAATTACGTGAGGCTTACAATAGTAATGGATTGACTAATAAATTATTAACTATTGCTGCTACTATAAATCAAAATACTATTGCCCAAGGAGCAAATCCTAAAGATTATGAGCAATACTTGGATATTATAAACTTAATGTCGTATGATGCACACGGAGCTTTTGATCGTGTAACAAATCATCATGCTGCCATATATCCAAATCCATCTGATCCGTCAGCAACAAAACTTGAACGTGAAACATTCAATGCACAAGCTGCAGGTGCTTATTACGCATCTTGTGGTGTTCCTAAATCAAAAATAACCATCGGTTCTCCTTGGTACTCTCGTGGTTGGGGTGGCGTTTCTGCAGGAAATAAAGGCGATGGATTATTCCAAACTGCTACAGGATATTTACGCGGTACATGGGATGACACATCCACCCCTACTCCCGGCGGACAATTTCCATGGTTTGAAGTAAAAAAATTGGAATCTACCACAGGTTGGACTAAATACTATGATAACATTTCTCAAGTACCATATTTATTTAATGCATCAACCGGTTCATTCTTAACATACGAAGATGAACAATCATTAGAAGCACGTTGTAATTTTATAAAAGACAATAACTATGGTGGTATAATTGTATGGGAAATATCCGGAGATGATTTGAATAATGGAGCTCCGTTAACATCAATTGTTTATCGCGAATTATATCAAAAAAGTATGACAACAGATATAATTAATAATAAAAACTTAGCTGAAAGCAATATCAGTATATATCCAAATCCGACTACAGATTATGCTGAATTATCAGGAACTACCGAAGGTACTGCTATCTATGTATTTAATATGGTTGGACGTTTGATTAAAATATGCAACAACAAAGGTAATAGTACTATTATAGATGTAACAGATTTAAACGAAGGTCTGTATATTATAAAAGCAGGAGATAAATCTATCAAATTACAAGTTAAATAAGGAAATACCATAGTATAATACTAAGCGACATGACTTTTTCATCACTGATTAAGTTATGTCGCTTAATTATCAATATTTGAACACAATTATATTCTTCTTTATTACCGGTTTGAAATTATGGTAAACCATACATTGTAGTCTGAAAATCGAGAGCACTATAAACCTATTTCAAATTAAAGCCTTACTATCTTCAAAAAACATATTTACTCAAATAATTTTCATTTGATGTACTGTTGAGAAAGTTAACGGAAGCTACATAATCAATCTTAAATAATTGTTTTAATAAATTGATTAACAGTGTTTTCAATACATAAACACAACATTCAATACTTACATAACTTTCTTGAATGGCTTCCAAGTCTTTTAATAACATTAAAACATATCTAAATTTGTTCTCACAACCATTAAATAAAATCAACACAATGAAAAGAAAATTATTATTATTTTTAGTAGCAATCGGTTTATTGTCCACTACATGTATCGGAAAAAGTTTACCGGTACAATTGGTTAATAACTCAAACTTTTCTGACGATCAAGTTTACATAGCAGTTATAGGTCAACACAGTAGTGTTGGAAATATGTGGATAAACTTAGCTACAAACACTGAATGGGATGGGCAAATGAATGGTATGAGTGATTCTCAAAACACTCTGCACAAAACAAACGGTGACTGGGGCTATGCTAATATTTTTTATAAATTAAGTGATATAAAAAACAAGACCATTTATATACCTGAAGGTGCATTCTCTGGCCGAATATTCTTCAGTTTCGGTTCTCCATTATATATACATTTCCATGCGGGAGGAGGTTACGCCGGTGTTGATATGCGTAATCCAAACGATCCTAATAAGGGTATTCGTTGGGAAATAATTGAATATACATATTTCGAACCAAGCAGATCCGGTCTATTTATGAATACATCGCGCGTAGATGCATTTCAATACCCTATGGGCGTGGAAATATTTGGCGATGGAAATGGTGCTAATTTCTCGCAATACCAAAAAGTTGGTGAATTATTGTCATATGCTCAAGTTATCGCAAAATGGAATAAACAATTAGGTAATTCAGATTATAATGTTTGCCTTCAGAATGTTATTACAACAGATAATTTAGGAGGTATCATAGAACAACCGTCAAAAGTTGATGCATTTAAAACAACAGCTAGTTTCTATGCATTTGACACTTATGTTAATCAAATATGGGATGCTTTCCAAAGTAAAACACTATACGCCGGTCATGGAGAACGCGGCAATTGGTCAGGTAATGCTTCAGGTGATGCTTTTACAATGAGTAACCCATCGTGGGGCGGAGGTGAGACAACTTGTCACATATATTCGCGCCCATCAGCAACAGATTGTATAGAAGGCGCCGGCGCATTCGCAAACGGAAGTATTGGTGATAAAGCATTACAAGCACAATTTTGTGCAGCTATTAATCGTGGTATAATTAATACAAACTTAGGAAGTAACGTTTTCCAAAATTGGTGGGATGAGAGCAGCTTTTTCCCAGAAGGTCAATGCTATAACAAATACGTTTGGTTCTTCCATCAAAAAGAAATTAGCAACAATAGTCGTACATACGCATTTGCATATGATGATGTTGCTAATCAATCAGCCACACTACAATGTACTTATCCTGAAAAAGCTGTTATTACGATCGGTGGATATACAGACGACCCTGGTGCAATTGACGATCCAAATAGCGATGAAGTAGCATTCCACAAACTTCCAACCGAAATGGAAAGTTCAACAACTTACACTGTGTCTGTAGATTATACAGCATCTACATCTCGCGAAATATGGATCTGTTTGTTTGATAATACAGACTCTTGGACACCTGTTGTCGGAGGTGAGAATAAAGTTACGGTTCCTGCCGGCAGTGGTACTGTTGAAATAACTATTAACCCTAGTGTCGCACCTGCAATAGGTGAAGGTTATGTTTGGAAATGCGATATTCGTCCGGTTGGAGGAGCATGGGATACACTACTTGACGATGACATTATTGGTGACATAAGCATCACTACACCAGTTCAAAAAGAAACATATAATTACTGGGTTATTCTTCGCGATGAAGTATCAGATATGGACTCGTATTTGGATTTACGTAGCAATAGTTTTGCAGAATGGGCCGGTACTGTAAGTCAAACTATTGCTAGCGAATACGAAGGAGATGATGCTCTAGCATACACTGTTAACTCAGCAGTTGGAGGTTGGTTCGGTTTTGGAGTAGTAAACACAAGTGATTCTTACAACTTTGGAGATCTTGCAAATTATGGATTA
>RZYM01000107.1 GCA_009930305.1 Bacteroidia bacterium
TAAACCCTGAGATAGTTAATGCTATCCAACAGAAACTTTTAGCTGCATAAGCTTTTATCGGAGTATTATGGTTTTTGCGAACTTTATTTGACACTATCACGAAATTGAATTAGGGATCAGATTAATAAAAGAGTACATTCCTGATTTTGATTACGAGATAATAAAAAACCATAAATATACTCAGGCTGGGATTAAGGAGCTTTATAAAATAGAACAAAATCACTATTTCAAACTTCAACTATTTCGTGCCATGTGTGAAATATGTGGTAAAGTGAAGATATTACCGAAAGATAGTGCTTGGTATAAATTTATTGATGAAACATACCATATTGAAAACGACTATTGACATTATTTAGATATCCAAAACTTTAACATTGTTCCTGCATACATAAATAAAAAAGTAGATGAACTTATGGGCACATTATAAGATTTCCTGTGAAATGCAACAATAGTGAAGCAAGAGGTATGTTTCTTTTGTTTCCTCGAATCAACACTTCCCAAAAACGCGACTTTTTGATATATTATAAGGAGTGACTTATCAAAAAGTGCGTTTTTTGATATCTGAGAATAATGACTTATCAAAAAAGTCTATTTTGAAGATAGTACCTAGTGGGGGTGGGATTTGTTGTGGTGTATGAAAGTTTAGAAAAGATTTATTACCAAGATTCGGATAAATATGAAGAGGCTTACTTAGCACGTCTTAACTCATCTACGGCTAAGATTTTCGATATTTTCATCCACCAATATACCCGTAAAAACGAATACCCGCTTTTTTATTGTTACGATGAATCAATTATTAATTCAGTTATCTATATATTGCATGCGAAATATGAGCTGGACAAATTAATATCCGGTATGCCGAAAGTTAACGTAAATCAATTTATCAGACGCAGTATCATTGACGAAGTAAAATCTACCAATGATATTGAGGGTGTTCGCAGTACGAGAAAAGAAATTAAGCTGGCGCTTGATAAACAAGGTACCGGCAGCGAAAACCTTCGCATGTGGCGTGTTGTTAATAAGTATGCCAGTTTACTGAATGATAATATAGGAGATTTTAAGACTTGCGAAGACATCAGACAATTTTACGATGAGTTTATTTTGAGGGAAGTAATCGCTGATAATCCGGACAATGCTCCTGACGGCAGCATCTTTCGCAAGGAATCTGTATCTGTTTGCACAGGCAAGGATAAAATAATTCACCAGGGACTTTGTCCGGAGAAGCTCATTATTGCTACTATGAATAAGGCCTTGGATTTGCTTCATGATGAAAATATACCTTTATTAGTAAGGGTAACGATTTTCCATTATTTATTCGGTTACATACATCCGTTTTATGACGGCAACGGCAGATTAATAAGGTTTATTACCTCGCAATATCTCGCAAAAGAATTGGGAGGCATTATCAGCATAAGAATATCGATCACCATAAAAAAACAGTTGAAGAAATATTACAAACTGTTTGAACAGACTAATAATGAATTAAACAGGGGAGATCTAACTCCGTTCATTAATGGCTTTCTAATGTTCGTTTTGGACACGATTAAAGAAACGAAGCAATTACTGCTCAAAAAGATAGAACAGCTGGACCGCTATGAAAATAAGCTGAACCATCTTCTGAAAAAAAAGGGTAATGACGACAAATTGCTTAACGACATTTGCTATATCCTTTTGCAAGCCTCGTTGTTTAGTGGTGACGGCGCTACGGTTGAACAAATAATGGATGTCACTAAAAAATCCCGCAACACAGTTGAAACAAGGCTGGCAAAAATGCCCAAAGAGCACCTTAGAAAAATAACGGCCACGAGGCCTTACAAGTATAAATTTAATGTTTTGACGTTAAGATAATGAGAAGCGGACAATTCACATCTATAGATTAGTGAGTCTTTTCGTCTTTTATTGTCTTGTTTGTGCTATAATAATAGCGATCGATGGTTGTGTTTTTGGAAAGGGTGATATTATGCGGTTACAAATTGAAAATTTTGCAAAAATCGCAAAAGCTGATATAAATATTGATGGTATCACCGTAATTGCAGGAGAAAATAATAC
>RZYM01000018.1 GCA_009930305.1 Bacteroidia bacterium
TTCCGGTGGTTTGCGGTTAAGCGAACTGCTGAATATTGAAATTTGCGATGTCGATTCTACCGACATGGTGATTCATATCCGCATGGCAAAAGGGAAAAAAGATAGAAAAGTGATGCTGTCAAAAGTATTGTTGACTGACTTAAGAACCTATTTTAAGGAATACCAACCTGTTAAATATCTTTTTGAAGGACAAAGCAACGAGCAATATTCCGCCAAGAGTGTGCAAAATGTAGTAAAATTTGCCGCTCAACGTGCCGGAATCACAAGACATGTTACTCCGCATACGCTCCGGCATAGTTTTGCTACCCACTTATTGGAAAACGGCACCGATATTCGTTTTATACAAGAATTACTTGGACATCAATCGGTGAAAACCACAGAAATTTATACGCATATTGCCGATATTTCAAAGTCAGCAATCAGAAGCCCATTGGATATGCTGTAACGAATAGGTATCAATAAAAAAGCGGTAACACATTTGATATGAACCCCGAAAGTTAGACAAAAAACTTTCGGGGTTTTATTATGAATAACAAAGAAACAAAAAAAACGAGGAAGAAACATACCGCAGCTGATCACCTTCGGTATATGCACCTTTTAGAGGACGGGATTTCAATTAATCAAATTCATAAACGACATGGCATCGATCATACCTATCTAAAAGTTTTGTTGGAAAAGTATAAAACCGAAGGTGTTTCGGGACTTCAGAAAGTCAAAAATATCAAAGCTGATTTTGTCCTTAAACAAACAATAGTTCTTGATATTGAAAAATAATCATTTAACTTTGCATGCAGCCTCGCTCAAATATGGTGCCAGTCCTTCACGCCTATCCGTATGGTTAAAAACGGCAAGAACAGAGGGATTATCTGCACTTGCAACTATTAAAAAACGAGGCAGACCAAAAGATATGGGCAGACCGCGCAAAGACAGCAAACCACTCACAGAGTTGGAAAAACTTCAAAAAGAGAATCAGGAACTTAGGACAGAGAACGCACTGCTAAAAAAAGTGAGAGCCTTAGTAGAGGATAGGAATGCCCGTCTACGCGCGATTGGGCAGAAGCCATCGATGATTTTGAAGTTAAATTAAGAAAATATATTTGCTGGTACAACAATAACAGAATAAAATTGAGATTAAAAGGAATGAGCCCGGTGCAATACCGAGCTCACTACTATAAAAATTAATATTTAATTAATTGTCTAACTTTTGGGGCGCACGTCAAAAATCATTGAAGTTTTTTCCCATATTTTCATAGTTATAAGTTTTTTAGGTGTCTCATCAATTCTCTTTCTACTTGTTCAAAATCGGGTAAATCTTTTATTTGGTCTTTCATTGATTTTTGCCAACGAGCTTCATATTGTGGTAAGCGTTGTTCTAATTTATTGAAAAAGTCAGATGGATTTACATCTTTGCTTTCACATTTAGATATGAATTCGTTTTTGTAGAAGTCAAGGTCTAATCCGTGCAATTCAAGCAAATACCAAATGTCATAGAAATCTCTTGCCTGCATTCGTTGCATTATTGAGCGAAGTTTTTCGACTAAAATTTCTTCTAATGAATAACATAGTAATTGGTGCGGTTCTTGGTCGGTGTATGTTGTAATTACATCTTTTTTTACTGGCTCAAATTGTAAGGTTTCACTTTTCGATACATCAACTTTAACTCGTTTGTTATTCCCAATTCCTCCAAGAGGACCAACATAACTTATGTAAAAGTTTATTCCTCCATCTTCGTGTTCATTGTCGTCAATTATTTCAAGTGGAATGTTGGCTTCTTCTTTTACGTATTCAAAGGTTTCTTTGAAGTAATCAAATATTTGCTGATTTGAAATTGTATTGTCTAAAAGCGTGAAATCTAAATCTTCAGAAAAGCGATAATCTTTGAAATAAACTTTCTTCAATACTGTGCCACCTTTGAAAACAATTATTTTTGATAGAATTTCGTGCATAGCAACACCTTGCAATATCCACGATAAAACATAATCTTTCTCAATTTGCTGGTCACGAACACCGACTGCTCTTGCTTTCTTTTGTATTTCGCCTGGTTTTATCACGTGTAAATAGCTGTTTTAATAGTTTCCGTTTCTATATTTTGTTGAATACTCCATCGAGAATTGATTTTTCCTGATTTTGGAAGTTCTGTATCTAAGGTTACAACTGATTTGGTTTTTATCAGCTGTAATTCTTCAATTATTGATGTCTCTATCTCTAAGGTTTCCAACAAGAATCCAAGACGTTTTATTACCGCTTGAGAATTAAATCTTATAATATAATCTAAGAGTGTGTTGAATTTTATTTTTTCTTTTGAAATAAAAATAGCTCTTGCTGTTTCGACAATTCCACCAGAATAATCGGGTTTAAATAAACAATCAACAATTGTTTTTTCAAGGTCAGAACAAACTACTTTGTTGAAATTGTCAATCCATATTTTTTTAGCACCAAAAAAATGTTGGTCATTATGATAGATGAATTGAAAATCTGTATTTTTTACTTTCAATATAGCAGGTTTCAATTGCTCTGAAACAACAATCTGTTCTTTTAATGATGGTTGTGTTATTAAATTATGTATTTGTAACGCTGAATAATATCCGATATAATAATCTGCTCCATTTACTAAATGTTCTGCAAGAAGATGCCAGTCTGGCATATATTCATCAGGGGCTTGCTCATATGGGATGACGTGATACAATCCTCGTTTTATTCTCATTAATAAACCTCTACGTGTCATATCTCTTAGCAATTCCCTAAGGGCACTGTCCTTTGAATTTGGTAATGCTTTTTTTGCTTGTTCATAATCAAAACAGTGTATCTCTTGCTCATTGAAATAAGTCAAGATTTCATTTGATTGTTTTGATATTAATTTATTTCTCATAGTTGTTTTGTCAGCTTTAAACTGATTACAAAGATATGTAATATATTTTGTTCAATGTTTGTATTTTAAAATATTTTATTATATGTATCTAATTTGTCAGTTTAAACCTGTTTTTAGTTCTATAAAATGTATTTTTGTGCGTTGAAAAAACAGCTCTTTTGCAATTTTTGGTTTTAGCGTTGGCTTGTGCGAATTGCAAATGTGCTGTTTGTGTGTCGGCTTTTTTATAAAATGACAACAAAATTTCTTTAACCCACTGTCTTTCTTAGCTTTGTTGCCATTGTAGTTTTTAATTGTGGTTTAGGCAATGGCATATAAACGCTGTTAGCAGCATGTATCCACAATACCTATTTCTATCATTTCACTTAGGTTATGGTTGATTTTATCAATCTGTATTTCCTTTCCATTAAAAAAGACTGTCCAAGCAGGTTTTGTACCATCTTTAATCACACCATTTTTGTCTGCCTTACCTTTGTTCCATACCGAGATTACCCATCTATTGTTTTTCGAGAGAAATTTTCGTTTTAATTTCATTTCAAACCGAGTCATTCTGTCGTGAATTGGATTTAGTATTATTTGGACGTTTTCAGGAATTTGGTAAAACAACTTGTAGGTATCTTCAACTTCTTTCTTTGATTTAGAATACTTTACAATATTGGTTTCACCACATAGCAACGATAATGAATTTCCAAAAATTCTTTGAGGTATTTCGAGGGAAACAAAATCAGATAACATATTCTCACTCATCTTATTCAAAGATCCAAATTTTTGATGGTAATCATATCGAAACCACTTGTTTGTGGAATGATCTTTGTGATAAGCGTGATTGCTCATTGCCCTATATTCATCAGACTCTCCAAATTCAAACGATTCAACTAACACGAGCTTGACATTCCGAAGTTGTTCAAGATACCTGTCTATCGTGAAACCTTGTCTTGGGCAAATTGAAAATAGTGAAAAAAGAATGGCGTCACAATTTGCATCATCAAAAATTTTTAATATTGCCTTTAAGTTTTGAGTAAAATCCCAATATCCATTAAATTCTTGATTGTAATCCCGGTTTATAATTCCGATTTTTGAGATTCTTGTATTAGGTTTTTTCCCTGCAGAATAGACATCTTCGAGATTTGTAGTTTCAGTTTTCATTTTTATTACCTATTATTGCAGCTAACGGCTGGCGGTAGAAACGTAGCGGATTGCGTACGACTTTCTGTCGGGAAGACACGAAAGTCAGTGCGAGAATCCGACGCTAGAACACGAGCTACACCCGCCATTGACTATAGCTTTTGTTGTAGGCTGTTTTTATATTATTTTCAAATCTTTCTTTTGCTTTTTTACTCTTCCTTGATATGCTCTCCCTGAGTTTATGCACTTTTTCACAATTCTTATATTAGCTTTCTCTTTATGATATTCTCTAAATTTTTCACAAATTACATCTTCTTTAAATTTGTAAACGCCATCAAAAATTTCAATATATTTAATCGTTGTAATATCAATTTGATTTACTTCTATAAATCTATCAACAATTACAGAAAAAGTGTTTGGTTGTCTATGGTCAATAACTAAATCATCCCATTTGCATAATTCTCCAGTCTCTTGACATTTAACTTCTCCATTTTTTGAATTGTCTTTGAAATATTGAAGTTTTACATTATTAATATCATCTTGAACAATATCTCTGCAAGTGCTACTAAATATAGTTAATGGTGGTTTATTCCCATTTATACATTTTATATATGAAAATGCTTCAAGTTCTGAATTATTATCAAGTATGTGAAATGCTTTTGAATTATATTTTGGAATTTTCTCAATGATAATTTCTTTAATTCCATTACTAAACTTTCTCGAAAAATCTGGGTGAATCTTTAGTAAATCAATGATTTTTTCTTTGTCTTTTTCACTCAGAGTTTCACCAATTTTATATAAATTAAGAATCTCTTTATAATAATTCAGGGCATCTTTTTTTGTCTTAAAATCTATATTTCCTATCTTCATATTCTGGGTGTCTTAAATTGCCTACAACGGTCTCGTATATGAAACGTTTTGCATTTCGAAGCACTTTCCTGTCAAGTTACAACCGCTTTTGATACGGGTTGAAATGCTCGATAAACCACTGACTGCCAAATGTTTTATATACGATGTTATGCACAGGCGCTCAATCACATATAGTTGTACTTCTTTCAATTTACTCATGTAATAGATATTTATGATTCTTTCTTCCAATAGTGTCTGATTAATAAAAACAACCATACAAAATTAACTAATAATCCCAATCCATAGTTTAAATAAGAATGAGGTGATTGAATAATTAATGAAATCCAATAAGGAGGGAAAAACCATGATAATACTGTAAGCCATTTTAGTGCAAGTAAATCAGTAAACGCAAACAGACTTAAAGAATTTATTGCTTTTGCAAAAGTTAGCCCTTTTACTTTATCATCCGCAAATGTAAAAATCAGCAATCCTATTATAATTGAATAAATTGATGAAAGTAATGACACAAAAAGTATTGTTATGAATGGTAATACAACAACATTCAGTACGTAATAACTGAGAATACTATAAAAAACTGACAAAACAGCGGCAAACAATAGTCGGTTTATTAAATAACCACTTCTTCCTAAGGGTGTTACCGACATCAATTCGGCAATTTTTCCATCTCTGTCATCTATCATCATAAATCCTGTAACAATTCCGAGCATGGCACCACACATCATTACAACAAACACAAGTACATAATCAATATAAGGCAAAATATCAAATTCAATAAGTGTTTGGATAAAAGGCACTAAATACAAAACCATCAATTTGAACGCAATAATTAACAACAATGGTGCAACAATCAAAATTGCCATTATTGGGTCACGCAATATTTGTTTTAAATCGTTTTTTAAATGAATTATTCCTACCATAATGTTAATCTTGATAAATAATTTTGTTTTCAAAAACACGTATTGTCCATCGCAGAAACAAATAATTCATTCCGACTAAATAAATTGTTAAACCGACAGCTTCATAAAGAGGTATTCCCATATAAGCTCCTAACATCAGTCTTAAAGCGGCAACACTCGGAATAATGGTAAACAAATCCGAATACGGAAATCCAATCAATGAAAAACAAGGCAAAACAAATAGCAACATATATGGAACTGTTTTTATCATGTATTGATTCACCGTGTTACAGCCAGCGGTAATCATGATGCCGCACAAAGTAAAAATACCCGATGTAAGTACCGCTGATAAAAACACCAATAACCAATTTACATTGTTGTAGTGACTAAAACCCGTAATTGCAAAAGCAGCCAAAACCGAAACAAAAGCCAACGAAATCACCTTTGACAAGATGTATTCAACTGTTCGTAAGGGTGAAACGACCAGAACCGACAAAATACCCTGCATCTTTTCCAACATAATAATACCCCCGATAAAAAATAATCCCAATACCGAAGGGTCGGAAAAAACCACTAAAGGCAAACCGACAGACAAAACGTTCTCCGGTAAAAACGACAATATGATTAAATACATGACGGTTATCAAAACATAGACTAAATAAAAGCCCTGTTTAAATTGAAAACGTATGTCTGCCCAAACAGCATGTAGTAATCTCATAGCAATTTTCTTCCCGTTAATTTGATGAAAATATCTTCCAAAGTGGCTTCGCAACTATGTATGGTTTTTATGTCTGCGGTTTTCAACAAGTTCATAAAGGCATTATTTTCAGCAAGGTGATTCATTTCAAATTCAGTATTAATCAGCTTTCCGTCTAATTGATGTTCTATTTTCACCCGACGTTTTCCATGCTCAATCATTAGTTCCTTCGGCGCACCTATAACCACAATTTTACCATCAACAATAAATGCAACTCTGTCGCAAATCTGCTCTGCAACTGTCATATTGTGTGTGGTAAGAAAAACCGTTTTACCTACTTTCTTTTGTTCTAATATTATGTCTTTTATAATATGAGCATTCGTAGGGTCAAGTCCAGAAGTTGGTTCGTCAAAAAACATCAAATCGGGTTGGTGCAATATGGAACGAATGAAATTTAATCTCATCTTCATTCCTTTTGAGAAACTTTCTACACGAACATTTTTATCAGGTAAAAGTCCAACACGGTCAAGAAGTTCGTCCGGATTGTTAATCTTTCTATTATAATATGCTCCAATGAGTTCTAAATTTTCGGTTGCTGTTAATTTAGTATATAAATTTGGAAAATCGAAAGCAACACCAACTTGCTCGTAAAAATCTTTACCCCATTGGTTTCTTTCCTTCCCCAATACTTCTATATGTCCACTGTAGTTTCTCAATAAGCCAATTATCAGTCGTTGAGTAGTTGTCTTGCCTGCACCGCTCGGACCTAAAAAACCGAAAACTTCTCCTTTATGAATGTCGAAATTCATATCGAGAATTGCTTTCTTTTTAGTCTTTGTATATGTAAAATTCAAATTTCTAACTTGTATCATAAATTTATTAATTTGTCATATAATGTGGTAGTAGGTCTCTTTTTTCCCGCTTGTGCATAACGAGAAAGTCAGTGCGGGAATCCGACGTCTCGAAATGAGCATCCACTCGCCATTACCTATAGGTATTGTTATGGGCTGGGGTTGAAATCATTATCCAATTTATCCAATTATTATCCAATTGTTTTTTTATTTGATTACATAAATAGTTCCTGCTCCAACGTTACCTTTTCTTTCTAAAATATTGAATTTTTCAATCAGTTCTTTTAGCTCTTTTGTTGCTGTGCCTTTTGAAACTTTACATATTTCTTGGTAATCTTTATTTGAGATTTCTCCTTTTTCTTTTACAAACAATACAGCCTTAATTTGTCTCTCATTTAGCTTTAATTTTGCCAAGGATTCTTTGTTGTAAATATCTTTTTTGAAGATAACCCAAAAATCTTTTCCATTATTTTGAAAATCAGGTTTCGGCAAACCATATTCTTTGCATTGTTCAATAATCTTAATTGTGCCTCGTCCCCAAGATTCAACATATCCTGCTCTGAAAAAAGCATTAGCAATATCTGGATTGAAAGGAACAGATGAGTGTTTTTGCATTAAATTCTCTACTGTCCATTCTTCGGGTAATTGACCATAATTCCAAATCATAATTTTGTCGTCATAAACACTTATTTGAATTGGTGTGCCGACAGAATAATCTTTATGTGCGAGAGCATTTAATAAAGCTTCTCGAACTGCATCTTTCGGATATTCATATGTTTCAACTCGGTGGATGCCTTCGTACGAGATAATTGCTTTGATGTATTTGGTAAAGAGTATTTCGATTGCCTTTTCAACTTGTTCAAATAGATTGCCTTTTATTTCATCTTGAAATATTAGTTCTGTATCTGTTTGAAAGTAACCAATTTTAATAAATGCTCCTGTGATATATATTTCAGGGTCGGGATGAAAAAGCAATATTGATGCTCGTTTTAAATATGATTTTTCTATTAATTTCAGGTTTTCAAGGATGTTAATATTGTCTTCGTTTAGGACACTTTCATCTATCCTTTTACTGATTATTGCTCTTTTTTTGAAGAAATCAAATGTTTCTTTTTTCAAATCATTAGCCGAAACATTTAGGACTGGAACACTGTCCCATTTTTTGCCTTTTCTCTCAAGCATAAATTTATCCAATGCAGCACCTTTCAATTCTTGTTTGGTACTTCCGCTTCTGTAATGATATTGTCCTTTGTAGTTTACTGGAAAAGGTTGTGGTTCAACAATTATTTCAATGTAATATCCCTTTTCTGTTTCGTATAAATTAACATCAACCAATATGCCAAGAACGTCCCTTACTTTATTTGGAATATCTTCAAGAAGTTTTTTAGAATTAGTCAAACCAATGATTTCGCCATTATCGTTTTTCCCAATTATTATGCTACCTCCAGCTGCATTTGCAAAACCACAAATCCATTTAAGGTATTCATCTTTCCAACTTTCTTTCCATTCTATATTTTGACTCTCTTGCATATTCTTTTTTACTGCAAAAATACTGTTTTTATATTAGTTACAGAAATTCAAATAGATGTGATATTCTCATTGAAAGTGCACTGTTTTTCCCTTACCCATAACGTTTGTTGGCAACTGGTGTTCATTCTTTATCCTATTAATCATCAAATATATATCATTTTTTTTCATCTACAAACCTATTAAGATGAATTGTTTTTCAATCAGGGTGGATGGTGCGTCGGCGGTTTTATTATCTTTAACGTGGGGCTTTTAAATCCTTTCAAGTTACACGAATATTTCCATGCGGGTGGGTTTTGTGCGAATTGCAAATGTGCTTGGACTTGTTGCTCCGTAGAGCGACTTGATATAAGTCTTTGTGTCAAAAGCTATATCAACTAAGCCAGTGTTTTCTTTATATATATAAGATGTCGTTTCTCGAAATACGGGAATTGCTTAATGGTGTTGTGGCTGTTACAACTGCTGTATTCTTTGCTTTTAAATCATTATACAGGGTTTGTAATGTGGTTAATTTGATAATAGATTTTGATGGGTTGTAGGTCGTACCGTATCCTGTAACGAATGAAATTAAATCATCAAGGTTCGCTACATTTTTTGCGTGTCCTGTTTCTGATGTACTTGCCATAGTTGAGATATTAAAGGGTTAGATTTTTTAAAAAAAGAAGTCTTTATATTTAAATCTATAGTATTCTATTTCTTATCTAAATAAAATTCAACAGGATTGGTTGCTGCATTAAGTTCTCGCAGTTTAATGCTTTTTATTTCTCCTAGGAAATTATAGATAGGAAAACCTGCATTAATCCAATATTCAAGACCTATATGGGATTTTACATTTTTGTAGCCCATTCGTTTTAGGGTTTTGACTACTAAGGCCGAACGGTTTCCTTTTAAGCAATAGACAATTATTTCTGCATTTGGGTCTCGTAAAGTACGAGCTAATGTAAATTCTACAACACCTCGGTCTAACCATGTTGCTCCTTTAAGATGTCCTGCGTCGTATTCATCTTTACCACGCACATCAATTAAAATAAGTTTTGGATTAGCATTAATGTGTTGTATTAATTCGTCATTACCAATAAAATCAACACCCTCGCGCGCATCTTTTATAAGTTGCTGAATAGTCATGAGTGGCTGAGCAGTGTCAAGAACATTAACTGTACTGCTTTGATTGTTTTGTGAATAACACAATTCCATTGCAAATAGCATGGTAAACAAGAAAAAGAATATTCTTTTCATTTCTTTAAAATTTAAGTTAAATACTGATTTATGAGTTTTAAACTCCAAGAAGTTTTGCTGGTCATCATGGATTGCATGATTATTCTACTTATTTTCTTTTCGAACAACATTTCCTTTGATAATTAATACCACTGTGTTTTCTGTGGAATTATTATTGACAGTAATAGTTTTGTTAAATACATCAGGTCTATTTTCGGGATTATAGGTTACTTTAACAAAACCTTTTTTGCCTGGTGCAATTGGTGTTTTGCTCCATTCGGATACAGCACAGCCACAAGAACCATGCACATTTGTAATAAATAAAACAGTTTTCCCTGTGTTGGTTACTTCAAAGGTGTGACTAACTTTTCCATCGGTTTCGATAATGCTTTCGAAGTCATATATAGCCTCGGAAAATGTAATAACTGGTTTAAGAGTTTGATTCTCTTCTAATTCTTGCGAGTAAGCAAAAGTACATACATTCGCAAAAAGCAGCATAAATAATAATTTTCTCATATTAGCAAATTTCAAGTTTTTAATTACTTTTGCAAAGTAAAGTAATCGAATAATCAAATCAAAACGGTTTTATTCGATTGTATAAATCGTAAAAATTGATAATGATGGAATTTAGAGAATTAAAGACATTTCAAGTGGTAGCCAATTTGTTAAGTTTTAATAAAGCGGCTCATGTATTGAATTATGCTCAATCAACTGTTTCATCCCAGATTCAGTCGTTGGAAAACAGTTTGAGAGAAACATTATTTATCAGGTCCGGGAATAGAATTTCTCTGACTCCTTCGGGGGTGAAGTTGCTTAAATATACCCAGCGTCTAATTAGTCTTGAAAATGAGATTCTAAGTAGTTTTAAGAATTTAGATGAAACAACAGGAAATCTAATCATAAAAACGCCTCATTCGGTTGCTGCGTATTATTTACCACCTATTATTAAAGAATTCCAATTGAAATTTCCTAATATTGGTTTTGACTTTGACGGATGCGTGGGGTACAATGTGAATGATATTTTTAATGCTGGGTTAATAGATATTGCGTTCCTTTTTTGTGATAAATTCAGTGATAAACTTTTGCATGTTGAAGAATTGACCAAGGTGGAACTTGTTTTTGTATTAAATTCGCAAGATGATGTGTTTACGGGTACGATAAATTCCGTAAACGATTTTCATGATAAAACGCTATTATTATCAAAGTCGGATTGCAGTTACCGAATGATTTTTGAGAAAATGCTTATAGAAGCTAATGTGAAATTAAAGAAAACTCTGGAAGTCAATAGTCCTGAAGCCGTAAAGAAGATGTTATTGACAGGCTGTAACGGCATTGCTTTATTGCCGAGGATAGCTGTAGAACATGAACTGTCAGACGGCTCTTTAAAAAGTTTAAAATGGAAGGGGCCAGCTTTCAATGCAAAGTTGTATATGATATGGAAAAAAGACAAATATCAAACAGAAGCAGCCAAGGCATTTATTGATACTGTTAAAGTTTCTTTTGGGAAAATGATTGTTTAAAATTGCACTCTTTGGCAAAGCTTTGCCTTCAGCGTGGTTTGTGGGGCTTTGCCAATGTGTGCAATGTGAATAAAGTTTCTTCTTCTTTTTGCGGGTGGGAGAAAAAAAAACAAAATAAATTTCCATCAAATTTGTATTGTCCAGTCAAAAAGCTAAATCCTTTCTTATTTCAATTTATCACTATCGTATCTGTCTGTTCGTCTGTCTTTTTACAGTTGTTGCCAACGTTCCGCGAATATGCGAAGTTGGCAGCAGGCCAATTTGAGTGAAGCCGAAGGCGGAACCGCATATTCGCTGTTATATCCCAGTTTTTGTTTTTGGACATCTTCGATTTTATCCTCAGCCAAATCCATGGATGTATTTGGCTGCATTTTTCCACTAATATTTCTCAGTATGTAAATTACATATTCGTCTTTCTTTTCTTTTTCACTGGTACTTTAATTACTTTTTCAAGCTTCTCTATAATATTACTAAAGGATTCCTCATCTTCAACATCGACTAAATAATGTTCTTTTGCTCCATTATAAGGAAATCCGCTTTCCTCATCTTTAATAAATGGCTTTATACAATCTAATTTCTTTGCATAAACTGTATTATCACATACCAGCAATATTGGTTTATCATTTACGTAAACCATATATTCTCCAAACATTTTCCTATATCTTTTATTCCATCTATTATCAATCTGATCAAAGACGAACTCTATATATTCAGGTGTTGTTGCCATATAAATCTATTTAATCCTTTTGAAATGAACCTATTTCAATTAAATTTCCTTCAGGATCTGCAATATAACACGTTCTTTGTCCCCAAGGTTCTGTTGTAGGTTTAAGAACAGATATCGCTCCTTTCTTAATTACTTCTTCATATGTTCTATCGACAGCGCTATAATTTTCAACGCCTAAAGCAATTTCACTATGACCGTTTAATTTCTTTACATACTCAAAACTTTGATTCACCATTTTCTCAAAATCAGTTCTTCTATAGAGCAAGAATAATGTTTCGTCTTTTTCTAAATACACATTAGTTGCATTTTCATCTTCTTTGATTTCAAATCCTAAAACATCTCTGTAAAAACGTACCATCACTGACATATCTTTCACAAAGATTCCAAATCCTTCTAATTTCATATTATCACCTCTATTTTATTTATTATTGAACATTGATTATTCAATAATTTTAAAACTACCTTTTCAACCTGACACGGATGTCGGGTTTCGGTTTCATCTGTCCAAAAACAAAAATTTGATATACCGCGTGTTGTGTGCAGTTATTCTTTTGTTATCTCATTATAATCAAAGAATATTTTAGTACAACTGTCTTGTTTTACGTTTAATGTACCTGTCCAATATCCTATTAAATTTTTATTTGTTCCGCAATAACATTCCGCTTTATAATTATATTCCCCAATTGGTTTATTTACAGTCAAACAATTTTCAGCACCACAATTTGGAATACTATCATATGGTTGAAAATCTATATTTAAAGTTCCAATTGTATTTGAGTTTAAGCTAACTTTTACTTCTATTGGTCCACAATTGAGCATATCTGTAAATTTCCAAAACACAATTTCACCTGTTTGTGTTTCAGGCTCTTTATCACAGCTTTGAAGAGTACTCATTATAAAAAACAAGCTTAATATTATATAGTTCATAGTTCTGGTTTTCATTGTTTTATCAATTTAATGGTTAACGTCTTATTGTTGCTGAATACTTTTAAAACATAAATTCCCGAAGGTTGGTCAGATAAATCAATGACCCACTTATTAGAAACAATATTATCATGTATAATTAGGCTGCCATTAGAATTATATACAGAAATCTGAACTTGAGTTTTATCGTTACTAATAAAATAAAACAAACCAGTACTCGGATTAGGGTATATTTTAATATTCTCTAATAATTCAGTAATTTCTGTTTCTTCAACTTGAGTTATTTGTGATGTGGAATTTTCAATCTTTGCCGACAACTTGTTTGGCGCCGGAATTGAATTTGTATTCGTTCATAACGGCGATAACCAAATATTCCACCTCAAACATCATACACGCTTGAAAAATATCTTTCAAAAATTGGTTGTTGCAGACAGCACGACCGGCTTCAACTTCAATCACGATTTTTCCATCTGCACTCAACGCATCTGCAAGGAAGGATTTATCAACCTCATTGTTTTCGCCGAATAAAACGGGCACGTCAATTTTTTCATCTTTGCCTTTGCCAGTTTCAACGGCAAAACCGAGTTGTTCTAAATGTGGACGAACCAATGCAAGCACATCATTTGAAACAAAATGTGTGTGGTCTTGCTCCAATTGCGGTTCAATCTGCTTAAAAACAATCAATAATCGACTTTATTTCAGGCGTAACACCCTGCGAACGAGGAAAGAATTGGTAATTTATCATAGCTTGCTGTAATTTAATTGTTCAATAATTTTCTCAAAACTTTCTGCTACCAGATTTTCATCAGGTATTGTAGCATAAGCGATTGCAGGCAACTCTGTTTTGTTTCCGTGCAGTTCTGTCATTTGATATTCCATTTTGATTTGTAGGGAAGAGTTTTTTCTGAAATAGGCAACTTGTATTCGGTTACACCATTTAGTGATTTTTCAAGTTTTGAGAGCAAAGGAACTTCAACTCCGATATCTTCCAATATTGCACCGCACAAGGCACGTACATAATTAGTGTATTTTATTGCAAGTGTGGCAAATGCAGTTTGTTGTTCCACCGAAAGACCGCGCACAATTTCTTTGATTTTACCATTTTGCTCAATAAAGTCTTTGGCTATCTGATATGCAGAAGGTTTTAATTCGCCAAACTGCGTGCGTCGCGGTTTGTAGAATTTACCTTTCGATAGTTTAGTTATTTTTCCCGCCGTCGCCAGCGTATTTAACGCCTTGACTACTGTATTCTTTTGTTTCGCCTCCACATTGAAATCCGCGCAGGTGAATACATAATCAGACGGCAGCCTATCTATTGTATTTGCTACTAATTCAGCTATTTTCATTGCTTTATATTTGTGACAAAGATAATATTTTTTCACGTTTTTTACGTAAAAAACGGGATTTTTAGAATGCAATATAAAAAGTCGCAACTAATTCTTTCATAAAGAACCATTTGCACGACAATTGTAGCGGAAGAACGCTTAATAAATGTGTTTACACCTTTAAAGTTCAAGCTGTCATTCTGAAAATCATTTAGAAAATCACATCTCTCGTCAACTTCGGCAATTCATCGGCGAACATATCTTTGACAGACTAATGATAGCCGCTATGTCGTTTATTAAACTTGCCCATGAGATCGAAACACGAACTTCACCCACCATTGCCTATTAGACATTGTTGTGTGTAGTTGTTTAGTTAATATTTTTGGTTTTTACGACTTTCCCATTTTGAATGTAAAACCACTTATTTTCAGTAACCATTCCTCCTAAAGCATTAGTTCCTTTGAATTTAGCTCTTACCACCCAAAAATCTCCCATAGGACTAACTTTTGACCATTCTAGAAACTTGATACTTGATGCATCGTTGGCAATATTTTTAACGTAATCTTTTACTATTTTGACAGATCCGTCAAGTTCACTTTGTTCAGGTTCTTTTCCAACAGCTTTGATTGTCATTTCTCTATTGTTGAAATCATATTTGACATCTGTATATTTTTCCAAAGAGTAAAATCCTTTTTCTCCATTTTCTAAAAATTTCCTTAAACCATAAACTGAAACATTTTTGTAGTCCTCAATTACATTATTTTCAGTAAAAATGTCTTTTAAATGCCCTTCTCTTTTGTCATATACAATTCTTTTACCAATGTTTTTACCGTATGAACCTTGTAATTCATAGATTATTTCAATAACATCGATACTATCGATATTAACTAACCTTTTCAATTCAGTTAATTCAGTTTTACTACCTAAAGAATAGCCATTTGCGTCCATTTTTAAAACACCTAAATTTACTTTTGAAGTTATAGGGTTAGGTAGTTCCTCTTTAAATTCAGTGTTATTTGTAGCGTTTTCAGCCTCTGGTGAGTTGTCGTCTGTAGAAAAAACACCAATTAATGTAATTAAGATAATAAGTCCAATTATTGGTAAGCAACCAAATTTAAAAATCTTTTTATTTATTGATTTTCTCTTCTCTTGCCCTTCAGGGCTAAGATTTTTCCTATTTCCTGTCCAAACTTCTTTTGTTGATTTGTCCATAATGTTACGATTTTTGTTTTTAAAATTATACACAACGTTTTCGGGCTTTGCGTTCGGGCGGGTTTCGAAGTACAAAACTGTCAACAAGCATTGAACTTGAATAGAAGCACAAAGCTCCAAGTTTGTACGTCAGCCCGTCTGACGCAAAACCCGTGTTAGCGGCTGTTATTCTTTCATTCGTCATAGTGTCGCAGATAAACAGTTGCAATGTCAGTTGTCAGAGTTTGTAAGTCGCTGTCGCCACCGCTGCTACCAAAGCCGTGAATTACTCCGATTATAAAGTCACAGTTGCTCTCATTGTCAAGTTTAAATTTTGAAATGCCAAAGATGTCATAGCAAACAGCTAAATATGGTCGTTTGCCTTTTATTAGAAAGTGTCTTTGCTTATTATGTTCAAGAGAAAAGGGGTTGTCAGCTAAATTAATGCTGTCGTCCATATGATGAAACTTACGAGCAACTGCAATAATGCCATCTTTACTAATGGTCAAGGCGAGTTGGTCAGTCTTGTGTCTGCCGTCAATACCGAAGCAAACAAAAAGCTTGTCATTATACTTCTTAATCAACTTCGTTAGTTCCTTTTCCGTTTCATCAAAAATAGTCTCAGGTTGTTTATTTCTACTGTTCAAAAAGCCAGCTGGCAAAATTAAAATGTCAGTTTCAGAAGTTAAGTGTGAGAGTATATTTGATAGTAAGTCAAATTTGTCAGAGTTGGCAATGTCATCCCAATTGTCTAAAGGAATTTGAATTAGTGCGGTGCGAATACTAATTGATTTTACTTTAGGTTTTTTTGTCTGCAAAGATTTACTACCCTCACGAATAGTAAAACCCAAAGTCGTGAGGAAATTGTTCGTCTCGTCACCACCGTTAAATTGAGAAGGTTCAATTTCTCTACCTGTGGCAATTTTTGTCGCAATTGATAATACGTATTTGGGTGGGTAGGACTTGTCGTTATAATAGCTGCCAACGGATGGCGGTATGGTTAGTTGCCAGTTTCGAAGCACTTTCTTGTCAAGTTACAACTACTTTTGATACGAGCTGCGTCGCTCGATAACGCACTGACTGCCAAATGTTTTATACACGTTGTTAGCGGTTCGTGCTTTATTGTTTTATTGTCTCCACGCATCTTTAACAACTTGATTCTTTGAAAAGAATTTCTCACGTATTTTATTATCAACATTGTTTAATGGACAGGCAAAGTTGATACAATAAGAACAATAGTATTTTTTTAATAGAAAAAATGCTGTGCTAATTAAAACACCATATATACCTAAAAGAATATAGCTTAATAGTTCAAGTTTTAAAATTAAAAATGGTATTGGGTATGCAAAAATAATTATTGCACCAGCTTTAAATATAATTTTTTCAGTCATGGACATTGGGCCAGGACGGTATTTCCAAAGTTTCGGAGAGCCATAATTTGCCCAACATTTTAATGATTTCATATTTGGTTCAGCATAATGCGGACAATGTGAACACATTACTCTTATCTCAACAAATCCAAAATATATAATAAACATTAAAATCCAAATGATAATATACAACGGATTGTAAATGACTATTCCATAACCACCAACAATAGCCGCAGGCATAACAATGGTTATAAAGCGAACAAGCTGCTTTAAATTGAAATGACAATTTAATTCTTTTTTTACAGGGCAATCTTCACAGTCTGAATTTTTACATGTGCTTAAAGTCTGTCTTGGGTTTAAAAACATTTTATTTTTTTCCATTTGTTTGATTTTGTGTTATAGGCAAAGCTTATTTTTTATAGATTTGATGTTTTCAATCTTTTCCAATTCATTATTAATATTATAAATCCCAAATATCCAGCAATAGCATATGACCAATCAAATGTTGCTCCTAATAAGGCAACCGAAGTACCTGTAAATATTGCATTAAGCGACAAAATCAAAATTAAATATTTAGGAAATGTTTTAATTGTTGATATTAATAATCCAATAACTGTAATTGTTGTCGGACATTCCATCCCAAACACAGCTATTTCCGGCCAAATATGTCCTGTAAGATATTCTATAACAGGATATAAAAATATACCAACAAACATTAATACAAACCCAATTATCCTTATGTACAATCTATTGTCTAATTTGTAAATTTTTGATTTATCGAAAATGCTTATAAGAAAAAGGAGCCCCAAAAACAGCAGAATTAATCCACCAATTATTGCTTGTATACCCATTATTTCAGTGGTTAATAGCAAAGGAATTCCCGCATAAGAATAACATAAAACTATAATAGATTTTAAAAATATTGTCTTTCTATAGTTTGGATTATTTAGGTTAATTATTAAAGCAATAATAAAAAGAATTCCTAATGAAATCGGGATTAACAAGCTAAATGGATAGATACCAGTATTTATCTTGATTATTGTTTCTAACATTCTTTGAACTAATTGTTGTGTTTCCATAAATGTACCTGAGTTATCTTATAGTTTCAACTAATATCACAATTTGTCGCATTGCGCTTTTTTGTAGCATGACCGCTTGTTGGCGGTTCGTGTTTTTTTAGTTTTCTCAGTATAATAAAATGATTTTATTTTCTCATCAAACGCTATGAACAAAAATTTAGAATCTATTCCAATATGCTGACAAGTGTCAATGGCTTTATCAAAATACAAATCTAACTCATGAAGGTCATTATCCTTTTTAATAATAAAAATCATAAGTCTCAATTCTGAATTTGCGACCAATAGCTTTTGAAAATCATATTTAATTCCACCGAATGGAACTTTCTTAATGTCTCCTTTTCTTTCGGGATCCCATTCGCATTCAACTACTAAAGGCAATCTAATAGGCAAATATGGTTCAGTATCTTCTGTGTACCAATGCAAATCATAGAGCCATTCTCTATTTTTAAATTTTCCTCCATTTTCTTGTCGCAAATCACTTGACAATCCATTAGAATATACCTTAAATTTTTCTTTGTTTAATAATTCCGTATCTCCAAGTTTTGATAATTTATCCTTAATTAAAGTAGTCCTTTGTGGCCTCTTTTTTGTGTCGAAATTAAAAAATGTTGATAAACAAGAGCCAATCTCCTCGACGATATATTTTGAAATTAAATCATTGAGTTTAATGTTTAAATTATCACCTGTATATGTAATCCAATTTGTCATAGTCCAGTTTTATAATAATATTTCATACATATTATCAGCCCAAGTACGGTTTCTTAGCATGACGCCCAACGTTGAGTATATGGTGTCGTGCGGGAATACGAAGCGATTTCCTATCCGTCAACACAAACGCCGATGCGGGGGGTAGAACGCTTGACTTAACCACTTAAACCCCAATGTTTTATGAGCCCTTGTTAGGCAAAGTTTTTTATTTTTTCCAGTCTTGTTTTAGCAAATTCATAAACATTCCGAGATTTCATCTCAACAAATGGGTCAATATTCTTATTATCCATAATTAATTGATTTACCTCTATTTCCCAAATATAGAAGCTTAATTTATTGTTTGGATTTAAAATCTTAATATAATCCATTAGTTTACTTTTATAATTTTCTAGAAATCCTAAAGTATCGCTATCATAAAATACTTGATAAACAACAATTGCCTGTCCATTAGTATTGCAAGCCGATGCAGTTCGATGATAAAATTGATAACTTATTTGATTTAAAGAGTCATTATCATATCCATTTGAAAATGGTTTAATTAAGCTAGTCCAATAATTTAGGACTTTAATTCTATTCTCCTTGTCACCGGCGAGCTTCCAATCATCAATTAAATCAGGTTTAATCTTAACATACTCTGTAAACTTAGCTTCAATAGCAACTTTGAAATCATTGCCTAAAATCATTAAATCTGTCATAGATGACTTGCCTGTTCCTTGTTTAGGTTTAGTCGGATATTCAAAACATAGAGTAGGTTTGTCACATTGCAAATCAAGCTTATTGAATAAGTCATTTAAGCTGTTGTTTGTATCTTTCCAGAATTGAACTAAAGGAATGCTAGAAGTTCTAAATGAATTAATCTTAGTTCCCGAAAACTGGTCAATAATTGTGTCAAAATCGTAGGAGTTTGGTTGTCCAAATCTAAGTTCTAAATTCATATTTTACTCAATATCAAGTTAAAGTCAACTGTTCGCGCGAGGTTTTTAAAATTTTGCCTAACGTCTTATTTACGAACTCTAAATATACGAAATTCGTAAATACAATTTATATAACATTCGTTTATGAAATCAATGTAATCAATAAAATACACTGAATCACAAATGTAAAACTAAATAATTAAAAAATCTAATTTTTCATTTAAGAATATTAAGATTCTGCTAAATTAACACTCTGCATTTTATGGGAATAAACAATATTGCCGACATTTCAAAATCAGCAATCAGAAGCCCATTGGATATGCTTTAACGAAGGGGTATCAACAAAAAAACGGTAACACATTGTGATATGAACCCCGAAAATTTTTTGTCTAACTTTCGGGGTTCATATCAGCTACGTAAGCTGTTTAATTAGTTTTGTGTCATTTTAGCTATCTCATTCCAATAAAAGAATGCTTCGATATTGGATCTTTTCAGTTTGTTGAGCTTCGTATTTAAAGGCTTATTAATGACAGCATCCCGTAACGGCTCAATGTTTTTAGGGTCAAAATGAACTACGTTTGTTACACCATTTGCCATCAACGCAGAAAGATATGCAGCTTTAGAAGCGTTGATTATGGCACTATCAATATTGTATTTTTCGCTATGAATAAAACTTTGTATTCTTTTTGTTCCAGTTTGAAGGAGTTTGAAAGTGTCTGGTTCTACCTGACCTCTCAAACATATACACAGTGAGGTTTGGAAAATATCATCAAGTACCTGAGCTATGTTTTCTGGATCGAGATTTCGGTATTGCAATTCAACGGCAGCAAATTTTTGGAATGTTTTGGTAACTACCGTTAGATCAGTGGTTACATCAAACAAAGAGGCAATATCAAAAAGCTGCTTTATGATTTCCATTGAACAATCTTTATCTCCTTTGAAATAAGGAATACCCGTAGTGTTTGGAGCGTAAGCTGTCAATTTATCGCCCAGCATATCGGCTTTGCCTGGAACATTAACCATTACAGGTTTACCTTCTAATTTCAAGAAACGACTTTGAATAGGCAGTTGCTCAATTTCGTGATAATGAATATCCTCGAACAATACATCCAGTAGAATGTATTCCGTTTCGGTATTAGTAACGTAAGTTACCTGATAAAAGAATTTAGCATGTGTTTTCGGAATATTGTGTGCAGTAACCCGTTCGACTAATCTTACATCGCCAAAGCCATATTTCTGGGCATGTCTCTGTACAAATTCTTCAATGTTTGTATCTGAAGGGCAAATGATATCAATATCAATAGAAAGTCGCTTTGCACTGTTCATGTGAAGCATTAATGCCGTACCACCTTTAAATACAAACGGGCAACCCGATAATACCAAGGATTCAAGTAGCGAAAAAGCCCTTATCGATTTTTCAATAAGTGCTATATCAGGGAATTTATTCTCGGCAGCTACCTGCATCATCCATTCTATTGTACGACTATCGGGGTGAATCATAATTTATTGGCGTTTATGAGTTGTTCAACTTCTTCCTTTCGTCCCCGACGGGTGGCATAACGTAAGAGTTTGTTTTTATTCACATTGTGCTTTTCAAATATAGTCGTATAAACATAGTTTATCTCCGAACCCTGTAAAAATGAAAATTCCACATCACCCACAATATCTACCAGCACTTTTTCTATTGCCGGGGTGTTTATACCCTCCACCAACTGTAATGGCGATTCAGATATTAAAGGACGAATGATAATTGCATCGGAGCCGCTAATGTAACGATCGAAGTCAGTTTGATCGGGCATTAAGAAAACTCTTAATGTACTATCGGTATTTAGTAAATTGAAAACAGATTCAGCAACTTCGCGTTCAACGTCCACATATATGAATTTTAAGTTTGGTATGTGGTGCATGTATGGCATCAGGGTCGAAGCAGACCATAAGCAATAATCAACAAAAGGAAACTGTGTTTTTATTTGCTGATTTATTTGTTTTATTCCTTCGGAGCATACAACCGAAAAATCCTTTCTTGCATCATCGGGTAATTTATAAACCCCTCTTTCAATGCGAAGCAATTGTCCTGATTTTAAAAGGCGGTTCAGTTGTTCAGAAAAAGTTCCGGGTGAGCTAATTTGATCTTCGCTCTTCAAATTGGCTATTAATTCTTTACGCGTGAACACCTTGTGTGTGAATGCGAAATTCAATATGTCGTTCGTTGTAACCATATAGCATAATATGAGGGCAAATATATCACATTTTTGGCAATAAACAATTGTGATTGCCAAAAATGTGATAATAATTTATTTAGAAAAATTTATAGGGTTGAATATCAATGTTTTTTATACTTATCGTGTACAAAATGATTAATTAACCCATTGACGGCAAAGCGTTTTATGTGTTTTTCAGCGGTTTTGTCGGGAATACCTAATTTGTTTGCAATGGTCAAATAATCTTTCCGGCAGAACTCCAAATGAGTTTGGGTTTTGCGCTCGTTGTCACGATAATTGTAGCGGAGGAACGCTTAATAAATGTGTTTACACCTTTAAAGTTCAAGCTGTCATTCTGAAAATCATTTAGAAAATCACATCTCTTGGCCACTTCGGCAATTTATCGGCGAACATATCTTTGACAGACTAATGATAGTCGCTATGTCGTTTATTAAACTTGCCCATGAGCTCGAAAAACGAACTTCACCCGCTATTGCCTATGAGACATTGTTGTGTGTAGTTGTTTTTCTATTTTAAAGTTTCAGCATAAATTATAATCATTTATTGTGATTTCTTTTTTATTGTATCAAGCCATACTCTTCGAATGATAGCACTTCCAGGATAGATAATTCGCCAATAATAACCAAAGATGCGATTATCCTTATGAGTTATTCCATTATTACGGGTTTCAGTAGTCAGAATTGTTTTATTTTCATTGATGCTGATAAAACGAAAGTTAACTACCACTTTTATATATCCGGGTTTATTAAAGGAAGTAAATTGTTCAAGCGTTGAAATTTCAGGAGGGGCGGGTTGGTTCGCGTTATTAATTATTATTACTGATTTAAGAATCATAACAGTAATCCATTCATCTGGTGCAACCACAAAAAAATTAAAATCTGGTGTCGAAATAGTATCCGAGGCAATAAGGTTATTTGATGCTCTGTCGCTTAAATCAACATCTTCATCGGCAATGCCTCTTATTTTCATAAGTAATCGAGCTATGGGAATGTCCTTAACTCCGGTAACTTGTAAAATTTGTTTGATTTTTTCGGATGAAGCATTGATATTCACTTCGTGTAATTCATTAAATGCAAAATCGGGTAACAAATTGTCAATCTTCTGATTGTTTGTTTGCGAGTGTCTTATTTTAACTGGATATAAAAGTGAAATAGCAGAGATTATTATTCCACCAATTACAACTAAAATCGCAATAAATCTGTTTAAAATAAACAAAAATGCTAAAGGATAAAAAAGTGAAATAACACCTGTAATTATGAATATCACACCAATCCAGAAAAAATAGGATGGAGCATAAAATTTTGCAAAATGCATCAGGCGAAACATCATTATCATCGCTATAACTATGCAGATTAAACCGGGAAGAAAAGATTGAAGATGCATATGGATTAAAATATTTATTGTTTATTTTTGATTTGCTGTCATTCTTTTACTATTGGGCACAACGTTTTGGCGGTATGTTTTTGTTGCCGATTACAGAGCATTTTTCTGTCAAGTTACAATAAAGTTTATTAGATGCAGAAACGCAGAAACCCGCACTTTCTCGGCAATAAAATATACCGCCTGTTAGCATTTCGGTGGTTTTCATTTCACTGTTTTTGTTTTCATTTCAAATTTAGCTATTCCGCCCGATAAATATACATAATTCCACCACCAACCGCTTATGTTTTTAAAAATCATGTTTTTTCTTAGTTTGTATGTTTTGTAATGTTTCATTATTCCAAGATATGAGTTCAGGCTACTTTGAAAGGTTTGTTGCTCTTCTTTTGTTGGCTTGTGGTCTCGTGCTATTTGGTTTTGTGCTTCTATGGCATTGTAAAAGTTGCCTTTGGTGCGGTTGGCTATGTATATTCGGTTTGGTAAAATTACTGTTCCCAAAAACTTTACGCCTTTGCTGTAATGTTGCAGGTATATTTTCTTTGGGTGAATAGTTGATTGTAATTCTGCTTGTAGAAATTCAGCCAATTTTGGAATAAGTCTTTTTAAATATTCATTTTCTTCATGCACTATCACAAAATCGTCAACGTATCTGCCGTAATACTTTATTTTCAAATCATGTTTTACATAATGGTCAAAGCTGTCCATGTAAAAATTAGCAAACACCTGACTGGTAAGGTTGCCAATGGGTAAACCGCAATTGGGTTGGCTGTGAAAAAGGCTTTTGGTTTGGGGTAAATTATCCCAATCGCTTTTGTTTCCTTTAACAATACAGTTTTTTGTAGGGTCGTTGAAGATTACTTGTTTGCAGAGTTTCATTATCAATTCTTTATCGGCTTGGTCGTATTTTTCTTTTATAAATTGTTCAAGTTTTGCAAACAGTATATTTTTATTGATGCTCATAAAAAAGCCCTGCAAGTCGAGTTTTAGCATGTAACAATCCTTTGTGTAATTTTTGGAACATTGCCGTATGAATTTATCAATGCGCTGTATGCCAAAATGTGTTCCTTTGCCAACACGGCAAGAATAACTATCGTGTATAAATTGCTTTTCAAACAGTTGGTTTAGTTTGCCAATTACAAGATGATGCACAACCCTATCACGGAAATCGGCTGCAAAAATCTCACGCTTTACAGGTTTATCAACTACAAATACAATGGAACGACCTATTTTGTAAGTTTCGTTGTTTATATCTTGGTATAGTTGAACCAAATTGCTTTCGTAATCTACCTCAAAAGCAATGGCATTAGCTGTATTGCGTTTGTTTGCACGGCAAGAAAAGTAGGCTTCAAATAATTCTTGTAGTGCAATTTTAGGTTGCGGTATATCGAAAAGTGATAATTGCAAATCAGTTAAAAGTTAATAAAGTTACAAATAAAGAAACCCCTGTCAGGTCTTTGCAAGCACTGACAGGGGTTCTAAAAAAATGATTGGTTAATTTCCTGACTGCACGAACTCTATAGTTATTGTTCTTATTGTTGTTGTTCGTGTTGCCGTTGTTGAAATTCTGTTTCCACGCGTTGTTATTGTTGTTCTCGGTAGAACTCCAATAGTTGGCGAACTGAAACGATAAAGTGATAACTGATTGCCTATAAACTACACGAGTTTTGGCGTGGCTGTTTGCCGGGTTTCCGGTAGCATGTTTTTAACCACTTTTTTGTAAAATGGTGTATCACCGAGATTAATCAATCAAACGCTCGCTTAATTGCAGCATACCGCAATTAATTCAGGCAAAAATTATTAACTATTCTTATTTTTCCAGGCTGTAGTTTGCTTGCCAATGCTATCGGTAAGCAAACTTATTTCAGCCATTTGTTTTGTGTTCATCAGTTTTAAATCGTGGCACAAACGAATTTGAAGTTTAAGCAATTCAAAATCATCAAGTAAGGTTTCTAAATACTCCTGTTTATCTTTGCTTTTGTTTGCCCTGTAAATACCTCTTACAAGTACCATTGCATCACGCTTCATATCTTGACCCAAAGTGTATTTATATTCTCTGCCAAAATTTTTGGTATATTGAAATATGAGCAATATAAGCTTGTAAGTATCTCGATAAACAGGTAATTCATAGTATAGCGCCATTTCAAAAAAAAATTGACCGCTTCGCGGAATTATTAAATAGTTAAATTGAAAAATAGTTAAAATCTCCTGACTGCACGAACTCTATAGGTATTGATCTTATTGTTGTCGTACGTGTCGCCGTCGTTGAAACTCTGTATCCACGCGTAGTTATTGGGGTACTCGGTAGAACTCCAATAGGTGGCGAACTGAAAACCATCTGTAGCACCTAAAATGGTGTTTACAACAAATGCAGCATTATAACATTGGTTTAACTCCCAAGCGGCTGGTAAGTACCAATCGTTAAGGCCTCCATCGCCTGTAGCACTATATGCCCTGCACAATCCAGCCGCATAAGTAGTACCCGCACCTGCTTGTGCAACTATTGCATTTGAGTTGGCTAAGCCATCAATTAGGCTTGTTGCACCACCGGGCACTGTTGTTGATTGGTAAGCCGAGGTTGTCCATATTAAACCTGTGCTTAAATCAACTAACGAAGCAATCAAACCGTGTTCAACACCGCTTTCTTTCCATACCGATACGATAATTCCACCTCCGTAAAGTTCGCCTACATAATGGGTAAAACCTCCACCTCCTGTTACCGTTTCAGCCGTTTTAGCATGCAAAGCATAAGGCACACTTAATAATTGGCTTGTGCCAGTTATGGTGTAAGTTGTGCCACCTGCCAAATCGGTTTCGGTTTTTATAAAATACGGTCCGTTTGCCCAGTCAATAGTAGCAAAATCACCGCTAACCAGTGTTCCTGTACCGATTTCAATACTTACCAATCCATTAGCATTGGTAGTTGGGGTTTGGGTTTCCACATACACGGCTGTGCCGCTTACAGAACCCTGCAAAATAGATATTTGCATTCCAATTTGCGTGTTTGTAATTAAAACTTCACTTGCATCTCTAATGACTGCCTGATAGCTCATTTTTTCGGGTGCTTGAGCAAACACTGTTGCCGTTAATAATACGGCTGCGAATAATGTAAATAACTTTTTCATTGTTTTGTCCTCCTTAGTTTTTAATGATTTTAAATGTTTTAACTTCTTTACTTTCTTGAACTACTTTTACAAAATACGTGGCAGCTACAAGGTTGTTCATAGCAATACTTGTTTGGCTACCTATCAGTTTTTCGCTTTGTAAAAGTTTTCCCTGCATATCGTACAACTGAAAGCATAGGTTTGATAAATCAAATTCTTTTACTTCCAATGTAAGATAGTCTGTTGTTGGGTTGGGATAGGCCGAAACTGAAAGGTTTATACCAATTGCTTCTTCGATTCCAGTTACTGCCGAAATTTCGTAGGGTTGCTGTACTCCCTCGGCTACCGAACCAGTTGTTCCTGTATGGGTTTTGTAAACAACCTGTCCAACGGAATAGCTTGCCGAGCCTCCGCTACCCGAAGCATTGCCGCCCGTGGCGTTAACGCTTGTCTGTGCGTTTAGTCCTGTCAGTCCAAGTCCTAACAAGAGTACCGCACTTAATTTTAATCGCTTGTGTCGCATTTTTGACCTCCTTTTTTAATTGTTAATATTCATTTTTGTTTATCGTTTTTGTTACTGTTTCAATCTGTTGCTGGGTTTTCTCCACTGAATGCTAACGGTTGGCGGTATGGTTAGTTGCCGATTTCGAAGCACTTTCCTGTCAAATTACAACTACTTTTGATACGAGCTGTGCCGCTCGAATACGCACTGCACCGGCAATTAACTATACCGCGTGTTGGCAACTGGTGTTCATTCATATTCGACTGTTTATCATTTATTTAGCTTTATTCTATTGTCATTGTCAAACTGCACCAACCTATCCACGAAGCACAAATTTATTTTGTTTTTTTGAGCGTGGGCAATCCTAAAACCGGCCTGAAAGGCGGTTACGTGGGCTGGAAAGGCGGAAGCTCTTTTGCAAGCCTTTGGTTTGAGCGATGGCTCGTGTGGGCTTGCAAATGTGCTTACGACTGTGCGTTGGCTTTTATCATTGCATTTCTTAGTTCTTTTAATTCATTTTTTAATTTAGAAAACTCGTCTATCTCTCTTTTTAAATCATCTGGCTCAGGCTTATTTGAGGCAAAAGTATCACTATGCAGATGAGCTTCAATATATCTTGACAACTGCCCAACTTTAGCAATCAATTTTTTTGTAAAATCAGGTACAACTACAACTTCTTTAAGTCTTTCTACGCTCACTCTTTCATCAAATCGTAACACAACTGCCTGAAATAAATCAAAAATTATCAAGTATTCATAATTTGTTCTTAATGAAGAAAAACCATCCTTCAAAAGTTTTTCCCTTTTTGTTGGAGAAGTTTCCTTTCTGGCTGCCTCCCAAGCGTCATTTGCTAATCTCACGGACTTATAATCTCCCTCAGTTGCAGGACTATTATTGTTGGAAATAACTCCTATATGTTCAGAAATCTTTTCTACCCAATGAACTTGTGATGAAACTGAAAGACAATCACAAAGATTTTTTAAGTAGTTAACGAACAAAAGGTCATGTGTAAAGATTATGACTTGTTTTGTTTCAGCTAATTTCACAAGCCTTTCAGCTATCAATGAACGTCTTTGATGGTCAAGTGAGGTTACTGGGTCATCGAAAACAACACCTTTATTTTGTGGATTTAATTGTACTTCTGTCAAGAAATCAGCCAGCGAAATTGCTCGTTGTTCTCCTTCACTCAAAATCTGACTCGCTGGTGTATTTGCAATTGAAAGCTTTCTAAATGTTTTTAATCTACTGTTTTGTTGCCTAATATCAACGAATTTAGGAGCTTTTAGAAAATCGCATTCCGCTTCAAAGATTGTTGTGTATTTATCTGTAATATGTTGATTGAATAGACTGCCTTGAAGTGAAGTCAAAGAATTTGTCCGTAATGCACCTAAAGAGTTTTCTGCTTTTGAAATCCATTTACAAGTTGAAACGTAATCAATTATTTGCGAAAGAAGTTTTGATAATAAACTTTTGTCTGTCAAATAGTTTTGTTGGAAAGTTAATGTTGCTATTTCCTGGTCTGGTTTCTTTTTGAATAGTTCATCAATGCTTTCTTTCAGTTTTTGTGAGATTGGGTTTAGCTCACTTGTATTTACAGAAAAAACGGTTACTGATATTTCTTTATTTAGCTTTTCAAGATTTTGGATTACGTTGTTTTTTGAATTTTCTGAATCTGTTACAATCTTTTGCCATTTTTCAGCCTGTTCAGGATGATATTGTTTAAAAAATCCAAAAAGATTAGTTGTGTCATTAAATACAACGGGTGGTAAGTTTTTTAATTCACGTATTGCATTGGCAATATCTTGTTTAACTCTGTTTAGTTCTGTTTCAGCCTGACTTTGCAATAATTTCCAATAAGTATCAATTAAAGATTTTTCATTTTCTGATATTGGTTGTAAACAAAATAAACAACGGTCGCCTTCAACTGGGTAATTATCCCCGACACTTTTTTTATTCGCAATTTGAATTTTATAATTTTTTGCTGCAATTACAAAATCACGCCAAGGTTGGCTGCCAACCAAATCAATATTGTATTTTTCTAAACTCTTTATTCCTTCGGCATTTACAAGTGCTTGTGTTTTATAGAACTTATCTAAAAGACTATAGTAGTAATCAATTTTTTCTTGTGATAGTAAGTTTAGAATATTCTGCTGTTTCTGAATAAAATCGTTTAATTCTCGTTGAAGCCTTTCATAAGTGGAAATCTTTTCCTGTATGTTTAATGCTTTTAATTCTAAAATTTTCTTTTTAATACCTTCAAGTTTTTCACCATCCTCTTCTGAAAAAGTTGCATAGGCTTTGAGTTTTTCAATGTCTGTCTGTGAGTTAAAGCTTTCAACAGCTTTCTTTATATCATTATCATTTTGAAAATGAATCAAGAAAGGATTTGGCTTTTTTAAAGAATTTATTTCGGTGTTAATCCTTGATTTAAGTTCCTCAAACAATTGTAATATTTTCTCAAAGAAATCGAAACCACTCGGAGTAAAGTTTAATTGGTTGTCATTATCAAGATGAACTTTTACGCTTTGGGTGTCGAAAACCGAGTATTGAGAAAATTCAATGCAATTCTTATCAGATGGGTATAATTTATCGAAAGTACCACCATTGGTCGTAAAAACAAATTTGCATGTTGGCTGTCCATTTGTTGATGAGTTAAAAACATTTGCTAAAATGTTTTTATCGCCTCTTGAATTATAAAAAGCATTGTTTAATAACCTTATGTAACCTGATTTCCCTGTGCCATTATTGCCATAAACTACTGTTAGATTTTTATTTATTTCTATTTCCTGACCAGAAATTAAAGCATTTACATTTTCAATGTCTTTTATTACTTGTAACGCAATATCATTTGTAGTAGATGCAATTGTTGTTTCTACTTCGTTAAATTCAACTGGCGTTTGTTCATTTTCAACAGGTTTCAAACTGTTTTCTTCCTTAAAGAATATAAGGGTATTAGATAGTATATTTTCATCTATTGATTGACCTTCTATAATTTGGTTACCTGAATATTGCAGCCAATATGGTTGATTTTTGAGCCAATCAATTATTTGTTTTTTTAGGATTGGGGTACTCATAACGTTTTGTATTCAATATTAGGCTCCGCAGCCATTAACAAACTTTCATCTTTTATGCTTAGCTCGCCTCTAAACGCCTTTTGGCTTAAACTGCCATACAAATTCTCTAGCTCCTGCAAGCTTTGTTGATATTGGGTTTTGAGGGATTCTGTTTTTTCAAATGTTTCGCCAAAAATATTTTGAAGTTCAACAGGTGGAAGTTTCATTTTAATTTTACGAATAATTGTCAAGTTCAAGCCGTCCATAATTGCACCTTTTACATTATTTGTCATTTGTCTAACAATAAGTGGATGGCTATGAAAAGCATACGCTACAAAATATGGATTGGCAATTTTCTTATCCAATGTAATTGCGGCTAAATGTTTTGAGTTAATGCAAAGTGGAATATCATTTGGCACAACGGCTGTTCTACCAAGAGTTGCCATTATCGAAATCAAAACATCATTTGGGAAAACTTGATACCTTTTTAATTCTTTAAATTTTTCATTTGTAATACATCTGCTTCTTTTCCATGTAAATCTATTTGTTACTACATTATCAATTCCTAAAACTTTAACATCACCAGTTTCTGTAAATTCGCCATGCAGCAAACTGCTTCCAAATGGGCCACTTCTCATGCTTGCCTTTTTCTTCTCTGCCAATTCCTCAAATTTTACTTCATCCCAATTTTCAATTCCAGAATTATTATAAAACATTTCCAAAAACGTGCTTTTCAAGAATTCATCCAATAGGCGGATGCTTTCTTTGCGTTGGTTTATAAGGTTTTCTGCTTTACTTAGTAGCTTGGCGATGTGGAGTTGGGTTTCAAGTTGAAAATCTGGGATTTCAAGTTGTTCTAATGATTTTCTGTTAATGTGCATGATGGTAGCACCAGTTGCTTTTCGTTTTAGATATTCCGATTTAGTTTGTAGAAATCTGTAAATGAAAAAAGGTGAAAAGTGTTTTTTGTTTTTCACTTTCAGTTTTACCATTGTACTTCCTACATAACCACTTCTTCCAAAACCCATTTGCCCAACGGAACCATCCCAAACCAACATAATATCATCTTCTTGAGCTAAAACGCCATCTGCATCAAAAGTGTAAAGCGGTTTGTTTTCATTTCTGAAATCATTTGCCTGAAACACACGAATTGCACCTTGTTGATTTTCTTCAAGCAAGTTGTATTTTCTGCCTTTCTCTATTTGAACTATGTCCTTTAATAATGTCATTGAATCAAAGGCTTTAGTTCATTTAAACCACTTAGAATATCTTGCTCAATGCTTTCCAATTTTCCGAAAATTACACTCGGCTTTTCATAGCTTACTTCTTCGTAAACTTCTTCTTTGTAGGTGCTCAGGTTCAGGTCGTAATTGTTTTCTACAATTTCCTTTTTCGACACCATAAAGTATTTCTGCTTTCGGTCGCTGTCTTTTTTGGTATCTCTTGCTTTGTAGCGTTGAACAATGTCGGGCAAATCGCTTTCTGCAATTTTATTTCGCTTATCATCCAGTGTATAGCCGTCTGACTGCATATCGTAAAACCATACGTTGTTGGTTTCTCCACCTTTTGTAAAAATGAGAATAGCGGTGCTTACACCAGCGTAGGGTTTAAATGCTCCGCTTGGCACAGCTATTATGGCCTTTAATTCGGCTTTTTCAATTATCAGTTTTCGCAGGCTTTCAAATGCTTTTCCGCTGTTTTGTATTACACCACTTGGCACAATAACGGCAGCCGTCCCGCCCATTTTCAGCATGTTAAAAATTCGTTCAACAAAAAGCAATTCGGTTTTGGTGGTGGGCAGTTTCAGCCCTTCGTTAATATCGCCTTTGTCAATATTTCCAGTAAATGGCGGATTCGCCATAATTACATCGAACTGGCTGTCTTCGTTGTAGCTTTTGCTCAGCGTGTCTTTGTAGTCAATTTTAGGTTCGTCAATACCGTGCATCATTAGGTTCATCAAACCTAAACGCACCATTGTGGTATCAATATCATAACCTACAAAACTTTGGTCGAGAATGGTTTTTACTTTTTGTGTCAAAACCGCACTAATGGCGCCACGTTCAAAACCGTCTTCGTCTTTGCTTAATTTGGCAGGGTCTTTTTTACGAACCAAATCGGTAAGAATGTATTGATAAGAACCAAGCAAAAATCCGCCTGTTCCACAGGCAGGGTCGGCAATGCGTTGTCCCAATTGCGGTGCAACCAGTTCAGCCATGAGTTTAATAATGTGGCGTGGCGTGCGGAACTGTCCGTTTTTACCTGCTGTGGCAATTGCACTCAAGAGCATTTCGTACACATCGCCCTGTATGTCCTGAAAAGCATGTCCACCTTCTGTGGCATCTTTCTCAATTTCCTTGAAAATATCTTCTACAATGTTGATGGCCGAAACCAGCAAACTTGCTTTGGGCATAATGAACACGGCATTTGCCATGTGCTTGGTAAAAGGTGAAGTTTCGCCGTTCAGGTCTTTCAGAAATGGAAACACTTTCATTTGCACATGCAACAGCATTTCATCGGCTGGTTTGTGTTTAAAAACGCTCCAACGCAATTCATTTTTATCAATGCTTTCGTTACTGCCCGGAACGTTGAACTTTCCTGCAAAACGGGAAACGTATTTTTCTCCTGTAAACTCGGCATCACGCTCACGCTTGGCTTCCAAATCGTCCAAACGCTTCATGAAAATAAGATAGGTAATTTGCTCAATGGCAGTTAAAGGGTTGGCAATACCACCCTCCCAAAAGTTTTGCCAGAGCTTGTCTATAAGCGATTTTAATTGTGCGTTGTTTTGTAACATCTATGCTGCTAATACTTTTTCGGTTAAACTTAAAATTTCGTCAATCTCTTTTTGATTAAATATTCCTCGTATGCCTTCGGGATGAAGCATAGTAAAAGGCGATTCAATCAGGTTGCGTTTGCTTACATCGCCTTTTTCTAAAACAAAATTCTTAAGTAAGTCAAGAAATTGAAGTTGTCGGCTGGTAAGATAACTATGTTTTGAAATAAAATCATCAAATGCTTTGGTCACAGTTTCGGCAAAGGTTTCCAATTGCTCAATGCCTAAAATGTGTTTGATAAATTGCACTAATGCCGCTTTGCGGTGGTTGTAAACCTTGCGAAGCAAATCAATAGTAATGTGCGGATGTTCGTTGTGAAGTTCTTCGGCTAATTGTTCAGCTTCAGCCGTTGTAATTTCCTGCCCCTGTTTTAATTTTTGTAAAATCGGACTGCTTGAAACCAATTCATTGATTTTCTTCTCAACCAGTTCACGGTATTTGGCTACGCTCAACGCTTCGTGTTGCGGTCCAAACTCAACAAATTCCTTTTCGGCAACAATATCTTTGAAATTAAATTTCGCAGGTGCTAAAGGAATAACTGCTTCACGGAATTTCATTAAAGGCGAAAGTTTTTGAATCAGTTCTTCAAACTTGTCTTCATTGATGGTTGCCCAAAAATGATTGCTTTGTGCTTGTCGAATCAAATCTTGTTCTCTTGCAACAATGTTGATGCTCAACGGAAGTTCGCCAATTTCTTCAATGATGCTTTCTTTCAGCGTTTCAAATTTTTCTGTTTCTCCCGCCAAATGAGCCAACGAAACTTCAACAATGTCTTTTTCAAATCGCATGGCTTTGAAATCGACATCTGAAACCGTGCGAAGCAATGGTTTTACAACAGCTTCCAAAAATTCCATTTTATCAGACGTCAGGTTGTTCCAGAAATTTTCATCTTCCAATCGTTGCAATTCGTTTCGGGCTTCCATGATAACCACCGAATTTTTCGGAAGTGCTTCAACTTGCTTTTTGATTTTTTGAATTTCCTTGCTTACAATCTCAGATTTGCTTTGATTTTGGGCTTCTTCAATTTTCTCTAATCGAACGCCAAACAAGCGAACAGGCAGAGGAATTTGTCCTTTTAACTCTTTACCTCTCGGATTGAGTTTAAAATATTCAAAATTGTCCCAACAATCAAGAATCAGAAAATTTTCTTTTTGTGTGCACCAAGGTTTTATTTTTTCAGGTTCGAGTAAACGGGTTCCTCTGCCTATCATCTGCCAAAATTTGGTGTAACTGTAAACAGGTTTTGCAAAAACCAAATTTACCAGTTCACGCACATCAATACCAGTATCGAGCATATCCACACTAATGGCAATTCGGGGCATGTCGTTATGTACAAACTGGTCGAGCAAACCACCTTTTCCGTAAACTCGAGGGTCTTCACTTACCAAAACCTTTGCTAACTCACCTTTGTATTCGGGATAAAGTGAATCAAATATTTCTTCAACTCGTCTTGCATGTGCTTTTGAAATGCAAAAGAAAATTGTTTTTCCTGGCAATACTCCGTTGGCATCTTTTATGCTTTCTTCCATGAATTCACGGACTATCAAAGCATTTGTCCCTCGGTTGATTACCTTTTTCTCAATCTCTGTTCCTTCGTAATTGATTTCTTCAATTTCTTTTCCCTCCAACATCAATTTTTGTTGGTCTTCTAATGAAATTGTCCTTTTGTTTATTCCTTCGTCCTGAAACTTGGTTTTGATTTTCATTACCTGAAAATTGCTCAGGAATGGCGGAATGTGATTTACTGCTTCATCATAGGAATATGCAAAAGTCGGAACGCCATCTTCACATTCAAATAATTGAAATGTGTTGTGGTCGATTACATCAGTTGGTGTGGCTGTTAAGCCAAGCGTAATTGTATTGAAATAATCAAGTATTTCCTGATAAGTGTTGTAAATGCTTCTATGGCTTTCATCCACCACAATCAAGTCAAAGAAATGAGGACTTAACGATTTATCTTCATTCCGAATTACATTCAACATTGTGGGATAAGTCGAAACGTATATTCGTCTGTCGGTAGCAATTTCTTTTTCTCCTTGTTTTGGCCAGCGTGGTTCGTTGGGTAAATGTTCTTTAAATGCTTCCAGTGTTTGGTCACGTAGTGCGATTCTGTCAACCAAAAACAAAACTCTTTCTGTCCAACCAGCTCTCATAAGTGCATCAACCAAGGCAATGCAAGTTCTTGTCTTGCCTGTGCCTGTCGCCATTACCAGTAAGAATTTGCGTTTCCGTTTTTCAACGGCTTCCATTACGGCACGAATAGAAGCAATCTGATAATTCCGTCCTGCAATTTTGGTATTGATTAGTTCTCCTGCTAGTTGTTTTCTCGCTTTACGGATATAGGCATAGCGTTCAAGGTCGTCACGAGTCGGAAAACCGTAAACTTTTTTAGGCGGATAGTTTTCTAAGTCCCAAAAGTAAATATCGTGTCCGTTGGTATAAAAGCAAAACGGTAATTCTCCGCTTAGGGTTGATTTTATGTTGTAGCAATATTGTTTTGCTTGTTCCCGTCCGAGGGCTGCATCAACGGAAGTCTTTTTAGCTTCTACAACTGCAAGCGGTTTGCCGTCCTTTCCCAATAGAACATAGTCGCTGTATTGATGTCCAGCGTATGGAGTTGTTGGTTCTTCAACAACTGTCAAATGAATATCAAATTCCTCAATTACCTGAGTTCGGTCAGTAACATTCCAATCCGCTTGTTTTAAGCGGTTGTCAATGATTTCTTTCCTTGTCAGTTTTTCGTTTTTCATTTATATTTTTAATCAAAAGTCTGTTAAAAGCTCAAAAGTAACAATTTAGCACGGGTGCGTAAGCAAAATTGCAGCTCTTTTGCAAGCTTTGGTTTTGAGCGTCGGCTCGTGTGGCTTGCAAATGTGCTGCAATGTGGGTGGGGTTTCTTTCTTTTTTTTGCGGGGGGAAGAAAAAAACAAAATAAATTTCCATCAAATTTGCACTGTCCTATCAAAAAGCTAAATCCTTTCTTTCGTTATTATTTATCACTATCGTATCTGTCTGCTCGTCTGTCTTTACACTTGTTGCCAACGTCTTATTTACGAACTCTAAATATACAACATTCGTAAATACAATTTATATAACATTCGTTTATGAAATTCACTAAAAATCATAAATATATGAAATTAAAATATTTAAAATTTTTTTTATTAGAAATTTAATTTCATTTACGAATGTTTTGTACTTTTGCGAAATCATTATCAATTGTTATGAAAATAAATGATTTCCTTTTAACCTTTGAACAACGCTTGCGTTTGCAACGTTATAGCGAGGCATCTATTCGTAACTATAAAAGTACAGTGGAGTGTTTTTTACGCTTAGCAGAGAAAAA
>RZYM01000108.1 GCA_009930305.1 Bacteroidia bacterium
AAAAGTGTACTCGGAGGCATCACAACAAGAACGGATATTTCTGCAAAAGTATCCACTAGCATCAATATTAGTGGGACATACAATCTATTTAGAATCCTTGACGCGGCAACCGATATCGAGAGAAGAGGTGGAGGCGCAGTTAAAGGCAATTCATGGTCCGCACGTACATTTGGTGAGAAACTCATAATATGGACAAAAAATAACATTCTGTACATTCAATCAAGCGAATGGGCTAAATATGTAGACCTGATTGACGGAAATACAACGAGATGATCCGTTGTAAATTGCTTTCAAACTTTGTATATTCGACTATTTGAAACAACCCTATAGTGGTTAAATTCATTTGTAAAAAGTATGTGATAGAAATATAATTTTATATCTTTGCATAAAATAAAGGAGGGGTAAAATTATGGAAATAAAAGGAACAAAAAAACCAAAGGCAACTACGCAAACAAAAGATAGTTCTAAAAAATTATCTAAACTAGGAATATTAATGCGTAAAATGCCTAAAGGTGAAATTTTAGATATGAGAGCCGTTTTGAAATGAGAAGATATTACTTAGATACTAATATTTTAATTTTTATATTCTTTGACAAAGACGGACTTAGTAGTGCTATATCATCTTTGTTAGATAATTATGATTGTTGTTTTTATACAAGTTCTATTTGTGTTTTAGAACTTGTACATTTAATGCAGATTAATAAACTTAAAAGTAAAGAAATAAAAGACGCAATAGATATATTTGAATACTTGCAAGAAGCAAATATTCAAATATCACCTGTAACCGAAAAGCATTTAAAAGAATACGCAAATTTACCATATTATAAAGATCACAACGATCCGAACGATCGCATAATAATTGCACAATCTATATCAGACAAAATTGCTCTTATTAGTTCGGATACAAAATTTGATAGATATATTGAAAATGGATTAAAATTTGAATTTAACAAAAGATAATTTTTAAATTACATCTACAACACTAGCAAGCCAGCACTTTTGTGTTGGCTTTTTTGTTTTAAACTCTACAATCTTATATTATCGTACATTATCGGGAACCCAAGAAACACTGATACTATAAATTTGCAGTGTAATGAGGAATTAATTTAATTCTTATAAAATGAGTTGTGAATTGCTTTCAATATTTGTATATTTGACTATTGAAACAACGATATGTCGTTTACAATCAGAACAGCAAAGACGAGAACACCGTTAAGATATCAAAAGAGTAAGATAAGTACAAACACTAAAATATAAAGTCATGAAAAACATTATGGATGAAAACGGTAGAATACAAGTTATTGTTACAAAACCATTGGTAACATTCACAGAAGAAGAAGCAGAAGAAATGCACGAAACGGCAATACGTAATGTAGCAGGAATATATTACAATGAGTTGGTAAAACATCTCAAAGAAGAGAATCCGTTTGTTTTGGACGATAAACAAGCAATATGGGATAGAGCAGAGCTTGCAGCAAGGGAGCGTTCAAAAATGATGCAAGAAGGCGGAATGCAATACCCTGAAATCGAATGTGAAACAAAGAAAATTCTATTTGCCGGCACAAGAGTATCACCATTTGGAATGGTAATGCGCATTTTAAATGATATGGAATTTTTAAAAGGCAAATCAGAATCTTATAAAAGAGATTTTGCAGCATGGATATGTCTTGAGGAAGAATTTCAAAAATATTGCAAAAAACATGCTGAGTTTTTTGGCGATCCTGAATATACCGAAGAATATGAAAAATTCGAAGCAAACATAAAAAAATATGTGGATACATATGTTCATACACACGAATTAGAATAATTATTTTAAGAGTAAAATGAATCCGACAGAACAGTTTAAAAAAAATATTGAGGCAATTGGACTTGTCGAATTTAAAAACAAAGACGATTAATGAAAATAAAAAAAAACTATGGAACAGACGAAGAACGAACAGGTGATGACACCACAAGCATTGGAGGAAATGTTGAAAGCTTCTAATATGGAAGAGGAACAAAAGGAACTGACAC
>RZYM01000109.1 GCA_009930305.1 Bacteroidia bacterium
ATGGAGACGATGCAGATTCTCGCCAAAGAGATTAATTCAAAACATGTGCTCTTTATGTTTGATTGTTGTTTTTCGGGGAATATGTTTAACCTGTTGCGGAATGCTCCGGCTGCAATAACAGCAAAGACCAAGGAACCTATAAGGCTTTTTATTACTGCAGGTTCTGAAGATGAAAAGGTACCGGATAAGAGTATATTTTGTGAAGAATTTGTAAAAGCGTTAAGTGGTGATACCCCGGATGGAAATGGCGATGGCTATCTTACAGGGCAGGAGCTTGGGATGATCTTACAAGATAACGTTAGAAATTACAGCCATAATATGCAAAATCCGCAGTATGGAAAAATCCGTAATCCATATTTGGATAAGGGCGATTTTGTGTTTGTGATGAATAGATATGATCACTTAAATGTTAAGCAGAATAAAACATTAATAGATAAAAAAGAGATATATGGGAGTCTTTTGGTTACAACAAATATAGGTGGTGAGTTATATATTAATGATAAATTGACCTGTTCAGTTGAGCCTGGTGTAAAGTATGAGTTTATAAATTCACTTAGAATAGGCAGTTACAAATTATCTCTTAAACATATAAAAAGTACAGAATATAAAAATGTTGAAATATATTTGGATTCAATTGTTAATGTACATTTTATTGATACTAAAAAGAAAAGTATAATAGAAAGGCTGAACCTTGTTGAAGTTAAAGGTGGATCGTTTCTTATGGGCTGTACAGATGAACAACATGATTGTTTTTCATTTGAAAATGAAGTCCAAAATACATATATTGATCCTTTCTATATTGGTAGATATGAAGTGACAGTGCAGGAATATAGTGATTTTGTGAACAAAACTGGATATATAACTGATTGTGAGAAATGTGATACAACCTATGTTCATGATTCAACAAATCAGTGTGTGCCAAAAATTGATATTAGTTGGAGGAATAGCGAATATGGAAGTAGATATTATCCACCATATCCCCAAAAGCCTGTAGTTTATGTTTCATGGAATGATGCATCGGCTTATTGCAAGTGGTTATCTGAATCAACTGGTTATAATTTTAGATTACCAACTGAAGCAGAATGGGAATATGCTGCAAGAGGCGGCAGGCAATCTGTTCAAACAGTATACAGTGGAAGTAATAATTTAAATGAGGTTGGATGGTATAGAGATAATTCAGAACTAAAAATACACCATGTTGGGTTACATGCACCTAATGACTTAGGATTATATGATATGAGCGGAAATGTTTGGGAGTGGGTCTATGATACCTACGGATGTGATTATTGCAATAATGAAATTGTTGTAAACCCTTTATGTCATAAAGATAATTTTGGTAAAAGAGGTAGAGGAGGAAGTTGGAATTATCCTGAAGATTATTGTTCAATTGCTATTAGAGGTCCTGGGCCAATTGGTTTTATGTTTTATGAAATAGGATTTAGAATTGTAATGAGTTTAAATGATTCTGATAAGGCAAGGATGTTGAATTATAGACGTAAATTATTGAATGATGACAGTATTGGCGGTGGATCAAATAGAAAGTATGATTGCCCTCCTACCGTAACCGACATTGACGGCAATACCTACCCAACCGTAAAGATCGGCAGGCAATGTTGGATGCAGAAGAACCTGAAGGTTACTCATTATCCCAATGGGAATGCGATTCCTTATATAACAGACAACGATGAATGGACAGCATTAAAGAATAATAATACAGACGATGCCTATTGTTATTACGACAATAACACTAATAGCATATATGGAGCTCTTTACACTTATGCTGCTGCTATTGGAGATAACTGGCAGCGGGATAAGTCTGAGGGGCAGGGCATTTGTCCTGATGGATGGCATTTACCGAGTGACAAGGAGTGGAAGGTGCTGGAAGGAACAGTGGATACGGATTATCCTGTAGGTGATCCTGTATGGGATGATATTGGAGATCGGGGTTATGATGCTGGAACCC
>RZYM01000110.1 GCA_009930305.1 Bacteroidia bacterium
TATTTAATGCAAGTTGTATGATGAAAAAAGATGGTTTTGGAGATGATTTTATCGTTGAATACTTGATTAAAGAATGGGAAAGGAGGAGTTCACAGACTGATAAATTTAGAGATGCAATACTCAATATAAAAAATGGTCTAAAGTACACTTAACATTTGTTTTATTATTTATAAAGGTAACATTTGTTATAGTATCAATCTAAGAATAAAAAGGGGAAAAAATGAACAATAGAAGTAGCTCGATAGAGGCTTTAACTAAAGCTCTGAGCAAGGCACACAAGGACTTAAACAACTTTAGTGTTGATAAGTCAGGTTATAACTTCAAGTATCTATCATTATCGGCAATTTATGAGAAGATACTTCCTGTACTATCTCAAAATGGAGTGGCTTTATCATCAACAAATAATGTTTTTGTTAGAGATGGAATCCCTTGGGTCAAAGTAGCAACAACAGTTTATTGTGGTAATGAGTTCATCACCAATGAGATGTCATTCCCGTTAATTGAAGCTACAAAGAAAACAGATACTGACATTATGATGTTAGGCAGCACAATTTCATATCTAGTTCGTTATAACGTACAAACTCTACTAAGTATAAGTGGTTCAGATAAAGACGCAGAGGCTATGCACAAAGAAAGCATTGAACAAGACGAAAACAAAATAACCCTAAAATAAGGAAATAACATGGCTTGGATTAAGAAGGCGACAGACGTAGAAGTAAGTAAAGAGTTAGAGTATAGTAGTTCAAGAATTACTACAACAAATGCGTATGACTGTACAGTAACAGAAGCATACTTGCAAGAGGGAAAAGATGCTGATAGTAAATCAGTTAGTTTAGCAATCTCTATTAAAACACAAGATGGAGAAGATGCTAAGACATTCTTTACTGTATTTGGAAGAGATGGAAATACATACTTCACAAGCACAACAGGTGGAAAGACAGTTAAGAAGCAACACTTTGGACTAAGCATTGTAAATAGTCTGTTTAAGATTGCGTTAGGTAAAGAGATTTTTGATTGTGAACCAACTCAAACAACATACCAAAAATGGAACAATGACGATAAAACTATGGAAACGTTAGAAGCAGATGGCTTCCCTGAGTTAGTAGGTGCTAAGGTAGGAGTTTGTATTCAAATGATTAGGAAGATTAAAGGAAAAGATAGTTCAGAGTATCCTGAGATTGTACACTTCTTTGACCTTGAAACAGGCTTATTTGCTGATGAAGAACCTAGCGATAAAAGAAAACTAGATAGATGGTTAGCTTCAGCTAAAGACTTTAAAGTAATCGAGGAACAAGCACCTAAATCAGCCTTTGGTAAAAAAGAAGAAGCAACAACGGAAGCACCAGTTAAAAAGAGATGGGGGAAATAAATGTTAGTCACTTTAGATAGTTTTGGGGTTGAACAAAATAAGAAAAGTAAACTATACAGAATTTTCTTTATAAGTGGGACTACAAAGCTATTTTTAGGTGATGAGATACTAACTGAAGATGCAACAAAGGCACTAGAAGCGGATAGTTTTTCTTTTGCCTTTGACGAATTAAGTAGTCTTATGAAAGATGCTGATTTTATGTTACATCTTGAAGCTTGTTTGGCATTTGGAGGAGATGAATGAAGCTAAGTGATTATGTACAAAAGTTTGACAATATGGAAAAAGAACTTCAAGCTTCAACTGTAAACAAACTAACAAAAGACCAGTCGAATATATTTAGAGATATATTTGCTACGTTTAGAGATAAGAATGTTAGATATGCAGTGCTTGATGCTCCTTCAGGAACAGGAAAAACAACACTTATTAGAGCTATGCAAAAGTGGAGTGAAACCAATAGCATAAACATAGTTGTTACAGCCTCAACAGGTAAAGCTAGTTCAGCCTTAAACGGACAAACTATTCATAGCTTTATGGGAATGAGAATGGTAGCTAATGATACAGCATCAAGTAAAGATGAAGCGTTACAGTT
>RZYM01000111.1 GCA_009930305.1 Bacteroidia bacterium
GACAGCCGATGATGCATACTTTTATTTTACAGATCATCTTGGCAGTACAACCCATATCACAGACCGCAGTGGAGATGTTGCACAATACGCAGCTTACACACCTTACGGCAGTCTGTTTAGAGAGTACAGAAGTGTGCAACCATACAAGTTTAATGGCAAAGAGTTAGATCAAGAGACAGGCTACTATTATTATGGTGCACGATACTATGACCCAACCACAGCCCTTTGGCTCGGAACAGACCCGTTAAAACACAAGTATCCTGATATAGGGGCGTATGTGTATTGTGCCGGGAATCCGATAAGGTATGTGGATCCGGATGGAAGGAAGGTTACAGTTACAGAAGAAGGAGGAACAAGTTTTACTTATACTCAGGGTATGACATATGAAGGAAGCGATAAGGTTGCTGCTCAACAAGTTAATGGCCTAAATGCGATTAATTCGACAGAAAATGGAAATAATGTTTTAAGTAGCTTGACATCCTCTAAAAAATTATATAACGTTACCAATGGGTCATTTGACGAGGGTACTTCTGGTATTATGGAAAATGCCAATGGAGCCACATTATATATGAATGGAAATAATGACCTTAGCACCATGTCTCACGAAATATTTCATGCTTATCAGTACGAAAATGGTCAAGGTGGAGCATCAATACACAATGAAGTAGAAGCGTATCTTTTTAGTGCGGGAATTACATATAGTTTTTCAATGTTAAACGGAGGTCCAAGTTCCAGCTTTGAATATGCAATAAATCCGAATACAACTGGAGGAAAAGAATACGAGAAATCTGTCAGTAATTTACTAAATTGGAAAAGTTTTTCGTCCTCTGATTTCAATAGTGCAGTTTCGTTATTTAAAAATAATTCTCAGAAAAATATGCCAGATATATATGGTAAACAAGTGTACAATAATTATCCAGAGAGAAGAAATAATCAGACAAAAAGCTTATTGTCAAAATTCTATCCGCTATATTAGATGTTATGAATAAACTATTATTTTTAATGCATGTCTTTTTCATAATACAAATTTGTTATGGAAATTCTATAATTATTTCTGATACAATTTACACAAATCAGCCAGATTTAAAATTTTGTTGTGAAACAGATCTAAGTGATAAGAGTAATCAAACTTTAGTATTGTGTGATTCGACAGTTACAGAAGAACTTCAAGGATTTTGTTCAATAACCTTATTGTTTGACACTATTGAAGCGTCATCCGATGGTAGTTTATTTAATTTAACAATAGGTCATATAAGTGTGAAATATATTCGTATCATGAATAAAAATCAAGGAATAATTCTATATAGCTCATCCACATATGAGAATGATGATTCAGAATTATTTTTATTTTATTCAAAAAAAATACTACAAGCTTTAATTAAAATACAATGTTGGACGACAGATAATCGTTTCCTTTTCGACAAAAATAAACAATACGGCTATCGTTTCCCTTTAAAAATAGTGCCTAAATTGTAATATTCCAACAGTGTTGTTGGTAACATTCCTCAAAGCGATATTCAAACGTGTTCCAAAACTATCGATGCGCAAAAAGAATAAAAAATCACTCATACTCTAAGAAGAAAAATTGTATCTTTATCGGGTAAACAATTAAGATGCAACAAAGAGTCGATATAAAATATTACGATTATATGCCTTATGGTGAAGCACTCTCCGATGGTTACGAACAAAACACCCCAGCCCAACCCTACAAGTTTAATGGCAAAGAGTTAGATCAAGAAACCGGTTACTATTATTATGGCGCACGATACTATGACCCAATCACAGCCCTTTGGCTCGGTACAGACCCGTTAAAACACAAGTATCCCGGTATTGGGGCGTATGTGTATTGCCATGGCAATCCTATGATGAGGATTGACCCAACTGGTATGGAGGATATTAAAATTAAAGATATGACAGATTATAGATGGCATAACTTTGATGTAGAAAATGATAGG
>RZYM01000112.1 GCA_009930305.1 Bacteroidia bacterium
TCTTTCTCCTGTATGATTATATGTATATCGACTCATTATGTTCTTGCGATAATCCATAATCTCACGCAGACGATTATCAGAGTCGTAAGTCATTGAACGACCTACTTCCTCTCCATCTATTGTTATAGGGTTACCTGATGCATCATACGTGTATGTCATATCTCCTACTTTAATTGGTGCGTTTGGCTGAATATCCGTGCCGTAAAGATAATCAAAATTGGTGAGTTTTGTTCCGGTAGGGTTCATAATTGCAAGCTCATAGTTAAGAGGAGATGACATCTGATTATAATCCATGTTCATTGTGTAGGCGTTAAACTCACTGCCATCTTCAGACTTACCCTCCGTTGCCATACCACTGGCGCTAATAAAAATGCAACAAATTATTCGGCACAAGTATTATAAATTATTTTGTAATAACCATTTAATGTTCCATATATCAGAAAATTATAATCTCCACTTGGGTATGGCTCTTCTTGTTTACAAGTAAATTCTTTTTGTAACGGCAAAACATTAAGAAATTTATCAGGTATGGTTTCAGGAACAAAAAATACGATGTTATTAATAACCAAATAATAAGCTATTGAGTCAAGTGTGTTATTATCGAACATAAGCCTATCTATTGATAAATAATACTTATTATTAGAGATGCCCGATTTGAAAAAATCTACAACATAAAAATCATTTTTATTAAAACAATCTGACTTAGTAACATGGGTAAATATCCTTTCAAGCATTTTATCTTTAAATTCAATCTGTTGCAGATTAATAGTTCTATTTTGACTCATACAACTATTTGAAATAACAACAATTATAAAAAATACTATTATTTTCCTCATAATCATTCTTTTATGGTGATACAGTAACTGTGGATAAATCAATTATTGGGGTTGTTTCAGGGAAATCAAATATCGTAGAATTCCTATCATATTTTACATATTTTCCTGTTTTGGAAAGATATATTTTAAATGCAGGAATATCACTACCGTTTCTCAAAGAAATATTTGTTAGACTATTTGAAAAGCCTATATCACTCCCTCTTGAACTTAATCCTGATGGGTACGGAGTATTATCCGGATGATTATGATTGTGTCCTCTAATAGTATAGCCAAATTTATACTGATTATTTAATAAGAAATTGGCACTTCTCTCTGTACTTTTATCGCAGGAAGTAGAAATTATGTTTAATCCATTATCGCCTTTTTGTCCTAATTGTAATTGACTAAACTCCACATTTGTATTGTCTGCAAATAACTCGAAAAGTTGTTGTCCATTATTATCCCCCCTGACATTGTACCAAAGGAAAGTAGTCTTTGCGTCATCAGAATACTGTGATTGGAAATTTTCTACTGTTCCATACTCAAATGAAACAGAATTGTAATTTTTATTACCGTTTGCATCAGTTGTATAAGTACGTTGATAGTTCCCGTCTGCGTCTTTGGCAACCATATAGAAAGCATCTTGCGTTTTGTCTTTTATGTGGCTTGTTATTTCGCCCGCCTCATTGATTTCCCAAACGTCCCTCCCATCCGGATCCACATACCTTATCGGATTCCCGGCACAATAAATATACCCTCCGATGCCGGGATACTTATCCGCCAGCGGATCCACCCCTAAAAATAGTGTGCTACTTGGGTCATAGTATCTTGCACCATAATAATAGTAGCCTGTCTCTTGATCTAACTCTTTGCCATTAAACTTATATGGTTGTACACTTCTGTACTCCCTAAACAAACTGCCGTAAGGAGTGTAAGCTGCATATTGTGCAACATCTCCACTGCGGTCTGTGATATGGGTTGTACTGCCAAGATGATCGGTAAAATAAAAGTATGCATCATCGGCGGTCTTACTTGCTATTCTGTCACTTCCTGCATAATAATGCTTTGAGAAAGCTCCGCTCTTTGTACCGCTGCCATTCTCAACATAATAAGGCGATACG
>RZYM01000113.1 GCA_009930305.1 Bacteroidia bacterium
CTCTGACAAGGCCGTTTCTGCTGGAAAATAAACCCCAATATCATTGATATTTATATTTTTTCCAACAATAATTTGATTACCGAAAATAGAGGTTGCCTGGACGTTATCACAATTATCCAGTTTGATTATGTTCTTGACTGTTGTGATTGTGGCCGCGTAGTTTTCGTTTTTTGGGATATTGAACTTCATTTGTTACTCCTTGTTTATATAATTTTGCCACATCTATCTTGAATCAAAAATACAGAATCACCTACTTTTGCATTTTCAAAAATGTTATGGTGCTTTAATTCTGGAGCATCCAAAGCTATGTTACATTAACTAATGCTTTAAGGAAAATAGATGCGGCATCAATCGCCTCATCTCTTGTCTCGAATAATCGATATAAACCGTGGTCGTCAATTCCTTTTACATACAAAACCCAAGAAAATTGTTCTGATGTTGCGGTTTCATCGCCCCATCCATCTTTGTCTTGAAACAGGAATAACGGGGCAATCACTTCATCGCCAATCTTCATGCCAATATAATCTACGTCTTTACTGAGTTTTACAAATCCAAGAAATTCACCACGCTGATCGCGTTTACGAACAATACTCCCAAGCCACCAGTTTAATACAGATTGTGCGCCCATATTATTTCTCCAATAACAATTTGTGCATTTGTTTGACGGCATATAGGGTCAATGTCCAAGGGTCAAAATCTTCAAAATATAATCATATTGTAGACCATTCAATTTCGAATCCATCTTGCTCCTTAATCCAATGTAGAAGTTCTTTAATGTGATTCTCTCCGCAGTTTATAGTTTCATAACCAATTGGATCATTTTCACAAAGATAATCGTCTGGTGCGTAAATTGGCTCTTTCTCATCTTCACTTACACTTCGCACCCAACTAATATACGCTGCGGCAACATCTTCTGATTCTAAACAAGCATAAGTTACTTTCGTTGGCGTCTGCCATAAATCAAAAGAGTTAGTTATTGTGGTTTCCTTGTTATTATTTGCAATAATAGCTTTTGCCCTTGCGCAAACATATAGATTCATACTCATATTTTTCTACCCTCATTCAGAGGACACCAGACTGGAACATCACATTCTTTTCTTATGTAATGCGGCCTACAGCTCACGGTTATTGGTTCGTATTCAAATAATTGTCCGCTACTATAATATTTACTTTTTGTTTTGTTTAACGACAGCTTACACAACACCGCGACATCATCATCACAAAACCAATCCGTTGGATCTGGGTCATTGACAACAACGTGATTTTTACAATCTATACAGTTTTCCATATAATTCCATACTTATTTGTTAAATTGTGAAACAAACTTATTGGCCTGCTTTATTGTGCAATAAACTTTTTCCATTTTTATTATGTTACTCCATTATTTTTTATTCGTTTCATATAGTCAAAAAAATTCATTCCGAGCATAATTCCATACAACATAAATAAATCAACGTCATCTACATGTATAATTAGCCTGTTATAATTATCAACAACAAATCCATTTTTATTCATTATGCCTCGTCGTTTAGCTGCCCATAAAAATTTCACAACATTTCCTCCACTGCTCTGCGGGCATTTTGGTATTCTCGCCAAAGCTTATGGTGTGCGTCATCACATGGGCCTCCAGGGTATTTTATGTAAGCTTCGCTGGCTTGAATCGCAAAACGAATTGCATTCTTCAATTCTTCCAGTTCACGAACAACGTCTTTCACGTCGTCCCAATAACAAAGTTTCCCGTCTTCATCAAACTCGGTTCTCCCGGCAGCGTATGGCGGCGTTTCTATTGTATATCGCGGTATTTTGCGATACAGCACCCAATTCCCTTTCTGGGCTGCTGCGTAGCTGTACTCGTCCTCACTAACCACCTCACCTGTCAACGTGTTTTGATAATGTCTCATGGTGCAACCTCCAAAAATCACATAACCAGTG
>RZYM01000114.1 GCA_009930305.1 Bacteroidia bacterium
TGTGTGGAGATTTTCGTCATGAGAAGTCTATTCCGGATACAGTACTTGCTTCGCGACTGAATATAAGCGTACGAACAATTCGAAAGAAGATTAAGGATGGCGAGATTATTGGGCGAAGGATTCCAGGTGTTTTGAGATGAGTTTATAGCTGTCAAATTCATTGTTTCAAACCCCATTTTTATCAAGGCTCGTTCTTGGAAACATATCCAAGATTGACTGTCGTTTGCGGGAACAAATCAACCGCTAATAAATACCGGAGTAAAATTCTAAATCACTATTCAATCTTTTAACTCTTTCTAAAAACCTAGATAATGCTCCTTTATAAAAGCATTCATATAAAGGAGCATATCAATTCGATTATCATCTCTGCACTTCTTAAACATCTATTACTCATAAATACCGTAAGCTTTGTTTATATTTTGAATAAAAATGATCCCATTACCTGGCTTATCAATTTCAAGTTTTTCTCGTATTGACGCTACAATGGCCTCAGTAATATCTTCTTTTGATAGGATAATAACTATTTCTTTTTCAGGTTCTATATCCATATTAAATAATTTACTCGTTTCATTTACCCCCGAGCCTCTTGCATTAATTATTGTGCCGCCCTTTGAGCCAGCAGCTTTTGCTGCTTCAATTACTTCCTCAGCTTTACCTCTATTAACAATGGTTATAATATTTTGATACATTAGCTTATTAACACCTCTTCCTTCTTCGTTTTCTTCAGACTTATAACACCTAGATCCTATAATTTCACAAGCACTTGTGGTAAAGACAATACCATGATTTGGTTTTTCAAACTTGAATTCTTTGTTTAGTTCAACTAAAGCATGGTCTGCAGTATGGTTATCTGTTCCCAATAAGGCTATTTCCTTTCTTTCATCGTATAAAGATAAGAAATTTAACAGGGAATTATTTATAGTTCCCTTTCCAAGGAAAATGGTCCCACCAGAAATACCATGTTCTTTTGCCTTCTGTAATATCCTGCTACCCATTCCATAGTTAACAACTACATATATTAATTCAAAAATCGGTATACTGTTATAATTAGTCATCCCTCTTTTCAACTCCTTTTGTTTTTGATTTTATAGCAAACACCAAGCCCAAAGCTTCTAAGGTGATAATTGGTGTCATGGCAACCATCGCAATCATTCCAAAGCCATCAACCATTAGATCCGCCCCCTCAAAAGCATGTGCTGCTCCTTGTATAAATGCCAAAATAAAAGTTGCAGTCATAGGACCAGTAGCCACCCCACCAGCATCAAATGCAATTCCTACAAAGAGCTTTGGTATAAAAAACATCATTGACAGACATATGATGTACCCTGGTAGCAAGTAATGCCATAACTGTATCGCAGGCACTAATACACGTATAACCGATAAAGCAACGGCAAAACCAACTCCAATTGCCAGCGGAATTAGAACTGCTTTTCTCTTTACGTAACCGCTTGTTACATCTTCAATCTGGTGAGTTAAAACATAAACAGCTGGTTCTGCTAAAATAGTTACAACTCCAAGAACAAATCCAATGATTATGATATAAGCTTTATTATCCAATAAAGCCAAATTATTACCAATGCTTGTTCCTACATCCATAAAACCTGCATTTACACCTATTAGGAATACAAGCAAACCTGTAAATGCAAATGCAAATCCGGTAAGTAGTTTTCGAAGGTCTTTTTTCTTTAGTTTAAAAGATATTTTCTGCAAAACTAATAATAATGAAAATAGAAACCGCTAATCTAGGTGTAAGAATAGCAGTATCAAAAAAATCAACCACTGAAGACTGAAGGCCGCTAATAAATGACAAATTTATAAGTTTAACAAACACAAATTCGATAATCCAATAGATATCCATTGAGTATTAGATCCAGAACAGGATAATTTTAGATTATCATAAACAATTACTCATAAAAATCTA
>RZYM01000115.1 GCA_009930305.1 Bacteroidia bacterium
GGTATTTTGGTGTAATGAACAGTTTATCTGCATAAAATTCGACTTCACGATTTTCCATACAATGCATTTCTGCCAGTTGTAAGAATCGCTGAAAAAATGCACCTTTTACATTGCTTTTAATATTTTGTTCCATTTTATCTGCAAATACATTCCACATTTCCATGATGAGTATTTTAAGATGCAGATTCACGATTTCCATTCTGAACCGATGGCTTTCATCTGTGTATTTTTTATAGATTACCAGGAAATTCTTTTTGCAATTATCAACAACATTCGGTTCCAGATTTACTACCGGATTTTCTTTGGAAAACATGTACGCTTTTATACCCCAACCAATATCGGGATTGTTCTTGCTCATCATATCAAATGAAACCAGCAGAAATATTGCACTAAAATCGGGCGAAAATAACACCTTACCTATGCTTGCATTGGGTAGCCAAAAACAAATATCATTCTTACCTATGTTTTGTTCTTTATTATCCATTATAAACTGACCCTGTCCTTTTTCGCAAAGGATGTGGGTAAAATAGTGTTGTAAATAATCCGCTGGGATCTCAGGACTATTTAATGTATCTGTCAAAATAATGTCTTTTTCCATAATACTAATGGTTATGAAAACTTCAAGGCAAAATTATGAAAATATTTATTTACCAAAACACCTTTAATTGACTATTTCAAAAAAGATAATCGTAATAACAGAAAGATGTAACAACATTACAGTCATAAGTGTCATAACTTGGCTAAACTCTTGTCGTATCTTTGAATCAAAAAAATACTATTAAAAAATGAAGATATGGAACCACAAAATCGGAAAATAAACAGAAGAGATTTTATCGTAAAATCTGTTATGGCTGGAACTGGCATATCCCTTGTTACCAATGCACTATGGGCAACAGGTAGTTCCTTTTTTAATAAAGAAACTACATTTAATAATTCAAAAAACGACGATATGAACAACATTTTAGATTCCTCTTTGGGTAAAAGAAGACTTGGTTCACTGGAAGTAACAGAATTAGGTTTCGGCTGTATGAACATTGCATGGGCGTATGGCAATGGTCCGGGCAAAGAAGATTCGATTAAACTCATCCGCAAGGCTTACGAAGAAGGGATTAGATTTTTTGATACTGCCGAAATTTACGGTCCCCATATCAGCGAACAATATACGGGTGAAGCTTTGAAACCATACCGAAACGATGTGATAATTGCAACGAAAATTGGATTTGATATTGATTTCGAAACTGGACAGATGAAAGGTGGTTTGAATAGCAAACCCAAGCATATAAAACAAGCGGTAGATTATATGCTTAAACGATTGCAAACCGATTACATTGATTTATTGTACCAGCACAGGGTTGACCCCGAAGTACCAATTGAAGATGTGGCAGGAACAATGGGGGAACTTATAAAAGCCGGTAAGATTCGACATTATGGTTTGTCTGAGGCTGGTGCCGCAACCATTCGCAGGGCACATGCCGAATATCCTGTTACAGCTATACAAAACGAATATTCATTCTGGACACGCGACCCCGAAGCCGAAGTAATTCCTGTTTGTGAAGAACTGGGCATTGGTTTTGTTCCTTGGTCACCACTGGGTATGGGTTATTTGACTGGAAAAGTAACACCCGATTATCAATTTGCCTCAGGCGATATCCGCAAAAATTCTGGCTTTCCAAGATTTACAACTGAAGCATTAATAAAAAATCGCCCGATTGTTGAGTTATTGGAAAAAGTAGGAACGAAGTATGAAGCCACATCGGGTCAAGTGGCATTGGCATGGTTGCTTGCCAAGAATCCTTTTATCGTTCCCATCCCTGGCACACGTCTCATACCACATATGCAGGAAAATACGGGTGCAGCAAAAGTGAAACTTACGGCAGCAGATATGAATGAACTGGAAACTGGCTTTTCTGTAA
>RZYM01000116.1 GCA_009930305.1 Bacteroidia bacterium
TTGAACTGGTTGAACTGGTTGACTCATAGACGACATCATTGTTTCACCATCAAGGCCTAATAAATCAAAAATATTTCTTAAAATAACTTGAGCATTAGGGTCTTGCGCGAACTGACGATAGCTCATAAGAACCTGTTGTAAGTTCTGTAATACTGTTGATTTATCAAAAGTTTCATCTGTAATATAGAAAGATACATCAATTTTATCAGCATCTTTTAAGTCTTCAATCCCTATCCACAACTCATCCCTTTCTTCTATTTGTCTTTTAACTTCAGCCTCAATAGCATCTCTTTGTTGGGGGGTTATTTTTTGTCCATTATTAGCAATAGTTAAGTCAGTATAATATTTAGTTAGTTTTCTTTTTAGTTTACCGGTTTCTTCCTCACCAATTAAGCTTAAAACATCATCTTTTTTGTATATTTTCCAAAAGTCTGGTAGTAACTGTCTTTTAAATAAATTTGATAAGAATAGACCAAACCTCTCTTGTCTAAGCTGGAATGAAGTCTTAACAGCTCTTGATTGAATAATAGCATTAGTGGCCGGCGTAGAGCTTGGTAGTGCCTCTCCTGTTGAGGCTTCTTGACTTGAAGCAATACGATTAGCCATTTGAACAATGTTTTGTTCCTCGTTAATACTTTCGGTAAAGTTAATATTTCTTGTATCTAAACGGGCTATATCGTTAACATTTTGAACACCAATAGCACCACCAGCGAATAGTTTAGCCATCTTCTCTGGAGTAATACCAGAACCTTCTCTAAAGACAAACAATTGGTTCATTAAAGCAAGGTTGTTATTCCTTCGAACATTGTAGATTGTGTTTAGATATAATTGTAAATAGATAGCTTTCTCACCAATCCCCCTACCAAGCCATCTTCCTGGAGCTTCCTCAAACTTAGCCTCTTCGTAGGGTCTTATTTTATTCCACTCTTCTATTCTATGGATTAAGGCAGTCCCTCCACTTACTAAACCAGAAGCCAAAACTCTACCATTAACATAAGTTTCACTATCAGATACTTTTCCTGTTAACCAAGACTTTGGTATTTTCATATAAGCCTCATATAAGTCTATTTCTGGGCTTACACTTTCTTCTAGTTTGTCTTCGTTGTGGATTGTTGGAACTTTATTTCCACTTTTTAACTTATCAAGATTAATCCATTTACCTTTAAATGTATCTTTTAAATACGAAACATCTTGAATACTTCTTTCAATAAAATCTTCTGTTTGTAAAGAGCCACCAGTCATTGACCTAAAGATATTGCGAAGGTCAATCCTCTCTGTTTTTAAAGCTTTCTTTTTTACTTGTTCGCAGTTGTCATAAATCTTCTTTTTAACTATATGTCCATCCAGGGCAAAATACATTAAATCGTCATTAATCTGCTCTCCAAAAGAGTTTTTTCCCATCCAATCACGGACCATATTCCTTACCATTACGGATAATCCATATTGATTAGGGTTGTCAGCTTTTGTGTTTACATCCTTAGTGTCAATATCAATATTTTTAACATTCTCCCATACAAGAGCTTCTGTTAATGGGTAAAATATCTTTTGTTGTCCGATTAAATCTTTATCCTTTTTAAACACCCCAAAATAGTTTTCTCTAATTATATCTAAAAGAAAACGCATTCTCATTATTTTGTTGCGTGATATTTGAAAATTTCCCTCTTCGTGCTTGGAAATAAATTCGGTTAGCGTTCCAACTGCTTGTCGCTGTATTTCTTGCTTGGTCACATTTTTAATATTAATTTATAGTTCGTTGTTCGGAATGTAGATTGAAGAACTTTCTAGTGGCTCTCTATTTAGAGTAAACCACATTCTCATTATTAAATTATCTAAGTCATCAGGACTTCTTCCTAGATTTTCCTTAATTATATCTTTAGGAACTAAACGCTTTTTACC
>RZYM01000041.1 GCA_009930305.1 Bacteroidia bacterium
ATAATCATAATAAACACGTGTTTGCAACCCTTTAAATGGCTTATAATCAAACCCTGAAGCTATCTTAATATCACCATAAGCATCTTGGTCAAAGCGGAATCCTTCGCCATTTGTTAAAGCTAAATCAAAGCCTAATTTCTCATTGATTTTAAAGTAAGCTATTATACCTAAATCTGAACTTGGAATCCCATAATATTTATCTTGAAAAGTTGGAGCTACATAGCGATAACCCCAAAATTTCTCTTGTGTTATATAGTGGTTTTGCAAAACGCCTCCTGCTTGTATTCTTATGTGTTCGTTTGGTTTCCATTCCAGCGATGCAAATTTCAATGTCATTGTATAATAACTTCCTTCTTTCGAGGTGTTTGATGTATTTAAATTAAGTCCTGTTGTATCTGTTACTTCAATTTGTCCGACTGTTGTTGGGCGACCTGCATCAATAATTATTTTACCTGAAAATTGTTTGTTGAATTGATATTCATATCCAAAATGGGCACGACCAAACCAAAATCCATATTTTTTTTGTGCATCTTGAGTTGCATTATAATCAAAATTACCAAATACCTGAATAATTGGTTTGCCTTTATGTGAAACAGTTGTATCGGTTTGTTGCTTATTAACTTCTACAATTTGAGTTGAATTAGTTACAGGAAAATTATTTGCTTTCCAACCTGTTATGCCGTCTGTAATATCAATAATTTCGCCTTTGTATTCTAATTTTTTTAGGATTTCAATTAACTTAACAGACCTGTCATTCATTGTACAATAAATTACAATACTCTTTTTATCAAGATATTGCGAAATAAAATTTTCAGCGTTTGAACCGAAAGCATCAATATTTATTGCATTTTCGATATGTTCCGTTTGAAATTTAAAACTATCTCTGCCGTCGATTATAACAGAAGTATTTTTGTCTAAATTTTGTAAAATTGTTTGCACTTCAATAGATGTAACTTCTTTAATTGTTTGCGAAAAACTTATTTTTACAAACAAAACCAACAAAATTAAAATTGATATTTTTTTCATTTTCAAATTAATTTACTTTCAGATTTCTTTTTCCATACAAAATCAAATAAACCACCGGAATAAAAATAAAAACCAGCAGCAAACCAAACAACAAACCGCCAATTACGACAATTGACATAGGGCGAAGCATTTCTGTTCCATCTCCAATGGCTAAAGCAAGCGGTGTTAGTCCGAATAAACTATTTATATCTGTTATTAAAATGGGGCGTAAACGCACAATGGCTGCTTCTTTTATGGCTTCTACAATTCCCTTTCCTTGTTCGCGAAGTTCGTCAATAAATGTAAGTAAAAGCACGCCGTTGTTTATTTCCATTCCGGTAAGCATAATTACACCAATTAAAGCAGTTACGCTAAAAGGTGTGTTGGTAATGTACATTGCAAACGAAATTCCGGCAAGCGACAACGGAATACGAATGATTATAATTAACGGTTTAAGGAAACTTTCAAAATAAAATACCAAAACGGCATAACCTAAAAATAATGCAAATAACAAAATAATTGCCATTTGTGTCATATTTTCGGAAAGCATTTGCGACTGTCCGCCGTAATTTATTTTGTAGCCGCTCGGCAAATTATAATCTGCCAATACACTTTTTAATTCGGTTGTAGCATCACCAACGGTTTTTCCTGAAACATTAGCGGTTACTTTGATAACACGGTCTTGGTTTTTGCGGTCAATTTGAACCGGACCTGTTACTTTTTCAACATCAGCAATGGTTCGCAGTGGAATTTTTGCTCCGGTTGATGTGTAGAGAAAAATATTTTCCAAATCTTCTGATGAAGTAATTTCTTTTTCGTCCGTAACTATTCTGATAGGATAATAATATTCCCCGTCTTTGTAGCGAGTTGCAACATTTCCATCAACTAAATTTTTGATAGTAATCGCCACATCTTGATAAGAAATTCCCAAATCGTAAGCCCTTTGTCTATCAACTTTTATTTGGTATTCTGGTTTTGTAATTTGAAGTGAAACATCAAGTCCGGTTAAAAATTCCAAATCTTTAATTTTATTACGAATATTGCTTGCTTGTTTAAAAATATCTGTCATCTGTACGTTACGTGGTGCCAATATTTCAATTTCAATATCAAAATTACCGGTTTGCCTGATGCCTTTCATTTTGGTATGAAATACTTTGATTGTGGCACCGGGTGCTTTTACCGATTTCATTACTATCGGACGCAACATATCGGCGTATTCGTCTGTGTTCATAGGGCGTTGGGCTGTGGGAACAAGTTGAATGTTTAGTTCACCTTCAAAGCTTTTTTCGGTAGTTACCAAACCCCAGACTTTACCGCCTGAAAGTGATGCGTAACCGTGTATATAATCTTGTTTTTCAACTACTTTCTCAATTTGGTTCAGTACTTTCTCTGTTTCGTCCATTGATGTTCCGGTAGGCATAATTACTTTAACGGTAATAAGTCCGTCATCAGCTTTTGGCAAAAATTCCGACCCTGTTTTTTGTAAATAGTAATAACCTGGAATTAGCAGCAGTATAAAAATAAGCAGAACTAACCAACGAAGTTTTAGCGACCAATGTAAAATCGGGTTGTAAATTTTTACTAATATTTCAATAAACTTATCGGAAATTCGGGCAATTAAAGAATGTTTTTTACTCGGTTTTTTGTTTTTATACAAAAGCGACATTATTGTTGGTGTAACAGTCAGCGAAACGAGCATAGAAAGAAAAATAATAATCGCAATTGTAATAACCAATTCTCTGAATAGTAAAGAAGTAAGACCTGATACAAGTAAAAACGGTACAAAAAGTGCCAAAAATGTTACGGTTGCCGAAATAATTGCACCGCCAATTTGTGTAGCACCTTTGATAATCTGATTGGGTTCATCGGGTTCGGTTTCTTGAATACGCGTGATGTTTTCGAGCATAACTACGCTATTATCAAGTACTACGGTCATTGCAACAACCAAACCGCCAAGCGTAAAAATGTTTATCGAAAATCCCAACAAATCCATTAAAAAGAATGTGCCAATAAGTGTAACGGGCAAACTCAAAATAAGCGACATTACTCTTCGCCACCCAGAAAGGAAAAATGCAGTAACCAATGTAACTAACAATGCAGCCATAAGCATTGCATCTCGCACACCCTTTGTGGCAAGCCGTACATATTCGGCTTGGTCGTAAATCATTTCTATTTTGGTAGTTGGCGGAAGTTCTTCTCTCAGTTCTTCCATTCTTTCGGCAATCAAATCTGAAACAATTACAGCATTAGCATCAGCTTGTTTAAAAATTGAAATTCTGATACCTTCATTTCCATTGTATTTAGTTTTAATACGTTGTAGTTGATTTTGGTCTTCAACAAGGGCAATATCTTTAAGTAAAATTTGTCCGTTATCGCTTTTTTTGATGATTAAATTTTCAATTTCGGTTAATGATTGAAATTCGCCGTAAGTTCTTATAGTATAATCTCTTGTTCCTGTAATTACACGTCCGCCTACCATATCTATATTTTCCGCTTGCAAACGAGTTGCAATTTCTTGAAGTGTAATATCGTAACCTTGCATTTTAGTTTGGTCGATATGAATACGAATTTCTCGTAACATACCACCCGAAAGTGCAGTTCCCGCAGAACCTTTTACCGAAGCAAATTCTTCCTGAAACTCGTTTTCCACCCAAGTGCGAAGTTGTGTTAAACTCAAATTATCAGACGAAACAAGTATTTCTACCACAGGTAGTTGCGAAGGGTCTGCTTTAAAAATAACCGGTTCGAGAATATCTTTGGGCAATTCTTTTTTTATCAAGCCCATTTTTGCTAAAACGTCTTGATAAGCCACATCTCTGTCCACACTAAAATCGAAATTGACTAAAAGTGTGTAAACCCCTTCTTCGCAGGTGGACTCTAAGTAGTCGAGATTATCAACAGTTGCCATTTTTCGTTCGATAACCGTAGCTACTTCATTTTCTAATTGTTCGGGTGTTGCGCCGGGCCAATAAACATATACTTTTACCATCGGATAGGTAATATCGGGCAACATATTTGTCGGCAAACGCAAAAAACCTGCAATACCCACAACCATAATTACTATCATCAGCATTATGGTTCCGGCAGGGCGTTTTATAGATTGTATTGTTAAGTTCATATATTCAATTTGAAAATGTTCTAATTTGAAAATTTGAAAATGACGCAATTTTCAAATTTTCAATCTAATTAATTATTTAATTATCTTTACTTTAATACTATCTTTCAGCATTTCCTGCCCTGAAATTACTACCTTTTCTTTTGGTTTTAATCCTTTTGTTATTTCTATATTGTTTCCTGATGAAATTCCGGTTACAACCATAATTTTTCGTGCAATAGTGTCAGTATTAACCGTAAAAACAAAATTTTTGTTATCTGGCGATGTTAATACGGCTTGTTCGGGAACGGTTATCGCATTTTTATTTGAAGCCACAGGAATTTTTATATAAGCCAACATTCCCGGAATAAGCGTTTTGCTGAAATTTTGAATTTTAATATCAAATTTTACATTTCTTGTAACAGGGTCGATTTGTGGATAAATTAGTGTGATTATTCCTGTTAAAGTATCATTTGGATAAGCATTTAGCATCAACGTAAGTTTGTCGCCTTTCTTTATGTTTTCAAAATATTTTTCGTTAATTTCAGCTTTTACTACTAATGAATTCATATCACTTATAGTCAATATTTTATCTTTTATATTAACTTGATTTCCAATATCGGTATGTCGTTGAGTTACCAAACCTGTCATTGGGCAAATAATAGGTATGGTTTGATACATATTTTCGGCGTAAGCAAGGTTTTTATTTGCATTTTCGAGTTCAATTTGTAAACTATCGTATAAAACTGAGGTCGTATCTGCTTTCTTAATTTTTGTATTCAGTTCATTTATAATAAGTTTATTCTTTGAAATAATTGAAACTCTGTTGTTTGGATTTATTACAGCTATTATGTTGTCTTTATAAACTGTCTGATTTTCACGAGCATAAAGTATTTCAATAATTCCATCGGTAGATGCAACAATATCTGTAAAAATATTTGCTTCGATAGTTCCGGTAATGTCGATGTATGAAACTATTTCAGTTTCTTCAACAACTTGTATTTTAACCAAAGGTATTTTTTTTGTGGTCGTTGATTGCGTTTGAGTATCGTTTCCACTGCACGATTGCAAAACTATCAAAACTACAAATAGCAATTTGAAAATTCTATTCAATTTGAAAATTTGAAAGTTTGAAAGTTTGAAAATTGATTTCAACTCATAATTTTCTAATCTGTTTATACTATTTTTTTTTCTCAACATTTTATTATTAATTAGTTACTTACAATTTAAAATTAGCACATTGTTACATTTTCAAATTAAAAAGGATAATCTTCATTAGCTGACAAATAATGCAACTTAACAAGCGATTGCAAAAACAAAATTGTGGCTTTGTTGTATGCAATTGTAGCATCGGTCAGAATTGTTTGAGCATCGAGAATATCAATAATTGTTCCTTGTCCGGCTTGATATTTTACCGAAGCATTGTTTATGGTTTCGGTGGCAAGTTCAATTATTTTCTTCTGATTTTCAATATCTTGTTTTATGCTTTCTATGTCATTCAAAACCAAATCAATTTCCGATTTTATTTCCAAAAAAGATTGATTTTTTTCAACACCGAGTTGCTCAATTACATAGTTGCTTTTTGTGATATTATATCTGTAACCACTTCCGCCCCAATAGGGTATGGTATATCTGATGCCAATTCCCACATTAAAATTAAAATTATCGGCAAAGGGCAAATAGCCGTGTTCCCAATTGCTTATACCATAACCGAATAACTCGGGTCTGTTTTGACGTTTGTAAATTTCTTGTTGCTTTTCTTCTATGTCAATTTTTATATTATTTACTAATATAAGAGGGTGATTTTCAATTACATTATTGTAAATTGTATCGCTTATAAATAATTGATTTTCAAATTGATTAAAAAGTGTTTGTGCTGAATTTTTAATTTTTAAACTATCAACATTTGTCAAATAACAAAGATTTTGTAGTTTAATTTTTTGTGCAAGAAAGTCGTTTTGTGCTTTTTGCAGGTTTTTTTCTTCTACCGAAATTTGAACATTAATTTTCAGAATATCAATTGATGAAACCTTACCAATATCAAATAAATTTTGAGAATACTGCAAATGATTTTTGAGTTGTTCGAGCGAGTTTTGATGAGCCAAAATTTCCATTTCCGAACTCAAAGCCGAAAAATAAGCATTTGCAACACCGTAAATTACGGTTAGCCGGATTTGACGTTGAATTTCATCATTTAACAAAATTTCCTGTTCAATTTTGGCTTGTTCGGCTTTGGTTTGACCAAAATCATAAATTGTTTGATATACAGTAATATCGTTGTAAAAATCGGTTTTGTTATCGCCCAAAAGTCGTTCTTTGTTTGGTAACAAAAAATTCCAATACGAAAAACTTGCCGATGCTCCAACAATTGGTAAATAATTGATTTTCAGTTTATCTATTTCTGTTTGTTTGATGTTGGTGTTCAGCTTATTGGATTGCAAAAGGTAGTTGTTTTGCAGAGCACTGTCTAATAATTGATTTAACGAGAAATTTTGAGCAAAGCTTATATTTAACGATAAAACAAACACAAACAGAAATGTTATTTTTATTAAAATTTTCATTATTTCATTTTCAAATTAACACATTAATTAAAAGGGTCTGTTTTACTGATGTATTCAGCTTCTTTTCGTTTTAGCATTGCCAAAGCATTTTTTCCGCGTGAATTAGGAATTGCTTTTTGGCTTAAGAATTCAATGCTTTCTGCAATCGCATTAAAATCTTGAAAAGGGAAACCTAAAACGGTTTCATTCGGGCAAATATCTGTTGCATCACGGCAACCATAACAACCCATGCTCATATTGAATTTTTGTTGAATGTATGGGATTGTTGTTGCATCAACGCAAGTTGCCTGTAAAATTGCGGTACTACTTTCAACTCGTTGTCCGCCTTTCACATTAAGGTTTGCAAGAGCAAACCACATCAATTTTTCGGTTTCGTCTTCCACGACTACAATATCGGGTTCTATTTCAGCAGTTTCCAATGGAAAAAGATATAAAGCTTTTAATTTTCCTTGCATTAAGGTTGTCATACCTTCAAACATTGCTTTTCCTGTTTTTTCTTGATTTACAATACCGAAACCAACCAAGCCTTTGCCTGTTTTCAATCCTTCGGGCAATGGTTTGAAGCCAAAAGCAGCTGCGGCTGCCGGACAAGCAATACCTTCTGCATTTAATATAACGTGTTGTGCGTGCCGTGCTTTCATTAATGCCTGACAATAGCGGTGTCCTGATAGTTTTTCAACTTTTTCAGGAATTTCATTTTCCTTAAAAACAAATTTTACTCCAACTAATGAAGTTATTAATCCCAATATTTGTTTAACTTTTTCTGAATTTTGTTGTATATTTTTCATTTTAAAATATTTAAACTTCTTTCACTTCAAAATTTTTATTTTTAAAATATTTTTCCATTATAAAAGCAATTAAAATTATTATTGGTATTGAAAATAGTGTTCTTAGAAGGGAAAATTTCCAACCCAAAAAACCTATTTCAAAAGTCAGCATAGGAATTTTAATTGTGCAAAAAGCGCCGATGTAAATAAATATATTTCTGATACTTGCACCTTTTTTCCAAAGCAAATAAGTTACCGGAAATGCTCCGTAAAGTGGTCCGGCCTGTGCCATTGAAAGTAAAATAACGTAAATAATTCCTTTTACGCCCGAATTTTGCCCAACGTGTTTCGTAACTTTTTCTTTACTTATCCAAACATCGCCAAGCCCTATTAAAATAAACATTATAGGTAAAAAGAAAATCATTTCTTTAAAAAAAGAAAAAAAATGTTCTTTGAAAATCAATTTTCCAATTTCATAATTTACTAAAAATGATATTGTTGTAAAAATTACAAATATTATAATTAGCAACAAACTGAATTTATTTTTCTTTAAAAACTCTTTCATAAATTGTAAATAAAACCGATTAAAACACCTATGATAATAGCACCAACGAAATACAAAGTATTTCGGATTAATGTTGTTTTGAAACCAAAATATTTCATTTCGATTGGAAACGTTAAAATACCGACCATCATTAAAGTTGTTACAAAAACTGATATAACAGGGTAGCTTACACCATTTTTAACTAATAAACCTGCTAATGGATAAGCAATAAAGCCAGGAATCAAAGCAACAGAACCGATTATTGCAGCAAAAAAATATCCCAAAAATCCTGCTTCTTCACCCAGATGTTTAACAATCACTTCGTTAGGCAACAGAAATAGGACGATACTTACAAGAATCAGCACCGAAATAATTACAGGTGAAATATTTAAAAACATTTTTAACCCTTTTTTTATTCCGAGCCAAGTTTTTTTACGGTTGGCAATAAGCGACAATATCAAACAAATACCTGCTATAATCAGTAAAAGTGTCATTATTAGTTTTGTATATTTATTTGAATACCTATTAATCTTGAATTTTCAATTGCTTTCATCGAAAATATTGCAGGTTCGGAAACTAATAATTTACCTTCTTTTAATACTGATTTTTCATTATTTATAGTCGTTTGAACTTTTCCTTTTACCAAAAAGAAAATTACATACGATTTCATTTCGCACTCAGGTAGTTCCTGATTTTCTGCAAGCTCAATAACTCGCATTTTAAATTCATCGGCTTTATAAAAAACATTCTTTTCTCTTTCAGAAAGAGGAAATGTAGGAATTGTGTTTATATCAAAAGTTTTCATTTTCGAATTTATTAAAACATCGAACCATAAATCAAACCCGAAATAGTTGCCATAACTACAACAAGAATTACATAAACCATAGTTTTTTGAGTTCCTAATACTCCACGTATTACAAGCATATTGGGTAGTGATAAAGACGGACCGGCTAATAACAATGCCAATGCAGGACCTTTACCCATTCCTGATGCGATTAAACCTTGTAAAATTGGAACTTCTGTAAGGGTTGCAAAATACATAAATGCACCTACAATAGAAGCAAAGAAATTTGAAAATATTGAGTTTCCACCAACTAACCATTGTATCCATTCATTTGGTATTACACCTGCTATGGTTTGCCCATCATGTGTTGAGCCAAGTAGAAATCCTGCTGTAATTACACCGATAGCAAGTAAGGGTAAAATTTGCTTTGCAAA
>RZYM01000008.1 GCA_009930305.1 Bacteroidia bacterium
ATTATTTACACTACCTCCTGTACCTGATGTAACTGATACTGTATAAGTATCTATAGCAAAACTTGCAGACAAACTAACAGCACCTGTAACTGTGATTGTGCGTGTGCTTTCAGTATTAGCATCACTCCATGATACAAAGTGATAATTAGCAGCAGGTGTTGCAACTAGTTCAATGTTTGAACCGTAATCATAAGTACCATTTACATTATTTACACTACCTCCGGTACCTGACGTAACAGATACAGTATATGTGTCTTTTGTGAAACTTGCAGTATATGTTGCATCTGAATTCACAACAATACTACGTGATGCAGTTGAAACGCCATCATTCCATTGATTAAAGCTATATCCTATATTTGGAGTAGCAGATAAAGTTACATTCGAATTATATTCGTAAGACCCACCACCTGATACAATACCACCTACACCGGCATTCACAGTAATAAGATACTTAATCACATCAAACGAAGCTGTCAATGTCGTATCAGAAGTCAATGTCAAACTTCTTGTTGCCTCTAAATTTCCATCACTCCAAGATACAAATTGATATCCTCCATTAGCAGATGCAATTAACTCTTTAACCGTTCCATAAGCATATGTACCATTGACTATAGAATTAACAGTTCCACCAGATCCAGCTGATATTGATAATGTATATTGAGCTGTTTCAAAACTTGCAGCATATTCAATTTCTTCTTGTATATCATTAAAAATACGAGGATTATCGGTGTTACCATCATCCCAATGAGAAAACTCATATCCTACATTTGGAATTGCTGTAATGGTAACAGTGCTTCCCTTTGGATAAGATCCACTACCTGTTACAGATCCCATTGTATCATCATCAGGATATACAATTATATTTACTGCACTAATTGACAAACGCGCTGTAACTGACTTATTAATACAATCACAAACTTGTGAAGTAACAACACAACGATAGAATCCGTCATCGGTAGTTTTAGCACTCGCAATTGAATAAGTCGCAGACCCATTATCCGTCAACAAAGTCCAATCAGACTCATTAATTGAATTTGTTGTACAAAAATACCATGCATATGTATAATCACCGGTTCCGGAAACGCTTACGGTCATTTGTGCAGAACTTCCCAATGCTACATCTGATAAATCACTCATAGATGCAGAAGAAATGTATGTAGGATATCCTGAAATAATAGTATTTAAACCTGCAGGACGACCTGAAGTCGGATCTACCCAGTTTGTGATTACAGAAGGTGCAGAAATATTCAATGGTGTTATTAATTTATTAATCTCACTTTGAACATTGCTTGCATTTAATGCACCACCCACTGCTGTATGTTTTAGCCAACGCTCTTTAACCTTTGCTTTAAAACAATCATCATTTAGTAATCCATAACCTTTACTACTACGATCTGAACCTGTCCACCAAAATGGGATTGTAAAAGAATCGGAATGGACAGCAGAATTTTCAGCCAAAATACCAGCTGTCGAGGTACATCCTTTTTCAACAGCACCATAAGCTGATGAATTATTGAATCCCAATTCCATATCCCACAAAGGAGCCGCCTTAATTAGTCCTGTAGCCGAACTCATATTAAAGAATTGAGATATTCTATATCCGTCAACATTTTTAGTGTACTCATTTATTATAAAATTATCTGCCCACGATTCATAATCAATATAATTACGCACGGTTGCATAATTTCCGGCAGCTAAAGCAGTTTCAAATTCATTGAGACGAGTTTTAAGTGCCGACATTCGTTGATTCCAAACTTCTTGTGTAAAATCCACCTCATCCCATTCCGGATACACTACTTCAAAAGCTTGGTCAATAACTAAACCATAGGTACCTATATTTTCCCAACCCGTTTTATTCGTAATGAAGGTACATCTACCCCCTTCAGTAGAGCTTACTCTATCAACAATATCCGTTTTGTCAAACTTAAACACATATCCATCATCGGCAATCTGTATACGACTTGTCTCCTTTTTATTTTTCTCCATAAAGATATAGATACCCTTATCTTCACCATTGACATATAAGCGAACATATCGACCATTGCTATTCCATGTACCGGTCATATCGTCATATAGATTCATTGACAGCAAATTACGCATCTTAGTATCATCAGTATAAGCTGCATATAATATCCAATCCTTATCTTTTGTATCATTTAGATTGAACATTTTTTTCTTGTCTTTTACCCATGTTCCGGATACAGTACAACTATCATCACCAACTACAAATGCATAGTTTCTACGATCATAATTCATACTTGATGCACCACGATAATTCATTCTCGCTTTCTTATCATAGTATAAACGAGTCATGTCCGTTACATCACTTCCAATATAAGTGTTGGTCTGATCATCCGTTGATGTTTCATCCCAAATAATTTTAACGTCAACGCTTATTTTTTCTTTACCGGCAGCAAGAGCTTCGTTTGATGATAAAAACCCATTGCCTCCCGGTTTTATAGGAAAGTCTTTTACATCTGTATGAACTATTATAATAGGCAAATTTGAAGAAATCGTTTTTGTTGATCCGTTTGTATTAGTAACTTGAATCTGATTAGAAGTTAATGTAGAATCTTTAGATGCCGAAACACAATACTTTGATACTAAGCAACGATAATAACCCGCTTTTACAGGACGGATATTATTAATGTCATATTTTCTACCTTCAGAGAAAGTCGACCAAACAGAACCATCAGTCGATTTCTGCCATAAATATTTTGTAGCTCCTGTAAAATCTTCTGAATCTAGTATACCATTTGTGTATACATATAATGATGCAAAATCTGAAAAATCATTTTCATTTACTGTATTCCTGTGCGCCCGAATCTCTGGATTAGTTACATCCGGATTTATATTTGAACAATCAACTGCTAAGTATGTTGCTGCAGTAGAACCACTCTGACTCAATTCATAACATACATCTTCAGAGACAGCATTTATATCAACTGTTTTATTTTCATCTCCACTCGTATTGTTGTTATTTCTAAATATAATGTTAGTAGTAGTAATGGAAGGATCAAATGTATATGAATACCAATCATTACCTGTATTCTCCATTAGTTCTGCATCATCCCATGATGGTGATGAAATCTCACCACCCCAATAAAAAATATACATGTCATTGGTCCATGAAGATGGCCTTTTAGCTTTAACTGTAATTGGTGTTGACGTACATCCTACACAATATGTTTTTATACTTGATTTTGTAAAATACAAATAATCAAAATTTGCGGTTGATGGTGTTAAGTCTGATATCGGTGTGACAAATACAAAATACTTAACTGTTCTATCTGCAATATTAACTGAAGCGGGAATATTTGCTGTATATGTAGAACCAGAAGCGTTCATATTAACTGTTACATATGATGTATTATCTATTGTATACGCCATACGAACATATTGTGCTCCTTCACCTGATGTAACTCCTATAGCACTTGATAATGTTGCTGAAATCTGTATATCAGCATTTTCAGTAGGAGTACCATTTGTTACTGAAGAAATCGTTTTAGGTTCTTCATATGACAACAAGACAGATAAATCATTATTAGCACTAGCATTCTGTCCTACAATAAATGTATAATACTTTCCTGATAATACATCAACTTTCAAATTTTGTCCGGTAACATATTCAGCAGCAGATGACGAATAAGTATTTGTTGTTATGTTTTTTTCTGCACCTGATGCTGACCATTGTGGAGACCATGAACTATTAGAACTTGTAAATTTAAACCAAGCTGAATAATCTGCTTTTGCCGAACATGTTTTAACAGCAACAGTTGTATTCAATCTTGTTTCAATAGACATGTTTGATCCGGAAGGCGTACTATTCAATTCATTAAAGCCGGTACTACTTCCTGCTAAATATGCAGGCTGCGCATTCATTGAAAAACAAAGAAGCGAAAAGAGGAATGATAAAAAATATTTTTTCATAATGTTTAGGTTATTTCTGCTTTATATAATTGTAAATCATGGTACATAAATAGTACCATCACACGACAATGTTCCTGAATTAAATATCGGAATCGGATAGCAATCATCATTAGCTTCAATCGTTATACTTCCGCCATTTACCACAAAACTACCATCGCAATTAATACCATCCGATTTATCCAATGCATTGGCATTAATATTGACTGTTCCACCATTAATAATAACATCTGATGACGTTTGAATTCCATGAGCTTTTCGCTCATCAATAGAAGCATTCACTCCTGTCGTAATAGAAATTGTTCCAGCATCTATTGTAATATTTGTATTTATTGATGGGTCAAAAACCTCATTATTTGCTATAGCATCTGCACTATCATAGGATGAAACAAGTCCTTTATCGGCACTAGTAATATTAATGTTACCATCGTATATTTTAATATATCCTTTCGTACAATCTAAACCATCATCCAAAGCTGTAATATTCAAAGATCCCCCCTTCATAACAAATTTCTGCTTAGATTTCAATCCATCTTTTGCAGCATTTGCAATAACAATATTTCCATCATATATGCTTACATAATCATCACTAGCAATACCATGTTTAGCCAAGCTAGACACATTTAGAGAACCTTTTCCGCTAAAGAGCAACTCACCCTCCGAAAAAATAGCAGCTTTCTGATCTTCTGAGCCTTCTATTTCTACAGGATACACGCCTGAATCTGTGATATAATTTTGAGTACCATCAGCTATAACTACAAAAGTTCGTTTGCCGGTTTGAATATTTATAGCAGAACCATTAGATGATCCTAAATTAATTCCACTTAGTGTCAGCTGCGACTTGTTGGTACTATACAATTTGAACGAACCGGTTCGATACATACTACTTTTAAGTACATAATTAATACCTGCTAATTCCGATCTAACAACAATATTTGTTCCGTTTTGCTCAACCACAATTCCTTCCGTAGGAGTTGGATAAACAGACACAGAAGAAGATTTATAAGTAAATGTATATGTGGTTGTAAACTCATTATTATTAATATCATCTTCATCATAATATGGTCCTAAGTATATTTTGTTCAATTCTGACACATTAAAAGACTCAATACTCTCGCCATCATACAACGAAATAATATAATTATCATCTATTTGAGAATTGTCAAAAGTTATGCTATCAATATCTGTTGTATTATAAATAATCTCAGACAAATCTGACTTCACAAAATACAAATTCCTCGCAGAAAATACAGACGAAGATATCATTATAGCTATTAAAAACAGTGAATCTCTATACATAATAAAAAAAATAAAAAGCTACCAACGCGTTATTAAAAAAATGAGCACACTATAGCGCAAATATACAAATTATTTTTCATATATTAATTATTTTTGTACATTTTGTTGGTTATAAATTTCATTTTTGCATAACTTTGCGCTTTTATTTTACAATCATGATTACAACAAAAACCATCGCTGGTTTACTACATGAAATATCGTCAAAAAGTAATGCCAAAGTAGGATTTGTACCTACCATGGGAGCCCTACATCAAGGACACATTTCTTTAGTAAAAAAATGTGTAAAAGAAAATGATATTTGCGTGGTAAGCATATTTGTTAATCCAACACAATTTAATGACAAAAATGACCTAGCTAAATATCCACGTACTCCTGATGCTGATGCAATTTTACTAGAGGAAGCCGGTTGCGATATCTTATTTATGCCATCTGTATCAGAGATGTACCCTACGGAGGATACAAGAAATTTTGATTTCGGCAACATTGAAAGGGTCATGGAAGGTAGATTCCGACCGGGACATTTTAATGGAGTAGCACAAATTGTAAGCAAGTTATTTTATGCAGTAAAGCCGAACAAAGCATATTTTGGCGAAAAAGATTTTCAACAAGTTGCAATTATTAAAGCCATGGTAAAACAATTAACTATACCGGTAGAAATAGTTGCATGCCCCATTATTAGGGAAGATAGCGGATTGGCAAGAAGTAGTCGTAACACATTACTAACTGATGAGCAACGTAAAAAAGCAGCTTTGATATTCAAAGTTTTGTCGAAAAGCACTACCTTTGTTGCGCAAAAGACACCTGCAGAAATTTGCAGTTGGGTTGCAGAGCAATTTGCAGATGACAAAGAGTTTAAACTTGACTATTACGAAATTGTTAATGCCGACTCTTTAGAAAGTATCAAAGATTGGAGCGAAAGCAACGATATTGTTGGCTGTATTGCAATATATTGCGGCAACATCCGTTTAATAGACAACATACATTATACGAAATGATAATCGAAATTCTAAAATCAAAAATCCATCGTGTAAGCGTAACAGACGCTAATCTTAACTACATAGGTAGTATTACTATTGATGAAGATTTAATGGATGCCGCAGGCATCATAGAATATGAGAAAGTGAACGTTGTCAACAATAACAATGGTGAACGTTTTGAAACATACGTAATAAAAGGCGAAAGAGGAACCGGTGTCGTTTGTACAAATGGAGCAGCTGCCAGAAAGGTGCAACCGGGAGATATCCTAATTATCACATCATACGCACAAATGGACTTTGAAGAGGCTAAACATTTCAAGCCGACAATTGTTCATCCCAATCCAAAAAATAATTTATTGAAATAGTATATTTAACAGTAAAATGGAGGCAAAAACAGCCTCCATTTTTTTTGTGCTAACAAATAAAATCACGACCTTAGCGAAAAAATAATCCATGGCTAAATTGAAAACCGTTTATATATGTAAAGATTGTGGATACGAATCTCCAAAGTGGTTTGGTAAATGCAATGCTTGCGGACAATGGAATACATGTACCGAAGAAATTGAGCAAAAAGAATCATCATCGGCACGTGCAATTCCATTTATTGGATCAGAAAAGCAAAAGCCTTTATTACTTCAAGACGTCATTATAGGTGAGGATCCACGTATTGACATGCATAACGGAGAATTAAACAGAGTTCTTGGAGGTGGATTGGTAAAAGGGTCGCTTGTACTATTGGGAGGTGAGCCAGGGATAGGCAAATCAACACTAATGCTTCAAACAGCATTACAACTCCCATCTATGCGCATACTATATGTATCAGGTGAAGAAAGTGCCAGACAATTAAAGCTACGTGCTGAGCGCATAACCAAAGAATATGGTGAGTGCTACATAATAAGTGAGACTTCACTTGAACAAATATTTTCACACATAATAAATATTCAACCCGAACTAGTAGTTATAGACTCTATACAAACAATAAGTACAGAAACAATAGACTCTTCTCCAGGTAGCTTAGTACAAGTACGCGAGTGTACCGCTTTGCTTTTAAAATTTGCAAAGGAGACACAGACCCCTGTATTTATTGTCGGGCATATTACTAAAGATGGTACAATTGCCGGACCAAAAACATTAGAACACATGGTTGATACCGTGCTGCAATTTGAAGGTGATCAACACTATATGTATCGAATTTTAAGAGCAGCTAAAAATAGATTCGGTAGTACCTCTGAATTAGGTATATATGAAATGCAACAGAATGGTCTACGTGAAGTTGAAAATCCATCAGAACTTTTGCTTTCGCAAGATCATGAGGGTTTGAGTGGAGTTGCAATTGCATCTGCAATTGAGGGAATTAGACCTTTTTTAATTGAAGTACAAGCACTTACAGGCACAGCAGCTTATGGTACGCCTCAAAGGTCTGCCACAGGATTTGACATAAGACGAATGAATATGCTACTAGCTGTCCTAGAAAAAAGAGCAGGTTTTAAGATAGCACAAAAAGATGTATTCTTAAATATTGCAGGTGGACTAAAAGTCAACGATCCTGCCATCGACCTTGCTGTAATATCCTCAATTTTATCATCAAGTTTAGATATTGCAATAGCTTCACAAGTATGCTTAACAGGAGAAGTCGGTTTATCAGGCGAGATTCGTCCGGTAAATAGAATTGAGCAGCGAATTGCAGAAGCAGAAAAATTAGGCTTCAAACGTATAATTATCCCGAATCACAATTACAAAGGTTTGGATATCAAACGATTCAACATAGAAGTCCTAACAGTAAAAAAAGTTGAAGAGGCTTTTAAACAACTTTTCGCTTGAGCAAATCTTAAATTCCAAACAGATCCTTAAGTTTGTTTTGTAAATCCTCTCCACGCAAATTTACAGCAATAATACTGCCACTTGCATCAATCAATATTGAATATGGAATAGCATACGCTCTATACAACTTCGCTATTGGACAACTCCAACGTCTAAGAGAAGAAACATGATTTGGCCAATTTAGATTATCGGCTGATATAGCAAATTTCCAACTATCTTTACTCTCATCTAAAGAAACACTAAACACTTCGAAACCTTTTGAATTATATTTATTATAAGCAGCTACTACATTAGGATTTTCCATTCTGCATGGACGACACCAGGATGCCCAGAAATCTATCAAAACCACCTTGCCTTTTAAGTCTGACAACTTTAATTGTTTACCTTCAGGCGATTCGGCAACTATTTCAGGAGCTTGCTTTCCTACTTGAATGGGATTATCAATATTAGACCCTATTTCCTTAACAAAAACATTATTTGGATACATTGGCTTCAAATCTTTATATATTGCAGTAAATAATTGTTTGTGCGCCATAAAATCCTTATTAAATTCAGAGTATGCTAATAGTGCAGTAGCCAATAATTTGGTTCGCTTACTTAACCACTTAGAGATATTAAATTCATACTGCATGTAATAATTATAATATTCGTTCTGAATTGACCTTTGCACAAGTGTATCTTTCGTTTGAGCAAATTTATTTTCCAAAGCTTTTAGATCACCTGATGCTTTGATACTCATACGTTGATAATCACAAATAACTTGCATGTCTTGAGAACCTGATACAGAATCTAATTGCAAATCTGTATATGAACTTTTAAAATGCATGTAAACGCTATCAGATGGATGTACGACTAAGTATTGTGGTCTACGCAAATTGCCTGAACCTTGAAACATCAAAGTATAAAAATCAGACTTTTGTGCATCTATTTCTATTTTAAATGTACTATCAGGTCGAATAGGAACAGTTGTCAACATTTGTGGAGAGCCTGATTCTAAACTATTTACGACTATAACTTGATATAATTGCTTACCATCTATACGACCATAATAAACTGATTTGCTTGCAATTGTCGAAGCAAACAACCCCATAAGGCATACTAATAAACTAATTCTTTTCATACTTTTAACAATAATGATGAATCACCATAAGACAAGAAACGGAATCCGCCTGCTAACGCATAATCGTACATTTGTTTCCAATTATCACCGATAAATGCTGCTAATAATAACAGCAATGTGCTTTTCGGCTGATGAAAATTCGTTATCAATCCTTTTACTATTTTAAACTCATATCCGGGAGCAATTATTATCTGAGTACTCGCATGCAATACACTCAAATTATTTGCATCCAAAAACACTAATATAGCATTAAGCGCATCTTCAACCTGTATATCTGATTTAGACATATAAGGTTCCCATTGCGACACAAATAAATCTTCGTTACCGGAAGCCAAACGCAAACCTATATAGTATAAGCTTTCCAATGTGCGTACTGATGTTGTTCCTACGGCAATAACTTGCTCTAAAGATGCTTTAATTTGTAATATTGCAGATTTATGTACTTCAATAACTTCCGTGTGCATATTGTGCTCACCTATTTTCTCCGTTTTAACCGGCTGAAATGTGCCGGCTCCTACATGCAATGTCAACTCACATCTTCCTATCCCTACCTTACTTAAATTATCTAAAACAGAATCTGTGAAATGTAAGCCTGCTGTTGGAGCAGCCACAGATCCTTTAATTTTGGAATATACCGTTTGATATGTGGTTTTATCACTTTCTTCTGTTGCTCTATTTAAATATGGCGGAATTGGCAATTCTCCAAAGGCTTCCAGCACATCTGCAAATGTAATATTTTCCCCACTCCAACTAAACTTTATTTCATGCGTATTCGCAGCAGTTTTAAGCTTTTCAGCATATAAATCAACTCTTTCACCACGTATCAAACATGATTTTGATAATATTTCTGTTTTCCATTTTTTTAGATTACCTACCATACATTTCCATATACAAAAACTAGTTTTTTGAAAAACCAGTTGGTAATCATTGGGCTCTAAAGGTTCTAAACAGAAAATTTCTATATGTGCACCTGTACCCTTCTGAAAAAGCATACGTGCTTGTATCACCTTAGTATTATTAAATACTAATAATGATTTCGACGGCAATTCACTTGGTAAATCTTTAAATATTTTAGTACTGAAAACACCATTGCGATTCACTAATAATTTAGAATCATCGCGTTTAGTCAATGGATACTTTGCAATCCGTTCGTTTGGAAGTGGATAATTATAATCCTCTATATTAATATTTTTGATGTTTTCTATCACTGGTAGCATCATGCTTATGCTCCTTTTATATCTTATGGATTCTGACTTTTTAAAAATTCAATTAGTCTTTGTTATATGTATTATAATATTTTGGAACTAATTATGCTTTTCAAAATATTTTTCTTGAATCTTTTGCCAGAATTGATAATAATTAGGTATAAATAAAGTACCAACTACAGTACACATTATCATACCTGCGAAAACCGCTATACCCAAAGACACACGGCTTGCTGCACCGGCTCCGCTTGCTGTTACCAATGGAAATACACCTAAGATAAATGCAAATGAAGTCATTAATATAGGCCTTAAACGAATCTGACCGGCATTATAAGAGGCATCTCTAATAGACTTACCTTCTTTTCTATAATCACGAGCAAATTCTACAATCAAAATAGCATTTTTTGCAGACAACGCAATCATAAGAACCATACCGATTTGCGTATAAATATTAATTGGCAATCCCAATATCATACAGCCTATAATAACACCAAGTAGGGCAATTGGGACAGCCATAATTACAGCCATAGGACTGGTTATACTTTCGTATTGAGCTGCAAGTACCATTAACACAACAATTAAAGCTAATGCAAATATCAGAATTATTGAAGAACCGGCAGATTGTTCTTGGAATGCCATTGAAGTCCATTCAAAACCGAATGTATTTCCAAATTTTTCTTTTGCCAACTGAGCTACTTTATTTTCTGCCTGACCTGAACTATAACCCTCAGCAGCATTACCGGACATATATGCAGCTTGATACATGTTATAACGATTTATAACCTCAGTTCCCGTTTTTTGTTCAATTGTTGCAAATGTTGCAAATGGCACCATTTTACCTTCCGAGTTTCTAACACTTAAGCGCATAACGTCATTTGAACTTGAACGATTCTGGGATTTTGCTTGAAGTCTGACTTGATATACTTTTCCGTATAATGTAAAGTCATTTACATACGACGAACCAAGATATGCAGATAGCGCATTAAAAACATCACTAATAGCCAGATTTTGCATTTTCACCTTATCACGATCAATATTCAAGAATATTTGTGGAGTTGTTGCCTTGAATGTTGTGCGCAAACCACTCAATTCTTTTTCTTGATTAGCTTGTGCAGCAAATTCTTCTGAAACATTTTGTAATTCGACAACTCCCATATTAGATTTATCTTGCACATACAATTCATAACCACCGGAGGTACCTAAACCTTGGATTGCAGGCATCATAAATCCATACACGGTTGCTTTCTGAATTTTATTGTATGCTTCTGCATTAAAACGCTTAATAATTGCAGATATTGAAGTTTCATCAGTTTTTCTTTCTTCCCAATCTTTTAGCATAACGAACATTGATGCTTTACTAGATACCTGCGCTCCATCAGCCATTGACATACCTGATATAGAAACATGTTTATCAACTCCGGGTATTGAATCCAGAATTTGCTCGGCTTGCTCCATAACTTTCATGGTTTCATTTAGAGATGCTCCATCTTGAAGTTCTGCCATTATTAAAAAATAGCCCTGATCTTCAGCAGGAATAAAAGCTGAAGGCATCTTCATAAAACCAAATGCCATTATTGCAGTTAATGCACAGAAAGCCAATAATACAATTACAGATTTTCTCAAAAAAGTGGAGATAACCCACGAATAGCCTTTGTGTAATTTATCAAAACCTTTATTGAAATATTTGTATACAAAGAATTTACTTTGTTTTTCTTTCTTTTTCAAAACCAGCGCACACAACGCAGGACTTAATGTCAACGCATTCAAACCACTAAATGCAGTAGAAACCGCAATTGTTATAGCAAACTGTTTATACATTTCACCTGTGATTCCACCAATAAATGCAGTTGGAACAAACACAGCCAATAGTACTAATACTGTTCCGACAATAGGACCTGAAATTTCTTCCATAGCCTTAAGAGTTGCCTCTTTTGCATTAGCTGCACCCAATTCCATATGCCTGAAAGTATTTTCCACTACTAGTATCGCATCATCGACCACTATACCTATGGCCAATATCAAACCAAACAACGTCAAGGTATTTATAGAAAATCCCAAAATACCCATCACTGCAAAAGTTCCCACCAATGAAACAGGTATCGTAATTGCAGGAATCAATACTGCTCTAAAATCTTGTAAAAACAATAGAATAACAATCAGAACCAATATAATTGCCTCAAATAAAGTTTTGTAAACCTCATCAATTGACACTTCTATAAATTTAGTAGTATCTAACACGACTTCAGAATGTACACCTTCGGGCAAGCGCTGGGACAATTCTTCCATCTTTGCCTTTACTGCACTTGCAACTTCCAAAGAGTTTGCATCCGGTAATTGATATATACAAATAGAACTTGCTGTTTTGTGATTTAACTTACTATCTATTGTGTATGATTTACTACCTAATTCAATTTTAGCAACATCTTTGACACGTAAGTATTTACCCCCCGGCAACGATTTTACTACTATATTCCCGAACTCTTCAGGATTAACTAATCGACCCTTTACATCTAATGTATACTGAAATGCTTCTTTGTTAGCAGATGGCAACTCTCCTACTTTACCTGCAGACACTTGCATGTTTTGCTCTTTAATAACATCAACAATATCTGATGGATTTAATCCTCTGATACGCAAAACCTCTGGATCAAGCCATAAACGCATACTATAATCATCTGCACCGAAAAGGCTCACAGAACCGACTCCTGGTATACGCTTAAGCTCATCTACGATATTTAAAGTAGCGTAGTTATTCAAATACACATTATCGTATAATTCTTCATTGTCTGAAGTCATACCGATAAGCATTAATATACTACTTGATTTTTTTTCAGTAGTTACACCTAAACGTGTTACCTCACTTGGCAAACTTGAAGTTGCTTGATTAACACGGTTTTGAACCAAAACTGTTGCCATATCGATATCTGTTCCTACTTCGAACGTAACAGTAAGTGTATATACACCTGCTGAAGAGGATACCGAATTCATGTATAACATACCTTCAACACCATTAACTTTATTTTCAATTGGTGCTGCTACAGTTTCGGATATAACTTGTGCGTTTGCGCCAGGATATGCTGCTGTTACAGATACCGTTGGAGGTGTAATTTCAGGATATAGTGCTATAGGTAAATTTATCAGTGTTATTACACCGGCCAACATAATTAGCAGTGCTATAACAAAAGCAAATATCGGTCGATTGATAAAAAATTTCGACATGGCTGCTTATTTTTGTTTTGTTGATTCTAATACCGGACTTATTGCTTGACCATTTCTTACGCGAGCTAAAGCTTCTGTTATATATAATTCGTCTGCTTGCAGACCCAATGTTATTTCACGCATATTGTCACGTTCTAATTGCCCTACTTTGACATTTCTATAACGAACTGTATCATTCTTTACTACATATATGTATCTTCCTGATTGATCTGAACCGATTGAACTTTCAGGAATAAGAACTGCATCTTTTGCTTCTTTATATGGTAATGAGACCTTTACATATACTCCATTATTTAACTCATTATTAGGATTCTTAATAACAGCACGCATATCTACTGTTCCGGTAGATAAATCTGCAGACGGAGATAAATAGTCTAAATCTCCTTGAAAAATTTCTGTTTCACCTGCCACATCCGAAACAATAATATCAACAGTCTTAAAAGGCTTAGAATTAAATGATCCTTGAGATTTTGTTTGTTTTTGAGCCCAAATCAAATTACTTGCCTCTATTGTAAAAATGGCATACATATTATCTTCCTTGTATAAGGTAGTTAATTGTGTTTGAGGTTTTACATAATTGCCTTCATCAACTATATTTTTAGAAACACGGCCACTGCAAGGTGCCTTTATATAGCAATATCCTAGCTGAGTTTGTGCCATACTCAGTTGCGCTTCTGCTGTTTTAATTGCCGAATTACACAAGTCTACATTAGTTTGAGCTTGTATTAAATCTATCTCACTTACGGCATTACTTTTAGCAGCTTCTTCAATACGATCTAATGATGATTGTGCAAAAACAAGATTTGATTTTGCAGTGGCTAAAGCAGCTTCGGCTGTAGCTAATTTATCTTCGTAAGTTTTAGGCTCAATTACAAATAGGATATCACCCTCTGAAACTTTCTGACCGGATTTGACTTTATTCTCTATCAAAAAACCTTCTGTTCTTGCTATTACTTCAACTATTCTTTCTGATTGCAAATAACCGGGATACTCTAAACGATATACAATATCGCGAACCTCAGGATATGCAACTGAGAATTTTTGTAGAGGTGCTTGTTTCGTTTCCTTATCGTTAGCACACGAAAATATTAACAGACAAAGCAATGCTGCAGGAACAATTATACCTAATTTATTTTTCATATAGTGTGGTTTTTATTTAATTACTTGTTATTCCAACCTCCGCCTAATGCCTTAAATAGACTTACTAAAGCTGAATATGTATTACCTTCTATAGATACTATTGCATCTTCGTATTGCAACAAAGAACGTTGTGCATCTAGAACATTTTGAAAGTTAATCAAACCTCTTTTATACAAATCCAATGCCAATGAAAAAGTTGTGAGAGCTTCCTTAAATGCATTTCTACGCATTTCCGATTCTTTCACGGAATAACGATATGTTTGCATAGCATCATCTACATCCTGCAAAGCCGAAAGAATTGTATTATTATAATTATTGATCGAGATTTCTAAATTAGCCTTTGCTGCTTGAGTACTTCCCGAGAATTGTGTTCCTGAAAATATAGTCCATTGAATTGCAGGTGCAACTTGCCAATACATATTATTATTCATAAACAATTGCTGAAAATCTGTTGATGCATATCCAAACTTCGCTGTTAGATAAAATTTAGGCCACCAATCTGCACGCGTTGCCCCAAGTTGAGCTGCTTGCGCATCAACCTGTTTTTCTGCACTACGCACATCCGGACGTTGACGAATAACCTCTGATGGTATTCCTACAGGTACCAATATAGGATTCTCTCTCAATGGGATATCTTTTACTAGAGCTAAATCTGATTCTAACTCCCATGGTAATTTTCCAAGCAAAACACCTATCGTATTAATGTACTTTGAAACCAGTGATTCCAATTGCGGTTTTGATGCTGCAGTAGAATAATATATCGACTTAGCTTGAGAAACGTCTAATGCAGACACTAAACCTGAATTAAAACGCGCTTCTGCAATATTCATTGTTTCTTTCTGACTATCCAAATTACGTTTAACTACATTTAAACGTAGCTGAGTTGTACGCAAAGAAAAGTAAGCATCTGCAACTTGTGCTACTAAAATAGTCATCATCGCATTATAATCTTCTTTTGTTGCCTCATAAACTTTCTTTTGTGCATTTGCTTTATTTCTTACAGAACCTATTATGTCTATTTCCCATTGCAAATCCAAACCTAAAGATCCTGTATGAGCAATCATTCCTATCGCGCTAATGTTTTTATTATAATCATAAGCTGCGTCTAATGATATTTGGGGATAAAACCCTGCCTCAGCAATACGCAGATTAGCTTTTGTCTGAGCAATTCTATATGATGCTGCAACTAAATCATAATTATTGGCAATAGCCAATTCTTCGAGTGAATTCAAAACAGTATCATCGAAATATTGCCACCATTTTTGTTCTATTGGTTGCTGTTCTACAAAAAATGTATCAGACTTTAAAATCCAGCTTTCCGGGATATTCGAATCAATACGCTCATTACTTGTTTTTGCATATAAAGAGAACAATGAGGATAAAAATATGAGCAGTAGCAGAATTAATTTATTTTGCATTAGTTTTTATTTTTGTACGCAAAAATAAGGTTTTTTTTTAGAAAACATGAGATAAATAAAAAAAAAGTAGCAGGTACGCTTACCTGCTACTTTTCACTCACTAATTCACTAAAAAACGAAGAAAAAATATCACTATGAAAAAAACAATTCAAAATTAATTAAAATCACATTCAGCCTTTTAATCATACAATCTTCCGAATGAAGAGTCATCAAATAATTTTTTAGCCTTTGAACAATGCAAATATATTGTAGCATATTATTTTTTGCAAATAAATTATTTTGCCTTTTTGTATTTTTACTTTGCAAATTTGTACTAGATTCATTTGCTATACATCAACACCCACACAACAAATACTTATATATCAGTAGTTCAATATTTTACAAAAACTAAAATGTACTTATCTTAACACAAAAAAAATATTGTTTTTTTGAAATTATATCAAAAATTGCTCTTTGTACTGAGTACAAGACATTCCCATATGTTGTGCAAACGATCGCGCAAAAACTGCTTGAGAAGTAAAACCGGACTCAAATGATATTTCTTTTACTTGTTTATCAGGATTATCTTTCATTAATTGAATGGCATGATCTATTCGATATTGCAAAACCCAGTTTCTAAAATAGCATTGATATGCACGTGAAAATATTTCATTACACTTAAGACGGTCAACATTTAATTTTGTATGCACATCAGAAACTCTGAAATCTTTATTTAAATATGGTTTATCTTGCAACATCCATTGATCTAATATGCTTTTATATCGACATATTTCATTCTCAGTTAATTCATTATCTGACAAATATATAAATTCGTCGGCTTCTGCAGATTTATATTCATTATCTTTTATATCATCAACAATAATCCATTTGAAATTCTTATAAGACCAATACATCTTACAATGCTCTGGTAATTCAACTGGTTCTGTTTGAATTGCTTTTATTATGAATATAGAGATTATAAACATCAATAATAGCAAATGCACAATAGACAATTCTATTGTATCATTAAAGGTATAAGCCATGTAAGATATTAGTATCGCAAACATTGGATACTTCAAAACTTTCATCCATTGAATATGTTTTTTTTCTGTGTCAGAATAGCTTTCATCCAAATATTTTTCATATATAGGGATAAATTTTCTAACCATCACAGCTACATATAAAGCATGCAAAGTGAGGTAAACTAAAAATAAAAATCTAAATATAACTTCGATTGCCAAACCAGGCGTTGCGATATTAGCAGGTGTTACAAATTTAGGTTCGGGATTAAATATTCTATATATAAAGTATGATAGCAATATAATAATAATACCCGAAAAAAAGCGAAGCAATTTTGGTATTGTAACCCTATTTTTTTCTATCATTATCAATGGATAGAGCAAAGACAAATCGCCTAATATCGCACAAGAAATTAAATATAATGGAGAAAAATGTTTAAGTACATTTCCTGTACCATCTAAAGGTAAAAAAAGAGGCGAAATTTCGACTAAAGCCCAAAAAAAACATAGAAAAGCAAGATACTTTGTTGCTGCCGTTTTAATTGCACACAATTGCACGACTATCCCACCAAAAACACAAATTGTAGATAATGCGACAACAAGGACGACAAATAAAGTTATGGGAGTAAAAGCTAGAGATAATTCCATAGGCAAATTTCTTCTTTGTTGAATTTAATTCACATAGTAATTGATCATAAATAAAACCAACAATGCAAATGTACGCAAAAAAAATCACAGACAATGAATGTTTTGCATTTTTGTTTAAATCACATGACAAAGCACTCATTACTAACAAACTAACAATTATGCAAAACGTCATTTACATCATCTTCGATCTTACCTAACGAAGTCTGACAAAACCCAATCAAGGTTTTTGCTTCTTTAATTTTTTTTGTCAACAAATCCAATGGGATTTCTCCGTTTTTGATTTCTTCTGTCAAAATTTCAAGTTGAGAATAAGCCTCATCGTATGTTTTTTTCTTTTCCATATTGAACCGAATAAATTTATTTAACTATCGACTCTACGCTACCATCAAATAACATAGTCATAATACAATCACCTTTATGCAAATCTTTGAACCTTGCAACTTTTCCGTCTTTTAAACTTATACTATAACCTTTCTTTAATATAACAGATGGTGAAGACAAATCTAAAAATTGTTCCATCATACTTAAATTATGCCTTTTTTTTACAAACAAATCAGAGACTGCTGCTTTTAAGTCAACTTTACGCATTTCTAATTCTACTTGTTTGTTTTTTATATAAGATTGCACAGATGCAGAAAAATCGTTTATTAGGTCTTTTAGCTGATTGTACTCAAAAATGGAACGATTAACTATAAATTGAGCTGCCGCGGTAGGTGTTTTTAAAGATGTATACGCAATCATATCAAGTACCGATACATCTCTATCATGTCCTATTCCTGTTATAATTGGCAATGGATATTGCGTGCAATAATAAGATAAGCGATATGAATCGTACCAATGCAAATCAGACACAGCCCCTCCACCCCTTACAATTACTACTATATCAAATTCTGTTTTAGAACTAATTATATCGTCTAATGCATTAATGATCGAATTCTCTGTTAGATCGCCTTGCATTACGGCTTCAAACAATTCGACATTGTAATTGAATTTTAATTCTTGATTATTAAGTTGATTGATAAAATCTTCGTAACCGGCTGCAGTTTTTGAACTAACAAGAGCTATATTCCTTATCGCTCTACTTAAATTCAATTCACGATTCATATCAAAAACAAATTCTTCTTTCAGCCTTGCCACAACCATTTTCCGTTTTTGGGCTATATCTCCTATAGTGTATGTAGGATCTATGTCGGTTACATTCAGACTATAACTATACACCTCGTGAAATACCGGTTTTACTTTGATCAATACAGTCATACCTTGTGATAATGCTGTTCCTGTTTCCATCGCAAAATACGGAGCTAACATTTTGTATGTATTTTTCCAAATAGAAGCAGAAGCCTTGGCAATTACCTCATCATTGTTAGAGTCTTTTTCCACCAATTCTAAATAACAATGCCCCGATCGATTCTCGGTAATTCGACTTATCTCGGCCTTTACCCAAACTGACATTGGATATAGTTCATCTATAGCCTCTTTAATTGTCCGGTTAAGTTCATATAACGACAATGCTTCCATTAAGGCTCAAAATAACCGCTTGGATTTGAAATATAGTCTTTCGGATCCTTAAGCTGTCGGTCAATATCACTGCTATCACTCTCTGCACGTATCATTTTATCCATTTGTTCCGAAACACCATTCTTATATACTATTTCATCTGCTGTTCCATCTTCTTTATAGATAAACCATGTGCCTTCGCGTTTTCCATTAACATACTCACCTTTTCTATCTAGTTCACCAGCTTCATAATACGAAACGAATGGCCCATCAATTTTTCCGTTCTTATAATAAAATTTGGCCATAACATTTCCATTCTGATAATATTGCAGGTACACACTATCTTGCAAGTCATTCTTATAATACATCTTGTTCATAATGTTACCATCTTCAAAATATACTAATTTTTCACCTACCTTTTTACCTAACGAATAATGTTCAACCATAAATAAGGATTTTTTTTTAGTATAATAATTCCACTGACCATCACGTTTTTCTCCAACATACTGCCCCTCTGCCAGGAAGTCCCCCTCACCGGTGTAAATCTTTACTGAGGAATTGCCTTCTTTATCAAAATTCTGAATAAAAAACACCTTACCGTTTTCATGATATCTTTTAAACTCTCCAACAGGTTTTCCATCAACAAAGTATCCTTCGTACTTAAGTTGTCCGTTGGGATATTTTTTTACTGTATAAACGGGCTCTATTGCCAAAATAACACATGGCAATAAAAACAAAACGAATGTCAAAAACTTATTTTTCATTTTAATCCTGTTAAGCGTAGAAATGAAGTTGGAACCGGAATCTCAAAAGCAACAAGTTTTTTTGTGACAGGGTGCTTAAATTTCAGCGTTTCGGCGTGTAAGCACAAACGTTTTGCGGGACTATTACTACCACCATATTTAGTATCTCCTGTAACCGGATGACCGATACTTTGCAGATGCACACGAATTTGATTTTTCCTTCCTGTTTCCAAATTAAGTTTCAACAAAGAATATTTTTTATTTGCTGCAACAACTTCGTAGTGAGTAACTGCATATTGCCCACCATTATCCTTTAAACTTGAATGCATTTTCTTTTGAACATCTTCAGTTAAATATGAAGCTATAGTTCCTTTGGCCTGTTCAAAAACGCCTTCTGCTACTGCAATATAAGTACGCTCTTGTACCAAATCGTTCCAATTATCTCTTAAAATTTCTTGTACTTCTTTTGTTTTAGCAAACATCATCACTCCCGATGTATCTCTATCTAATCTATGAACAACATATATATGGCTACCTCTTCCGTATGCACGCATATATGTGTTTAATAAATGAGAAGCTGTTTCAAATCCGTCTTTTTCTGTTCTAACTGATAATAGACCTTCTTTTTTGTCTACTACCAATATTGCATCATCTTCGTAAATGATTTTCAAACTCGGATGATCTAAAACATGTCCCCTTTCACCTTTTGAAGATCTTATATCAATTCTATCGCCAGGTTTAAGCATATAATCATGCTGAACCAGCATAATCTCGCCATTTAAAAACAACTGTCTATGAGTAAGCAATGATTTCAATGTCGTTTTGCTATAATCAGGTAATTTTAACGACAAAAATTCCATCAATGGTTTTGCTTCTGTTACTTTTAATGAAAACTGCTTTTGATTTGATGATGTTGGTTTGTTCCGCATATCTCTTTTATATATAAGAACAAAGGTACGTTTTTTTTTCGATTAACAATCTGATATAACAACTACACATCATTTTAAACAAAAATTTAAATACTGTTTTAAGCGAATAAATTATTGACTTTTGTTTGGATATACAACAAAATTAACGTACATTTGCCTTAATAATCACTTACAAAACAATAGGAGGCACTATTATGAACATTAAAAATGTATTGGCATTTGTCGGTGGCTTAGCTGTCGGTGCTGCAGTCGGTATATTATTTGCTCCAGAAAAAGGTAAGGACACTCGTGTAAAAATAATTGCATACTTAGCTGAAAAAGGCATTTCAAAAGATCGTTTTGAAGAAATTATTGCGAAAGTAAAAGCTAAAATTTCAGACTTTAGCAATTTCGATGATGTAAAAATTGCTGTTGACGAAGCTTTAAATGAAGAAGCATGAAACTAGATCCTGAATACAAACAGTTGCTGAATGATGCAAAAGAGTACATCTCACTGCGATATGACTTATTGAGATTGGAAGTTTTAGAAAAGCTTTCGCTAATTTTGTCATTATTTATCTTAATAGTCGTATCTGTGATGCTAGCTTTAGTTGCATTTGTCTATTTTTCTTTAGCATTTGCATATTATTTAAAATCCTTATTAGGAAGTATGACGCCCGGTTTATGTATAATCGGAGGAATTTTTATACTGATGCTCATCTTGATTGCCTTATTACGCAAACAATTGATAATCAATCCATTAATTAAGCATGTCAGTAAAATATTATTTAAGGATAATGATAATCATAACGGAAGTGATAATTCAAAAATTTAAGATAACTGACAATAAATATGAGCATAAATTATAGTCAGATAAAAAGCACAGACCAGATTGATCGCGAAAGGCGTTCTCTAATACGTAGAATTGATCAACAAAAACTTGCAATAGATAATAGTTTTGGAGTTGCAAAAGCACGCTTCGCCGATAATTTTTCTGTCTTTGGAATAATTAAAAATATATCAAAAAGTTTTTTGTCCTTTAAAAGCACATCAAGTCAAATGATATCGGCTATAGGTATCGGTTACAAAATAGCCTCATCACTGTACAAGCGCTATAAAGGGAAAAAAGCTTCAATATAAATGAACGGACCACTCTATCGTTGAGAAGTCCGTTCGTTTTATTTTAGTGGATTTTGCGCACATATTGACATTGTCATTCGCAATTATATAGTGTTATTATATAATAAAGTCATAAATTATATTATCTTTGCAGATTATCAAAAAAAATAATTACCAAATCAATACACTCTCATGAAAAATCACGCAATAAAACGCATTGCTCATATAGCTACGTTTATGACAATTCCTCTTTTGTCGTTTGCTATTTCATTCACGACTAGTCCAAAGCATCCATCATGCCATGGCCTGCCGGACGGAAGCATTACTGTTTCAGTCACAGGCGCGTCAGGAACCGTTTACTACTCATTAAAGGCAGATTTTAGTGAGCAGCAAATAGACAACAACGTTTTCCTAAATCTTCCGGCAGGATTGTATGACGTGTATGTAAAAGATGATAGCGGCGTAAAAGGGCCATCTATTGTTCAATTAGTAGAACCGGATGAAATCAATATTACAGCTACGGCAAAACCCAGTGCTTGTTCTAATGGTGAAATTGAAATACAAGCTCAAGGTGGTACACAGCCATATTTGTACAGTTTGAATAATTTTACAGGAGATGGACAACAAACAAACACTTTTCGTAATCTAATAGCAGGAAATTACACGGTATATGTAAAGGATGCAAACGGATGTTTAAAAACATCTGCTAGTCCGGTCGTTGTAAATGATGTTAAAATGTCTGTTGGTCAACCAAGTACAATTCAAACCAAATGCGCAGAAACAGCCGATGGAAATGCAATTACAATTGTAAAAGGTGGCGTACCAAGTGCTTCTGGTAATCCATACGTTGCCACATTATTTAAAAACAATGTAGCCTACCCTGTTACAGATATTTTATTTACAGATATGTCAGGAGATACAAGAATAACCATAGGGGCTCTTTCTAAAGGAACATACACCGGTACAATATCTGACCAAACAGGTTGTGCCATTCCATTGTCATTTGTAATTGAAGGACCTGCAGAGCTATCTTCTATTCTTCAAAACAAAACTGATGTATTATGTAAAGGTTTATCTACCGGTACAGTTAATATCATTAGTAATGGAGGAACCAAACCTTACACAGTAACGTGCAACGGAGGAACAATTGTAACAGTTGAAAACAATACAAATATCAGCCAACTATTAGCCGGTGATTATCAAATTTCAATAACCGATGCAAATGCATGCGTTGATAAAACAGGCATCATTAACGTTACGATAAACGAGCCTCTTAACGAGCTTACATACTCCCCTAATGGAAACAATGTAGATTGCTTCGGAGCATCAACCGGTAAAATATTTGGTGAAGCTAATGGAGGTACACTACCATATATTTACAATATAACAAACACAACAACTCCTTATACTGCTGCTAACACAACCGGTACCTTCGAGAATTTACCAATGGGTAATTACACAGCTACGGTTAAAGACAAAAATAATTGTTCTGTAACAACTACCGATATTATAATTGGTGAACCGGAAGAAATAGTAATAGATGATATTAAAACAAATCCGGCAGCGAACGTAATCTGCAAAGGAGATAAAACAGCCTCCGTTAAATTTACACTAATCGGTCGCACACAAATCGTAGCACCTACAGATACTGCCATTTACTATAGAGTTTCTCTATTTAACATTACAGAGCAAACAGAGGTTACTTCTGCTGATTTAAAATACGCCAATAAATTTCATCCTGTATTAACTAAAATCAGATACGAGCAAGAACCTGTTATAGACCCTGAAACAGGCGAACCTGCAGTTGATCCGGAAACAGGTGATCCTATTACAATTAGAGTCGCATACAAAGATACATTATGGACAGATGGTTGCCATGAGCCAACTAAAGAATTAGAAATCACTGACTATACAGTAGATAAAAAAGGTTTCGATTGTGATGATTACGTTACAGTTTCAAATTTAGGTGAAGCTGCTTACAGAATATCTTTCTTCCGTGGCAATTGTCAAATAGGAAATGACATTGAGTTTTCTGTAGGTAGAACAGGAGATGTACCTGCTTCAGTTAAATTAAATGGGATGACCCCGGTTTGCGATGGTACAACAATTACAATCACCCCTGAAATTGTATCAACTCCGGCAACCAGTTCTTACAAATGGTACTTGGACGGAATTCAAGTAGGCACAACTAAAGTATTTGAGCATGCATATATTGCTGCTGAAAACAATCGAATATTAATATTAGAAGCCACTAACCGATGTGGAACTACTGCTTCAAATGCAATGAGTGTACATGTATGGCCAAGACCTACGGCAATAGTAGAAACTAAAGAAGAATTCCTTTGTGAAGGCAAATCAACACAAGTAAATTTTGAATTTAAAGGTACTGCTCCATTCTATTACACTCTACCGGACGGACAAGAATTAACGACTACAAATGCTGTTGAGAAAACCACCGTCACACCTATGGAAAGTGCAGCATATACACTTATAGCATTACGCGATGCAAATTGTGAATCTATAATTGAAACAGACGTAACTCCAACTTACATAACAATATACGCCAAACCTGAATATTCAATGACAATTGAGGTTCCTGATCCTATGGTAAACGGAAGAGTTGTAACAGTAACTGCCACACCGGGCTTCATTGATTATAAATTAAAAGTTAATGGCATTGATATTCCTGAAGCTGAAACATCAAATGTATTTAAACCCAAACAATTTGGATACGGCACTTCAAACAACACATTTGCTATGACAATTGAAGACGCCAATGGATGCATCTGGGATATGGAACAAAGCGAAATAATAGAATCAACAATATTTCCAAATATATTCACTCCTAACGAAGATGGTGTAAATGATATCTTCTTAAAAGACTATAACATTGAAGTTTTTGACCGTTGGGGAACATTGATTTACAAAGGTAATGAAGGTTGGAACGGCAAACACAATGGTGTTTATGCAAATCCGGGTGTATATTTATATACAGTAAGAATAAATGATACTACAGGTGTAGAAACAGTTATTAAAAGCACTGTAACAGTTGAACGCTAAACAAACGCATTATATATGAAACTCAACAGAAATATACTGCTTTTAGCAGTTTGTACATTAATAATCAGTTCTGCTAATGCAGGAAATAGTGCAGGTGATACCCGTTTTCTTCAAAAAGATTACGTAGGAGCTATAGAGAAATACAAACGCACTATTGAAAAAGCAGGCGAATCAGAAAGAAGCAAAAACAAAGTTGCATACGCCAAGTTTAAAATTGGAGAATGTCATTCATACTTAAATCAGCCACAAGAAGCTGTTACTTTCATTAGCGAAGCAATTTTATCAGGATATGATAAGGCAGAAGCATATCTTGCATATGGTAAAAACCTACAAAAGATGGGCGAATACAAACGTGCAAAAGCCGCTTTTGAAGAATATGGGCGTTTGAATCCTACTGATAAATCTGTAAAAAATTTGAAAGCATCATGCGACTTTGCTATACGTCATGCTGCCAAGAATCCTATTTCGCCGGAAGAAAGTCTAAATGGAATTAATACTGCCGGTATGGAATATGGTATCGGGTATTATCAAAGTGGCATTATTTATGCCTCTACAAGTAATACAAAAAAAGGAATCTTGTCAAAAATGTATTATGCAGACCACAATGATAATTTCTCAACATCAAGACCTGTAGATAATATGGTAAAGTCATGGAGAGGTCAAAATACAGGTACATTTACGGTTGATACAATTAATAATATATTGTATTACACACGTTGCTTAAGCAATGAAAATAACGATTGTTTTATATACCACTCTGTTTACAAAAAAGGCAAATGGATAAACAAAGGTATACTAAACATCGGTGACAGACATACAGATGCTGCACATCCTGCCCTATCGCCTGATGGTAATCGTTTGTATTTTACATCTAATATTGCTGGTGGTTATGGTGGTTCGGACATCTGGTATGTAGAGAAAAAAGCAAACGGAAGATGGAGCAAAAAGCCTATTAATGTTGGAGCCGTAGTTAACACAGCAGGCAATGAAGCATTTCCTTATGTTGAAGGCAATACACTAATATTTGCATCAGACGGACATATAGGATTCGGTGGATACGACTTATACAGTGCACAAATAGACGGATTCTCAATTGCTGGTGTTCAAAACTTAATGAAACCTGTAAATTCATCGTTTGATGATATTAATTTGATTGTTTCAGAACCAAACGATGAAGCTTTCTTAGTTAGTAGTAGACATCCTGAAACCAACGACGACATTTATCGTTTTGAAGGAATATTCACAAGTATGATGGTTTCGGGCCATGTATTTAATAAGAATACTCAAGAGCCTATAGAAAACGCACAAGTTATTATAAATGGAATGGGCAAATCTCAAACAGTACAGACAAACGATGAAGGATACTATTACGCATTTATCGAAGCCGGAGATTTCTATAAATTGTTAGCTAGTTCTATAGGATATATATCAGACATGTCAATGATTAAAACAGAAAAATCCGCAATAGGAACTTTCCCTGTTGAACAAGATTTCTATCTATCACAATCGGCAATGTCAATAAGTGGTCGCGTATATGATTTGGAAACAAATGAACCATTTATTAATGAAGACGTTTTCCTATTAGAAGGAAGTGAAACTATTCAACAAACAAAAACAGACATTACCGGTCGCTACTTGTTTACTGACTTAGTAAATGGTAAAGAATATCAAGTTAAGGTTAACAAACCGAACTTCTTGACTATTAGTAGTAAACCTTTTATATATCATGAAGGCGACGGAGAAAATAGCGGTTTCGATCTTGCATCAATTTCTTATAACAAAGGTAATGAAGATTCTATGAATAGGAATGGCCGCAATTCAAATGATGACGGGTCTGTTTCTTACGGACGCGAGATTTCATTGCACGAAATTTACTACAATTTCGATAGTGCAAACTTATCTCCTGAATCAAAAGATGCTTTACACAGGATAGTTTTATTACTTAATTCAAATCCTACTTTAAAATTGGAATTCGGTTCACATACAGATATGAGAGGTACAGATGAATACAATGATCAACTATCGGTAGACAGAGCTAAATCAGTTGTTGATTATTTGGTTGGTGCTGGTATTAATCGAGCACGCTTAACATGGAAGGGATACGGCAAAAAATATCCGGTTGTTGAACATGCAATTACAGAAGAAGAACACAGATTGAATCGTCGCACCACATTTAAAATAGTTGAAAAATAACCTAAAATAAAGCACCATGAATAAATTTAATAAGATATGCCTGTTTTTGATGTTGCTGCCATTAACAATGCAAGCTCAAAGCGATCCACAGATAAGCCAGCATCTTTTCAGCAAAACTCATTATAATCCAGCAGCAACAGGAGCATCTACCTATGGTAATATTACTTTAATAGGCAGACACCAGTTTTTGGGATATAGCGGAGCTCCTTCAACAGGCTTACTAAACTTTGACATGCTTGCACCAAGTATAAATTCAGGATTTGGATTATCTGTAGTGTACGACCGCTTTGGACCACTAATTTCATACAATGCAATGGTAAATTATGCATACCATCTTAAAACCGGCGAAAATCAACATTTGTCGTTTGGTCTAGGTGCAGGTATACAAGTTCATCAGTATGATGCCAGTGGCAATATCTACGAAAATGAGAGTGACCCTAGCGAATATTACGATAGAGACACTCAATTTGCACCAACTGTAAACTTCGGATTAGAATACAATCTAAAGAATTGGGTTATTGGTGCTTCTATTACAAACATACAACGCTATTTTATGAAGAGTGATTTACGTTTCCCGAATGTAAATTACTATTTATACACACGTTATCGTTTCGAACTAGGACGCTATTGGGATTTAATTCCAAGTATTGCAGCGCATTACGACAACTGCACTGTTAATACCGAACTAAACTTAACTGTCCAATATATCAAACTATTTTGGATAGGTGTATCTTATAGAATGAGTGACTTATTCTTAGCTGAATCCGTAGTTCCAATGGTTGGTTTTAATATTACAGATTTTGTGCGCATAGGTTATGCGTACGATTATAACCTAACCCAATTAAACCAATATAGCAAAGGATCTCATGAGTTATTATTAACAATTCGCTTCAAAACGAAAGGTGATACCTATAAAACACCTCGTTTCGCCGAATGGTAATGGTTTGATATTGTGTCTAAAGAACAGAAGGAAAAGAAAGAAAATGAAATCATTGAGCAGGCTTATCAAAACCTGCTCAATGATTATCTAGCATCGCCACATAGCAAAAAAGTTGATATTATTAACAAAGCCTACTCATTTTCTAAAAATGCTCATAAAGGCATTAGAAGGCTTTCCGGCGAACCTTATATTTTACATCCTATCGCAGTCGCTAATATTGCATGTAAAGAAATTGGATTAGGTTCGACTTCAATATGTGCTGCTTTGCTACATGATGTTGTAGAAGATACCGATTATACGATTGACGATATAAGGGATATTTTCGGAGATAAAATAGCACAAATTGTAGATGGATTAACAAAAATATCGGGCGGTGTATTTGGCGAGCAAGCATCTGCACAAGCTGAAAACTTCAGAAAGTTGATTATCACTATGTCTGAGGACATTAGAGTGATATTAATAAAGATTGCCGATAGACTTCATAATATGCGAACCTTAGATTCGCAACCTACTGCCAAGCAATATAAAATTGCCGGCGAGACTGAATACATATATGCTCCACTTGCTCACAGATTGGGCCTTTTTTCAATAAAATCAGAATTAGAGAATCTGAGTTTTAAATATAATTTTCCGCAAGATTATAATTTTATTGCGAATCGTTTAATTGCAGAAAGAGATGAACGTATGGCTATGTACGATCGTTTTTCTCTTCCTATTATGAATAGATTGAATAGTTTCGGCTATCAATTCATAATGAAAGAAAGAATAAAGTCTGTATATTCGATTTGGAATAAAATGCAAAATAAGCATCTTCCGTTTGAAGAAATATTTGATATTTTAGGTGCACGTATTGTATTCACACCCTCACCCGGTGCAGACGAGAAACTTGAATGTTGGAAAATATATAACATCATAACACAAATTTATACTCCACACCCTGAACGTACAAGAGATTGGCTTAGCACGCCAAAAGCCAATGGATATGAAGCTCTACATGTTACTGTAATGGGACCTGATGGATTTTGGATTGAGGTTCAAATCCGGAGCAAAAGGATGGATGAAATTGCAGAAAAAGGACTCGCTGCACATTGGAATTATAAAAAAGACTATACTTCCAGCGAATCTAAGATTGAAGAATGGCTTAATACGGTAAATGAATTACTTAAAAATCCGGACTCCGATGCCATGCATTTCTTAGACTCATTTAAATTAACTTTATATGATACTGAGATTTTCGTATTCACTCCAAAAGGTGAAATGAAAACCATTCCGGCCGGATCTACAGCTTTAGATTTTGCATTTGAAATACATTCTGATATTGGTATGCACTGTATTGGTGCAAAAGTCAACAATAAATTAGTCCCATTAAGCTATGTATTAAAAAGCGGTGATCAAGTTGAAATTTTAACAGCTAAGCATCAAACACCAAATGAATCATGGCTGGAGTACGTGAGTACTGCAAAAGCGAAAGAAAAGTTATTTGCCATATTAAAACAATCAGCTAGGACCATTAAGACTCAGGGAGATGAAATTCTTCGCAGTAAATTAGCATCATTAGGATATAACATAAAAAAAGATTATTCAACTGAAATTATTAAACGACTTCTAGACTATTATAAACAAACTTCGTTAGACTCACTTTTAATGGTTGTTGGAAAGGGAGAACTTGATTTAGTAAATCTATCCGATGCACTTAAAAACAAGAACAGACGTTTAACTATACGTTATTGGACACCAAGCTTCTTACGACCTAAAGCCAAAGACGAGAAGAAGCCGGAAGGAATGGAAACGACAGTAAACTATTCAACTAATGAGAAACCTGAAGAACGTCAGACGTCTAACGGAGACCATATTATTGCATCATGTTGCAAGCCTATTCCGGGAGATGATATTATTGGCTTTATTAATGATAAAGGACAAATTGTTGTTCACAAACGCAATTGTAAAGAGGCCTTACGTCTAAAATCACAAAGAGGTTCTCAAATTGTTACAGCAGAATGGACTGATAAAAAAGAACAATACTATACTGCACTTATTGAAATTCAAGGTATTGACAGAAAGAAAATGCTATCTGATATTGTAAATGTTATTTCCATAAAGATGGAAGCTAATATCAAGAAACTTACAGTTTCTACTCTAGATGGTATATTTGATTCAAAAGTCAATATATATGTTAGTCATGTGGACTACATAAAACGCATTTGCTCAGAAATAAAAAAAATTGACGGAGTTGAAAGTGTTGCCCGCATAGAAGAATGAAAAAAAAAAATTACATATTTATTTTGATACTTATGATTGCAAGCAATTCAGCATTCTCACACAATAATCCATTTTTAAAACCATTTAGCAATATTTACCAAACGGTTCCGTTTAGTCAAATTGAGATAAATGATTATACTGAAGGTTTTAATGCCGGTTTAGAGGAACAGAGCAAAAACATTCAAACAATTATTGACAATCAAGACAAACCTACATTTGAAAATACTATTGTGGCTATTGAACATGCTGACGAAATACTTGGCAGAGTTGCAAATGTACTTTTTAACCTTACAGAAGCTGAAACCAATAATGAATTGGATGAATTGGCACAAAAATATTCTCCAAAATTAACAGAAGCCTCCAATAAAATATTTCAGAATGAAGATTTGTTTGCAAAAGTCAATTACATATATCAAAATAAAGCAAGCTTAAATCTTGATACTGAAGATTTTATGCTTTTGGAAGAGACCTATAAGGCATTTATAAAATCTGGCGCCAATTTATCGAAAGATGACAAAAAGAAATTCTCTGATATAAGTAGCAATTTAAGCAAACTTACATTATCATTCGGTCAAAACGTTCTTAAAGAAACTAACGCCTACAGTATTACAATAACAGATAAAGCAAATCTTTTAGGATTACCCGATTATGCATTAGCAGCTGCAGAACAAAAATCTAAAGAAAAAGGATTAGAAGGTTGGACTTTTGATTTAAGTATGCCAAGCTACTCTTCTTTTATGCGATACGCAGAAAACCGAGAACTACGCGAAAACTTATATCGTGCATACAACTCTAAATCGAATAAAGATAATCAGAACGATAACAGAAACATAGTTAAACAGGTAGTTAACAATCGCTTAGAGATTGCCAAGTTGATGCATAAAACTAATTTTGCTGCATATAAGTTAGAAAATACAATGGCAGAGGACACAAATAGTGTATACAAACTTTTAAATGAGCTATTGTCTAATTACAAACCAACTGCCGAAAAGGAATTTAAAACTATATGCGATTTTGCAAAAACCTACACAGGTGATGCAGATTTTCAAATGCAATCATGGGATTGGTCATTCTTCTCAGAAAAATATAAGGAGCAAAACTACGACTTAAATGATGGGATGCTTAAACCATATTTTGAATTGGATCGTGTGAAACAAGGGCTGTTCTGGTTAGCCGGGGAATTATATGGTTTGCAGTTTAAATATAATCCATCAATTGATGTTTATAATCCTGAAGTGCAAGCATACGAAGTTAGAGATAAAAAAGACGAATTAGTTGCCATATTATATACAGATTTTTTCCCGCGTGCAAGTAAACAAGGCGGAGCATGGATGACTGAATTTAGAGGCGAACGTGTATTAAACGGTAAAAGATTAATTCCACTTATTTCCATTGTCATGAATTTTACAAAGCCAATAGGTGATACGCCATCTCTTTTGACTTTTGATGAACTCACTACATTCTTGCATGAGTTCGGTCATTCGTTACATGGAATGCTGGCAAATACAAAATATGCAAGTTTGAGTGGTACAAACGTATATAGAGACTTCGTTGAGCTACCATCTCAACTAATGGAGAATTTTGCGACAGAGCAGGCTTTCTTAGATAAAGTAGGCATACATTACCAAACAGGCGAAAAAATTCCGGCTGAACTTGTAAAGAAAATTAAAGATACAGAGAATTACAATGTAGCATACTTCTGTGTTAGACAATTAAATTTTGGCTTTTTAGACATGGCATGGCATACTATAGAGGAAACTTTTGAAGGAAACGTAGAAGAATTTGAACATAATGCATGCAGTAAAACTACAATGTTTCCTACTATTGAAGGCACTTGTATAAGTACTCAATTTAATCATATTTTCTCAGGTGGTTATGCTGCAGGATATTACAGCTACAAATGGGCTGAGGTATTAGATGCGGATGCATACTATGTATTTAAGACACATGGAGGAATTGATAGAGCAACCGCAGAATCATTCAAGAATAACATTCTTAGTAAAGGCGGCACAGAACACCCTATGACACTGTATAAACGATTCAGAGGCCAAGAACCTACAATTGACGCATTACTCAAAAGGAACGGAATAAAATAGAATTATAAGACGTATTTCTCAATAACAAATGCAACTGCATCCTCATCGTTTGTATAAGGGCATACGTAATTAGCTGCATCTTTAACAACTTGCTGAGCATTTTGCATAGCAACCCCCATTCCGGCATATTTTATCATTGACAAATCATTAAAACCATCTCCGCAAGACAATAATTGACTTGGGCACATGTTTAGTTTATCTAAAAGTACTGCCAATGAGTATGCTTTATCAACACCCTTGGGCATGAACTCTAAGAAATATGGTTCGGAACGAAATACACTTAAATTTGGGAAGCGTTTATACATATCCTTTTCTACTTTCTCTAGAACCTCAGGTTCACCAACAACTAAACATTTTGGAGTTGGAAAATCAGTAGCAGATACCAAATCGTCAACTTGACAAACCGGCATTTTATTAATCGAGGATTCTTTTTGTACATACTTATTTGACGCATTATCAGAAATAAGGACATCATCAGCATAAGTAATCGCATTTAAACCATACTCAGCAACTTCTTTGCATATTTCAGATAAATCGGAATGCGATAGCACTTGTTCGTACATACAATTATTGTTTTTACAATCCATAATTTTACCACCATTAAAAGATAACATATACCCACCCCACTTATCTAAATGAATTCTTCTTGCAGTTGGCCATATCCCATAACAAGGTCGACCTGACACTAATGCTACTTTAATTCCTTTGCTTTGTGCCTCGTCAAGTACATTAATATTACGTTCGGAAATAGTTTTATCTGTGCCGGCTAATGTTCCGTCAATATCTAATGCTATCAATTTATGGTTACTCATACACTCCATTTAAAATTAAAAAAAGAGTTGCTTAAATTTATTTGTAAGCAACTCTTTTTATCAGCGACTCAATTAAAGTCACTTATTTCTACTAATTAGAACCAACGTACAAAACAGAAGTCTTGACGATGTGGTAGATCAGCATTTTTAGGGAACATACGGAAAGCACATTTGAATGTACCGCCATTATTTACTTTATCTTTCAAAGTAAAAGTAAGTTTTGCTCCTTCTATATTAGTTAGTTTCATTTCACGAACTTTAAACAACTTATCAACGCCATCAACTAAACTTGTTGAAATGAATTCTACACCTATGCTGTTTGCCAATTCAGGATCTTTTACATCAATTAACACCGAACTTGAATATTCGCAACCTGATTCAGCTCCTTGATGAAAATTTTCTGAAGTAAATACATCTAAAATTTCAATGGAATCCCATATAGATGAAACCTTTTCTTTCCAAGCTGCTATTTCTTTAGCTTTCTCAAAATTCTTTGCCTTTAACAACTTACTTCTCTTAGCTTCTTTATTATAGAAACGTTCAATATAGTCATCCAACATACGTTTTGTTGTATATACCGGAGCAATTTTTGCAAATGAATTTTTAATGTATTGTACCCATTCCGGAGAATATCCTTTGCTATTCTTTGCAAAATATAGAGGGATAATCTCGTTTTCTAATATTGAATAGATTGTAGCAGCGTCTAACTGATCTTGGTGTGACTGATTTGTATAAGTACGCTTGTCTGTCAAAGCCCAACCAGCACCTTTACGATATCCTTCATACCACCATCCATCAAGAACTGAGAAATTCAAAACACCATTCATTTCGGCTTTTTCACCTGATGTACCTGATGCCTCCAATGGACGTGTAGGAGTATTCAACCAAATATCTACACCTGAAATCAAACGTTTTGCCAAAGCCATATCATAATTTTCCAAGAAAATAACTTTACCTAAGAATTCAGGACGACGAGAAACTTCTATGATATTTTGGATCAATTTTTGACCACCCGCATCAGCCGGGTGAGCTTTACCTGTAAATATAAATTGAACAGGATATTGAGGGTTGTTAACTATATTAGCTAAACGTTCAAGGTCTGTAAATAACAAGTGAGCACGTTTATATGTAGCAAAACGACGACCGAAACCTATTGTCAAAGCATCCGGATTTATTTTGCCTAAGATGTTAACAATACGAGAAGGATCACCTTGGTTTTTCAACCAACTTTGTGAGAATTTAGCTCTGATATAATCTACTAACTTAACCTTAAGGACCTTACGCGTTTCCCAGATTTCTTCATCAGGAACATTGTAAATATTTTCCCAATGTTTCAAATTCGATTGATCTGACATAAAGTCAGGACCAAAATATTTTTGATGAAGTTTCTTCCATTCTGAAACCGACCATGTAGGATAGTGAACACCATTAGTAACCCAACTTACATGCAATTCTTCAGGGAAATAACCATCCCAAATTTTCTTGAACATATTTTGAGAAACTTTTCCGTGTAACCAACTCACACCATTAACCTCTTGACATGTATTGCAAGCAAATACTGTAACAGAGAATTTTTCAGTTAAGTCACCAGGGGTTTCACGTCCCATATTCATAAAGTCAGACCATTCCAAGCCTAATTGTGATGAGAAATCATACATATAACTTTGGAACATTGCTTCTTCAAATTTATCATGTCCTGCCGGAACCGGTGTATGAGTTGTAAACAATCCTGACACACGAACAATTTCCATTGCTTCGTTAAATGTCAAACCTTTATCTTTAATTAAATCGATTAAACGTTGTACATTTAAAAATGCTGCGTGTCCTTCATTACAATGATATACTTCTTTTTCTACGCCTAAGCATTTTAAAGCAGCAATACCACCTATTCCCAACATAATTTCTTGTTTCAAACGATGCTCATTATCACCACCATATAATTGATATGTAATGGTACGATCAGCTTCGCTGTTTTTCTCTGTATCTGTGTCCAACAATATTAAACTAACACGACCTACATTTACACGCCACAAATTAGCATATATTGTACGACCCGGATAAGGAACTTCTATAGTAACGACCTCTCCTTTCTCGTCAAACAACTGTTCAATAGGCAATGTATCAAACATTTGTGGTTCGTATACTGCTATTTGTTCTCCATTCATTGATAATGTTTGTGTAAAATAGCCATAGCGATATAAGAAGCCGACGGCAATCATATCAACACTACAATCACTTGCTTCTTTCAAATAATCACCAGCTAAAACACCTAAACCACCTGAATATATTTTTAGTATATCTGTCAAGCCATATTCCATGCTAAAATATGCTACAGAAGGAATTGCTTTATTAGGTTTTGCTGACACATACGCACTGAAATTTGCATAAACTGTATCTATGCGTTTCATAAATTCAACGTTTTTTGCCAACTCCACATATTCTTCACTTGTCAGCTTTTGCAAAAACAAAACCGGATTTCTACCAACTTCAATCCATAATTGAGGATTCATTTCGTTAAATAATTCTACGGCTTCATAATTCCAAACCCACCACAGGTTTTTAGAAAGCTCCATTAATTTTTGAAATTCCTTTGGGACGTGAAATTTAACGGTAATAGGTCTCCAGTTAGGATAATTAGCATTGCATACTTGTAATTTCATAATTCTATAATAAGAGTTAATAAATATCATTAAACCCGAGGAGTAAAATACCCGAACGGAGCACAAAGTTAGTTTTTTTGTTTTATCTAACAAGAGTTTTTAAAAAAAAGCTAATGGTTTGTTGATATCTTTTTCCTGATTTTCAGCCAATTTAGTGTGCAATCGTTTGAACACGACACAAAAAAAAAGCGCCTTTTAAAAAAGACACTTTAATATATAAGGGTGAAAGATGGGACTCGAACCCACGACATTCGGAACCACAATCCGACGCTCTAACCAACTGAGCTACAATCACCATCTATGTCAAATTCCTTTGACGACGCAAAGGTAACACATTTTTTTATTTCACCAATAAAAAAATCACAAAAACAATGATACAATGAAATAAACAGACATCGCCAGGACTGCACTAACAGGTATTGTCAATATCCATGCTGTAAGTAAATCAACAGTTACGCCCCATCTTACAGCCGACAATCTTTTAATAGAGCCTACACCTATAATACTTCCGCTTATTACATGAGTGGTACTAACGGGTACCTTTAAGATTTCTGTCAAAAATAAAGTTATCGCACCTGCAGTTTGTGCACAGAAGCCTTCAACCGGTGTTATTTTTGTTATTTTATTACCCATTGTCTTCATAATACGCCATCCACCGGACATTGTTCCAGCAGCTATTGCGGTAAAACATGCAATAGGTACCCAATCATGAATATCATGTATATCAGATAACTGCAACCAATGAGGTACATCTGTATGAGTTGACGAAAAACTAATTAATGCTGCCGCAATTATTCCCATTACTTTCTGTGAATCATTTAGGCCATGTCCTATACTTAATAAGGCAGATGATAATAATTGAGCACGTTTAAACCATTTATCTGCTTTATGAGGTTTTGATTTACGCACAACATGCAATGTTAATGCCATCATTATATTACCTGCCAACATTCCTATAAGAGGGGCAACAAATATAAAAACAGCAATTAATATTATGATTCCTGAATGAATAGATTGAAATCCTGTTGCTGCTATAGCTGCACCGGCGAAACCGCCTATTAGTGTATGAGAAGAAGATGATGGTATTCCTAAACGCCAAGTGACCAAATTCCAAATTATTGCAGCCACAATACCCGATAAAATAATCGGCATTGTAATAAATTCAGGTAGAACTGTTTTTGACACAGTATCTGCTATACCAAATTCGCCTATAATATATTTTGCAATAAAGAAGGCTACAAAATTAAAGAACGCAGCCCACAAAACGGCTTGAAAAGGTGTTAAAACACGTGTAGAAACTATTGTAGCTATTGAATTAGCCGCATCATGGAATCCGTTAATAAAATCAAATACGATTGCTAAAACGATTATTACGACTAAAATAACCATGTTTATGCGTATTTAACGATAATTGTTTTAAGAATTTTTCCAACAATCTTCGATTTATCGGTTGTCTTTTCCAATTCTTGCATTATCTCTTTATTTTTAACTAACTCAATGCCGTCTGTCTCTTCTTTAAATAAATCGGTAACAAAACGCTCGTACATATCATCAGCTTGATGCTCTAAATCATGAAGTATGGCACATTGTTCCAAAGCTAATGTAGGTCTCTTTGAAATTGTTTTCAATTCGCGCATTGCAATTTGAATTGCTAAGCAACCTTGTCTTATATTTTCAGCTAATTCTTTTGTCAGTTCCGGAACAAAATGAGGTTGAAATAATACTACTCGTTTTGCAGATGAGGTTATATAGTCAATTACATCATCTAAAGTTTCACATAAATCGTGAATATCTTCTCTATCAAACGGAGTAATAAACGTATCATTAAGTTCATTAAAGATATTGTCGATTAATGCATCTCCAACAATCTCACATTGTTTAATTTTTAGATAAATTTCTTTAGCTTTGTCCTTATCAGGCTCATTCATAAACTGCACCAAATATTCTGATGCTTCAGCGCACTTGTCGCCAACCTCGATAATAAGCAAGAAAAACTTATTTTCTTTTGGTATTATAAAAGAAAAAAATGAATTTAATTCCATGTTTAAGGTTAAAAAATATGATGTAAAAGTAATTAAATAATAGTGTTTAGGCACTATTTTATAAATTAATTTTTGACATTTTTTTGCTTAGTATTGTTTAAGCGTACTCCATCAGGTTCTAACTGCACACAACATCTTTTGTATAAATCGCCTATAGCTTGTTTATAAGTTCTTTTGCTGATGCCGTAAGTTTGATATATCAACTCTGCCGAGCTTTTGTCTGTTGTTGGCAAAAAGCCTCCTGATTCTCTTAATTTTTCAAGTATACGTTCGGCTTCGCCTTTTACTTTACCATATCCACCTAAAGTTAATGACAAATCTATTTTTGAATCAGGCCTGATGTGCTTAATAAATGCATTTATCGTATCCCCTACATGTATAGATCTAAAAACCTCATCTTCATACAAAAGCCCCATGAATTTTCCATCAATGACAGCCTTATAACCTAATTCTGTTTTAGCTGCTATTTTTAGAGAGACTTCAGTTCCTTCTGATAAATCAGTAATATCTTTCTCTATAAATTTTTCCCATTTTGCTGATGCTACAATACGCTTTGTTTTTTCATCTAGATAGACATATACAAAAACTTTATTTCCAATATTCAAATCAGCTTTTTGCTCACTAAAAGGTACTAACAAATCTTTCATCAATCCCCAATCCAAAAAAGCTCCAACTGATGATGTATCTTTAACTTGTAGATATGCAAAATCACCGACTTGTGCCAATGGCGTTTCTGTTGTTGCTATAACTCTATCTTCAGAATCGGTATATATAAAAACATTCAAGTATTCACCAATATTGCATTCTGTAGGCGCATATCGCAATGGTAGTAATATTTCACCTAATTCGCCACCATCTAAATAAACTCCAAAATCGACTTGTTTAACAACTTCAAGAGCGTTTGTTTTTCCTATTTCTACCATTTGATTTCCTCCTTAAAATTCACTTGAAAAATGGAATCTTATTTTTTTAAAATCTTCTTGAGCCATTTGTAATACATATCCGGAATCTGCTAAGAAAACATCACGACCCTCCTTATCTTTAGCCATAAACTGATATTTACGCTTCTTGAAGTTTTCAAGTTCAGCAGCATCATCACTTTCTACCCAACAAGCCTTATATAATCGTATAGGTTCCCAACGACATTGTGCATTATACTCATGTAGTAAACGATACTGAATTACTTCAAATTGTAATTGTCCTACCGTGCCAATGATTTTCCTACCATTAAACTGATTCGTAAACAATTGCGCTACACCTTCATCCATCAACTGATCTATTCCTTTTTGTAATTGTTTTTGCTTCATTGGATCAGCATTCTCAATATACATAAACATTTCTGGAGAGAAACTTGGCAATCCTTTAAAATGTATATCCTCGCCTGAAGTCAGACTATCACCAATTTTAAAGTTACCATTATCGGGCAAACCAACAATATCACCTGCATATGCTTCGTCTACAGTCTCTTTCTTTTGCGCCATAAATGCTGTCGGTGAAGCAAATTTCATCATTTTGCCAAAACGAATATGTTTGTAATTTACATTTCTCTCAAATTTTCCGGAACATATTTTTACAAATGCAATACAACTTCTGTGATTCGGATCCATATTTGCATGAATCTTGAATATGAATCCGCTAAAATTATTTTCCATTGGATCTACGATTCTTTCTTCTGTTTCCACCGGACGAGGAGATGGTGCAATTTCGACAAAGCAATCAAGCAATTCTTTTACACCGAAAGTATTTAAAGCACTACCAAAAAACACAGGAGCCAAATTACCATCAAGATAAGATTGAAAGTCAAAGGGCGAATAAACACCGGAAATCAATTCCAAATCATCTCTTAATTTAATAGCATTCTTATCGCCTATATAATCTTCTAATTCTTTGCTATCCAAATTTTTAAAAGCAATAGTTTCGGAAATAGTTTGCTTATTCGGGGTATATAGGTTTAAATCTTCTTTATATATATTGTAAACTCCCTTAAAAGAAAATCCCATATTGATAGGCCAGCTAAGAGGACGCACTTTTATTCCGAGTTCTGATTCAACCTCATCAAGCAAATCAAAAGGATCTTTTCCTTCGCGGTCCATTTTGTTTATAAATACCATTACCGGTGTTTTACGCATCCTACAAACTTGCATAAGCTTACGTGTTTGAGTTTCAACACCTTTTGCAACATCTATTACAATAATTACGCTATCTACTGCTGTAAGAGTTCTGTATGTATCTTCTGCAAAATCTTGGTGTCCGGGAGTATCCAAAATGTTTATCTTATAATCTCTGTATTCAAAACCCATTACTGATGTTGCCACAGAGATACCACGTTGCTTCTCTATTTCCATCCAGTCGGATGTAGCAGTCTTCTTAATCTTATTCGATTTTACAGCACCTGCAACATGTATTGCACCTCCAAACAATAGTAATTTTTCTGTCAGTGTGGTTTTTCCCGCATCAGGATGCGATATTATGGCGAAAGTCCGCCTCCGTTTAATCTCTTCTTGTAAATCCATAATTCTAATTTGCAGCACAAAGGTAATTCTATTAGTTGAAATTTGATTATCACTTAGCCAAATATTTTAAATTACGCCATGTCGATTGTAAAAAAATTAGTTACTTTTGTTTCTTTAAACAATAAAAATAATAAACATGCAACGCTATTTTGAATGTAAAATCCGTTACGAAAAACAAATTACGGATACAAACGACAAGGACTGTGGTAAAGTAAAAAAAATAACAGAAACATATTTGGTTGATGCACTCAGCTACACTGAAGCAGAAGCACGCATCGTCAAAGAAATGGCACAATACATAAAAGGAGAATATGGTATTACAGGTATAAAGCAAGCCAAATACGCAGAAATTTTTTACAAAGAGGATGACCTATGTGAAAATTGGTATGCTTGTAAAATAAAAATTACTCTAATAGACGAAAGCAGAGGAGTCGAGAAGAAAGTTCCACAAGCATTACTTGTCCGTGCAGAAAGTGTTGATGATGCATGGAAACGCTTAATGGAAGGTATGAAAGGTACAATGTCTGACTTCGAACTTACAGCAATAGGATTATGCCCAATTTTGGATTACTTCAGATACACTACTGATGCAGAAATAACTAAAAAGATAGAACTCACTAATTAAATTTTAATATATGAAAAAGTATTTATGTGAATTAATCGGAACATTCGTCCTAGTATTTGGCGGATGTGGAACCGCTATTTTTGCGGGTGGAAATGTGGGCTTTTTAGGCGTTGCATTAGCCTTTGGACTTACAATTGTTGCTATGGCATATGGGATAGGTGGCATTTCGGGTGCACATTTAAATCCTGCAGTGTCATTTGGCATTTACATTAATGGTAAAATGTCAGGCAAAGATTTTGGAGGATATGTAATTGCCCAAGTTTTAGGTGGATTACTTGCATCTGCTATTCTATTTTTCATAGCTAAGAGTGCAAATATGGGAATAGGAACATTTGCAGCAAACGGATTTGATGAGTTTTTTAGCGATGCTGATGTACTTGGGGGATATAAACAAATAAGTATGTTTGGAGCATTTATAGTAGAAGCACTGCTCACTTTTATCTTTTTAATGGTTATTCTTGGTGTTACAGACGAAAAAAACAAAGCTGTTAATAGTTTTGCTGGCTTAGCTATAGGATTAACATTAACCTTAATTCACCTTATCAGTATTCCACTAACAAACACATCAGTAAACCCTGCACGTTCAATCGGACAGGCTATATTTTCTGAAAACACTCTAGCCTTACCTCAATTATGGCTATTCATTGCAGCTCCTCTTTTTGGTGCCGGATTAGCCGGTTTGCTTTATAAATATCTAAAAAAATAGTACCTAAATAGAATTAGGAAACTCAAATATTCCCTAATTAATAAGTATCGTAATAAAAGAAAATGGAGACATATAAATGCCTCCATTCCTTTTTACTTTTAAACTGTATTATAATCCTGATTATTTTACATTTAATTTTGTAGTTTTATCTCCTACTTTTACGATATATATACCTGCATTAACAGAGTAGCTAAATGAAGATGCTGTTTCAGAAACAACAAGTTTACCTGCAACATCATAAATAGAAATCAATTGTTCAGCATCAGCATTAACAAAAATAGAACCATCATTTGAATAAATCTCAACATTGCTATTTTCAGTTTCTTCTACAGATGTTAAAATTTCAAAGTTAACTCCGAATTGAGCTTGCCAAGGTTGATAGGTAGCATCACCTAGCGTGATTTGCGCACCTTGATTTACAACGTAAGTATAATTTGTTGATGCAGTCCAATCCGGTGCAAAAAATACAGTAGTTTCTACAGGATGAATGTTATTGAGCAAATTTTCCGTTTCACCTTCTTTGAACAAAGCAACATTAGTAATCGCTATTTCAGAATTAGCCGGATTGCCGCCAAAATCGAACAATATGGTTGTAATCTCTGTCAAATCACCTTGAGGCAACATTGTGTTAGTTTTAACCACATCAGCACCTGTAGGTATTGCTTCTGCAGGTACCTCAAGGTAATTTTCATTTTGACCTGTTTTAAATAACTTGAAATATACACGCGGCAAATCTGTTGTATTAGAAATGGTGTACGAAAGTGTATAACTTTGAGTAGGATCAATAACTAATCCGCCTGCATAAACTGAACTTGACAAGAATAACATACTTGCCAAAAGTAACATAAATGATTTAGTAATCTTTTTCATTGTAGTAAAATTTAAATTCATACTTATTCTTAATTAAAATAATCTTACAAAGATATTTAACTTTATTTACAATAGCAAACGTTTGAACTAATTTAACAATAAAAATTTAAGGCATATATCTATTGGCAATTTTGGCTGTCAGTTTTACAAGTATTTAGGCAAAAACTAAGCTAATCTACAACATATACTATAAAACATAAAGGCTAAAGTGTCAGACTTTATGTTGTAATTGTAATTTACTAAAAATAATGTTTCTAATTATCTATAATGAATCTTACACTTCGCGCGTAGTACTTGTAGTCGTTGTAGCTATAAAACCATCGCAGATGCGATGAAAATAATTCCGTTTTCATAAGGATAGTGATTAATTAGTGATACTATTATGACAATTTTAATAATAAAGCAAAACTATACGATTAAATTTGAGTTTATAATTCGTTTTAAATAAATGATGAAACACAAAGAGTAGATTGTAATAGCAATAGGACAGCGCGCTAAGCAATTACAAAATAAACGCAAGTATTTAGCAGATGTATTAGTATCTTCGCAATATGCAATTAAACTAAGACATACGCGTTTTTCTTTTACTGCACATTTAATCGTTGCCCTATTTTGATGACGTTGCTACGTAAATTATTGATGGAAATTAGCTTGGATACAGAGATGCCATAGCGTTTGGAGATAAGACCTAGATTTTCACCTTTTCTCACTATGTGAGTTGTAGATATAGCTTGATTGATAGGTGTTTGAACTTCCGTTTCGTTTGTCTTAGAGAATATCGAATCTTGTACTGACAAGAATGCGCAAGTCAAATTTTGGGGTAAACGCAACGAGAATTGTTTCAATTTACTTCCCGGTATAATATCTTGCTTATACTGAGGATTTAGCATACGCAATTCATCTATCGAAACATCTATGTGTTTTGCTATTGTATGCATACTAAGCGAATTATCTAACATAAGTGTATCCGTCATCATAGGCAGACATAAATTTGCAGGACAAATGCTATAATAGTCGGCATAATGCATTACATAATTAACCGCTATAAAAGCAGGAATATAGTTTCTGGTTTCGGTTGGCAGATATGGATATAAAGTCCAATAATCTGTTTTACCTCCCGATCTTCTAATGGCTTTATTTATGCTTCCAGGTCCGCAGTTGTAGGCAGCTATAACTAGCTCCCAATTATTATATATTTTGTATAAATCAGTAAGGTATTTTGCTGCAGCCCTAGTTGATTTTACAGGATCACGTCTTTCATCAACTAAACCGGTATTTTCCAAGCCATATAATCGGCCGGTGCTTGGAACAAACTGCCATAAACCTGCTGCGCCCGAACGAGAATGTGCCATGGGATTCAATGCCGATTCTATAACTGCAAGATATTTTAGTTCTGGTGGCAAACCATATTCTTCAAGAATGTCTTCTATCATAGGAAAATAGTAAGAAGCTAACGCCATTATCCTTGCAGTATATTTTTTGCCTTTCAATGCGTATCTGTCTATATAATTAGCAATAACTCGATTGTAAGTCATAGGAAATATATTAGGAATAGCAGACAAACGAGATGCACACTCGGTCGCATTGTGTATTATTGAAGAATCGGAAGGAGTACAATCTTCCATCAATTTCAGTAAGCTTTCCCATTGATTAGTTTTATACTCGAATGTTGTATCAAATTGAGATACTATTTCCTTATTATCCTCAACCGAATACGTAGGGATTGACAATAACAAAAACAAACCGGAGAATATAATAATCAAAACACTTTTCATTTAAAACCTCATTTTGCAACGAACACCGAAAGCAGTTTCTGTTTCATGATTGATACTTGGAGGTAGTACTGCCGGTGCTATTTTAAAGGTCAAATCCGGACCAATATCATAATCATGCAATTGTGCATCAACGTATGCATCAATAATTGTAAGTAAATATAAAACACCCGCACAAACAATAGATAAATCTCTATAACGCTGATATGTGTCTTGCTTACTTTTTATTACTCGAGTATAATAATCTTTATTAGACGAATCTATCACGACTCCTGTCGGCAACAACCTTTCATACGCTCTCGAATCGGGGTCGTTATCAATAATGTCAACATATCCTTTTCTGTAATCTACATACATCTGATTATTCCAACTTATAGCATAAGCTAAGCCCATAGCTCCACCATAAATAATAGGTAATTTCCAATACTGCCTATTATATATTTGGCCTAAACCGGGAACTACTGCTGCAAACCATACTGCCTTATCAGCATCCGGTTTAAACGGCTTTTTAACTACATTATAAGCCGAATCAGGTAGTTGCATTACTTTTTTCTCAACAAAAACGCTGTCGGTTACAGCTAACTTTGCTGAATCCGACATAAGAACTTCTCCTGCAAAGGCTTGCAACGGCAGGATAAAAATAATAAGAAACCGTATGTAGCGTAAAGTATTACGCATCTCGCATTTTATCGAATGTAGCAATCAAATTCTCCAATTCATCATCTGTAGAAAACTGTAAGCATATTCTGCCCTTACCTTTTGAATTCCGCTCTATATTAACAGCAGTTCCGAAAAGTTTAGAAAGTTTGCCGCACAATGACATATAGTCGGACACATCATTAACTTGCTTTTTAATAGTTTTATTTTCTATCTTATTTGATATATTATGCGCCATTTCTTCAACTTTGCGCACAGAATAGGCATTCTTAATAATATCTTCATACAAACGTATCATTTCTGCAGTATCATCAATTGACACTAACGCTCTTGCGTGTCCCATGTCAATTTTTTTATATTTTATACCAAGTTGTATTTCTGCCGGCAATTTTAGTAAACGCAGATAATTTGAGATTGTAGCGCGCTTCTTTCCTACCCTATCACTTAATTTATCTTGAGTAAATTGATATTCATCTATCAAACATTGATAACCTAATGCAATTTCAATGGCATTCAAATCCTCGCGTTGAATATTCTCAACCAAAGCCATTTCCATCATTGACTCATCATCAACAGTTTTAATATATGCAGGTATGCGTTCTAATCCGGCCATTTTTGAAGCTCTGTAACGTCTTTCACCTGCAATAATTTGATATTTTCCTGAAGGCATCTCACGTAAAGTAATAGGTTGAACAACACCTATTTCCTTTATTGATGCTGATAACTCAGACAAAGCTTCTTCGTCAAAATGTGTTCGCGGCTGATTAGGATTTGCTTCAATCAATGATATTTCGACCTCACTTATAGAAGAAGAACCTTTTGTCTCTACTATATCATTGTTGATTAAAGCATCTAAGCCACGCCCTAAGGCTTGTTTCTTGTTATTGCTATTCATTCATTTATTTCTTTTCGTTTTTATTAATCAATTCCTGAGCCAATTGCATATGATTCTGAGCTCCTTTTGAATCGGCATCATACAACAGAACAGGAACACCATGACTTGGGGATTCACTAAGTTTGATGTTACGTTGAATAATCGTATCGAAAACCATATTCTGGAAATGTTGTTTAACTTCTGTATATACTTGATTGGCCAAGCGTAAACGGGCATCATACATTGTTAACAAAAAACCTTCTATTTCCAATTCAGGATTCAAACGACTTTTTATTATTTTAATAGTATTCAGTAATTTACTAATACCTTCTAGTGCGTAGTATTCTGCTTGTACAGGAATAATTACCGAATCTGCAGCTGTTAAAACATTTACAGTTATTAAACCTAAAGATGGCGAACAATCAATCAAAATATAATCATACACCTCTTTAAGCGGTACCAACATATTCTTCAAAAATTTTTCTCTGTTTTCCAACTTTAGCATCTCAATTTCTGCTCCAACCAAATCGATATGTGAAGGTAATATATCCAAGCCTTCTACCTCTGTCTTTACTATAGCCTTTTTGACATCAAGGCCATTTATCAGACACTCATATATACTGTTTTCTAATGTTGTAACGTCAATGTTCAGACCAGATGAAGCATTTGCTTGAGGATCTGCATCAACTATTAATACTTTCTTTTCAAGAACAGCTAAGGATGCGCCAAGATTGACCGTAGTGGTAGTTTTTCCTACGCCGCCTTTTTGATTTGCCAATGCAATAATTTTTCCCATATAAATAATCTTTACTTTACTCCATTCTACATAAATCTAAACCGCAAAAGTAGAAAAAAAAGGAATGATGCACATGTAAAAGTAATATAAAATTCCTTTATTCTCAGAGAAAAGTCGTATTTTTGCAACCGCGAGAAAATTTTAAAGCATGAAGGATAAGATAAACAGCCTGTTACAGGAAATAAAAAATTTGTCACCGACAAATGAAGAAGATGTAGAACAACTACGTATCAAATATCTTAGCAAAAAAGGTGAAATATCTTTATTGTTTAATGATTTCAAAAACGTAGCTGGCGAAGAAAAACGCATAATTGGTCAGATGCTCAATCAGTTAAAAGATACAGCACAAACCAGATTCAATGAAATGAAAGAGACTTACGAAAATGCCGCTTCAAAAAACGACGAAATTGATTTGACTCGTACTGCATCTGCTATTGAATTAGGTACAAGACATCCATTGTCAATTGTTAGAAACGAAATTATAGATATCTTTTCTCGTATTGGATTTATCATAGCAGAAGGTCCTGAAATAGAAGACGATTGGCATGTATTTGGTGCTTTGAATTTTCCACCCGAGCATCCGGCACGCGATATGCAAGACACATTCTTTATAGAAAAGAATCCTGATATTTTATTGCGTACACATACTTCGAGTGTTCAATCTCATGTTATGACAACACAGAAACCTCCTATCAGAGTATTGTGTCCGGGACGTGTTTATCGTAATGAAGCAATTTCATATAGAGCACATTGCTTCTTCCATCAGATAGAAGGTTTGTATATTGACAAAAATGTTTCTTTTGCTGATTTAAAACAAGCATTGCTGTATTTTGCAAAAGAAATGTTTGGTGAAGATACTCAAATAAGACTACGCCCTTCGTATTTTCCATTCACTGAACCGAGTGCTGAAATGGATATATCTTGTGATTTGTGCGGCGGGAAAGGATGTAATTTCTGTAAACACACCGGTTGGGTAGAAATATTGGGTTGCGGTATGGTAGATCCTAATGTATTGGAAGCATGTGGAATTGATTCTAAAGTTTACACCGGATATGCATTCGGAATGGGAGTTGAACGTATTACAAATTTAAAATTCAAAATTAAAGATTTACGTATGTTCTCAGAAAATGACGTACGTTTTTTAAGACAATTTGAATCATCACTTTAAATCGATTTATGAAAGACAAAAATAAACACTTATATATTGGTACAATTGGCAACGAAGAAGAATCAGGATTCATTCCAATGCTAGCTGACGAAAATGACAACTACCAGCTATCACTAAATGAAGATTCACCATTGCCGATATTAACACTGAGAAATATTGTTTTATTTCCCGGTGTTGTTATGCCTGTGAGTGTTGGTAGAAAAAAATCATTACGTTTAATTCGCGAAATATACAAGAAAAACGGAATTATTGGTGCAGTTGCGCAAAAAGATAAGAATGTTGACGAACCCGGTAAGAATGACATCTTTTCGGTTGGAACGATAGCACAAATTGTTCGTATTTTAGAAATGCCTGACAATTCGACTACTGTCATTCTACAAGGTAGAGCTCGTTTTTCAATATCGGAAGTAATAACAGAGAATCCATATATTAAGGCAAAAATTAAATTACTTAATGAAGACAAAACGGTTCCTAAAAATAAAGATTTCAAAGCATTAATTGAAGCTATAAAAGATGCTGCAGCACGTGTAATACGAATGTCAAGTAATCTGCCTCAAGAAGTATTATTTGCAATACGCAACATTGAGAGCACAGAATATTTCATCAATTTTATAAGCGCAAATCTAAACTTAGGATTAGAAGACAAGCAAAATTTGCTTGAAACTGAAATTTTAGAAAAGCGTGCATCTGTATTAATGCAAATATTAACCAGAGAATCGCAGTTGCTGGAGATGAAAGCCTCTATTCAAGATAAGGCTATGGAAAATATAGACAAGCAACAGCGCGAATACTTTTTACAGCAGCAATTAAAAACTATACAAAACGAATTAGGCGGCTCTGTTCAAGAAAAAGACATGAGCTTGATTCGCAAAAAAGCAGAAACAAAAAAATGGGATGAAAATACAAAACAATTTGTCATGAAAGAAATAGACAAAATGGAATCTTCATCACCTCACTCTGCCGATTATCCTGTACAAATGAATTTTGTGCAAACTTTAGTTGATTTGCCTTGGGGTGAATACACAAAAGACAACTTTAATCTAAAGCGAGTACAACGCATCTTAGATAGAGATCATTTTGGACTTGATGATGTAAAAGACCGCATTATTGAGCATTTAGCCGTTTTAAAACTAAAAGGCAATTTAAAATCACCAATAATTTGTTTATATGGCCCTCCCGGAGTTGGAAAAACCTCTTTAGGAAAATCTGTAGCCGAAGCATTAGGTCGAAAATACGCACGTATATCACTTGGAGGTTTGCGAGATGAAGCTGAAATACGTGGACACAGACGCACTTATATAGGAGCAATGCCAGGTCGTATAATTCAAAATATACTGAAAGCTAATTCGTCAAACCCTGTATTCATATTAGATGAAATTGACAAAGTTGGCAATGATTATAAAGGCGATCCTGCATCAGCTTTACTAGAAGTTCTTGACCCTGAACAAAATAACACATTTCATGATAATTTCATAGATATTGATTACGATTTATCTAAAATTCTATTCATAGCAACAGCTAACGACTTGAATACCGTTTCGCCGGCTTTGTTAGATAGAATGGAATTAATAAATATAAGTGGTTACATCACCGAAGAGAAAATAGAAATCGCAAGCAAGCATCTTATTCCTAAAGAATGGGACAATCATGGAATTCCTGCAAAAAAAGTATCTATAAGTAAAAAAGCTATAGAAGCTATTATTGAGAATTACACACGCGAATCAGGAGTTCGTAATTTGGATAAACAAATAGCTAAAATTGCCAGAAAAATAGCAAAGAAGATAGCTTCAGACGAACAAGTTGATCCTATTATTGGAGAGAATCACCTACATGAATACTTAGGTACAGCTCCTTACGATAGAGATAAACAAGATAATAAAGAAGAAATAGGTATCGTAACAGGCTTGGCATGGACGTCGGTTGGAGGCGAAATTCTGGAAATAGAAACCAGTCTGAGTAAAAGTAAAGGAGAAAAACTAACATTAACAGGTAATCTGGGAGATGTAATGAAAGAATCTGCTACTCTCGGATTAGGTTATATTAAAGCTCATGCTTCCGAATTAGGCATAAACGAAGATTTCTTTGAGAATACTCAAATACACATACATGTACCGGAAGGTGCTATCCCAAAGGATGGACCATCTGCAGGAGTAACTATGGCTACAAGTTTACTATCTGCAATAACAGGCAAACGCGTTCGCAAGCATATTGCTATGACAGGAGAGATTACTCTACATGGAAAAGTTCTACCTGTTGGGGGTATAAAAGAAAAAATTTTAGCAGCTAAACGTGCCGGAGTAACCAACATTATTATGTGCAAGGATAATAAAAAAAATATTGAAGAAATCAAAGACATATACGTAAATGGACTTACATTTCACTACGTTAAAAACATACAAGAAGTCTTTGAACTCGCTTTGATATGAAAAAACTACTATACGTATTAGCATTTCTCTTTACAGCTACCACAAGTATGGCTCAGCTTAACACGCAACGCCTACTTGACATAGGTAGAAATGCTTTATATTTTGAAGATTATGTTGTAGCAATACAATATTTTAATCAGGTAATTAAAGCAAAGCCCTATCTAACAGACCCTTATTTATACAGAGCTTTTGCTAAATTAAACTTAGAAGACTACAGAGGATCCATATCAGATTGCGATAAAGCATTAGAGATAAATCCTTTTTTACCTAAAGTATACTATTGTAGAGGATATGCGTATCGTCAGATAGGCACGCTTGAAGCTTCAACCGACGATTTTAAAGCATCACTAAAACTTGAACCCGACAACATAAATACAACCAACCTGCTTATTGAGAACCTAATTCGCCAAAAACTCTTAGATGAGGCTCTATCTCAATGTGATAGTTTCTTGATAAAATATCCAAGATATACTGAAACGTATTTATTAAGATCTCAAATATATTTAGAGAAAGGAGACACCATAAAAGCGTCAAGCGATTTAGACGCGGCTATAAGCATCAATACGGACAATGATTTGGCACATGCATTTAGAGCAATGCTACGATACGAGCAAAAGAAATACAAAGAAAGTATTGAAGATATGAATGATGCAATACGTATTAACTCATTTAGGTCAGACTACTTTGGAAATCGCGCTATCATACGCATGCAGACAAAAGATTTGCGAGGTGCCATGAACGATTTTGACGCAGCCATCGAGATTGATAATAAAAATGTTTCTGTTTATTTTAATAGAGGCATATTGCGCTCGCAAGTTGGTGATGATAATTATGCAATTGATGACTTTACAAAATGTATAGCACTTGATCCTAGTAATTACACAGCTTACTTACAAAGAGCATACTTGCGTAATACAACAGGCGATTTGAAAGGATCTATATCAGATTTCACTAAGGTTATAGAACGTTACCCCGATTTTGTAGTTGCATACTATGGACGTAGTGAAGTAAAAAAGAAAATGCGTGATCAATTAGGTGCAGAACGAGATTATTACACTGCATTAAACATTGAAAATGAAATAAAGAGTGGAAAAAGAAAACAGAAGACCGGTAAAGAGGCTGAAGAACTTCCAACTGCAGAAAGTCGCGCAATTGTACAACAATTAAACAAAAAACAAAACGACCGTTACAAAAGCGATATTCGCGGACAAGTTCAGTATAAAGATATTGATATAGAACCATTAAGCAATTTCGTTATAGGAATACCATCTTCAGATTTAGAAATTCAGCGTAAAACACTCTTCAATAAGCAATTAGATGATTACAATAAACGTCAAGGCAGAAAAGTACAGTTTTGTATTAAAGAAAAAGAAGTTGATTCTGCTATGCTCGAAGAATATTTTAAAGCAATTGATAATGCTAATAATATACTGAGCAAAGATAGTCTTAATGAGTCTGCGCTCATGGAAAGAGCTTATTGCCTATCTAAAGTTCAAGATTATGTAAGCGCACTGAAAGATTTTGATAGAGTTTTACCATATCATCCGAATAATGTTCTTGCTTATTTTAACCGAGGCAATGCCAGACTAAAAGCAATCAAAGAAAATAATTTTGAAAACAATGTTCCACTTTCCGAATACACAATGGCAGTCAGCGATTTTATGATGGCTGCAAAAATTGATCCTACATTTATTTATGCCTTATATAATGCAGGATACGTTTATATGCAAGAAAAAAGTTTTCAAAAAGCTATTGAATGCTATAATAATGCTATAAACATTTACCCCGAATTTGCAGAAGCATACTACAATAGAGGACTGATATATTTATTTCAGGGAGATAAGGCAAAAGGTCGAGCAGACCTATCAAAAGCAGGAGAATTAGGAATACACGGAGCATACAATGTGATACGAAGATATGCATACTAAAAACATTTTGCCGATTCCAAATTTCTTGCTACTTTTGTTGGCTTAAAGAATTTTTTTAACAATATAATATAAAAGAAGTATGGTTTATTCACATGAAATAGAACACATGTGTGTTGTAAAGAAAGGGCCTAACCATGGTCCGGCTCCCATCCCAGAAGAAGGTAAATGGGTAAAAGCCAAAGAAATAAAGGATATTTCAGGCTTAACACACGGTATCGGTTGGTGTGCTCCTCAACAAGGCGCATGTAAACTAACATTAAACGTTAAAGAAGGCGTTATTCAAGAAGCATTAGTTGAGACTATCGGTTGTTCTGGTATGACTCATTCTGCTGCTATGGCATCTGAAATTCTTCCGGGAAAAACTATTTTGGAAGCATTAAACACAGACTTAGTTTGCGATGCTATAAATACTGCAATGCGTGAACTATTCTTACAAATAGTTTATGGTCGTACTCAATCTGCTTTCTCTGAAGGAGGTTTGATTATTGGTGCAGGTTTAGAAGACCTTGGTAAAGGCTTACGTTCACAAGTAGGTACTCTTTATGGAACATTAGCAAAAGGAACTCGTTATTTGGAAATGGCAGAAGGATATATCAAAACCTTAGCTCTTGACAAAAACGACGAAGTATGTGGCTACGAATTCGTACACATGGGCAAATTTATGGACGAAATCAAGAAGGGAACAGATGCTAACGAAGCTTTGAAAAAAGTAACAGGAACCTACGGCCGCTTCACTACAGAACAAGGTGCAGTTAAATATATTGACCCACGTAAAGAATAAGGAGGAAAGACAATGGCAATAAGAGAAGTAAAATTTGAGAGTCAAGACCGCCGCATTAAAGAAGTAATAGCTGCTTTAAATGCGAACGGCATTAAAGATATCGAAGAAGCAAACGCTATATGCGATGCAGCCGGAATCGATCCTTATAAAACATGTGAAGAAACACAACCTATCTGCTTTGAAAATGCAAAATGGGCATACGTTGTTGGCGCAGCAATTGCTATCAAAAAAGGATGCAAAAATGCAGCAGAAGCAGCAGAAGCAATCGGTATTGGTTTGCAATCATTTTGCATCCCGGGTTCAGTTGCTGACGATCGTAAAGTAGGTATCGGACATGGTAACCTTGCAGCTCGTTTATTACGTGAAGAGACAAAATGTTTCGCGTTCTTAGCAGGACACGAGTCTTTTGCAGCTGCTGAAGGAGCTATCAAAATTGCAGCTAAAGCTGACAAAGTTCGTAAAGAACCATTACGTTGTATCTTAAACGGACTAGGAAAAGATGCTGCACAAATCATATCAAGAATCAATGGATTTACATACGTTCAAACTCAATTTGATTATTATACAGGAGAGTTAACAATAGTACGTGAAATCGCATATTCTGATGGTGCACGCGCAAAAGTAAAATGCTATGGTGCTGACGATGTTCGCGAAGGTGTTGCTATTATGTGGAAAGAAGGAGTTGACGTTTCTATAACAGGAAACTCAACCAACCCTACTCGTTTTCAACATCCGGTAGCTGGTACATATAAGAAAGAACGTATCTTAGCCGGTAAACCATATTTTTCAGTAGCTTCAGGTGGTGGTACCGGTCGTACACTTCACCCTGATAATATGGCAGCAGGACCTGCATCTTATGGTATGACAGATACATTGGGACGCATGCACTCTGATGCTCAATTCGCCGGTTCTTCATCTGTTCCTGCGCACGTAGAAATGATGGGATTCCTTGGAATTGGTAACAACCCTATGGTAGGTTGTACTGTAGCTGTTGCAGTAGATGTTGCAACTGTTTTGAATAAATAAGAAATAATCTTATAATACAATAAAAAAGACTCTCATTGCTTAGTGAGAGTCTTTTCTATTGCCATTACATCATTTGTTCTTTTCTATATCTTCCCATTTGGAATACTGTTCGGGAGTAAATATTTTCTTATATTGCTTAGCACATTTCTCTTTTAATCTTCCTATTTCTGTCTCTGAGGTTTTTTGCTTAGATTTTGGATCATCTCCTCCTGAAATTGAAGGTCTTCCCCCATTTGATGGTGGCATTCCCATATTATCACTAAGTCCTCCTGGAGATGCCATACCGGGTCCACCCATACCGCCGCTATATCCTCCTTTTGGCTTTCTATCTTCAAATCTTTGAAATTCTTTCTGTAGATACTTATAAATTTTCTCTGATTGTTCATCTGTCAACATCAAACTCTTTTTTAAACGCATTGATTCTTGCGATGCCATAGTTTTTGCATCAAAATCCTTATCATTAAAAAATATTCGAATATCTTCTTTTTTCTTATTAGTATTTTGCGCATACTCATCCAAACTCATTTCCTGAGCATTTACTGATAAACAAAATATCGCACTAAAAGCAATTAAAAATAACCATCTCATAAATTAATCGTTTTTATTTGTTAATAAATTAATTAGTCCATTAGACTTGATTTTAGCAAACTCAAACTCGAAGTTTGGTGTAAAAACAGACATACCTAATTTTGATTCAATTTCTTCTATTGTCCAAAATCTACCTTCACATATTTCAGTCGAATCCGGTTTAATCAATCCTTCATAAATGGTGTAAAAGCTATTAACTAATTCATATTCTCTAGTTGAACGAAAAGTATAAGAGAATATTTTTTGAGCATCAAAATCAACAATACTTAATTCTTCTCGCACTTCTCTAATCAAAGCCTCATTAACAGTTTCACCATAATCAATATGACCTCCTACAGACGTATCCCATTTGCCAGGTTGAATATCTTTTGTCTGCGCTCGTTTTTGCAAATACAATCTGCCTTTGCTATCAAAAATATGAAGATGAACTACCGGGTGAAGCAAAAAACTTCCACCGTGGCAATATTTACGCGTTTCCATGCCAATTACAAGTCCACTTTCGTCTACTATTGGAAAATACTCATCTGACATCATTTTACTTTTACATAAATTTTATACTCAATACTACCAGTATACAATTTTAAAAATCTAATATTTCACGACAAATCATTATTTTGTTTAATTATTAAACGACTAATATTACTAAAAATATAAGCATTACTATTCTTGCCATAATATACTAATAAAAACAAAAGTGATACAAAGGTAAACAATTCAAGACTTTTAGCAATCTAAAATATTATGATTTAAGCAAATATTATTACCTTTGCGCCTTAAAACAAATGGCAACCAATCATCCTATTTTGAAAAGGATTTGTTTATTCCTACTATTATGCGCGCTTTGTAACAACATCAGCTTTTGTTATGCAGCTACTTACAAAGGCATTGTAACTGATTCCATAACGGGTGAGCCTCTTCCATTTATCTCCATACGAATTGCCAACACCCTATATGGAGACGAAACAGACATTGATGGCGCATTTTCAATACAGGGGGAACCGGAAAATCAATTAATTTTTTCATTTTTAGGATACCAAAATAAAACTATATCCCTTAAAAGATACACAGGAAAATCAATACAGATTAAATTGGTGCCTACTGATTTTAAACTAGCTGAAGTTGAGATTACCGCAAAAAACTCCTATTCAAAAAAAAATAATCCTGCAGTAGACTTAATTCGAAGAATTATTGCTGAAAAGAACGAGAACCGTATAGAAAATGCTGCATACTACTCTCGTAAGACATACGAGAAAACAGTATTAGGAGTAACTGACCTTTCCAGTAAAAGTACAAACGCACTAGGCATTGGAGATGTTGTAAAGAACTCAGATACGTCCATAGTTAGCGGAAAGAAAATTCTACTTCTTTCACTAAAAGAAAAGACCATGGACCAATACTATCGTAAGACACCTAAAACCAAGAAACAAATTATTACAGGAAAACAAGAGAAAGGTATTGATGATGACGTATTTGCCGAAGGATGGCTTACAACCTACATGGATGAGCTATTCAAAGATGTAGATATCTATAATAGCAATATCTTAATCGCATTTAAGCCATTTGTTGGGCCCCTATCACCTATAGCTCCTGATTTTTATAAATTTTTCATCAAGGATACAGTAAACATTGATGGTACAAAATGCATCAATTTAGGATTTGCCCCATTTAATTCTGCTAATTTCGGATTTATGGGATTTGTATCAGTAGACGATTCTACATTAGCAGTAAAACGCGTAAGTATAGACATTCCACCCAGTACAAACATCAATTATATTGATGGTTTACATATTGAACAACATTTCCAAAAGAATGAGCAAGGTACAATGGAATTAATTGACGACCAACTTACTGCTGAATTTTATATAGTAAAAGGCACTAATGGATTCTACTCACAGCGTACGCGAAATTTTTCCGACTACACATTCAATGAGCCTAATGATTCAATAATGCGCAGCTTTTCTGGTAATGAACTTACTCTTAAAGATGCAGTAAAAAAAGATAGTACATTTTGGAATACACGTAGAACAGACACTCTCAATATAAACGAGAGTAAAATGACTGTTTTGTTAGATAAGCTCAAAAAGAATCCTGTTGTACGCGTTGTTATGTTCGGTGCTGAAATATTAATAAAAGGTTATTTACGTACAGGCAAACCAAGCGCGTTTGATATAGGTCCTGTATATGCAATGTTCAGTTCAAATTCTATTGAAGGTTTTAGACTTCGTATTGGAGGCGAGTCAACAACAAACCTAATGCCACGCCTGTTTACGAGTGGTTATTTGGCTTTCGGATTTGGCGATAACAGAATAAAATATGATGGTACATTAGAGTATTCATTTATTGATAAAAGTTATCACGCCAGAGAGTTCCCTGTTAACTCAATTACAATTTCAGCCACCTCAGATATACGTACATTGGGAGAATCTCCTGCAGCAACATTATCTGATAACTTATTCTATTCTATAAAGCGAATGCAAGTTACCAATATGATGTACTATAAGCAAGCTAAATTGCAGTATACATATGAAGACTTAAGTGGATTCTCAATTAATCCTTGGATATTATATGAGCAACGTGAAGGAACCGGAAGTATCGATTTTAAACAGCGTATTTCGCAGGACTTTGAAACACCTAAATATAAAGAACTACCTTACTTATATCACAACGAAATAGGCATAAAACTACGATATGCCCCACGTGAGAAATTTGTACAAGGTAGAATTTATCGTTTTAATCTAAAAAATCCTTATCCTGTATTTGAATTAACTCACAGAGCTAGTTTTCAGAATGTACTTGGTTCGCAATATGGCTATCAAGCAACAGAATTCAAATATCTTCAACGTTTCTTCTTATCGGCATTCGGTCGTATAGACTTAACATTTAAAGGAGGTAAAATATGGACAGGTGGTGTAGCATATCCTGACCTATTTTGTCCGAACTCAAATACATCATTTACAATAATGCAAGAGTCATTTAGTCAAGTTAATCCTCTTGAATTTGTTGCAGATCAATATTTGTCACTCGACCTTGGCATTAGCACTAATGGTTTACTATTCAACCTAATACCAGGAATAAAAAAACTGCAGTTACGCGAAGTGTTCGGATTTAAGTGTTATTGGGGACATTTATCAAATAAAAACAACCCTATATATAACTCGTCATTGTTAGCTTTCCCGGAAAATACCGGAACACTTACAATGGAACCATATATGGAGTTTAGCGTAGGTATTGACAATATATTCAGAATATTGCGAGTAGATTACGTAAGACGAATAAACTACTTACAGAATCCAAATATCTGGGCAAACGGTGTAAGAATATCTCTAAACTTTACCTTCTAAGATTTATTTATTCAAGCTCTTCTTTTTGGAGTAATTTCTACTCACCCACCTAGGAGCTAAAACAGCACCAATAAGTAAATAATTATAGTAAGTTAATAAACGCCATATTGCTGTGATAAGCAATAAAACAATACCCTTTGGAATGAACTCACCTAAATAAGAATTAAACAGCACCTCTATAAATCCACTAGCACCCGGAGTTGGAGCGATTAGCATTACAACCATCAAAACCAACTGACGACCTAAAATTAAAACTTGCGTGGTAAAACTCATCAAAGTTTCGGTTGATTGATAAAATGCCATTATCAAAAAGTTTACGACTGTAAAACGTGACACCCACATCAAAACACTATAGCCTAGATTTTTCAACCAAAAGCCAATTGATTTATGTCTCATATTACGCGAGCATTCTTTTACATCAATTGCAGTTCTATATGCTTTTATTCTCCATCTTTTAAGAATATTTAAAGAAAAAACCTTCTGAATTATCCAAGAAATAGTAGTCGGTTTGATAAAAATACCAATAAATAAAGTTACCAACCACACTACTTTAAATAGATATGCTAATGCAAAAACAGACAATATTGCTGCAGAAAAACTGCCTTTTACCGCGAACAACAAATCAATGGGTAATATTAACAACAAGATAGGGAATCCTACTACAAAAAACAATTCATCAAAGAATAATGAGATAATTGTAATGGCGGTACTTTTCCCAAATTTTACTCCCTCTTTATGTATGAACAACATTTCCAAAGTAGAACCTCCTGCAGCCGATGGGGTTATAGCAGAAGTAAACTCATACAACATTCTTATTCTAAACAAAGAATGTAATGACAATTGTTTCTCTGATAAAAGGTACAAACGTCCCATTCCTGCTAAATCACGAATAACGACTGCCAATAAAGCCAAGAATAGAAACAATATAGTGTATCCATTTAAATATTTTTCAAATGGTATTTCTGCCTCCTTTATTTCACTAAACTCAGAACAAAACATCCACACTATTCCAACAAATCCGAACAGAATTGGCAGAATAATATGTGATGGTTTCAATCGTTTTGAAACTGATGCTTCTGTAGTTTGATTAGCCATTTTGTTTTCTTGATATTAAATGACGATACCTATCTTCAACCTCCGGCATTAATTGTTCCCAACGTAATCCGAGTGTTTGTGATGCTTTCAGTCCCACAGTATCCAAACGTTTCTTATCCAACAATATTTTTTTTACATAATCAGCATAAACTGCAGCATCACCTTGTTTCGACAAAAAGCCGTTTACACCATTGTTTATTACTTCTGCGCTTGTTGTATTTTCAAATAAAACAGCTGGCGTATTATGTGCAGCGGCTTCGCGTAAAACTAAAGGTGAATTATCATATAACGACGGAAAGAGAAAAATGTCAGCTGCAGCATAATATACCTGCAATGCCGTTCGATCTTGCAATTGTCCTGTCATGACAACCTTATCATTTAAACCATAGCGATTTATTTTTTCTTTCAATTCGGACTCTGCGTAACCTTTGCCAACGAAAAACATTTTTATTGGAAGATCTCTCAACAAATTAACAGCATCCAAAATATATGCAATATTCTTTTCCCAAATAATTTGTCCTACAAAAAGCAAACAAAATTCATCAGATTTAATTCCTAAAGACTTTCTCGATGTTTGTTTTAATAACGATATATCTATACCACTTAAATCATAATCTATAGCATTAGGTACAACCTCAACCTTGCCTTTATAACCATATTCGCGCATCACATCAAGTACTGCCGGTTGTGGAATCCAAACTTCATCAGCGTATTCGTACAAACTCATTATTCGCTTTATCATTAAATCAACCACAGTATCAGAAGGTACACTTCTACGAAAATCATCTCTAAATTTCGAATGAAATGTCATGACGAACGGAGCGTTATATTTTTTTGAAAGTTTCAATGCAATACGACCGGCTGTAAAGGGTGAATGCCCATGATATATATCTGCCTTATATTTCATAATGGGCTGAAATGGAGCCATCCAAACAGGTAGCCCAAGACGATATGGCATACGAACCAAAACAGGAATTGATAAAAAATTACGAACGTGATATGGTTGTGAATAATCAAAAAATGGTACTTTTGCAGTTGCCACAGTTACATCATTTCCTCTCACTTGGAGTAATCGTGCATAATTTTCAACAACTTGTGCCACTCCATCTTGAATAGGAGGAAAGCACTCATTAAACAAACCGATTTTTAACGAAGAATTTTCCATTCGTACACAAATTTCGTTTTTTGTTATGCCAAAGGTACATAAAGTTTCAGTTATACACAAAAAAAAATCTCCCATGCCGGCACCCCTACACGACATGAGAGAAGCACCACGAGAATGGTACTGAAAATATGTTTGTTTTTTACTTGTTTTTAAATCTCGAATCAAAGTTATTGTATATTTTCGGTACAACAATAGTACAAATGTACAAATTTACTATTTTTAAGTTTTAATTTTGATTTTTATCAAAATCAGAATCATGATTACTAAAAAAACCTATAAGTAAACATGAATAACAAATATATTTTGGCTATTTTTGTGCTTTAATTAAACACTCAAACAAAACTCATATATGCCGGAAAAGATTATTATTTTAGATTTCGGGTCTCAAACAACTCAACTCATTGCACGCCGCGTTCGCGAACTAAACACATATTGCGAGATACTACCATACAATAAGTACCCACAAAATGACGGCACAATAAAAGGTGTAATCTTGTCCGGCAGTCCATTTTCGGTTTACGATAAAGCAGCCTTTAAAACGGACCTGAGCCAATTTATAGGCAAATTACCTGTTTTAGGAATATGCTATGGCGCACAATTAATTGCAGAACAATCAGGTGGATCTGTAGAACCGGCAGGTAGTCGTGAATATGGCCGTGCAAACTTTACTATGTGTAATAATGAAAAAGAATTGCTTAAAGGTATTTCAGTTGGTTCACAAGTATGGATGTCTCATGGAGATACAATAACAAGGATACCCGATAATTTCGAAATAATAGCAAGCACTTCTGATGTAAAAATAGCTGCTTATAAAGTTAGCGAAGAAAATACATACGGAGTTCAATTTCATCCTGAAGTATTCCATTCAGCAGACGGAACACATTTACTAGACAACTTCTTGAACATCTGTGGATGCAAAAAAGATTGGTCAGCAGCCTCATTCATCGAAACAACTGTTGAAAATTTAAAGAATCAATTAGGTGATGATAAGGTAGTTCTTGGACTGTCAGGAGGTGTTGATAGTTCAGTATCAGCCGTTTTACTTAATAAAGCTATCGGAAAAAACCTAACTTGTATCTTCGTAGACCATGGTTTGTTGCGCAAAAACGAATTTGAAAATGTATTGCGCGATTACGAAATCTTAGGTCTTAATGTAATAGGTGTAAATGCCAAAAATCGTTTCTACAGTGAACTATCAGGAATAAAAGATCCTGAGAAAAAGCGTAAAATAATAGGTAAAGGTTTCATCGACGTATTTGATGAAGAAGCAAGAAAAATACAAAATGTAAAGTGGTTGGCACAAGGCACTATATATCCAGATTGCATTGAATCACTATCAATAACAGGAACGACTATTAAGTCTCATCACAATGTTGGCGGACTTCCCGAGAAAATGAATCTAAAATTATGCGAGCCTTTAAGACTACTATTTAAAGATGAAGTTCGTAAAGTTGGGACTCAATTAGGTATGCCACAACACTTAATTAAACGTCAACCATTCCCTGGACCTGGTTTAGGAGTAAGAATTCTTGGAGATATTACAGAAGAAAAAGTAAGAATTTTACAGGATGCGGATGATATTTTTATAAGAGCACTGCACGAATGGGATTTATACGATAGTGTATGGCAAGCCGGAGTAATTCTACTTCCTGTACAATCTGTAGGAGTTATGGGCGATGAACGTACATACGAAAATGCAGTAGCACTAAGAGCCGTTACATCAATAGACGCAATGACAGCAGATTGGGCTCACCTTCCGTATGATTTTTTAGCAAAGGTATCTAATGATATTATCAATAAAGTGAGGGGTGTTAACAGGGTAACTTATGACATATCTTCAAAGCCACCTGCAACCATAGAATGGGAGTAGTGTTTAAAAAACTTAAATAAGAAGATAACGAGTTTACTTTTGGTATATCTTTGTGTCTTCAAATAGTAATTATTTTTTAAAACATAATAATATGAAAACAAAACTTTTATTCATTAGTTTATTATTGGCAGCTACCAGTAGTTTATTTGCCCAAGATGCAACTGAAACTTTAAAGTTTAAAGAAAAAGTTCACGATTTTGGACAAATCAAAGAAGAAGGTGGAAAAGTAACAACCACCTTTGAATTTACAAATACAAGCAAAAAGCCTATTACATTAACCAACGTAACCGCTTCTTGCGGATGCACAACTCCGGAATGGACAAAAGAGCCGGTTGCTCCTAAGAAGAAAGGATTCCTTAATGTAACATACAATCCTGCAGGACGTCCAGGTAATTTCACAAAGAGTATTACTGTAAAATTCACAGAAGCTGGTAACGAAACAGCTCAAGTTGCTATTTTAAATATTAAAGGTGAAGTTATTCCAAAACCAAAAGCTGAACAATAAGCAGCAATAACAAACACGAACTTAATGCGGCAAAATTTTCATTTTGCCGCATTTGTTTTTTATGGTATCTTTACCAATTCAAATCAAATCTTCATGAAAAGAATAATATATTTTACAAACGTACTAATTTTACTGTCTACAATAAGTGGATTTGCGCAAATATCACTCACATTTGATAACAAAGAGTATTCATTCGAAAATTTAACAGAAACAGATACACTACTTACATATAGTTTTGTTTTTTGCAATACCGGTCAAGACTCTGCATTAATAAAGCGAGTAGAATCTTCTTGTAATGTTATTGTCAAATATTCAAAAGAGCCGGTACAACCGGATATTAGCGGCACTATAGACATTTTATTAGATGTTTCAGAAACTATAGGGAAATTCAACAAAAGTATATACGTCTACGGAGATACTTCCGCCATAAAATTAAGTATAACTGGTGATAGAATCGCAATACCAACATACAAAAATGAAGATTATTCTGCCATACCACCGGCAAAAAAGAAAGACAAAAAATCAACAAAAAAAAGCAATAAGAAAAAACGAGACAATCAATAATTGTAAAGCTATGGAACACATAGAAAACGATTCAAAATATGCAGGTTTATCAGTTAATAAGGGTATTAGCCAACCACCATCAGTTAATCCGAATTTAGCAAAAAAAGCGAAGCGTAAACTATATACAGCAGCCGAATATGTTGATGGAATAACCAAAGGTAATATTTCTTTATTAGGACAAGCTGTTACACTTATTGAAAGTTCTAATCCTGACCATTATAAATTAGCTCAAGAAGTTATAGAAAAATGTTTACCATTATCCGGGAATTCAACTCGAATAGGAATTACAGGCGTTCCTGGTGCAGGCAAAAGTACATTTATTGAGGCTCTTGGTTTGCTATTAGTTAATAAAGGCTATAAATTAGCTGTACTTGCAATTGATCCTAGTAGTGAACGATCAAAAGGTAGTATTCTAGGAGATAAAACACGTATGGAAGAATTATCGGCAAGCAATAAAGCTTTTATTCGTCCTTCTCCATCTGCAGGCTCGTTAGGAGGAGTTGCACGCAAAACTCGTGAAACCATCGTATTATGCGAGGCTGCCGGATTTAACAAAGTTTTCGTAGAAACTGTAGGCGTTGGTCAATCAGAAACAGCTGTTCACTCTATGGTTGATTTTTTCTTGCTCCTACAAATTACGGGTGCCGGTGATGAATTACAAGGTATTAAACGTGGTATAATGGAAATGGCAGACGGCATTATTATTAATAAAGCTGAAGGGAATAATATAGAACGCGCAAAATTGGCTCAAGCACAATTTATAAATGCACTCCATTTGTTTCCTGCTCACGAGTCAGGATGGAAACCCCAAGTTTTAACATGCTCAGCCTCTCACAAAACAGGTATTGTAGAGATTTGGAACATGATAGAAGAATATACCAAATTTACTGAAGGGAACGGATATTTTGCACACAAACGCCACTATCAAACAAAATACTGGATGTATGAAACAATTGACGAAAAACTTAAAAGTAATTTCTATAGTAACCCAATAATTGCGGATAAGTTAGGTCAACTGGAACAACAAGTAATGAATGATGAAGTAAGTTCATTTATTGCCGCACACAAACTACTAGACGAATATTTTAGAATGTGATAAATTATTCCTTATCACGTTCTACAGTAATTTGACGTCTAAAGGCTTCTCCCAAAGAAATTAAAGTTTCTGTACTTGCGATTCCTTCTATTACCTGAATCTTATCGTGGATAATGTTCAAGAAGTGTGCATTGTCTTTAGCATATATTTTTAGATACATAGCATATTTACCTGTTGTATAATGACATTCTACAATCTCAGGTATTTTCTTCAAAGCAGAAACCACACCTTCAAATGCGTTTGAATCTTTCAAAAAAAGTCCCATATATGCACATGTATGGTAACCCACCTTAACTGGGTCTATAATAAATTCAGAACCCTTAATAACCCCTTGACTTGTAAGCTTTTGAATACGCTGATGAATAGCAGCGCCTGATACATTACATTCACGTGCCACTTCCAAAAAAGGTGTTCTCGCATTTTGAGACACCAATTGAAGAATTTTTTCGTCAAGTTCGTCAAGTTGAATTTGTGCCATAATAATATAAATATATTAGTATTACAGGTATAAGTATTTTGATATATACAAAATATTCTTGATTATAAAAACATCATAACTGTTTACAAAGATAATGATTTTCCAAAAAAAACAGTAAAAAAGATGTTAATATAGAAAAATGTACTAAATTTGTGCCAAGCAACATAGTTATATAACATTACAATGGCAAAGCATCAGTCATTAAGTCCCAAAAACATTATTGAGACTTCAAACTTGTGGAATGTTCTAAATAGCGAACAACAGATCTATTTAGCACGTAATTTTCAAATTACTACCTTTAAAAAGAACGCTGTAATATATTCTGAAAATGAGCAACCAAATAGTTTACTATGCGTTATTAGTGGTAAGGTAAAAATCTACAAGGAAGGTAATGGCGGACGTAGCCAGATTGTTAGAATAATTAAACCTGAAGAATTCTTTGGGTATAGAGCATTGTTTGCCGGAGAGAAATACGTTACTACAGCTGCTGCTTTTGAAGCATGCGTAATTTACGAAATTCCGGAATCTGTAATACTCAATCTCATTAAAAACAATGCAGATTTAGCATTTTCGTTCATACAGTTTTTGTCTATTGATTTAGGCATCTCAGATGCCCGTTCGGTTGTACTTACACAAAAGCACATTAGAGGACGTTTAGCAGAATCCTTGATACACATTAAGGAACATTATGGGACAGAAGAAGATGGTCAAACATTGTCGCTTAAATTATCTCGCGAGGATTTGGCTAATCTATCGAACATGACAACATCAAATGCCATCAGAACTCTGTCGTTATTTGCAACAGAGAAACTGATAGCAGTAGAAAGTCGTAAAATTAAAATTATCGACGAAGAACGCCTACGCAGAATAAGTAAGTTTGAATAACACTTAATCTCTGCGGCCAAGCAAGATCATTACGTAATATAGTAATGTAGCTAAAGAGCCAAGTGCTGCTACCACATACGTATATGCAGCAGATTTAAGTGCATCCCTTGCAGCTTCGTCATTTGCAGCAGTCGTTAAACCTGATGTTGACAACCAAGCCAAAGCTTTCTTACTAGCATTAATCTCAACAGGCAAGGTTATAAAACTAAATAATGTTGTAATTGCAAATAAGACTACTCCTACTTCTAATAGATATGGGAATATCTCAATCAACAATATACCGGCTAATAAAATCCATTGCACCCAGCGTGATGCAAAACTAATTACAGGTACCATTGCTGATCTCATCTTGAGCCAAGTATATGATTCAGCATGTTGAACAGCATGACCACATTCATGAGCAGCAACTGCCGCTGCAGCAACACTAGACGTACCATAAACATCTTCGCTCAAATTTATGGTTTTATTTGCAGGATTATAATGGTCTGTCAGGCTACCTGAGGTAGAAACAACCTTTACATCCTTAATATTATTAGACTGCAACATGCGTTCTGCAATATCCTTGCCTGTCACACCTTGTGCAATAGGCATCTGCGAATATTTTTTAAACTTAGATTTCAAGCGATACTGAACAATGTAGCTCAATATCATTAAAAACAAAAAGAATCCGAAAATCATATTAATAGTAGTTTAGTATTATATAGTACTAACTGCAAATACTATGCCAATTATTCTGCCAAATAGCGCACAATAGTTTGATCTCTATCCGGACCTACAGAAACAATACGAATCGGAACATTAAGTTCATCTTCTAGGAAGTCTAAATAATCGTTATATTCCTTTGGAAATTCGCTTTCTTTATGCATCTTGGTCATATCGGTTTTCCAACCTTTAATTTCCTTATATACAGGTTCAATTTTTTTATCACAAATTTCGTATGGGAAATAATCTAATTCTTCTCCATCAATTTTATATGCCACGCATGCCTTTATTGTTTCAAACGAATCCAAGACATCACCCTTCATCATAATCAATTTAGTAACCCCATTAAGCATAATAGCATACTTAAGAGCAACTAAATCAATCCAACCGCAACGTCTTTTTCGTCCTGTAACAGATCCAAACTCGTGACCTTTTTCACAAATTATATCACCTGTTTCGTCAAACAATTCTGTTGGAAATGGGCCGCTACCTACACGTGTACAATATGCTTTAAAAATTCCATATACGTCGCCAATCTTATTCGGAGCTACACCCAAACCGCTACATGCACCTGCACAAATTGTATTTGAAGATGTTACAAATGGGTATGAACCGAAATCAACATCTAGCATAGTTCCTTGCGCGCCTTCACATAAAATAGCTTTATCGTCTTCAATAAGGCCATTTACAACATGCTCGCTATCAATCAAATTGAATTTTTTGATATATTCAATACCTTCAAACCATTCTTTTTCAGCTGCCGTGATGTCATATTCAAAACCCATTGATTGCAACATTTGCTCATGTCTTGCTTTTGCTGCAGCATATTTTTCAGCGAAATTATTAATAATATCACCTACTCTTAAACCATTTCTGCTTACTTTATCAGTATATGTAGGTCCGATTCCTTTTCCTGTTGTTCCAACCTTAGAAGCACCCTTTGCAGCTTCGCCTGCAGCATCCAACATACGATGTGTAGGCATAATAAGATGCGCTTTCTTTGAAATATATAGACGTTTTGTCAAATCATGTCCTGAGGCCGCCAAGTTCTCTGCCTCTGCCTTAAACAAAGCAGGATCCAAAACAACGCCATTTCCTATAATATTAATCTTGTCTCCTTGAAAAATACCTGAAGGAATTGAACGTAATACATACTTTTCTCCATTAAACTCTAATGTATGTCCTGCATTAGGACCACCTTGAAAACGAGTTACTACATCATAATCGGGTGTTAATACGTCAATTACTTTACCCTTACCTTCATCTCCCCATTGGAGGCCTAATAAAACATCTACTTTTGCCATTACAATATCTATATTTGAATTAAAACAAATTGAACTATTATCTATTTTTTCGATGCGTAAAGATATATAATTATTACATGTAACAAGTCATGCTTTTTACTAATTATACAAAAAAATCTTGCAAGCCGACAAAATATATGTACCTTTGCGGGACAATAATTTAAAAATATAGAAAAATGGCCCATGTAATTTCAGAAGACTGCATAGCTTGCGGTACTTGCATCAGCGAATGTCCCGTGGAAGCAATTTCCGAAGGAGACATTTATTCAATCAATCCTGATATCTGTACAGACTGTGGAACATGTGCAGAGGCTTGCCCAACTGGTGCTATCCATCCGGCTTGATTTTAAAATGCAAAATAAAAAACGGGAACTCTCATTGAGAATTCCCGTTTTTTATTCTTTCAAAGTGATACATCTATTCAGTATCACCTTTAGATTCAATACTTTCGTTATGTTGCTCATTTTCAAAAGTTTTATAAGAAGCAGGCATAGCCTTACGCATAAAATTCAATGCCTCTGTCATTGCATCCTCAAATTTATCAAAATCTTCTTTGTACAAAAATATTTTGTGCTTTTCAAATACAAATTGACCATCTTCTGTAACAGCCTTACGTTTACTCTCTGTGATTGACAAAAACAAATCATCACGACGATCCTTTTTTACATCTAAATAGTAAACACGCTTTCCTGCTTTAACCGTTTTAGAAAATACTATTTCCTTATCTTCTCTCTCTTCCCGTTGAACCTTTGGTTCTTCTTTCGGTTGTCTGTTAAACAAATTAATCATCAATCCTATGTTTAATTTTTTTTTACGTACAAAAATCATTCTTTTTTCTCAAACGGCAAAATAAAAACACAATTATTTTGCCTAGGACTATTTTATCAATTATTTGTTGTAACTTTGCAACGCATATCAACAAGATATGTCCGATTTATAAAGCCATATAGAAAGTATAGTTCCCAAATAAAGAAATATCATAACGATGATTAATAGAGTTTTAATACGGGTAAAAACTGTTCAGTTGTTGTACGCGAATTTGAACAATCCGAATTCGTCGCAAGTTTCCGCAGAAAATGAGCTACAGACTAGTTTGGATAAAACATACGAGCTGTATCACTGGTTGTTGCAATTAGCAGTAGATATCACAAGCTACGCTGTTAAACGTATTGAAATCGGTTTGAATAAAATGCGCCCGACACCTGAAGAGAGTAATCCTAATAGGCGTTTTATTAACAACAAGTTTGCAAAGCAATTAGCAAAAAACAAAGAGCTTGCAAAATATGTAAGTGATCATGGTATATCTTGGGAAGAAAACAATGACTTGATTAAAAACTTGTATGAACTTATTTGTAGAAGTGATATATATAAAGAGTATATGGCTGCACCAAGTAGTGATTATGAGAACGACAAGGTATTCTGGAGACGCATTTACAAAAAAATATTGATGCCTGACAAGGCACTTGACGCACAAATTGAAGAAATTAATTTATACTGGAACGACGACTCCGAAACCGTATTTAGTTTCATCGACAAAACTGTAAAACATTTTTGCGTTGAAAATGAAGAAAATCAGTCTTTATTACCTATGTATAGGGATGAAAGCGACAAAGAATTTGCTATACAACTATACAAATTTGCAATAGAGAATAAAGATGAGTACATGAAATGGATTGAAGACACGGCGAAGAACTGGGAAGTTGAACGCATAGCTGCTATGGATATTGCAATCATGCAAGCCGCAATTGCAGAGTTAACACATTTCCCAACAATTCCGGTTAATGTTACATTGAACGAGTATATCGAGATTAGTAAATTCTATAGTACAGAAAAAAGTTGCACGTTTATTAATGGTGTTTTGGATTCAATAACAAACAAACTAAGAAAGGAAAACAAACTATTAAAAGTTGGAGCACTAGTAAAAAATGATTATAAATAATTTTTAAATATATCAATATGAATTTAACCGTTTTATTACAAGCACCTGCCGCTACAGAAGGAGGCATGGGACAATATGGATCAATAATTATGTTGGTCTTGATTTTCGTTGTGTTCTATTTCTTTATGATTCGTCCACAAATGAAAAAACAAAAGGAAATTAAAAAATTTCGTGACAGTATATCATTAGGCGATAAAGTAATTACCACCGGAGGTATTTACGGAAAAATTAAAGAAGTAAAAGATAACACTATTATTTTAGAAATAGCCGATAATGTCCGCATTACAGTAGACAAAGGTTCAGTATTTGCAACTGCAGCCGACTCGGCAACAGCAGCTGCTAAATAATGAGCCAAAAAGAGCAAATACGAGATTTGTCTAACTTTATAAAAAAGATAAATACATTTTTGTTTTCTAAAAATGTATTTATCTTTTTATTTTTTTTAATCATGTCATACGTATTTTGGTTTATAATTTCACTGAATAAAAACTACGAAACACGTCTTACTTTTCCGCTCGAGTACAGAAATATCCCAAAAGAGATAGCCTTATCAACCGATTTACCATCATCAATAGATGTAAAGGTGAAAGATAAAGGAACTGTAATCTTTTCATATAAACAAAGCAAGTTTTCTGCGTTAGTAATTGATTTTAAAGATATTCCTGGATTTTCAAAAAATCAAAGTGCTGTTTTATCAACATCAAATGTCTTTGACAAAAAAATCAAAGAACAACTTGCTCAAACAACAGTAATCACAGATTATTTCCCTTCAGAAATAACAATAGAACGAGTCTTTTTATCGTCAAAAAAACTGCCTATACGTATACATTGTGATATACAATTTGCAAAGCAATACAACTTAAGCGATAGTATCAAAGCAAATCCCGATTCTATCATTCTATATGGTACGCAAGAATGCTTAGACACAACCACATATATCAGCACAAATTTACTGCGAATAAAAGACATTAAAGATACATTAAACAGGTCTGTAGGTCTGGATTTACCAAGACACACTAAAGCAGATCCTTCAAAAGTCAATTTAATGATTCCAGTAGAAGTTTCTACGGAAGCTTCTATAAATATTCCGGTAGAAGTTATAAATATACCTAAAAATATACGCGTACGGGTTCTCCCTAGCGAAGTTAAATTGACATATTTGGTTGGCATAAGCAAATATAAGCAAGTAAAGCCATCTGACTTTACTATTTCTATTGACTACGAAGATTTAATTGAAAGCAGTTCAAAAACAGAATTTGTTAATATTGACAATAAACCAAGTTTTGTATCAAATTGCCGAGTTAATCCACAAGAAGTTCAGTGGGTAATGGAAGTTATTGAAGATTAAACGATATGATAATAGGAGTAACCGGAGGAATTGGCAGCGGCAAAACATACTTTTGCCATTTAATAGAAATTGCAGGTTTTCCTATTTTCTACACTGACATGGAAAGCAAAAAACTTCTTAATTCAGATCCTTTAATTAAAGCACAAATAATAGATTTGTTTGGAGCATCAGCCTACACCGAAGATGTTTTAGACTCAAAACACATCGCCCAACAAGTATTTTCTGATGATAATTTACGCACTAAATTAAATAATATAGTACATCCTGCCATAAAGAAATTATTCGATTTATGGCTTACCGAACACAAATCGAGTCCGATAGTATTATTAGAATCTGCAATATTATTCGAAAGTGGTTTTGATAACTTTATGGACAAAATAATAGTGATTACAGCACCTCTTGAAACTCGAATAAAACGAGTCATTAAGAGAGATAATTGCGAAGAAAAAGATGTTTTATCAAAAATAAAATCGCAGATGTCTGACGAGATCAAAATAAACAAAGCCAACTTCGTTATTCAAAACGGAGAACATGATGACTTAAATAAACAAATTTTTGATTTACTTGGGAAAATAATGTTCCAAAAATAAAGATTTGCCGACAAATTAACACCTCTACATTTTAAATTTATAACGGCAATTAAATTTACCTTTTGTTATTGCAGACAATTTTGAAGACAGCATCTGTCGTCTTATCAAAGACACTTTATCAACAAATACATGACCATCAATGTGATCATACTCATGCTGAATAGCTCTTGCTACATAACCTGAAAAAGTTTCTGTCTTTTCATCCCAATTTTCATCGTAATAATTAATAGTAATACTATTCGGACGACGAACCGATTCTGATATTCCCGGAATACTTAAACAGCCTTCTTCTCTTATAGAATCATCATCACTATAAGATGTAATACGTGCATTAATGAATGCTTTCTTGAATGTGGCTAAACTAGGAATTTCATCAGCCATTAAATGCAAATCTACTACAAATAAACGTAGAGACAAACCTATCTGTGGAGCAGCTAAGCCAACTCCGTCTGCTTTTTCAAGAGTTTGAAACATATCAGAAATCAACTGTTCAAGATTGGGATAATCTTTAGGAACAGGAAGCGCGATCTTCTTAAGTACGGGATTTCCGTAAATTACAATTGGATATATCATATTTTCATTCTTTGGCTTTCCATATAATCTTGCAATATAATGGTTGCACTAATTTCATCTACTAAAGCTTTGTTTTGTCTATCTTTCTTTTTCAAGCCACCTATCAACATTGTTTTATGTGCTAAAACAGATGTAAAACGCTCGTCGAAGAACTCAACGCGAACATTAGGAAATTTGTTTTTAAGCGAATTGACAAATGGTGTAATATATTTCATCGACTCCGATGGCATATTATTCATTTGCTTTGGCAACCCAACTACTATACATTCTACATTTTCGGTTGTAAGATATTTCGCTAAGAAAGTTAATACCTGCTGCGCATCAATAGTTGTTAAACCACCTGCTATTAATTGAGAAGGATCAGACACAGCTATTCCCACTCTCTTTTTTCCGTAGTCAATCGCTAAAATTCTAGACATTATCGTGCAAAGATAGGATATTTTATGTACATTTGCACTATTAATACCTATAAATGTTAATATGAAAATTCTAGTTACAGGTGGAACCGGTTACATCGGTTCGCATACAGTAGTTGAACTACAAAACGCAGGTTTTGAACCAATAATCATAGATAATTTATCTAATTCATCAATCTCAGTACTAGACGGAATTGAAAAGATTACAGGTAAAAGACCTATCTTTGAGCAAATAGACTGCAAAGATATTGATGACATGGATTTATTGTTTACCAAACATAAAGATGTAGTTGCAATCATACATTTTGCTGCCAGTAAAGCTGTTGGTGAATCTGTTATAAAACCCCTAATGTACTACCGAAACAATCTTAAATCCATGCTAAACATAATGGAATTAATGATTAAGCACAATGTTGAAAATCTAGTATTTTCATCATCTTGTACAATATACGGACAACCGGACATTCTTCCTGTAACAGAAACAGCAGAAATTAAGCCTGCTCTTTCTCCATACGGAAACACAAAACAAATATGCGAGGAAATTATTACAGACACTGCGCACGCAAATCCTCATATAAACGCTATACTGCTAAGATATTTTAATCCTATCGGAGCTCACGAAAGTTCTGAAATAGGCGAATTACCAATAGGTGTACCTCAAAACTTAATTCCATACGTAACACAAACTGCAGCAGGCATCCGTAAACAATTACAAGTTTTTGGAAACGATTATAATACGTCTGATGGCTCTTGTATACGCGACTACATAAATGTTACAGACTTAGCTAAAGCCCATGTAGCGGCTGTTAAAAGATTACTTGATAAAAAAGGGAAAAGTTCTATTGAAGCATTCAACATTGGAACAGGTAAAGGGACTTCGGTACTAGAAGTTATATCATTATTTGAAAAAACTACAGGCGTAAAGCTAAACTACAAGATAGTAGGTCGTAGAGAAGGTGATATTGAAAAAGTGTGGGCTGATGCATCACTCGCTAATAATGAACTGGGATGGCATGCAGAGAAGAGTATGGAAGAAACATTACTTTCTGCATGGAAATGGGAACAACACTTAAAACAAAATAAAACGAGATGAAAAAGAAACTATTACTAATGGTAATCTGCATTTGCACTGCAAGCTTAGTAAGTGTAGCAAAAAAAGCAGTTGTGGTAAGTACATTACAATTACCACCGGCCGAAGCAATTTACAATGAAGGCATTAAATTGCTTCGTCAAAAACAATATGATGATGCCATAATTAAATTTACTGCTACAATTGCAGAAGATACTACATTTACAAAAGCTTATTACAATAGAGCAATAGCATATTTTGAAAGCGAACGCTACAACAAAGCTATAAATGATTTAAATGTAGCTATTAGACAAGCTGATAATGAAACTGCTTCTGAATGTTATCTACTAAAAGGTAAAATCATGTTTTATCTGGATGATATTAAACAAGCATTAACTGATGTAAACAAAGCTATAGAATTAAATTCGTCTAATATTAACGCACGATTAGATAAGGCTGCCTTACTTCAATATAATCGCGAATACACATTAGCAGAAAAAGAATACTCAAATATATTAAGTATTAGTCCGGGTAATGCTTCTGCACTACTAGAAAGAGGAAATTGCCGTCAACACATTGGGCAACTTGAAGCTGCAATGAACGATTATAAAATTATAGTAATAAATGATTCATCAAATTTTCAAGCGAAACTTAATATCGCAACTTTAACTTGGAAGATTTCAGCAGACACGTTAAATAGCATATTACTCCTTAATAAATTAGCAAAGGAAAATCCTCAAAGTGCTGAAGTATTTAATGCACGCGGACTCATATATAGCTTAACTGCACAGTACGATTCTGCAATTGTTGATTTTGACAAAGCAATAGGTATAAATAGAAATTATGCAACTGCATATAATAACAGAGGCTCAGCTTACTATAAACAAAATAAATTAGAAAAAGCAATAGATGATTACAACAGTGCAATAGAAATAAACACCAACTATGGTGATGCGTATCTGAATCGTGCTATAGTTAAAGAACTACTACGCGACGAAAATGGTTCATGTAATGATTTACAAATTGCAGCTAAACTAGGAGTGAAAAATGCATCTGAATATTTTACTAAACAATGTGAATAACTTAGCCATGAAAAAAATATCTATCATACTAATTTGCATTTTGGCATGTAATTTCTTATTCGCTGCCAAAACTAATATTCCGCTTAGCAAGGATTCGCTAAAATCATACAAAACAGCGGTAAAACAAGGTGATAAATTTTATCGTCTTAAAGATGATAAAAAATATCAGGCCTGTGGTCAGTACTTAACTGCTTACAATCTTTATGCAGTAGATGCTTCTTTATGCTACAAATTAGGTAATTGTTATTTGACTAGTTTTTCTAAAACGAAAGCTATTACTTTCTTTGAAGCAGTTGCTGACATAGATTCAACACACAAACAATTTCCTGATATATATTGGAAACTTGGAACTGCATATCAATTATACAATCAATATGACAATGCTATAGTTTCATATCAGAATCACAAAGACATTCTAAGCAAAGGCAAACAGAACAAAAAAGCAATTGCTAAAATTAAACAAACAGACAAACGTATACAAGAATGTCAGTCCGGATTAAGTTTAGAAAAAAATCAAAACTCCCTATTCCTTGACAACATTTCTGTAATAAACACTTCGGCAGATGAATACAATACTATTTGCAGTCCAACTGGTAAAACAATAAGTTACACTACTGCAACATTATTGACTTCAGGAGGCCGTCGTGAGTACTCTTTGTCTGCGAACAAAAGCGTTGATGGAACATTTGACTCTCCATACGAGAATATCTCGAAAAAAAGAAGATTTTCTCACGTTGACGTTGTTGCACAAACCGACAATGGCAATACAGAATATGTTTATGACGGAGATAAATCAGCTATCCTTATTTATAAAAACAAGGATGGTAAATGGAAGAAATCAGGCAAACTTAAATTTTGGAAAAATCGCGTCAGAAAAATTGGGTTTAACTCAAATTGTGAGCAAATTGTATTTTCTAGCGAAGGTAAAAAGAACTTTGGCGAACAAGATATTTTTATCGTAAATAAAAATGGTAAGAAGTGGACAAAACCAGAAAATTTAGGAAATCTGGTAAACACCGAATATAACGAAACAGCTCCTGTATTTGTAAATGACTCTACCATATATTTTTCATCAAATGGTCACAACTCAATTGGTGGATATGATATATTCAAAACAACATTCAGCAATGGGAAATGGGGACAAGCCGAAAATATTGGCACTCCTATAAACACACCTTATGATGATGTGTTTTACACACCTACGAACAAAAACTTAAAGGCATACATATCATCAAACCGAGATGGTGGTAAAGGCGGCATGGATATATATGCAGTTACATACATATATCCAAAACAACTTGCAGAAAATTTTGATGCACCCGCAGGCACTATTGGAGACAAATTGTTAGCCGGAATCAATATTCAACAAGAAGCTAATATTGATAGTTCAAAAGTAACTTTGATGAAGGGTGTTGTTATGGGAGATGACAGCCTACTTCTAAAAGCAAAAATCGAATTAGCTGATAATGAATTACAACAAATCATTGCAACTTTTGAAGCCGATAGTACCGGACATTATGAAGTTATACTTCCAGGAGGCTTGAATTATGGCATCTCTGTTAGTTATCCGGGATATTTATTCCATTCTGAAAACTTTGATTTACCTGAACAATCAGAATTTCAAGAGATTGACAAAGACATTATTCTTAAAAAGATTGCTATAGGCAAAAATATAATACTTAAAAATATTTTCTTTGAAACTGCCAAAGCTGACCTAAGTAACGAATCTATAATAGAGTTGAACAATGTTATAAGACTATTGAAAGAGAATCCGACAATGCATGTTGAAATATCAGGACACACCGATAATATAGGTTCTAAAGCATATAATAAAAACTTATCTAACTCTAGAGCTATATCAGTAGTAAACTATTTAATTCAAAATGGTATAGAAGAAGGACGATTAACTTCAAAGGGATATGGATATGATAATCCTGTAGCATCAAACAAAACAGAAGAAGGTCGCAAAGAAAATCGCCGTACAGAATTTCTTGTTACAAAAATCTAAGATATGCTAAACACACCATATCAATTAATACGAGTTTGTGCAGCTGTTCCAAAAACAGTAGTAGCTGATACGATTGCCAATGCAGATGCTATTTGCGAAGCTGTTTGCAAAGCAGATAATGAATGCTCTCATATAGTCGTATTTCCTGAATTGTGTGTTTCCGGATATACTTGTGCAGATTTATTCTTTCAAAACTCTTTGATTGAATCATGTAAAGACGCAATATCGCATATAATACAAGCAACTGCGCATAAAAAAATGTGCATTATTATTGGCAGTCCTCTAATTATTGATAACAATTTATACAATTGTGCTATCGTAATTAACCAAGGACAAATAATTGGTATTGTACCCAAAAGTTTATTGCCAAACTACAACGAATTTTACGAAAAACGTTGGTTCTGTCCTGCCAATATGCTGAGCTCTGACTCTGTTACATTGTGTGGACAAAATGTTCCTGTCGGAGCTGACCTAATCTTCAATATAAACGACAATTTTAAATTCGGTATTGAAATATGTGAAGATTTATGGTCCCCAATTCCTCCTAGTTCATTTTTGTGTCTAGCAGGTGCTGACATTATATTTAATTTATCTGCCAGCAACGAATTAGTTTCAAAACGTGCATACAGACAACGCTTAATTAGGCAACAATCGGCAAGATCAATTTGCGGATATGTTTATTGTAATGCCGGCAATGGAGAATCAACTAGCGATATAGTTTTTAGCGGTCATTGCATGATTGCAGAAAATGGTCGTATTTTATCGGAAAACGGATTTATATGTGAACAAGATCTAATATGTTCAGATATTGATATTGAGCGTTTACGATATGACCGTATGAAACAGAGTAGTTATGCTGATGCAAAATCATCGTATAATATGCCTGTCAGATACATATCATCGAATATTGATTTAAAACCCGACCAAATTATATATCCAATAGAGCGCAGACCTTTTGTTCCTAATAACGGACCGGAAAAAGATGAAAGATGCTCCGAAATTATGGATATTCAAGTAGCAGGGTTAAAGAAAAGGTTAGAACATATCAATTGTAACAACGTTATTATTGGAATCTCCGGAGGACTTGATTCTACACTTGCCTTACTTGTAGCAACAAAAGCTTTTGACGAACTTGGTTATGATCGAAAGAATATAATGGGTGTAACCATGCCAGGGTTTGGAACTACATCAAGAACCATGGGCAATGCTATAAAATTGATGGATTCTTTAAATATAACGTCAACTACTATTTCTATTGAAGACGCTTGTATCCAACATTTTAAAGATATTAATCACGATATTTCAGTCCATGATATCTGTTATGAAAACACGCAAGCTCGCGAACGTACACAGATATTGATGGATATGGCAAACAAGATTAACGGCATTGTAATTGGTACCGGCGATTTAAGTGAACTTGCTCTTGGATGGTGCACATACAATGGTGACCATATTTCTCATTATGGCGTTAATGTAGGTGTACCTAAAACATTGGTTCGCAGTTTGGTAAATGCATACGCTTCGCTGCACGATGCTAAAACAAAGGCTATCTTGGCTGATGTCATTGATACGCCTATTAGCCCGGAATTACTGCCTAAGGGCGATAATGACGAGATCGTACAAAAAACTGAAGATGCTGTTGGGCCTTACGAATTGCATGACTTCTTCATTTATTACATACTACGTTTTGGGTTTTCTCCGTCAAAAATAATGGCATTGGCTGAAACAGCTTTTTCTGAAAAAGAAGTTCCTGACGATGTTATTTACGACAAAGCTACCATTTTAAAGTGGCTTAAGGTCTGCTATAAGCGTTTCTTTAGTCAGCAATTTAAACGCAACTGCCTTCCCGATGGCCCTAAAATAGGTTCTATTGCATTATCACCTCGTGGTGATTTGCGCATGCCCAGCGATGCCTCAGCAAACATTTGGCTAAAAGAATTGGATGTTTAAAAGTCAGCCTACAGTGCAGGCGATTTCAGTTTTTTTACAAATATTTAAACAATGAGACATATATATATTTATTATCACTTAGTTTATTCATAAGTCTGTTGCTGTTAACATCTTGTGAAATCTTCATGGCGGGTAGTTACCCTTATGCCGAAGTGTACATTATGCAGTGTGATGACCTTACTTTAAAAGCCCGTATTCGAGCGATGAAAGAGCGCCAGCCTGAAATGAATGTGATAGAAAATGATATGGATGGAAATCAGTATAATGTAGATCATGAAGACGAATGGTTTGAATATTTTTTTATTAGAACCCAACAAGGTGGACTTTTTCATGTTTGCGTGCATAAAAGACCAAACAACCCAGCCCATTTGCTATTGGTTGATTATGGCGAAACGAGCAAAATCTATGATTTAAAATGTGTCAATTCAGACGAGATGTCTAAAAAGGAAAGCAAAGCGGCGAAACGCTTGTTTGAAAAAGAAATCTTAAGTCAGTTAGGGTTGAAGTGGAAGTATGAAGATATTTGGCAGATAATATTTGGTAAGTAAGCATTAACCACTTGACAGGGAAAGAATAGTCGCATTCACAGGTGAGCTATTCCTCTTCCCAAACCTAAATTTCCCTATATTTGCCTAAGCATAATTCACAAACAATAATTTACTAAAAATATAACCAACTAATAATCAACAATATAAACTAATCATTACTTAACATAACGGAAGTTATAGGAAACGCTATTTATTTAACGGCAAAGAATTAGATCAAGAGACGGGTTACTATTATTATGGAGCACGTTATTAAGCCCCGCAAAGTGCGCTGTTTTTAGGGGTGGATCCGCTGGCGGATAAGTATCCATGTATTGGAGGGTATGTGCATTGTATCGGGAATCCGGTAAACTTCATTGACCCTGACGGAAGAGTTTGAGGACCAACATATAATGAAGACAATGACGGTAATCGTACCCCTAACGGATACGAATGGATTCCAGAAGACAAATCGTATGACAAAAATGGTTTTTATATGGTAATGCCGTTCATACTTGGCAAATAAATAACAATTTTAATTTAAATCTAACAATGAAAACAGCTATTAAATATATCCTTTTATCTATAATGATTTTAACAAGCTATTCTATATCAGCACAAAAAGGTTATGCTGACAAAATTAATCAATCAAATAGTAAGGGACAGAAAGAAGGATTTTGGAAAGAGGATTTAAAGTATCAGATAACGGAAACCTACTATCATAATGGTTTAAAGTCGGGGATTTTTAAAGCATTTTCCAAGAAAGGGATATTGACCTGTTTAGGCGAATATAACAATAATAAAGAAACAGGAACTTGGTACTATTTTGGAGATTACGGACACCTGATGATGATACAAAAAGATTTTCGTAAAAACACGTATAAAACACCATTAGAACACCATGCACAAGGATTTTGCTCGTTTCGTTGTTATTGTACAACTTATTATCCGAATGGTAATAAAAAATCAGAAGGAATTATGCTTTTTGACAAAGACCCTGAATCTGACTTTACATTTGAATACGGCGAATGGAAATATTATGACGAGAATGGAAATCTTACAAAGACAAGGGTTTTTAAATAACAATTATTAAAATGCCACAACCACTACCCCACATTTTGTTAATCGGTTAAGACATTTCTCTAATCAATAAGCATTGAATTGTTAATTTTTAAAATGTAGCCTCATCGCTTTCCTGATTTTTATTGCAATATGCTGTAAATGACAACAATACATCTGCAATAACGTCCTATTTTTTCATAATCAATAGTTTTTTTACTATATCATCAGACATAAAAACAAGAACTATAAGTATATTTTTTTGTCAGATCGATAAATTGTTTCTATTTTTGCACAAATTAATCAAAAGTGTGCAAAAATGATAGAACAAAATTTTATAAAACTATTTGAACACAGTTTTAAAGAAAACTGGGATTATCCAATTTACACGAACTACTATAAGAATCAAACTTTCAAATACAGCGAAGCTGCAACGCAAATTGCAAAACTTCATTTATTATTTGAAAATGCAAAAGTTGAGCAAGGCGATAAAATTGCTCTAATTGGTAGGAACACGCCTAATTGGACTATTACCTACGTAGCTGTTGTAACATACGGCGCAGTAATTGTACCAATATTGCAAGATTTCAACCCAAACGACGTACACCATATTGTTAATCACTCAGAATCTACAATGTTGTTTTGTAGCGATAAAGTATGGGATACACTTGAAGAAGAAAAAATGGATAAACTGATAGCCGTTTTTTCACTTAACGATTTTAGATGCATTCACCAAAAAGATGGAGAATACATTCAAAAAATCATGAATTTACTAACAGACAATTTCAATAAACTCTATCCACAGGGCTATAAACAGGAACACGTCAAATATGCAGAGCGCGATAATGCAGAATTGGCAATGATCAGCTACACATCCGGCACCACAGGTTTTAGTAAAGGTGTAATGATTAGCGGAAACGCACTTGCAGGCAATATCACATTCGGAATAAGGACACACCTACTGGAAAAAGGAGATAAAGTACTTGCATTTTTACCTCTGGCACACGCATATGGTATGGCATTCGACTTTTTAACAGCGACATGCGTTGGTTCACACACTTATCTACTAAACAAGATTCCGAGTCCTAAAGTATTGATGAAGGCTTTTGAAGAAATTAAACCTAAAGTTATATTTACTGTTCCTCTTATAATGGAAAAAATATACAGGAAACAACTTCAACCTGCATTGAACAAAATGAGCATGAGATTAGCATTAAGTATTCCATTGTTAGATGATAAGATATACCAACAAATCAACAAAAAACTTAATGAAGCATTTGGAAATGAATTCAGAGAAGTTGTTATTGGAGGTGCACCTCTTAATAAAGAAGTTGAGGACTTCTTAAGAAAAATAGGCTTTAAATTTACTGTAGGTTATGGTATGACAGAATGTGCTCCTCTTATATGTTACTCACCACACGACAAATTTATTCCATATTCGGCCAGTAAAATTCTTGATATAATGGAGATTATGATTGATTCTGAAGATCCATACAACATCGTCGGAGAAATATGCGTTAGAGGCGAAAACGTTATGAGTGGTTATTATAAGAATGTGGAAGCCACAAAAAATATTTTCAAAGAAGATGGATGGATGCGAACCGGAGATATGGGTACTATTGACAAAGAAGGCAACTTATTTATAAAAGGAAGATGCAAAAGCATGATATTAGGTGCAAGCGGTCAAAATATATATCCGGAAGAAATTGAAGAAAAATTAAACAACCTTCCATTTGTTATGGAAAGCCTTGTAATTGAAAAAGACGGAAAATTATTTGGCTTAGTATATCCTGATTATGAGGCAGTCGATGCATCTAATATTTCACATTCCGATTTAAATATTATTATGGAAGAGAATCGCAAGCAACTTAATAATATGGTGGCAAATTACGAGAATATTTCTAAAATAATTTTATATCCAAATGAGTTCGATAAGACTCCCAAACGCAGTATCAAACGTTATCTATATACAAATTTGAATATTTAACATCAAAACAATGCTACAAAACATTGTTTTAACATTAAATAACAAATAAAATTCACATTAGAGTAATAACCACACTGAAATAATGAATACCTTTGTTGCGAAATAAGAAAACAATCATTGTTTAATTTTTAAAATTACAAAAATGAAAAAGTTAGTGTTGTTCGCTGCTGCCATCGTTGCTGTTGCATTTGCATCTTGTAACAAAGAGGCTGCTCAAGAAGAAGCTGAAGAAGCTGTAGTTGAAGAAGTTGCTGCACCTGTAGAACAAGTTGTTGATTCTGCTGCTGTTGTTGCTGACTCTGCTGCTGTTGTTGCTGAATAATTTTTAGCAAAAAGAAGCACAAAATCCGCGGGGCAAAGCCCCACGGATTTTTTTTTAAATTTACGTTAACAAAATAAATCCATATTTTTTTTCGTTCACATTTAAATATCAGAAATACAATGATACAGCGAATACAAACCGTATATTTATTCATAGCACTTATACTAGGAACTTTAATGTGTTTTTTTCCAGTTGCCCATGTAGCAGAATCTACAATCGGATTTGGTAGTTTTATCCCATACTCAGTATTGTGCATATTTATTCCACTAATTTTGCTTGTCACAATTTTTATATATAAGAAACGCATACTACAAATACGTCTTACGATTTTCAATATAATATTGATGTTATTCCAATTATTGTTAATCGTTATATATATATATTTTTTGTACAAAGACAATGGTGCAAATGCATCAATTAAAATTTCTTGGCCAATTGTTATTCTTCCAATCAACATTATACTCAGCTACCTTGCTATAAGAGAAATAGGAAAAGACGAAGCTCTTGTACACTCAATGGAAAGACTGCGATAAAAGGCAAATAATACTAACACGGTTTTCGGTACAAACCGCCTTTTTTTATTACTTGCTTTTTTGTATCTTTGCACGTTTTATATAAAAAGTGTAGTATGAATAAGCATTTCGCCGAATATCAAGGTATTAAACTGTCTGAAATCAACAAAGAGATTTTGGAGCAGTGGGACAAGAATAACATCTTCCAAAAAAGTATCGACACGCGTAAGGGTCATCCATCATTTGTGTTTTATGAAGGCCCTCCATCAGCTAACGGTATGCCTGGTATTCATCACGTAATGGCACGTACAATTAAGGACCTGTTTTTAAGATACAAGACCATGAAGGGTTTCATGGTAGAACGTAAAGCAGGATGGGATACGCATGGACTTCCTGTTGAACTTGGCGTTGAAAAATCTCTTGGAATAACAAAAGAAGATATAGGCAAAACCATTTCTGTAGAAGAATATAATTCAATATGTCGTAAAGACGTAATGAAATTTACCAAAGAATGGGAAAGCTTGACTCATAAAATGGGATATTGGGTTGATACAAATAATCCATATATCACTTATGAAAATAGCTACATAGAGAGTGTATGGTGGTTATTACAACAATTATACAAACAAGGGCTCCTATACAAAGGATATACTATTCAGCCGTACTCACCTGCAGCAGGTAGCGGATTAAGCTCACACGAACTTAATCAACCGGGATGCTACAAAGACGTAAAAGATACTACCGTTACCGCACAATTTAAAGTTAAAGGCGAAAAGAATCTTTATTTCTTAGCATGGACAACAACGCCATGGACATTAACTTCAAACACTGCACTTTGCGTAGGTCCAAACATAGATTACGTTAGATACGCTACACAAAACCCTTATACAAAAGAAGATATAGAGGTTATATTGGCAGCAGACTTATTTGACAGCTACTTTAAGTGTCAAGAAAAACCTTCAGAAACATTTAAAGGCTCAACCTTAGTTGGCATGGAATACGAACAACTCATTCCATTCTTTAAAGTTGACGGAAATGCATTTAGAGTTATTGCCGGAGACTATGTAACCACAGAAGATGGTACAGGTATTGTACATATTGCACCAACATTTGGTGCTGATGATGCAAGAGTTGCAAAAATGGCAGGCATTCCGCCTATGCTTCTTGTAGATAAATTAGGAAATCAACGTCCATTAGTCGACTTACAAGGTAGGTTTTATAGAATAGAAGATATTAACACAGCATATTTAAAAGATCATGTTAATATTGACAAATACAAAGAATATGCAGGACGCTACGTAAAAAACGCATACGATTCTTCATTAACAGAACAAGACGAAACATTGGATATTTCAATCTGCATGATGCTAAAGCAGCAAGGACTAGCATTTAAGATTGAAAAACATATACACAACTACCCTCATTGCTGGAGAACAGATAAGCCTATATTGTATTATCCGCTGGATAGCTGGTTTATAAAATCAACTGCACGCAAGGACGAAATGTTTAAATTGAATGAGACTATAAAATGGAAGCCTCAATCAACAGGATCAGGACGTTTCGGCAAATGGTTGGAAAATTTACAAGACTGGAACTTATCACGCAGCCGTTATTGGGGGACTCCACTTCCTATATGGAGAACAGAAGACGGCAAAGAAGAAATTTGTATTGGAAGTATAGCTGAACTAATTTCAGAAATAGAAAAATCAGTTAAGGCTGGTTTTATGACTGAAAATCCTTATAAAAATTTTAAAGTTGGTGATTTTTCAAAAGAAAATTACGACTGCAAAAACATAGACCTACATCGTCCTTACGTAGATAATATCATTCTTGTATCTGCATCAGGGAAACCTATGAATAGAGAAATTGATTTAATTGACGTATGGTTCGATTCAGGTTCAATGCCTTATGCACAATTGCACTATCCATTTGAAAACAAAGATTTGATAGACAAGGGTACCAAATTCCCGGCAGATTTTATCAATGAAGGTGTGGATCAAACTCGTGGATGGTTCTTTACACTACATGCAATCTCCACAATGGTAAAGCATTCTGTTGCATTCAAAAATGTAATTTCCAATGGTTTAGTACTTGACAAAAATGGTAACAAAATGTCAAAACGACTTGGTAATGCCGTTGACCCATTTTCTACTATTGAGAACTATGGTTCAGATCCTCTCCGTTGGTATATGATGACTAATGCATCTCCATGGGATAATCTTAAATTTGATACCGATGGAGTTGAAGAAGTCTCCAGAAAATTCTTTGGAACTTTATACAATACATATTCGTTCTTTGCATTATATGCAAATGTTGACAATTTTACCTATAGCGAAACTGATGTTCCTGTATCTGAACGACCTGAAATAGATCGTTGGATAATTTCTTTACTTAACAGCTTAATTAAAGAAGTAGACGAAAGTTTGGCCGATTATGAACCGACTCGTGCAGGACGTGCAATATCTGATTTCGTTACCGAAAATTTAAGTAACTGGTATGTCAGATTAAACAGAAAACGCTATTGGGCAGGTGCTATGGATAAGGATAAACTATCTGCATATCAAACTTTATACACTTGTTTAGAAACAGTTGCTCGCTTAATGGCTCCTATTGCACCATTCTACGCAGACAGAATATTCATTGACTTAAATTCCGCAACCCATAAAAACACTCAAGAATCAGTGCATTTAGCCGACTTCCCAACCTACGAAGCATCTTTAATAGATAGTAAATTAGAGAGTCAGATGGATGTAGCACAACGAATAACATCTCTGGTACTAGCACTACGTAAGAAAGCAAATATCAAAGTACGTCAGCCACTGAGTCATATAATGATCCCATCAACTAATGCCGAATTAGGAACAAACCTAAAAGCGGTTGAAAATCTAATAAAAGCAGAGGTAAACGTAAAAGAAATCAAGTTGGTTGATAATTCTGACGGCATCTTAGTAAAACGCATTAAGCCCGATTTTAAAAAGTTAGGACCTAAGTGCGGCAAAGACATGAAACAAATAGCACAACTATTGCAAAATATGTCTCAAACAGATATAGCTAAATTTGAAGATGCAGGTCAGTTTGAATATACTATCAATGATAAACAAATCTTTATAATTACAGATGATGTAGAAATTATCTCAGAAGACATACCAGGATGGTTAGTTGCAAATGAGGGCAAATTAACTATCGCACTTGATATTACACTTACTGACGATTTAATAAGTGAAGGTACTGCACGTGAAGTAATTAACAGAATACAAAACTTGCGTAAAAGTACCGGATTAGAGATCACCGATAGGATAAAAATCAAAATTAAATCTGATAAAAATTTTGATTCAGCAATCGAAAAACATAAATCTTATATCGCATCACAAGTATTAGCTGATTCTATTGAAATTGTTTCTGAGTTGCCCAATGGTCAGGCTATAGAGATGGATGACAATAAAATTATATTGGACATAAAAAAAGTATAGATTGTCATCAAAAAAGGTAATGCGATTTTAGGTTTTTTGAAATAATAGCTTTATATTCGCAAAAATAATAATTCAAAAACTAATACTATGGCAGAGAAAACAAGATATTCAGACGCGGAACTAGAGGAATTCCGCGCTATCATTAATGAAAAATTACAACAAGCCTACGCTGATTATGAACAATTGCGCAATGCACTAAATAATTTGGATGGTAATGACACTTCTGACACATCACCTACATTCAAGGTATTGGAAGAAGGCGCTACTACTATGACAAAAGAAGAAGCAGGAAGACTTGCTCAAAGACAAATGAAATTTATACAACATTTGCAAGCTGCTTTGGTACGCATTGAGAACAAGACATACGGAATATGCCGTGAAACCGGGAAATTAATTCCTAAAGAAAGACTTCGCGCAGTTCCTCATGCTACTTTAAGTATTGAAGCTAAAGAAACAGAAAAGAAATAAATGAGCAATCAGACAAAAAAGGCACTTTTTAGTGCCTTTATTATATTTCTTGTTTTATTCATCGACCAGATTTCTAAATACCTGGTTAAAGCAAATTTCTATTTAGGAGAAGAACTATATATTTTCTCTTGGTTCCGCTTACACTTCTTAGAAAACGAAGGCATGGCTTTTGGTATGTCCTTTTTTGATAAAAAATACTTGACTTTATTTCGGATAATTGCTTCCGGATTAATACTATGGTATTTAATTCACTGCATCAAGAAAAATGAAAGTTTATTATTATTATCCTGTATAGCTCTAATCTTTGCAGGTGCTTTTGGTAATATAATTGATTGCGTTTTTTATGGACAAACTTATGGCTATGCCCCTCTTTTTTACGGCAAAGTAGTTGATATGCTCTATTTCCCATTAATCGAAGGCAAATTTTGGTCATGGATACCATACATAGGAAGCGAAAATTTTATTTTCTTTTCACCTGTTTTTAATATTGCTGACTCGGCCATATGTATAGGAGTTGCACTACTATTAATATTCGAACGTAGAATTTTCAAATGAAATCTTGCATAAGCATTATACTAGTTATGCTTGCACTTGGATTAAGCTCTTGCAAGCAAGATAGCGATAAACCTGATTTTATGCCTGAGCAAGATAAAATGGCCTCACTACTGACCGAAATTCATATAACTGAGGCCCTTACAAGATGTAATTACATTCAAGACAGGCGAAAATCAAATAATTACTACAAAGAAATACTAGATAATTACAGGCTCAGCCCTGAACAATTTGATAGTTGTATTGCATGGTACAGCAATAACAACAAAGAATATCTAGAGTTATATACTCTAGTCACCGATAAGTTGGAAACCGAGCGGCAACTTATCTTGTCAAGATACTATAGTAAAGAGTATCCGAAAAGTATTTGGCAAGAATTAGATTCTATCCAACAAATTAATGGATTTTTGAATTGGAATTATAACAAATAGCGGTATAAATAAACTCTTTTCTTTCATGGATATAGTTTCACTGAATCAACTTATCTAATTCGTATATAGCGCGTTTTATATATCTTTCAACAGGGATTTTACAAAGTAGATTCTCGATAGGTTTGCTTATTAAGATTCTAATTCTATCTATTAATAAACAGGCTATTACAATAGCGATTGCTAATAAAAAAATATATAATGTCAATAACCAACCATTCTCTACTGTTTTTTCCATATAATTATATATAAACGGATACAAATATTTTGGTCCAACCCACGGGCTTTCTGTAATTAAATAAATTGCTAAAACCGAACTCGCCAACCAATTTATTGCCTTACTTTTTATGTTTATATTTCTAAACAATAAGAGAAATGCTACTGATGCAATTATAATCAAAGGGCTGTTATAATCGTATAATCTATCTTTTAACCGAATGTCATCGAATTGAGTTTGAATCATTAGAAATGCTGTTACTAAACTGATAAATAAATATGTAAATAAATACCATTTTCTTAAAGAATGGTTTTCTTTTGTGTGTAATGAGATGAAACGTCCAATAAAATATAAAAACATAAAATTCCATAAATTATAACCATTAAAACTATATGCCCCTTTCCAAAACCAACCGAAATAAAATTCAAATACAGCAAATAGAATTAAAAATAATATAAACTTTTGTTTATTTCCTTTCATACCTTCGATTACACTATTCAAAACCGGAGATATCAACCATAAAAGGAAATAATCTGTAATAAACCAATATTTATTGTCTGAGAAAATACGAATACTATCTTTTAATGCTGCAAACAATGAATAGTTTTCAATTAGTACTGCGAGTAATACGTTGTAAAATAAACATATGGCATATAAACGTAAAAAGCTCTTCCATGATTGTTTTATACTAAAATAACCAGAAATCAGGACAAATACATTTACCCCAATAACAAAAAAACTATTTAATAAAAAACCTACGTTTGTAGGATGCTCCTCTGGATAGAGTCGTGAATATCCTGCTATTCTCAATCCGTGAACAACAAAGTGGTGCAACACAATAAAAAGCATAGTGATTATACGAAGTAGTTCAAAATTTGATTTTCTTGTTATATTTTCCACGATTGTTGTTTTGGTATTTACCATTTAATTATTCTGTAGCCAACTCAAGTTTGAGTGTAACGAAATTATCTACGCCTACGGAATTCGGAGCAAATGACAGCTGTAGCAATTCCTACGTTGAGAGACTCTGAAGTTTTTCTACCTTGCGGATAACTTGGAATTAGTAATTTTGAATTACAGATTTGTTTTAATTCGGAAGATATTCCATTTCCTTCGTTACCCATGACAATTACTCCGTTTTTTGACAATTCGGCAGCATATACGTCAGTTCCATCTAATGTTGTTGCATATATTGGCATCTGAGAAGATAAATTCATAAGATAGGTTTTTAAATCACCATAATAAACATTTACACGTGCCAAAGCACCCATGGTTGCTTGTACTGTCTTACAATTATATACATCAACAGTTCCTATAGAACACATAATATTCTCTATACCAAACCAATCCGCCACTCTAATAATAGTGCCCAAGTTACCGGCATCTTGAATATTTTCTAATGCTAAACTCAACTTACCTGAAACATCTATAAAATCCCATTTGTTTTCATGCATTTCGAACACTGCTAAAACATCTTGAGGTGTTTCTAAATTACTTATAGATTTTAATTCTGCATGTGTTACAAGCTCAAAACAATCAGGACGAACTCCGATATAGCTTTCCGTTCCATACATTGCCCGACAAACAAACGAAGACAAGAGATCCTCTACTGTTTTACTTCCCTCAGCAACAAAACATTTTTCTTCGTATCTGTTCT
>RZYM01000042.1 GCA_009930305.1 Bacteroidia bacterium
TGGTGTCGGAGGTAAGTTACGCATTGCATTTTTACGCATATAACTTTGTGCCTTCCAACGGTTGTGGAAATTATATGAATTACTATAGTAACGTTTAGCGTATGGTATACGTTGTTTACTATACGAAGCACGACTTGTAGGTTTCTTAGGTGCGGTTACTTGCGTTGTAACACGCTCTGCATTAGCATCTTGTCTGAAACCTGCTTGAACTATAGTCTGTAATGTATGACCACTTGGTAGACGTTGATACATTCGCATGTCGCCTGTCATATTACCTGGTTTTCTTATACGTTCACCAAATATAGAAGGTGCTACGTCTGCAGGATTATCCACGTGGCCATCATTGATACCTAAAATATTACTAGCAACTGTGAGTGGACGTTCCACTTGATAAATTGCTAATACGTTTCTTAGATATTCGTTGGTTTTAGTAACGTTATCGTTCTCATTTCCGTACGCGTCTTTATCTCTAGGCATTCTAAGAGGTGCTATGATACGACGATTTAAATCCGAATCACTATAGTTTGCTATAGCATCTGCTGGAGTAAGAAGTAAACGTGCTGCATCAAACGCAGAAGGACTTGTCTTTACCACAGAACTTAACACACGTAAGTTTCCGTTTGCGATATCGTTTTGTAATGAATTACTATTGTCTATCATAAATTGTGACTGACTATGTAGTTGATTAGTTTCCATAGTAGCGTCTGCCATTAGTTCTACCATCCACATATTTCCTTTTATTGCTCCAGCCCAGTAATCTAAGTTTCTTATAGGGAAAGTAATGAAAGGTATAAATGATTCAGCTATCAACTCAGCATACGATAGATTAGAATAGTCAAAGTGTGTACGTACAACATCTTGTATTGCATCATCAAACACTTTTCCTTCCTCGATTGATTGTAGTAACAATCCTAATCTACCCGAATGTTCTATGTATCCGTTAGCACTCATTAAGTTTTTAACTAGTGCATTCTCATACAGTACCTTCTTATATAGATTAGTTTGTACACTGTGTTTACTCATGTTGAAGTTCTTAACAAGTTCTTGTTGTGCTTGAGCCATACCTGCTGATCCAGCAGAAGTTGCGTATCTGTGTACAAACTCAAACACTTCACGACTTAACTCAGGATGTGTTCTAAAGTATGCATCTATTATATCTGAAGTTAAACGAGCATCAGGTCCACTAAGGATGTCTCCTATAACTCTGCTATAATCACTCCACATCTTGAATGCTTTCATATTGTACTTGATAGTACTTGGAATTGTAAGAGGACCTCCTCCCATAGTAGCAGTATTCTTAGTTACTATATCTAGTCCGTTACGGAATAGGAATCCTAAACTTGTTAAGTATAAAGTCTTGTATGTACTAACTACGTACTCACGCCACTTAGCAAGTATTGGATGATTCTCTTTAAGTATTTTATCATACTCATTGATAGTACCTGTGATCTTGTTAGCCATGTCTGCAGGGAATATACTTCCGTTAAGGTTACGTATAGATTGTATATGTTCTATAGTTGTTGGGCTTATCTTACGTGCCATAACTTTGCCATTCTTCTCATGTAGTACAACTACTGATAAGTTCTTGTTTCCTTTAAGAGTATCTAGTATTTGTTCATCAGACATTGCATCCCATAACGCGTTGCGTTTAAGAGTATAGTCATCATTAAATAAGAACTGAATGTACTTCTGACGAGCACCACTAAGTTTAAGTGTACGATCTAGTTCTTTAACTTGAGCGTTAACTATATCTGTAGTTGCATAAGGATGTACTCTTTTAATACCTTCTACTGTTCCTATAATAGGAGCATCTATTTGGTACACGCGTCCGTAGAAGTCACTCTTATATGCTTCACTTACTATGTCTTTTAGATCTAACTCATCTATCATCTTAGCATGTGCAGCCCCATCGATCTTGTTATAAGACGAGTTATATGCATCGAACGGAGAATCTGCAAGTTCCTTAATACGTATATCGTTCTTTTCAAAGGCATCCATAAAAGCTAACATTGACTCATCTAATTGTGTCTTATCTGGTGCTCCTCTATATGACATCTTGTACACAGTACTTTCAGCCATTGAAGGATACAGTGCCTCATAGTTTTTATTTAGATACATTACGAACATATCATCAGTTTGTTTAAAACTAATTCCTGCTTCTTCATACAATTTCTTATTAGACAATATATGTTGTATATCATCATTGAATGTAGTAAGATCAGAGCCTTTAAGGTAACTAACGAAACCGTGTTCGTGCATATATTTTGTAAGTGACGCAGGTTCTAATCCAAGTAAACTCTTAGTGTGGTTTACAAAACGTTGTTTATTTAAACGTTGATATTGATAGAACACCTCAGGTTTAATGTTACGTTTAGAATGTACTAAGTTACGAGCGTCGCGTAGAACTGTGTAGTTTGTTTCAAACTCTGAACGAATAGTCTTAGCATACCACTCTTCATCAAAAGTACCAGACTCTTTAACGAATGTAGTATACTCACGTTCCATAATATCTATAGCACGTAGTGTATCAGAGTCTGAACCGTTAGCAAGTATATCAGCAAGAGCATCGTCTATCGCTTTATTACTTGATAGAGGATCAGCTAAGATGTCATAACTAGCATTTAGTTTAGCAACGTCATCAACAAACATTATAGAATTTCTTATGCTTTCACTAACAGCACCATTAGACATCAGTGCTCTAGCTGCGTTATAGTTAGGAACTTCTACTCTAACACCTTTAACTATATTATATTGTGATAACGTTTGGTATAACGCCCACAACTCATACATACTTAGTTCTTCTAAGTTAGTATATTTTAAATACACCGATTGTGCGAAGTCTTCCAGAATATAAGTACGCATCTGAGCAACGTGTTCTGCTGTGTATCCTGATATGTTATTAAAGATTCTCTCATAGTTTCTATCTAGTGCTCCTCTAAACTTATCTAGTTGTACAGCACCAACAACGTTTATATTCTCAGGAATATTATTTAAAATGTTAATGTGTTTAGGACTCCATACAGTTTTTATACCAAACTTATTAAGTATGAAATCGTCCACATATCTGCCTTCTCTCATACCGTGCATAACAGCAAAGATGTTAGTAGTACCGTATGCTTTTTCTAAAGCATCTGTAGTTATATACCAGTTAGCAAGTTCTGCATTCTGATTCTTAGTATCTATTAACCCTTGACGCAGTGTTTGTATCATACTTGTTCCATCACGTGTAGCATCAAACGCGTCCGTTCCTTCTGGTAAATTAGTATGACTATAGTCTACACTAGAATCTGCTTTACCTAAGATATAAGAACGTGCATCTTCTATACGTCCGTGACTTAATGCGTTAAGACCTTGTTTATCCATAGTTCTTAGTTGAGAATCAAGTGGATTAAACAGATCATACAAGTCATCTGCCAGGTGTTTATCTATTGTATATATAAAAGGCATCCCTATTTCAGATTGCTTAGCAGCATACTCTGTAATTATTTTATAAGAATCCTCCACATACTTCTTAAACTTCTCTATGTTCTCATTAGAGTACACACTCTTTTTAAATTCTGTGTCTCTCATTATTTGTAACGTGTCTATAACTCTAGGGTTGTCATAATTTGAAACCGCCTTAAGATAAGGTAAGTCAAACTCTGCGATGTTGTGGCCTGCTAGAGCGTAGTCTCCTACGTATTCTTTGAATGCTGAAATAACCTCTTGAGTACTCAGACCTTCTTTAATAGCTCTGTCCATAACTTCAGGACCTACTAGTTCTTGTACTTCTTTAACAACTTTTCTACGAGGCTTACCAAACATTTCAAACCCGTCGTCTGTCTGTATGATTCTACCGTTTCTTAATTCATAACGAGCAGCAGATATCTGTAAGATATCAGAGTCCCCAAACTCTGCTTGTTTAAGACTAAGTCCTGTAGTCTCTAAGTCAAATGATACAAATCTTTGACCCTCTGACAAGTTAATAAGTCCTTTATCATATTGGTGTTGTAGTACACGTACCTGCATGATTCTATCATCTGTTGCATTATGGGCACGTAGTGTGTCGTCATATAAGTGTTTAACATTTTCTTCATAGTAGTTTTCTAGTTTCATTTTATTAGTAGCTCTACCTAAATCAGTACGAGAAGCCAACGCTTCTTCTAATTCAAGTTTACTTACAACAGCCTCTCCTGGTGCTTTACGGTTAAAGTTTTCTAACCAGTCCATAAGAGCATCATCAAGATTGTGCGAAGGACTGAGATCATATATTGCTTCTTGTAGTTTTAAGTAGTTAACTGTAGACTGTGCTTTCTTTTGTATCTGTTGAGCCATCGTCTTAAAGTTATCAGAAATGGCCTCAGTTGTGTTTCCTGTAGCAATAGACTCTATTAGTCCACCTATAACTGTTTGACGTCCCTCAGCTATATCTATAAGGATATCTAGGGTAGATTGTCCTTGATATACTGTGTCTCTTAGTTTGTTTATATTTTCAATACGGTTAAAGAATTGTAATAGTTTAAATCTATAGGCCTTTCCTTGTTCACTAGATAACATTACGTACTCAAACAAAGGAGCGTATGCTTCTTGTATCTTACTTTGGAAGGAATATAGTTCTCTATATATATCTTTAGATGTAAACAATTCTCCCGCATATTCTTTCATATCACGTGCGTTCAAAGCATCACCTATACTGTTAGTAAGGTCTTCTATTGAGTCCATGAACTCAACAAGTTGTGATGAATCTATAATCATATTGTTACCGTTGTACGTAACGCGATCATATACTGCAGACAGTGTTATCATCTTTTCGTTGATATCTCGCATGCTACTAATTCCTTCGTCTAAGAAACCAGCATCAACCATATCGTCTGAAGATATTATTCTCAACAAGTCTTCTCTTATTTCTTCAAACAAGTTAAGACCTTGTGCATTAGGCGTGTTAATCTTTAATAGAATTTCTTGTAGTTTTTCTTCAGGTATATTCTCTATAACATTTTTAACAACACCTTGTTCCTTTAATGCCTTTAAGAAATTATCTGAATTCTTAAAAGATATAAGATCTAATTTCTTTCCTAACTCGTTAGGCTTAATAGGATTATCAAATGACTTCATTATATTAGGTTGGTCTACTAACTTCTGTAAGTATGTAGCCGTTTCTAAGTCTTCAACTCCTAGTGCTTTTAATTTAAAGTTTAGATCTTTGAGACGTTTATATACGCCGTCTGGAGTATAGTCATCAAACTCAATATCAGCAAACGGGTTCTTAGCGTATTCACTAACAGGTGTTTTATATTTAGGTTCTAGGATTTCTAGTACACCTATAGCACGATCAACATGGAACTGAATCTCTTCTATCATCTTATTAAGGTTTGCGTATAAGAAGGTTCCTTCAAGAGGAGTGCCTGTTAAAACATCTTGTATTTGTAACAGTGCATTCATAGGAGAATCTCCTTCTATAGCTTTAATAACTTGTTCAAGTGCACTGCGTTCTGGTCCAGTAATTGTAGTGTCCCCGAGCATTTTATAAAACGTATCAGCATATTTTCCGTCAGTGTTTATAACTTTATAGAATCCTTTCTGTAAACTAAATAGACTCTCTGCTTCACGTACAAATTCTGTCCCACGTGTTTTATATAGTTGTGTTTCTTTTAACACATTATCAAGAACCTCATCAGCGTTCTCACCAACTGCAGCGTGTACTGCACGCTCAATAACTGCACTGTCTTTGGCCAACATCTCTCTGTTGATACCAAGCTCGTCCATTAAGTTTTCTAAGAATTCTTTTTGTGCTAAGTACATTGCTGTGTCAACATCAGGATCTTTGATCATAACATCCAAACGTTCTAACATTTCTTTAAGTGTTAGGCCCTGTGTTTGAAAGTAGTTATCTAATTTAACAAACGCATCTAAGTTTGTTTTAGCACCAGATAGTTCGTTAAGTATATCACGACGAATGTATTTAAAGTTTTTATTAAGGGCATCTTCAACTGCGTTTAGAGAAGAGGCTGTCTTCATAACATAACCAGATCCTTCAGCAGTACCTATAATAAAGTCTTTAAACTCAGCAGAGTTGCGTAAGATGTTTATATCAATTTTATTATCTTTCTCTAACATTTTAAGAACTGCTTCAAATAGTTCTTCAGGATTTTCTACGTCTTTAATACCGCGTACCATACCTGTAAGACGTTTATCAAAATCTGTTGCACTTCCGAACACGCTTAAAAAGTCTAACGCATCTCCATACTTTAAACGTCCGTGTTTAACTGTTTTAAATTGTGACTCTGTGATTTCTTTTATAGTTGCATTATCTACGACTTGTACTAGATCAAACACTGTAGCATCAGTAGGCATTACATTTTTAAAAACATCAATACCTTTTTTAGTTATCTTTGTTAAACCATTAAGGGTAACATTCTTTAACCTAGATATAATAGGGTCGTACGTTTTATATAGTATAGGGTACGTTCCTCCTGTTAGATATGTTTTAAGAGCTAACCCTGATAAAGTATCATTTACTTCATCAACAGGTTTAATAAGTTTAAGAGCAGTCATTGTTTTAGAACCTAAAATATTTGTCATCTCTTTATTAAACTCGCTCATAAACTGACGAGAGAAGTTGACACTGTTTTTATTTAATGATTTAGAAACATAATCTGTCATCAACTCTTGTACAAGTTCGTTAGCTTTGGTTGTACTTAAAGTACTGTCTGCTGCAACACGACTAGCACGTTTGATGAATGACTGCATTGCTTCGCTTGTTGCATCTACACCAGTATCTCTGGCTACGCGTTCTGCAGTTTCTTTAATAGCAGTTTTAGCCATACCTTTAACACCTTGTGTAACGGCACCTTTTATTAAAGTAATCCAAGTACCAGGACTGGATACTACTTCTAGTCCGAAGTCTTTCCATCCATTACCTGTATCATAGTTATAATTATATTTACCTTCTGTACCAAATCCCAAGGAACGGTTGAATGCTTTAGATTTATCTTTCTCCAAAACAAAACCCTTGACTGTGTTAGCAAGGTCGATTGTATCTAAGTCTTCACCTAATCCGTTAAGTCCTGTTATAAACGCTTTACCAAAGTCTCCTTGTGATATAGGCTTGGCATACTTTTGCCACAACATATCTACACCAACTATAGCGGTCTCTGCTATAGAGCCTAGTATAGGGACGTTGTCTACCCAATCCAGCCCAAGATCTTCCATAACTATGTTACGACCTTCTTGGTTAAACAGTACATCTCCAAGTGAGTTAACTTGTAGCGGATCTGTGAGTTCGTTGAACTCTGGGGTTTTATATATCATACGCCTAGGGGCATACGAATTAAGCCCTAATGGTTGTAGAGGGCGTAAAGGCTGTAAAGGTTTAGTAGGATACAAAGGTTGTAGCGTAGCATTGTTTATAACCTTTAAAGGTTCTAAAGGATTAAGAGGCGTCATACCTTGTGACGCCCCTATTCTTAAAGGCACAGGTTCATAGTCTTCAGGCCCTGGTCTTTTCCTTTTTGTTTTCTGAACGTTAGAAGAAGTATGAAGTAAGTCGGCACCTATTGAAGTAACGCCTATTCCTATAGCAGCTATAGCTAGTAATGGCAATGCCATATTATCATCTCCTTCTTCTTTTACTTATTAGTGTTAGGTACTTTGGCACCTATTGAGTAAGGGTAGTAGTCATTAAAGTATTGATTAAGGGCTTTATTCTTGTCCCCTTGATTGTACTCTGTTAACCATCCCATCAACTTATCATATCCTGCATTAGCAGATATCTTAGCAGCGTTATTAGTAGCACTGGCTTGAATAGAAGCAGCTCTTGTTTGAGCATTAGCAGCTAATTCAGCAGCATATTTGTTTATATTATTAGTGTCCATAGATGTAGATAGATTACCTAAGTATTGTCCTATCTCATTAGCTTGTTGTCTAGCTGTAGTCACGTCTGCTTTAAGTGATGTTCCTCTTTGTTGAGCAGTCTCATACAACAGGTCGTTCATTAAGTTTGTGCTTTCTCTGTTTGAATCTTGGAAGCCTAATAAACTAGTAAGTGCGTTAGCAGCCATAGTTCCTTTAGTTGCTCCAGATGCAACAGCATTAGCAGAACGAGAACGAAGATCTTGTAGATACTGATTATACGCAGACTCTTGTGCACGTAAGTTAGAAGACTCCGCACGCTTCATAGTTGTTTCTGTTTCATCAAACTGTGCAGAAGTAGCAGCTTGTAGTTCTTTTAAGATAGTAGCATAGTCATTAACTATTCCAAACTTCTTAGCGAGTTCATCAGTGTCATAATAAGTAGGAGCAGGTGCCTCTACTCTATTAACGACACTACTAGAACCACCACCAGTACCACCACTTGGTGCACTTACAGGAGCAGGGACAACAGGAGGAGCACCTGGTGTTGGAGCGGGTGCAGGGGTTTTTGCTACGGTTCTTTTAATTGTACCATCAGCATAACTGCCTTTAGTAGCAACCATTTTATCTTTTAAATATCTATTAACATCCCCAACACTTACAAACAGTCCTCCTAAAAAGGCTCCGTCTTTAGCATCTTTTTCTGCTTTACTATATAATTGTTTGTACTGGTCTCGAGAGATTCCCCAACTCTTTAATTGTGAATCTGAAGGTGAGTCCCAGTACTCTTGACTTGTATCTCTGGCCATGATTTATTCCTCCTTTCCTATAGTATTCTTGTTTTTAGTAAAGTAATAGTTGGCTATGTTGTTTGCAAATAAAACGAATGCAGTTATTAGTAACATAGCAATTTCACTTGTAATCATTTCTTTAAGGAATAACATTACAAGTAATGCTCCTACGAATACGATCAAAGCTGTAACGATTGTCAGTGTTAGTACACTTTTTAAATCCCATTTCATAACTATACCCTCCTTACATTTTTAGTATTCATAGCTGCCCATATAACTAGTTTCCCGTTACGAGGAGCTGCTAAGATTACACGGTCTTTATTTGAATCTTGATACACCGTGTATACTTTGTCCCATTGTTTAAGTCTTACACCTGTATAACTTATTAGTTTAGTAGGGACTACCTTATCTCCTTTTTTAAAACCAGTAGGAGTAGGTGTTGGAACTGGAGTAGGTGTTGGTACGGGTGCAACATA
>RZYM01000117.1 GCA_009930305.1 Bacteroidia bacterium
AGTTGCCTCTTTTTTTGGTAGTTTATCCAGCTTTCTGAATTCTATGTTCGAAAATTCAATTTTGTTAGTTCTGAAGAAGAAATCAGGATTTACATTCAACGCAATACTGAGCCTCTTAATTTTTTCAGCATCAGGTATAACCTCCCCTTTCTCGTATTTATGCAATGCCTGACGTGAAACCTGGTTATCCAATGCATCAGCCAGATCTTGCAATGAATATCCATTCATCAACCGGGCGGATTTAAACCGTTCTGCAAATATTGCTTTTATTTCCATTACTGTGACTATAGTTATACAACACAAAGATCGTTGCTTTGGTTGACAAATGAAAGTAAATAATGATAATTATTTTTGATGGCAGTCACTGTGACAATATCTTAGTATATTGAAAATGAATAAATAATACAATTTGTTGCGTTTTATTACAAAGATGTATAGTTGACAAAATAGGTTGATCATCCGATATATGTGGTCACGATGAACAAATTAATGCTCAAAATCATTTGAATTTGGAAATTACACATTATCTTTGTACTCATAAGATAAGAGCATGTGTGAAGTTATGAGAGAAGAATTCAAGCAGATATTAAAAGCAATCAACGACATTCCGCAACCAGAATTTTCTAAGATTTGGGATGAAGATTTGAAAGAATTCGATAGGGTGGGTCCTACAATTGAGGAACTTCTTCTCTATTGCAAGAGATTTTTTTTTCAAAATAGTCCTCCAAAGACAGAAAAAGTTAATAATTTTGACCAGAAGTTTACTTCTGGTTTTTTTATTTCTTAATCTTAAGGCACATGGAACAGATACAAAAAGCAGCGTTTTACATCAGTGATTATTACTTTGAAAAAGTGATATTGGATGTAAATAACAAACCCAAAAGCGATGAGTTATCAGTTTCTTTTCTTACCCGAGGAGAATATAGCGAGCAAGGGAAAGCATATCATCTCTGGTTTAAAGTGGATGTCGGGGAGGGGGAATCAAGTCAATCGAGCGACACCTTTTTGTCAGTTAGTTGTGTAGGAAAGTTTATCTTTGACAATGTGAATAGCCTATCTGAAATTCCCGAATTTTTCTATGTAAACTGTATCGCCTTACTTTTTCCTTATGTAAGAGCATATATAAGTCTAATAACAACTCAGGCAAATACCAAAGGTGTTATACTCCCGACATTAAACCTATCAAGTTTGGGAGAAGAATTAAAGAGAAATACAACTGAAGTGGAATAGAAATGACGATTCAGATATATCAAACACTTGAGGATCGTAATAATCCGCAAGACATTGCTATCAATGGTCCTTTCAAATGCACGAGATCAGATGCATGGCTCGGTGATGGTTTCTATTTCTGGGAAAATTATATAGAACATGCTCACTGGTGGGGTAGTAAAGGGTATAATAATAATTATATCATATGTTCAGCGCAATACGATCATAACCCGTCTTATTGTTTCGACTTGATTAATAATTACGAGCATTTATGTTTATTAGAAGATTTGTACCATATTGTAAAAGCCAAGACCAGCAAACCTGTATTGGTTTCCAAAATAATTGAATTGTTAAAAAAACAAACAACTTTCGATTTTGATGCTGTCAGAGCTCCCTCACAAGATGCAAAATCTGAACCTTTGTACATTAAATATAAATCAATCCACAAAGCAAAAATTTATCTCCGTCCATTGAATCAAATATGTTTTTTTAGGAAAAATAATAGACTCAATCTGAGAGACTTCCAGATAATTTACCCCCCACAGTATGTAGATGGTTATGTGGTTTGAATTGACTATTCCTGCCAACAAAACGTCGCGGCCGCGTAAGTAAAAACAGTGCCAAACCCGGGTAGCTATCAACTACTAAAGTACAATCATCCGGCAA
>RZYM01000118.1 GCA_009930305.1 Bacteroidia bacterium
TAGCCATACTCCGTAAGCATGCCGTTAGCATTTGTGCGGCGGAGCAACTGACCTTGAGGAGTATACTCGCAGATGACAGTGCCGGCATCGGGGCTGGTGGTTTTAAGCACAATAAACATATCACGTCTGCTAATCTACTCCACAAAACAGCGCACTTTGTGGATCGTACAAACGCGCATGACTATCGTATAAATCCAAACTAAACTGCATATCGTATATATTGACCCAATATTTATATCCATTTTCGTAATACGGCCATTTATTTAGAATCCGCTTTTGTATCTAACGATTTTTCTTGTACATCCTCTTTCTTCTCTTCTTTCTTTCCTGATTGCAACGCATCTTGAATAATTTCATCTAATACAGGATCGTTAGAACACTCTTTCCCATATTGATTTTCGTTATATATAATTTTACGTCTTTCTGCATAGTAAATAACAATCGTCAATAAGATACTTAGCACAATTGCTGGAATAACAAAAATATCTATATTAGCATAAATGTCATTCCAAGACATCGGATCATAAAATTTATTTCTAAATCTATCTGGATATCCTATAAATTTTGCTCCCAATACTGTTATTGTAAACATTAACAAAAACAGCAATAGAAAAGTTGCTATAAAACCACATTTCCCTTTAAATAATCTCTCTATATTTTTCATTTGTCAAATAATTGATATAAATAACTTGATATATCTGAAGAAAACTGATAAAAAGGATTATTTATTAAATACGGAGAATCAATAGGTGCATTAGTCCATGTTTTTAATACACCATCAATAATCCCTGCTCCCACAGACATTACTGTTGATCCCTCTACTGCTATAATAGCTCGATTTCCTAAATTAATTGCTATATTATACCCTTTTGCCGTATTCAGCAAACCATTTACGGTTGCCATTTTAGCATACTCAGATCCTGCCGCCATGTATGGCATGCCCGTGTTTACGGCTGTATAAAATAATGTGGATGTTCCTACAAATAATGCAGTCATACCAATTGCCGTTCCTATTGTATAATCGCTGGTCAGAAAGTCATTCTGTGCACGATGTATAGCGCGTGTCATTCCATACTGCTCACCCCGACCGCTCTCAATAACAACTTCAGGTAACGGTGCCGAATCGTAATAACACCCATGTTGATCACCATATACAAATGATCCGATTTCATCATAACCCGATATGGTAGTTCCATAACGACTATAAGTCAAGCCATCAGAATCTACAACAAAATCTTTTTGACTATTCAACCATTTGTAGCCATCTATACCTTCGTAATATTCTCTCCCATCCGGATCCACATACTTAACTGGATTGCCGTTGCAATAAACATATCCGCTGTTGAAGGGATACTTCTCCGCCAGCGGATCCACCCCTAAAAATAGTGTGCTGCTTGGGTCATAGTATCTTGCACCATAATAATAGTAACCGGTCTCTTGATCTAACTCTTTGCCGTTAAACTTGTAGGGTTGTACACTTCTGTACTCCCTAAACAGACTGCCGTAAGGAGTGTAGGCTGCGTATTGTGCAACATCTCCACTGCGGTCTGTGATATGGGTTGTACTGCCAAGATGATCTGTAAAATAAAAGTATGCATCATCGGCGGTCTTACTTGCTATTCTGTCGCTTCCTGCATAATAATGCTTTGAGAAAGCTCCACTCTTTGTACCGCTGCCATTCTCAACATAATAAGGCGATACGTAAGCACTGTATTTGGCATTTGCATCAAGCTTGCTGCCTGCAGGTGCTCCGTTTACTGCCATTGACTCAAAAGCTCCGTAGCGCTTAACGGCTCTTTCTCCTGTATGATTATATGTATATCGACTCATTATGTTCTTGCGATAATCCATAATC
>RZYM01000119.1 GCA_009930305.1 Bacteroidia bacterium
GAATCACCGTGGCATCAGGATATTCATTAATCAAAGCCAACACTTTTTCCTGTGCCTCTTTACTATCATTAGCCCATAGCACCTTACCACCTGCAGCAGAAAACTGATTTTCAAATTGAATCAAAAAGCGGTCAAGTTCTTCCAGCACTTTCAACTTAAGATAGGCAGCCCGGGCCTTCACATTTCTCAAACCGGAAAACTGGTGCAACGCATTTTCTGTATCGGCTTTCACCGTAGATACATTACCAGCCAGTGCCTGCTTGAGTTCATCATTGTGAACAGCGGTTTGTAATTGTTCCAGGTAATTTTTTTTGCTTTTTAATGCCATACGATCAGCTAACTATATTACCGATTTTAAGCACCCGGTTTTCATGGCGGCCTCCTTCAAATTCTGTGGAAAGAAAAGTTTTTACCATTTCCCATGCTTCGCTGAAATCAATAAACCGTCCGGGTAAAGAGAGAATATTGGCGTTGTTATGCTGACGTGATAATTTTGTTTGGGCCACATCCCAGCATAAGGCTGCGCGTACGTTACGGTACTTGTTGGCAACCATGGCCACACCATTTCCACTTCCGCACATAATGATCCCTGTATGGGCCCTGCCTTTATCAATAGCAGATGCAAGCGGATGAATAATATCCGGATAATCCACACTATTCTGGTCATAGCAACCATAATCCATAAACTCATACCCCTCTGCTATGAGCTGTTTTATAATATACTGTTTTAATAAAAAACCACCATGGTCACTTCCTATAAGAATTTTATCCGACATATCCAAACTGTGTTGATTTCTTTTAAAACTACAAAAATACAATGAAAAACCGGATTCTACTCTGATGCACCGACTTAAAGTGATCGCTTCACGCTATATTCTATGACCATAATGTATAAATAATTCATCATCAAGGGGTTAAATTTATTCACAATTTTTTGTGAATTACGCAATTATCGGTTATTAAAATCTTAAAAAATTTGTTCACTTTCACGATTCAAACCATAAACACCCGCTATTGTTAATAACAATATTATTTTTTAAAAAAATTCAACGGGATATTAACAATAAATCCGCCTGCATGTAGCAGCATTTTTTCCACATTCACGTTATTAACAATTGTTAATATTGTTTCTATCCTTTTGATATTCAGCAATGCAATAAAATTACCCTGGTTAATAATTCATAAGGTTACGTTTTGTAAAAATATTTATTCACTTATTCACAAGCCTAATAATAATACTTTATTTTATCTTTAAAATTTATTTATTAGAAATAGAAATGTTCATGAATTGAAACAAACTGCATAAAAGCGGATAGATTATTTAACATAGGTTGGGTTATGTAAAAAATCCTTTTCATACCTTTACGAAAAGTATAAAATACCTTTGTATTTTTATAGATTCGATGGAATAAGGCAGAAGATGCAGGTAAAATCATGTTTTACAAAAACGCGTTTACCGGGTGCTGGTCCACACGAACTGATACATACAAACATGAGGAAGCGTATTATATATATCCTTTTCACAGGAATTTTATTTTCACTTAATACGGTGTATGGACAGAAAACAGAAACGAATTCTGAGGGATACACCTATTTTTACTATGATAACGGTAATATAGCGAGTGAAGGGATACTGCGCGATGGAAAACCGGATGGATACTGGAAAACCTATTATGAATCGGGGGTATTAAAATCGGAAGGGAACCGTAAGAATTTTCTTCTTGATTCGCTTTGGACGTTTTATAACGAGCAAGGAAAGCCTGTTTTACAGATCAATTATAAAAATGGAAAAAAAAATGGAAACCGAACCACCTATCGCGAGAAAGAATATACCGAAGAATATTTTGTTT
>RZYM01000043.1 GCA_009930305.1 Bacteroidia bacterium
GCCCAGCCTGAAACACCTGAATAGGTACGGGCTGAACCACCGAAGTTGAATGTCATACCGTCGAGATTCGTCCAGCATATTTGCTGTAATGTTTCATTAGCAACTTGTCCTGCCGCTTCTCCAAAGACTTCTATCTCAGGAGTTCCCAAGCCTAAAACAACGTCGACTACATCAGTTCCTCCTGATGGTAGTTCCACGTTTAAAGGGCCCGAGTAGTGGGCAACACTCGCTCTGGCTGGATTCCATAACCCTTCCCCTACAGTTATATCTGCGTTGAATCCTGTTGGTTCAACTGATACTCCTTTACGGGTTCTTAGGGCTTTACCGTTATCTACTAAATCGTAATTAACTATCATACGTGCGTGTCCAGGGTCTTGTATCTGGTTACTGTGGAATATTCCTTTTTGGAAAGGAACCATTTCTGTAGCGACTCTGGCACTACGTTTATTCTTATAGCCTACTGTTCTCATAAGTAATCTCAACTCCCACTGGTTCTAGATTGTCCGCGAAGTCTACGTAACCTCCTGTGTTATCTTGGAAGATAGCAGGAACTTGATTCATGTAGTCACGTACCATGGTTGATCTAGCCTTTTCATAGTCCAAATAGAACTTACTTGCTACTTGTTCACCTTCTTCATCGTTCGCATAGAACTTAAGTGCAGCACCAGGTGCTACAACTTTTCTTAAGTAAAGATCAGGGAAGGCAGTATAGGCATTCGGATCTAGTGGGACTGATTCAGGATTAGCTTCATTATATGAAGCACAAAACGCTGACCACTCACTAAATGTAGGAAAGGTTGCTTGGAGATCGTCATTGATATCATCAATAACTGAGTCCATATAACCTATCATATCAGTAGGATGTAAGTGTTCACTCGTTATATAATTACGATTTATATATGTTCTTAAGTTTAATATGATCATTTGGATCCCTCCTTTTAATAAATAAAAACGACCAAGTATATCTTGCTCGTTTTTGTTTTCTAGAATTTTAACTCTCCAATATTGCGTTCGACATTATTAGAGACATCTCCAGCTTTCTTTTGACGAGCTAATAGGTTATCTATTCTACGGATCTTGGCGATAATTTCGCTAGCATGCGTTGAATTTATTTGATAAGTACGTCCGTCAGCTGGTATATCTACTCTGATCCCGTTTACTAAAACAGGCACTACTTTACCTAAGTAAGGTGCATATAGCGGTGAGATAGTTACAGGTATTTTCTTTTCAGAAAGATATATCTTTACCAACGCTCTGCGTTGGGTTTCCTTAACCTGAACTCTACGATTGGCATTTGCTTCTGCAGCAGGGAGACTCGTTGCAACAGGTGCACTTGGAGTCTCAACTACAGTAGCTTTTACTTCTTCTTTGATTTCAGGGGCTTTATTTTCTACATCGACATTAGTCTTTGACATTTGAAATCCTCCTTTGAATCTTAGATTATATTAGATTATATTGAATTTGCTTGAGACGGAATACAGTAGTATAGTACAACTGCTTCAGTTCTAGCAGAACCAAATCCAACTGAATCGATTTTGAAACCGATTGATTGTCTTTGATCGATAGGGTCTAACACACCAGTAGATCCAAGTTTTTTAACATACATTTTAGCATTTCCATGACCAGCTATTTCAGTTCTGATTAAAGCGTCTTTACCTAATACGAATACTCTGTGAACATGTAATTCAACAAACTCACCGAAGCCATCTACGATAGTAGCGTTATATGCAGCAATGTCCCAGTATTCTAAACCAGGAATGTATGATGCCATTTCGCCAGTACGTGAATCACGTACATAGTTATCAGCAGCAGCTTTCTTATAAGTAGCAGCATCTATGTTAGCGTATTCATAAGCGTTAGTGTTAGTATTAAATCTAACTACACGTAATGTATCATTACCTCCACTTACGAATTCTCCACTGTTATCTGTTGCCATAGTTTCATAGAATTCCATTTCGAACATTGGAGGAATTGCTCCACCAGTTTCGAAGAACCCTTTAGTAGTTTGGTTGATAGTCATATATTTTTCTACCAACGGATCGCTTATCATATCGAAATAAAAGTCAGGTGTTCCGATTACCATAAATTTACCATTTGTTCTTGGTTTAACTAATTGTTTCTTTAGGCCTAATACGATAACTCTTAAGTCATCTAAAGCACCTACGTCTCCAATTTCTAATGCACCAAAGTTTGCTCTACCATTTGCGAAATGAGATTGTCCAATAGTAACTAGAGCTTCTCTAGCTAATAAGTCTAATGTTTCAATCGCAACGATTGAATATTCTTTTGTATAGTGTGCAAGAACTGGGTCAAGTAATTCAAAGTTTACACGGTCTGTGAATTCCATGTAACGTCCATAACTGAACGTAGGAATTTCATAAGACTCCATGCTTCCTTTGTCTGACATTGGTGGTACACCTTCTGCTAATGGAACTGTATGTCCTTGTAACGGAGCCCATCTACGTAATTGTAATTTCTCCGCTTGTCCTTGGATTGGGGTAGTGGTAGCGACTCTATAGAATACATAGTTGTTTGCATCTAATCTGATTGTATCTAATAACTGTTTGTTATAGAACAATTCAGGTTTAACTGCATATCCATGGTTTGTTATTGTTTCAACAACACTATTGATATCTGCAACTGAGTTTAGATTCATAGTTATCACTCTCTCTTTCTTTATTTAATTTGTTTACTTTAAGGTTTTCAAAATTAAATCTAAGTCGGCATCTGTAGTAATTTCTTTTTTATCTTTGCTAATTGGTTTACCTGTAGCAGGGTTTACTCCTGGAGCTTTATCAGCTTCATTTTGTCCCTTTATCCAGTTTTGTTTTTCCGCTTCTAGCTTCTTACTCGTAATAGTATCGTGGTATAAACCTAAGTATAGGGTACTCAACGGTATATTAGAGTTAAAGATATCTACATTCTGATCGGTTAATTTTTGTGCGAATGCTATAACTTCTTTATCATCGAGATTGAATTGCTTTTGGACGGCACCGAAACTATCACGAATGAATTGTTGCTTAGTGGCTGTATCCAACATTTGATTCTTCTCTTCTAAATCAGTTAAGCGTCTTAAGATTACTGGGTCAACGTTTTCACGCTTTGCCTGTACATCGAAAGATGCACCTATAAGTTTTTCGATTGCCTCGTCTTCATTGCTTGCTCCCATAGCTTGTGCTATTCTAGACATTGCTTTTTGGTACTTAGCATTTTGAACACGCATCGCAGCGAATGCTTGATTCTTAGCTTCAACAGCAGGATCTACAACGGGTTGTGGATCTGTTGGTGTAGCAGGATCAGCAGGTGCTGGGTCAGTTACTGGCTCTGGGTTAACAGGGTCAGTGCCTGGAATTACGCTAGGGTCCATAGCTGTTGGATCAGTTGTTACAGGATCGGTTGTTGCAACAGGATCTGTTGCTACAGGATCTGCAGACTGAACACCTAATTCTCCTAACAGTGCTTGATAATCTTCTGGCATTTTTAGTCCTCCTTATCTTTCGTGAACGCCGACTTCACAAGAGGAGCGAGTTACTCGTCCATTGGTGGGGGACGGTTTCCCTACTCAGCTACTTAGAGTGTATCACTAACTAATGAAAAAAGCAATACTAAGTATTGCTTTTTGTTACTTCATATCTTGAAATGATTGTGAACCCCCCGTGTTTCCAAGTTGTGCGGCTTGAGGGCCTTGAATTGGTGCAACAGGTCCGCCTTCCATTTCTGCTTTAGGATTCTTTTCTGCTTCGACAGATTGTACTACCATCTGTAATGCTTGATCAGGATCTATACCTTGTTCGATAAGTCCTGCGAACTCAAACAATACTTTAGTAACATCTTCTGTTGACTGAGCATTACGTTCAATTTTTAATCTATCAAAGATTAAAGACTTGAATGGGATGTCTTGCATTAACAACCACTCTTCGTTAGTTATAACTGCAGGAGTTGGGTTGTATTGCATTTGTTTTTCTAACAAGATGTTAGCAGCTTGAGCAAGACGTTGTTTATTTTTAGGAAGTTCAGATTGAATACTTAATTCTGCATCAAACTTAGTATCATCTTCAATAACTTTAAAGTCGATTGTTACATCTGTAATGTTATTAGATGTCTTATCTTTAATAGCATAGACTCTCTTGTCTCCGAATTTAATTAAGAATCTAGTTATTAACAATGTAAGTTTCTTAGTATACTTCTCGTAAAGTTGTACCTTAACTAAGTCACGACCTGTTGTTCTAGATATAACATTATCTGTACCACCTGTAGTAGTAACAGAACCGAAGTCTTTACCAGCATACATATCATCTATACCAGATTTATCTTTAATATCATAATCTAATTTGCTTGGTAGCATTTCCATAGATGCAGGAAGATCAGGGAACTTACCATAGTGTACTGCTTGTGAAGCATCACCATTAACTAACCAAGTCTTATCTGCATCTGCACCGTGTTGTGCAAACTGTCTTATGTTAATACCTGATTGGATGTTTAAGAATCTTGGTGGGCGTTGAGCTTTATAAGCGTGCGTTGCTATGATTGAGTTCAACATGTTGTATGCAATGTAGTTAGAGAATATCTTAGCAGGTTCTGAAACTCCGATAAGATCATTCCCTGGTTCATTACAATATAATATTGCAAATGGAAACTCATCCATAAATGATTTATTAGCATATAGCACATACCTTTGGTTAAGGGTATGTATCTCCCAGATTTCTTCTTTACCAGCTTCGTTTATTATACGCACCCAGTAACTAACAATTCTGTGGTAGTTCTTTTGTATCTTAGCATCTTTAGCACGAGTAGATGAATCTTCATAAGTCAAAGTAGACCCGTCATTACCTAGATCATCTCCTAATGCTTTTCTTAATTCAGCGATACGATCTTTGTATATAGGCAGTGATCTAATCTTAGATATATGATAGTCATCCCATGTCATCATGTACTGTGCGTTCTCATCTGAATCTGCATAAGGGTCTCTCATAAACTTCTGGGGATCTATGTTCTTAAGAACAACGTCTCCTTTGTATAAGAAGTCCTTAGTACCTCCGATGATAGAGTTTCTCCACCCTGTTTGAGTAATACCTATATTGAATAATGCAGCACGGTCTCCAGCTTTAAGCTGGTAGTTGCTTACACCAAGTTGTCCCCAGATTTTATCATACACTGTATTTAATTTATTACAGATATCGATATCTTTTTGGGCACGAGGAATTAACATAGCTGATTTACCTACGGTGTAGATTGAAGACACTAGGTTTTCTTTAATATAGTTAACGTGATTAGTCTCAGGTAACACTTGATAACTAGGAAACTTGGCAGTTATAGTCTTCCATAACTGTCCACGGTCTGCCCCGTCTAGTAAGAACATTCTCCTACGCGGTCCTGAGTACTCATCGTTTGCTACATCGTAGAATTCTTTTAGATCTTGCATAGTAACGCCATCAGGCAACATGCTTGTACCTAATATATCTTCAGGCTTTGTACTCTTACTTGTTTGCTTCGCCATTTACTTTACCTCCTAACATCATACCGTTAACGTCGTCAATAAAACTCTTCATCTTATCGTCGTAAACTTCATCTAACTCTGTTGGAGCCTTGTTCATTTCTTTAGCAAGGTCTGGCATGTTAGTAATAGGTTTAATCTCTTCTATTTTTTTATTGATATTGATTGTAATTGGTTGTTTTAGTAACAGTATTGTTACTAATACACCTATAATTACTCCAGCTAGTACTTCCATATTATCTTTCCTCCTTTTTAAAACTCATAATCTGGAACTTCGAACCCAGTGTACTCACTAGATTCTATAAGATCTGTGTCATCACGTAGTTGCCAAGGCACTGCTCTGTTTTTCTGTGCCTCTTCTCCAAGTTCAAGCCCTTGTTGGTTGTAAACACCTAGGGTTAGGTTGGCTGGGTTGCTTGGAAGCTCCATACAAATCCATTCCAGAGGGTTTATTGCGTGGTTATTCTTATCTTCAGGCTTAACTTCACGCTTTTTGTTATCTAATGTACGCTCTTTGAACTTATAATCTGTAATTTCGCTGATTAAATACGTACAATTATCCATGATACGAAGACGATCTGTCTCAATGTAGGTATTTAAACGTAAAACTCTGGCGTCAATAGACACGTGTCCTGGTTTAAATGCTATTCCATAGTCTAAAAAGTGTGTTGCTAAGTCCTTCTTGTTAAAATCTCGCTTGTTAGACTTAGGGTCCATGATAGGTTGGGTGATCCAGCCCCCGATTGGGATGCCTTCTGCACCTCTTTTGAATGCAGTTGCTAGTTCTTCGATGTTATTATTGTTCATAACTATCTCTTTATAAATATACAACAGTCCAGCCTGTTCGTCAACTGCTCCAAAGATGAAAACTGCGTTATCCGATAGACCGTAGTCGAATGCAACGATGCGTTTCCAGTGACTTCCTACCTGTTCTATATCAAAATAAGGTGTAATACACTTACGTACGTTCGGGTATACTAGCCCTTCGGCGTACATGAAGGATGAATTAACGAATCTGTTGACCCACCAATCAGGTTTATTCTTACATATCATATCTATATAGTCATTAGGTAAGAAGGTGTTGACGTGTGTAGTAGCTATATGAGATGAAATCTTGTCGTCTACTGTGGCAGGGTCCTGTTCATAGTGATCATTAGCCTTACCATATTGTAATATTTTATCTGAAACAAGTAACATGTCTGTCTTGATCCACCCAGCATCTGGGTTGGACTCTACAATTCCTTTTCTCCAATCGTGTGCAATAACGGGAATCTGTCTACCGTTAGGGTCGATGTCCCATACTAGGTCGCCATTATCATCGATAGCCTGTAAGGTAGCCGCGTTATTTCTAAGACGCGTCTTTAGTTGGTGAAAGGATTCTGCTCCTGTCTCTGATCCTTCTATGATTAAGAAGTAACTTAGGTTGTTAGAACGAAGTTTGTTTGGATCATCTAGTGGACGGTACTGTAGAACCGCACCATTTAGAAGAACCATCTTCTGATTCTTAACTGAATAAACATCAACAAAGCAAGCAGGGATATCCTTCTCCAATTCTTTCTTGACTGTTTGTTCGTATTGGTAACTAATATTAGCTGCAACCATTGCATCTGCGTTAGGCGTAATTAAGATATGCTTAACTAAATCTTGATAATCGGTAAGAGACTTACCTGTCCCATACCCTCCAAAGTTCCCTATTAGTTTATGAGGATCCCTGTGTATTGCTTCTTGATGAGGCAGGGGCATGTAGGTGTTAACAAACGTATTACACTTACGGCACTCTAACCAGAATGTTGATGGTGTCCCTGTATAACTAATCGCAGGTGCCAATGGAGAGCGACACCTTGGACAGGTGTTAAACTTTCTTATTGTCTTTTTTTGGTTTGACATTCTTCTTTAACTCTTCCGTTAAACGTTTCTTCATTTCGTCTATATCTTTTAATGCTTTCTCTTTTTGCTCAGGTGTCATCTTAGCAAACTCTTCATCGATCTTTTGTTTCTCTAATTCCATGATTGCTTCTTCGTCTAAGTCTCTACGAAGTTCGTAATCAGGTATTAGGTTGTTAAGAACTGATGATGCCATGAAGTTGTACGCGTCATAAACATCTTCCTTTGCGTTTGGATTCTGTTTAATAACTGCAGTTAAGAAGTGTGTCGTAACTGATTGTATAATTTGCATTGCATCATTGAATGTAATGTTAGGGCTGGCTATCATGTGGAACTTTAATTGTTCCTTTTGTTCGCCTGTAATAAACCCCGCTATTAACTTGTCAATGTTTTTGTATTCTAAATTATCGAATCTTGCTTCCATTTTTCTTCCCTCTTTCTTTTTTGAATTGCTTACTTATTGCCTTACGAACTGCACGCAGCTTTATCTTAGTAAGTAGTAGACGTAGGTGTTGGTGATAATGCCTTGCCATACGTTCGTCGATCTCGAGTTCAAACTCTCTTACAAACAGAGATTTCTTTCCCATAATTCAATCCTCCTTATTGATTACATTGTAGCACAAGAAGGGCAAAAAGAAAAGACCTTTCGGTCTTTTTGTTACTCACCAGATACAACTGTGAATGTGAAACTGTAAGCTGTGTTGTAGTTGTTTCCGTTAGCTGATGCGTCTTCGATTGTATCAGCAGGAATAACTACTTTAATAATAGCATCGTTTGCAAATGCAGTATGTCCGATAGTTAATACTTCATCAGTCACTGACATTGAAGTTGCATCTTCAACTTTGTCGAATACTTCTGTCTCAGCGTTGTAAGCATAGATTGCTGCTACTTTTCCAGCGATAACTGCAACATTTTCAGAGTATGTAACTGTAACTGCTGCATCTACTGCTACGTCTGTTGCGTTGTTAGCAGGGCTTGTAGATAACACTGTAGGTCTTGCAACGTCTGATGCTAAAAACGAACCTGCAATATCGCCAATGTTATTTAAGTCTAATGCACTTAAATCTGTTTGGATATAAGTAGATTCAAACTCAAATACAGAAACAAACTCACGAGTTATCAACCCTTCAGTATCAGTTGAAGCATGTTCAACCATGTATCCTTCTTTCTTTAAAGCAGGAACAGTTGAGCCTTCACGCATTGCAAAGAACACGTTTGAACATTTCTTTGCTCTTACTAAATCTGTCAAGTCTTTTTTAATGTAATAGTTCATAGGGATCTTACCTCCTTTCTATTTCAGTATATCACGTGACCCAGGGGGTGTCAATTATTTTGGAAGTGTGTAATGTATGTATTTACTAATAGGCACAAACTAATATATATAATACGTATACAACAATACACGTCCTGAGTAAAATTTAAACTCGACCCAGGGCAGAAAGAAAGGAGTGATACAAATGATATCACAAAACAAACCAGCCACAAACCAAAAGAAAGGAGGAAACCACATGTACAAACTAGACTACAAAGAACACATCATACTAAAACAAGCAGCATACAAAATCATGCAAAAC
>RZYM01000120.1 GCA_009930305.1 Bacteroidia bacterium
TGATATGATCCCACTAAAGTAGACACACGAAATATATAAACGTGTATCCTATGGAGGTGGGATTTTATTATGAGTAGAAAAGGAAAAGTATCTTATGAGGAAAAGGTAAAAGCATGTGAGAGTTATCTCAACGGTACAACAAGAATATTTGCAATAACACAATCATTAGGTGTTAGTAAAAGAGCAGTTCTTAATTGGATAAATAAATATCGTAATATTGGGAAGGAGGCATTAATCACATCAAATAATAACAAGACATATACAAAAGAATTTAAGGAACAAGTAGTTATAGAATATTTAGGTGGGAATGGCTCTCAAGAATATTTATGCAATAAATATCAAATATCAAGTCATTCTATATTACAGCGTTGGATTAAGCAGTATAATACCAATAAAGAGCTTAAGGACTATGATCCTAAGCCGGAGGTATATACAAAGATGGCAAATCGTAAAAACACTACAAAAGATGAACGCATTGAGATAGTTCATTATTGCATTGATCATAACAAGGACTATAAAGGAACTGCGACGAAGTATGATGTATCATATGCCCAAGTGTTTAATTGGGTAAAGAAATATCTTGAAAATGGTGATGATGGATTAAACGATAAACGAGGAAGACGCAAACAAGAGTCAGAACTTAGTGAATTAGAAACATTACAACGTAAAAATAAGATTCTTGAAAACAAACTAAGAGAAAAAGAAATGGAAGTCATTCTATTAAAAAAATTGAAGGAAGTAGAAGGAAGGCGATATTCTCCCAAGCAAAGCAAGAAACGAAATACATAACAATAAAGGAATTACATAATGATTTAGGTTATAGCGTTCAATGGATGTGCAAGCATTTAAATATTAGTAGAGCATCCTATTATAAATGGTGCAAACGCAATGTTCCACAAAAGGAAATAGATGATATTAAACTTTCAAAAACGATTGAAGAATATCATGAAAGATATCATGGGATACTTGGTTATCGAAGAATGACAATGTTTATTAACAGAGATTTAAATGAGAATTATTCTCCTAAACGAGTACATAGAATTATGAAGATATTAGATATTCATTCAGGAATAAGAAGAGCTCATCACTGTTGTACTGTAGCAAATAAGACTGATCAAAAAATTGAGAACGTATTAAAAAGAGACTTCGTAGCATCAAAACCTAATGAGAAATGGGCAACTGATGTAACAGAGTTCAAAGTTCCTCATAGTAATGAAAAACTATATCTTAGTGTATTCCTAGACTTGTACGACAGAAGTGTTGTTTCATGGATTATAAGCAATAGAAACGATAATAAACTAGTATTTGATACATTTAACGAAGCTATTAAAACTAATTCTTTAGCTAAGCCATTGTTTCATTCAGATCGAGGATTTCAGTACACAAGTCCAGTGTTCAAGAATCTACTAAACAAGCAAGGAATGACACAATCAATGTCTAGAGTAGCATGTTGTCTTGATAATGCACCGATGGAAGCATTATGGGGAATCATCAAAGCAGAAATGTATGAATTGTATGATATTCATGACAAAGAATCGCTCATAGCAGCTATAACCAAATATATTTATTTCTATAACAATGCACGATACCAAGAACGATTCGATTCTAAAACGCCTATGGAAGTTAGAAAAGAAGCTCTAAACCAAGAAGTGCCTAAGGTTTATCCAATAGCATTTAATAAGAGAATTGAAGATTATAAAGAAAGTTTGAAGCGATTAAATATGAAAGAAAAAACCAGCTAGTACAGGACTAGCTGGGGTATAAAGCTTTTTAGATATTTCGAGTGTCTACTTGACAGGACTCAGATCA
>RZYM01000121.1 GCA_009930305.1 Bacteroidia bacterium
AATTTCGACGTATTCGTTTTGAATCGTAAAGCTTATTTGTGCACTGGCATGTTTTTCTTTAGCGTTTTCTTGATAGGTGTCGATGGACTCTTTGATGGTGACATTTGGAAAAAAATGATGAAAACTCATTGACTTTGCTTGTATTCCTGTGCTTTTTTATTCTTTACATGTAAAGATATTTATCTGCAAAATTGCACTAATTTCCTGTTAGGTGAAAGGTGGAAACTGTCCCCTTTATTCTATTTAACTTCAAAATCAAGCAGTGCTGATTCTTTGACATAAAAAGTCGTTTGATGTTCTCTTCTACTAGGATATACTTCACACCACCCATTTCCAAAGCATTGCTTGATTGGCACTACTATGTATGACAAATGAGCTACAGATATGTGGCTTTTTTTTATAAACTCTCCATCCTTATCTTTTATGTAATAAAATTGGTTTGGATCATCTTCCCAATCATCAACCTTGATAGATTTTTGAGCATTTTTTATATACTCTGCTCTAGTCCAAGACACACGAGTACGCGAAAAATCAGACCTTATGTTTTTTAATTCTTCTTCAGTCATATTATCATCTGAAAAAACAAAGTTTTTAAGATTTCTTTCAAAATTACGTTTTTTACTTTCCATGTATTGTTCTCTAGTTAAATATGAACGCCAAAATTTTCTGCTTGATTTTATTTTTCTCAAATCTTTTTGAGGTATTTCTTTCCCTTCATTGTCAAAATATTTAATAATGTATTGATGTCGTTTTTTCTCAGCCGCAGCTCCATAGTCACTGGTGCTACTTCCTAACATCTTACTCTCTTTGATATCTGGATTTCTATACCATTTTTCTGTATAGAACCCAGTTTCATTAGTTTTTACAAGACCCCACTCTGTATCTATACTTAAATCTATTGCACAACCAGCAAACTGTAAAATCAAACAAATCCATAAAGCTTTAAAAATTAGTGCCATTGTTATTTTTCCTCTTCACTTCTTAAATATTTTTCTTTTGCAGCACCATAGTTTTCTGTACCATGCCCTGGTTCAAACCAGTTTGGAATCCAAAAGATATTGATAGGTTTGGCTACAAAGTCGCCTTTATTTTTTTGTATATTTTCTTCATTTTTTATTCCAAATATTTTTTCTATTTCTGCACTTGAAAGTGGTGCTCCATAACTACGATAAGTGTTAATATCTGTATTTGCCCCTGCTTTTGCAATAAGATTTCCTTGTGAATGCAGGTATATTTCCCATGCAGTACCATTGTTTTGTAAAATGGCTACTTGTTTGCTAATACCTGTTTGGATTCCAAATTGATTTAATAATAAATCCGTTGCTGATTCTAAAGTATCTCCTATAATACCGTGAGTTGGATTGTACCAGTTTTGATGTGGTTTATCTCCTATGAGATTATTGCCACCTTGTATTGCATCAGGTAAAGTATTTAGCATCCCATTAAGATACACTAATGTACTATCCGAATCTCCCGTAACTTTAAAATTACTATCTTTATCTCCAGCAATAACAGATACATTTGCTAGCAATCCTCCGTGATTTGCTTCTGTTGGCAATATACCGCCTGTGGCTGTCGCCAAAGTATCCCAAACAGTTCCTGCCACAGCTTCGACGGGATTATCACTTTTTGCATTTGGAAGAGTCTTGGCTATGGCATTCATATTTTCATCCATATCATCAAATTCTTTCTTGATCTGATCTTGACCATCTTCCGTGAGCAACCTATGATCCAACGTAGCCGTAACCGAAGTACCCACATTACCAGAGTAAAGCTCTTTGTTAACTTTTGTAGTATCACGGTT
>RZYM01000122.1 GCA_009930305.1 Bacteroidia bacterium
ATACCCAGAGTACTATTCGTACTCCAGGTAAGTAGTCATCCAATCATACCATTCACAGGTAGATTTACTGCAACTATCATAATATCTTTCAATAAAATGATATTGTAAAACAATAGGTTCAATTTCATCAGCAGTATAACCGCTGAAATTATTGAACAATACTTCTACAACATATTCTTCATTTGTAGGATTAAAGATATCATCATTCCAATCAATTACAGGGAAGTTTGAGGCTTCCTTTATTGTTTGTGCATTTTGATACCAATCTTGAAAATTTATTGCTACAGATTGTCCTAATAGGTTTACTGTAGCAAATAATAATAGGCTAATTAATAGTGTTTTCATAATGTTAAATTATAGGTGACACAATGTAAATACAACTCACTAAAAAAAGAAATAGCACCACATATAACAACATGATGCTAAATCTAAGTAGTATTAATTTAATCTTCAAACTCATATTCTTCACAATTAAGAGTTTGTATGTAAATTTACAACTAAATAAATTATGGTTATGTTTGTTGACTATATAAAAAGGGTTTAATACCCCTTATAATCTTTATACCATTGATACCAATCCTGAGAAATCTCATGACAAGTGTCAAAATATCTCTCTATAAATAGATATTGTAGTTCAATACAATCAATCTGTAAAGGATTATCTATACCTATATTATATATAGTCTCTATAAGATAATCATAATTATCAGGATTAAGTACATTATCATCCCAATCAATCTGTCTTGGGAAATTATAATAATCCATAATCTGATCTGATTGACTATACCAGTCTTTCTGATAATTAAATCCTTGATCTACTACAGGAGAAGGTTGTGACCATACTGTATTTGACAGTAACATCACACAACATCCCAAAGATAGTACAGATAATACTATTAGGATAATAAGATAATTTTTCTTTTTCATAATATAATGCTTTTAAATATTAAACAATCAATAATTATCACAAGTAAAAATAAGGCTGCTGTTCCTAAAGAAACTATAGCAGCCTTAATCAGTATTAATTTGATTCTCATTACTTACCTCTTATTATCTCATTATTCCAATCAAACCATGATTCAGCCCAATCATGGACTTGATCATCTTCAAACTCATAAGAGTTATGATCACTTACTTCTTTTAATAGAAGCTCATTGTCTATTTCTATAGACAATGCTAAATCTAATGTAATTTCAGGCATAATATTAAGTTTTAGGTTAGACAATTAAAATAATCCCAACAAGGTTGCAATCCTTGACTGTGCGTAACTTACAACATAATGCTATTACGAAGCACTCAATCTATGTTAATTGACCTGCAATTGGATTGGGATTAATACAACTTATATATAGCACAAGTGCTAAAGACGTAGTTGCCAAACGACTCACTCTTTTTACAACCAGTGAGTAGGTTAATATCTTAATAACATTTCAAATGTTTTAATTTATAGTACCCCTAAAACAATTCAAATGTATTACACCTTAATATAATATAAAAAGGGTTATATGCTATCTATAGAAGATACTGAATATCTTTTTATGTGTGTATTGTAAATAAAAGGGGAAATTAATCCCCTAATGTTATAGCACCATAAGAACATTCTCAGTGTTCTCTTTGGCGTTAATAAGACAACCATCATTAATATCAGTTTCATACATGAATTTGATGTTCAATGACAGGTCAATGTCTTGTTGTACTTTAAGTTTAATGTTGTTATCAGTCTCAGCAAACAACTTATTAGTTTTAGGATTTTTAACAACTGATATTGTAGAGCAACCTAACTGCTCTTTCAATGAT
>RZYM01000123.1 GCA_009930305.1 Bacteroidia bacterium
CATCGTTATACGACATTTCGTTATTACTTGACGGGAACTTGAATTGAACAAACCAATGCTCAAATAATTGATTTGCCATCTGCTCTAAATTATCGTTTAATATATAATCTCTACCGACGGCAGAGAACAAAATAAGGAACTGCCGTTGCATGTCGTTCTCTAATAGGAGAAATGACAATGAAACAAGAAATTATTAATGAAATAATGCAAGGAATGGCAATGGAACTGGATAATATTCAGTTACAGAAATTACAACAGGTCCTAGAACATTCATTATTCCATTACACAATTACAGATTGTAATACTGATCAGGGAGAAAAAGAAAACCATAGGTATATCGAGGCATTCATAGCAGCCAAGAGAGTGGAGGGTTGCTCGGAGAAGACAATTTCATACTACCAGACTACAATTGAAAATATGGTTGGAGAAGTGAATAAGAGCATTCGAAGAATTGTGACAGATGATCTTAGAATATATTTGACAGAATATCAAAACAGAAAGAATTTGAGCAAAGTTACGGTAGATAATGTCAGAAGAATTTTATCTAGTTTCTTTTCATGGTTAGAAGATGAGGATTATATTTTAAAGAGTCCAGTAAGAAGAATACATAAAGTTAAGACAACCACAAATATAAAAGAAACATATTCTGATGAATCGTTGGAACTTATGAGGGACAATTGTACTGATTTAAGAGATCTAGCGATAATAGACATGCTTTCATCCACTGGAATGCGTGTTGGAGAAATGGTGTTACTAAACAAAGGTGATGTCAATTTCTCAGATAGAGAGTGTGTTGTATTGGGAAAAGGCGATAAGGAGAGAATTGTTTATTTTGATGCAAGAACAAAGATACATCTTATGAATTATCTGGAAAACAGAACTGATGATAATGAGGCTTTATTTGTCTCATTAAAAGGTAAACATGAAAGATTAAAAATTGGTGGCATAGAAGTGAGACTAAGAGAAATGGGGAAAGCACTGGGAATACCTAAAGTTCATCCACACAAGTTCCGAAGAACTTTAGCCACTGTTGCAATAGATAAAGGAATGCCAATTGAACAATTACAGCATTTACTTGGGCATCGTCGGATTGATACAACTTTGCAATATGCTATGGTTAAGCAGAGCAATGTGAAGATAGCACATAAAAAATATATTGGATAGAAGGTGACTACATGCAAAAAAAAATTAAGCTAAGTGAATTGGGGCAATTTAAAAATGGATTGAATTTCTCTAAAATAGATGTCGAAAAACCTTGTAAGATGATTGGAGTCAGTAATTTTTCCAACTATTTGTTCCCGAAATATACAGAACTAGATTCTATTGATAGTTCATTGGTGCCAAAAGAATTTTTATTAGAAGACGGAGATATTGTATTTGTACGTTCAAATGGAAATAAAAATCTGGTAGGAAGATCAATGTACATATCCAATAGTTCAGAAAAAATAACATTCTCTGGTTTTTGCATACGTTTTAGACCTGATAAAGAAAAAGTGAATCCACTTTTTTTGTTCTATTTATTGAGGGCACCAGGTTGCAGAAAACAATACAGTTATTCTCAGCAAACAAATATTACAAATTTAAGTCAAGACGTATTGGGCGGGGTAAGTGTTATACTTCCATCACTAGAAAAACAAAAAGTGATGGCTGAGATGTTATATAAGTTGGATCTGAAAATAGAAAATAATAATGCGATAAACGATAATTTAGAGCAGATGGCAAATCAATTATTTGAGCATTGGTTTGTTCAATTCAAGTTCCCGTCAAGTAATAACGAAATGTCGTATAACGATG
>RZYM01000124.1 GCA_009930305.1 Bacteroidia bacterium
AACAGTTTCACTATCATATTCATAACATGGGAATTAGAGAAACAGACAGGGTGTATATATAAGATATATACGCAATCGGGTTGCGTATACACAAATGTTGGCAGCAAGCAAAAGAAATTGACACACAATGAAGAATTAAGGTAAATTTGATTTCAAAACTTCATGGGAAGAGAAAATTTGAAAAAAAGTACGCATCAAGGATTAGTTTAATCTTGTATAAATAGTGTGGCGTGACATCATTAGAAAAATTAATTATAGATAAAGGTCCATTTCTTTCAGGAGAACTCATTGAAATCCTTACTGGTGGTGACAATCCTATTTCTAATGAGGCTGCCAGAAAGCGTATATCTCGATTAAGTGAAAGTATATATAAAATACGTGGATTATTCGCTGATGGACAAATTCTGTTCCACGATAAAGAGATTTTTGGTACAGAAGAATATTATAGCGGATTAAATAATGCATTAAAAAAGTCAGGAAAACAATATTACACAATATTGAAAGCCTTAGATTTTCATAATGGATATATCAAGAGCAACCAACTTGCTGCTTACAGTGTAAATCCTGTTGACAAAATAAAAGGACATCTCATATTTGAAACAGCCCTCAAGAACCTATTAAAAATAGGATTAGTACACATTGACGATGAACATACAGCTATTTCAAATCATCTTGCCGATGGTGGGTTAAGTTTTAATAGAGCAAAAGGAGTTGAAGTAGCAAAGAACTTTTTGCTTGCTCAGTTTAATGATTGGTCAAGAAAGATTGGTCTTGTCTCATACAATAGTTCGAAGTTTCATACTTTGTTCGGAGGTTATCAATTTAATTTTGTAGCTCCTTCATATGTTGGTTCATTAATTAAAAAGACTTCAGAATCGATAGTGCCTGCTTTTGTAATTGCTGACGTTTTAATTGGTAATGTTATCAACAAGGAACAGGTTGATTTTTTCATAAGCAAAGTCGCAGCACTAAAACAAAGAAAAGGTTTAGCTAAGTTTATACCCTTTCTAATCGTAGATTCGATTGACACTAAAGCCTTAAATAGCTTAAAGTCAAATGGTATTATAATTGGATTTGCTGATGAATTATTTGGCGATGATTATAAGGAGCTTTTAAATTCTCTAATAAACCTAATTACAAATGCTGGTGCAATCCTTAAAAAGAATCCAGAAGCTTACTTAGATTTAATAAGTAAACTAAATAAATTGGTTGATGGAAAAACAAATAATTTGCGAGGTGACTTATTTGAATTAGCGGTTGGCTATTATCAAGGGCGAGTTTGTTCTAATATTGATATGGGGAAGCATATTAACTATAATGGAAATAGGCGCGAAATTGATGTTTTTGGAGTGCAAACTAATAATGTTGTTGTATGTGAGTGCAAAGGATACAATCAACAGGTTTCAGAAGCAGAAATAAAAATATGGCTTGAAGAGAAAGTACCAGTAATAAGAAAATGGATATTGGATACAGGAGCTTATTCAGACAAAAAAATAGAATTCCAATTTTGGTCAACAGGAGGCTTTACTACAGATGCGATGACCCTACTTGACAAAAGAAAACAAAATAAAAATAAATACATTTTAGAATATTTTGATTTGAATAAAATGCTTGAAAAATCGAAAGAGATGAATTCAAAAAAATTTACTGAAATATTAAGAGAATACTACGTAAAAGAGATATAATGCCAGCTGCCAATCGAGTAGACTGCCCCGCCAGCCTTGGCTGACGGGGAGAGCCTCTCACACCACTGTACGTACGGTTCACGTATACAGCGGTTCGTTAAGAAAT
>RZYM01000125.1 GCA_009930305.1 Bacteroidia bacterium
TATAACCGAAACTTTTTTCGTTTGATTATATGTTTTCGGGTATAACCACCATTTTGTTTTCCAGCTTTTGGCAGTATCCACCATATTTTGCCGTAAATTTGTTCATTACAATAACCAATTTTCCATACTTTTTGTTCATCACGTTGACCATATTTACCCAAATTTGTGCATTGCACTGACCATATTTACGTTATTTTATTCATTGCGTTGACTGAATTTACTCAAAGTCCGGAAAATACATACATTTGAGGAATTTACTTCCAAATATCTACAAGAATGTGGAATTTACGCACACAAGAATCGGATTTTTCCCGATTGTATAGTTGAAAATAATCAAAATAGGTTGATTTTTGCGAACATAACCGAAATATGGTGCTTTTGGCGAGTTCTCACTTGTGTAGTTGGCGCATTTTTACTTTGTTTGAAATTAAAACAGCGGAATGTAAGATGTTCTTACTTGCCCGACTTCAAATAGTCCAAAACATCCCTGTTTGACCCCTATAAGAAAACGGGCATTATGCCCCACGTTAGCCACCATACGAAGAAAGTCTCCGTACAGCAACATCGTAATATTGTTTTTCCTTTTCAATTCCAATTGATTTACGATTTAATTTTATAGCACTTACTAATTCACTTCCACTCCCTGAAAAAGGAATAAGTATTAAATCATTTTCATTTGTTGAACATTTTATAATCCTATCGCATAACTCCAAAGGTTTTTGCGTGGGGTGTGGTACTTTCTCGTTTTTTTTACCTACAAGGTTGGGAATACACCAAACATCATCAGGGCTTTTCCCAAGTGGGTTTAGTCTTTTATCTTTATCAGCGTAAATACTTTTTACTCTAATATCGTCTAAATTCCAAGTATGATTTTTTATATCATTCACACAATAAAATAATGGTTCGTGAGATACTTTAAACTTTTTCTTTGGAGAAACCCCACCACTTCTAAACCAAATCAATCTATTTTTTATTGTAAAATACTTTCGTAACATCAAATCAATATAAGCAGACATTTCTTGTGAGCAGTAAATAAATAAACTCCCGCTATCTTTTAAGCATCTTTTACATTCTATAATTGTGTTTTCGATAAATTGTAAATAATCATTTTCGCTTTTGAATACAAAATCAAAATCACCTTTTACTTCAAAATATGGTGGGTCAATTATAACAGCATCCACGCTTTTATCGGCAATCAAAGGAAAAACATCAAAGCAATCGGCATTAACCAACGTACTGTGGCTAACACGTGCTATATCCCATTTGGGGTTCTGTGGTATATTTAACATTCGTTCTCGTATTAAAGTTTGTAATAATTTGATAGGTCGTTGCTTCGTAATCCCAAACGGTACATAGCACCATACGTTAGCGGTAATGTTTAACACCATTCTCATCTAAGTAATAAGTGCTAAAATTATCACCATACCAACCATCTTTCATCATTGTTGTATCAGTCGTTGTATTACCAATTATTGCCGTACTGTTTGTGTTGTTCATTCCAGTTAAATCAATACTACCGCTAACAACGGGTATATTAAATGCCTGTGTTTCTGCTTGTTTTGAGTTTTCTACTTTTTTTGTCATTTTATTTATTATTTAAAGTTTTTACTATTAATTTAGCACTAAACATACCTGCCCCACGTTATACGGGTATCGTTTTCCCGTTGTAAATCATTCTATTTAGCATCTCAAATTCTCCGCTTTCATCCTTTTCAATTCGTGCAAAGCCCTGTGTCCATCGGTTTTTGGGGTTGTAACGTGGGTGTAAATTACACAAGCAC
>RZYM01000126.1 GCA_009930305.1 Bacteroidia bacterium
GATATAAAAGAATTAAAAAATAAATAATATGTGGAAAATAGACATAAAAGCACCATTTGGAGGATATTCTCCTAGGTGGTTTAAAAATACAAATTCAACATACGGGAACTCAAATCAAGCAAACGCTATGACTAATATTGATATGTCAGATCCATCTGCTTTGAAACAAGGGTTTGGTATTACTACAGTCACAGATAATTCAGATTTAACAGCAGAATTAGTGGACATAGGAGAGTCAGATAGAACTTTCCAACTAGCAATAGAAAATACAGCTAAATTACATTCTTTAAGTGGAACTGTTTTGGATAATCTTACTAATTTTCCACATACAATATCAGGAACTTCTGTTGTTGGTCAGTCTGTATTTTTAGATGTAAATCTAGGGTACTTTTACTTTTATAGAACAAACACTGGTGCAGATATAGGAAAAGCTAGTAATTTAGATGGAACTCCTACTTTTGATGATGACTGGGGTTCTACAACAGATGCAGGGCTAAAAGTGTTTACAGGTGCTAAATATCCAGTAACAAGTATAGATATTAATAATTCAAGTTATATGGTATTTGGGAATATTCAATATATGGGATATTACGATGGTGTTACTTTAGATGTTCAAGCAATAGACTTTGGTGCTGGTAAGATTGTAAGCGATATGAGTGCTACTAACGATTATGTCTATGTATCAGTAAATGACGCAGAGGGTGAAAATATACACACAAAAGGTATAATTTATGTTGTTTCAGATCCAACTACTACTACTTGGGTTGATACAATAAATGTAAATGGAAAAATAGGGGCTACAATAGTAAAAGACGGTATAGTTTATGTATTCCATCAAAAAAATGCTTCAGATGAGATTACTTTATCTTATGTAAATGGTAATAGATTAGAGAAATTAACCACCTTTGATGGTGCTTTACCTAGATATGGGCAAGTTACTATATGGAAAGATCTTATAATGTTTAGATCAGACCATAAAATATATTCTTTTGGTCAGATTGCTGAAGGGCAAGGGAATATATTATTTTCAAATATATCACCTAAATATACACATACTTCTGTAGATTATGGAGCTATTGCTAATGCTAATGGTAAGCTTTGGATATCATCTTCTGATAATTCTACAAATCACGATTTATCTTATCAAAATGGAAACACAGTAACTTCTAGCTGGACATCTTTAGTGTTCAATGTTTCAAACGGTGATTCATTAGCAATGATAGACTCTTTAACTATATATACAAACGCACTAGAAGCAAACGCCAAATGTGATTTAAAAATATATAAAAATCAAGGTCAAACATTAGTTAAAACATTAGAAATATCAGAAACAGGAAAAACAAGGCATGTTTTCAGAAATCTAGGCTTAAATGATATAGAAGACTTTAAGATAGTATTAGATTATTCAAGTGGAAGTGCTACTAAATTGGTTGATATAAGACAAATAAATATAAAAGGACATAATTACGAATTATAAATATATGGCAGAAAAAATAGAAGACTTAACAATAAGCGATACTATCGCACAAGAAGATCCAAATATAGCTCTTATACCGTCTATATATTCTGAGATACAAAAAATAGAAGGTACTGATTTAGGTGAGATAAAAAATAAGGACACTAATAAGACTTACGATGCTTCAACTGATAGTTTAGAGGCATTGAGAGATAAATTAAATGCTTTAGAAACTAAAGTAGATGCTTTAAATAAAACCTTAACTCCTGTA
>RZYM01000044.1 GCA_009930305.1 Bacteroidia bacterium
TATAACCCAATAAACCCAAGCGTATGTACAAAAATGTAAACTTAAAAAAGAGTATAATTACTATGATACTCTTTTGCATGGTGCAAATTTCCTTTGCCCAGCAAACTACCGTAACATCCACTATTGTGGATGTTAATGACGAGCCTGTTATTGGTGCAACTATTTTGGAAAAGGGAACCACTAACGGTACAGTAACCGATTACGATGGTAATTTTTCATTAAATGTTGGAGAAGGAAGTGCAATCCAAATCAGCTATGTGGGATTTACATCAATGGAACTTAATGCGCGCGAAGTGCCCGCACGAATTATTCTGCTGGAAGACGCAACTGCCTTGTCTGAAATTGTTGTTACAGGCTACACATCGCAACGAAAAGCAGATTTAACAGGTGCTGTGTCTGTTGTTAAAATGGCAGATATTGAGAATATGAACACCGGTAATGCCATGAAATCACTGCAGGGACGTGTACCGGGTGTGTTTATTCAAACAAGCGGAGCTCCCGATGGTGGTGCATCTGTTCGAATAAGAGGTATTGGAACGCTCGGGAATAATGATCCGTTATATATTATTGACGGTGTTCCCAGCAAGCGCTCTTTAAATGAATTGTCGGCGTCGGATATCGCATCCATCCAGGTTCTTAAAGATGCTTCCTCTGCAAGTATTTATGGGTCAAGAGCTGCCAACGGTGTTATTATTGTGACCACGAAAAAAGGAAATAGAAATGAAACCAAAGTGGATTTTCGTGCTTCACTAACGGCTCAGAATTTTTATAAATCACTGAATTTGCTCAATGCCGAAGAAAGAGGCATTGTACAATGGAGAGCGGCTATGAATGATGGTGTGAATCCTAATTTTGGAGTATATAACTTTGACTGGCACGGAGATGCCAATACGGGTTATATATTGGATAAGGTAATCACACCCGAATATTTGGACCAGCAAAAAACAATGAGACCGGGTGATACAGACTGGATGGAGGAAGTTGGGAGGACAGGATGGACTCAGAACTACAGTCTAACGCTGTCAACCGGAACAGACAAAGGGCGTGCATTATTTTCTGTTGATTATTTCGATAACACAGGCACGGTTAAAGGTACCTCTTATAATAGAATTACAGCCCGCATTAATTCCGATTATACATTTTTAAACGACCGTTTAAAAATTGGGGAGAACTTAGCTGTATCTAAAATGAAAAGGTCGATGATAGATTCTTGGGGAATACTTAATATGACGCATGAGATACAGCCAATAATTCCAGTTCATACCATCGACGGTGGATGGGGTGGACCTGTATCGGGAATGAGTGACAGACAAAATCCCGTTCGTATTATCGAAGATAATAAACAAAATCACAATGATTTAATTCGATTGTTTGGAAACGTAAACCTCGATTTGAAAATATTGGAGAACTTGAATTTTCGCTCTACATTTGGAATTGATTATACCGGATTTTGGCAACGGAATATGCAACTAAAATATGTGTCGGGATTCATGTCTGAAAATACGAATCGGGTGGATGTCTCTGCTAATTATGCAGGAAACTGGATTTTGAGCAATACATTAAATTATAACCTGGAAAAAGGCAGCAATATTTTCGATGTGATGCTCGGGCAGGAAATGATAAAATACAATTTTCAATCCGTTGATGCGGGCAGGGATGTTTTTGCTTCTGAAGAACCTGACTACATGTATTTAGATGCGGGAGAAAAAAACAGGCGCAATGGAGGTACTGCAACTGCATATTCTCTTTTATCATATTTCGGCAAAGTCAATTACAGTTATGATAATAAATATCTCGCGTCAGCGACATTACGTTACGATGGATCTTCAAGGTTTGGTTCTAATAACAGATACGGAGTGTTTCCTGCATTTTCTTTAGGTTGGAGACTCAGTCAGGAAGCATTCTTTCAAGAGGCAGTTCCTTCTGTTTCTGATTTAAAACTCCGTTATGGATGGGGGCAAACCGGTAACCAGGAAATTGGAGATTTTGCATCATTAAGTCTTTACCAGGCTCTTTACGGGTCAGATCCAACATGGGCGTGGGATAACGGAACAGCCTATGACATTTACGGGACAGGAGCTGGAGATCTCCTATCGGGTTATCGTAGAATTCAACAGACTAATCCAAATTTAAGATGGGAAACAACAACTCAAAATAACTTTGGTATCGACTTCGGTTTTTTGAACCAGAAATTTTCCGGATCATTCGATTATTTCTTTAAATCAACAGAGGACATCTTAATAAATCCTCCCTACATAGCAACTATAGGTGAGGGCGGCAGCAGGTGGGTGAACGGAGCAACACTAGAAAACAGAGGTCTTGAGTTCATATTGTCCTATAACGACAAAATAGGGGATGTCGGTCTAAATATTACCGGTAATATTTCCAATTACACAAATAAAGTAGTCAAACTGCCTGAAGACGTTATTAACTCATACCCTGGAAACGGAAATGATCAAACTATTTTGGGAAGGCCTCTTAACTCAATGTTTGGATATATCGCTGATGGGATTTTCCAAACGCAGGCTGAAGTTGATGCTCACGTACAGCAAACAGGAAAAGGTATCGGACGAATTCGATTCAAAAATATAAATGGTGACGATGTTATAAACGATGAAGACAGAACATGGATTGGTGTCAGTGATCCCGACTTTATTTATGGTTTGAACGTTGCGCTCGATTGGAAAAATATCGATTTTAGTATGTTTTGGAAAGGATTGGTTGGATACAATGTAAACAACGATGTGAAAAGATATACCGACTTTATTAGCTTTTTCGGAGGACATAACTATGGAAAGAGAACGTTAGACGCCTGGACGCCACAAAACACATCTTCAACCATTCCAATGTTATCTTTAAATGATAACAACTTCGAAAGCCGTTTCTCAACATATTTTATTGAAAACGCATCTTTCTTGAAATTATCCAATATGGAAATCGGCTACACTCTTCCAAAAGAAAAACTGAATGCGCTTTTCGTTCAAAATGCACGTGTTTATCTATCAGGACAGAACTTATTAACGATCAAAAAATGGTGGGGAGATAACGCATATACGGGAGTTGATCCGGAAACACCCAATCTTGCCTATCCTTTCCCATTTTCTTTCACCTTTGGTATAAACATTACTTTTTAATTCTTGAATTATGAAAAAAATAAATTATATATCCATTATTGCTTTTCTTACTCTTACACTGTTTGCGTGTAACTCTTTCCTGGATGAAAATCCGAAAGGCATGCTTAGCGATGAGCAATTGAACATAGCTGAAAACATTGAAAAAATGGTAATAGCTGCATATTCCAGTTTAGGAAATGACCATTATACCGAGCCTAACAGTCCCTGGCCATACGGGGACTTGCGTTCCGGGGATGCCTACAAAGGAGGTGCGGGAACGGGAGATATGCAAGATTTTCATTTTTATGAAACGTTCACCTATATGCGGGATGATTTAGGGACAGTTGATGGAAAATGGTATCGTCAATACGTTTCGATTTCAAGAATTAATAACGCATTAGCAAGACTAAATGAAGTAAACGAAAACGATTTTGCAAAAAAACAAGTAAGAGTAGCAGAAATGCGATTTTTAAGAGGACATTTTTATTTTGAGCAAAAAATATTATTCAACCGTGTCCCTTACATTGATGAAACTGTGCCTGTTGATGAATACATAAATGTCTCGAACGTAGAATTGACCAGCGCCCAATTGTGGGATAAGATTATTGATGAGTTCCGTTTTGCTGTCAACAATCTTCCTGAAGACAATGAACAGGTTGGAAGAGCGAACAAGTGGATGGCAAAGGCTTATCTGGCAAAAGTACTGCTTTATGCAGCTTATGAACAGGATGATGAAAACAATGTGATATCATTGAATAATGATAAACTAAATGAAGTTGTACAACTTACAACAGAAATCATTAATTCCGGCAAGTATGGGTTAAGCGAAGATTTTGCCAATAACTTTTTATGTGAAACAGAGAATGGACCTGAATCTATTTTTGCAGTCCAGCATTCAAGGAATGATGGGACGTTGCATGGGCGTTTGGATTGGGGTGCAATGTTAAACTATCCGATGAATCCGGAATACGGTTGTTGTGGATTTCACCAACCCTCCCAAAATCTGGTAAATGCATTCAAAACTTCAGCTCAGGGCCTGCCTTTGTTCAATAATTTTAATTCAAGCAGTATTCAGACGCCATCTGACTTAAAATCTAACAATATAGACCCTCGATTAAATCACACAGTGGCTATTCCCGGATTACCTTACAAATACGATCCCGATTTTATATTCCAGGACTGGTGGAATAGACAACCCGAAATCTATGGTCAGTTTATGTCTATGAAAGAAGTTGTTTTACCCGACTGTCCATGTTTCGAAAAAACACTTCCCTTTATGTCAAGTTCTAAAAACAGAGACATCATTCGTTTCGATGACGTTATCCTGTGGAAAGCAGAAGCGCTAATAGAACTTGACCGGGAGTTGGAAGCCCTGCCCTTGATTAATCAGATTAGGGAGAGGGCATCAGTAAGTACCTCTTTGTTGAAAGATGTTGACGGAAATCCAACCGCAAATTACGTGATTGATACGTACAAACCGGGCGAAAACTGTACCTGGGATAACAATTATGCCCGCCAGGCCTTAAGATGGGAGCGAAGACTCGAATTTGCGATGGAGGGTTTTAGATTTTTCGATTTGGTACGCTGGGGGATAGCAGCAGAATATCTGAATGACTATTTCACTTCAGAGAAAAACAGAAGAGAGCATTTACGCGAAGCGAAATTTACAAAAAACCGGGATGAGTATTTCCCTATTCCGAAACAACAGATTAATTTTAGCAAAAAATTATATCAGCAAAATTACGGATGGTAAATGCAACGATAATTAAGCGATGAGGTATTTTTTCAGGAAAAATATTTCGATTAAAAGTGTTTTGAATTACCTAGACTAAACAATAAAAATGATGAATACCAAAAAATTATCACAACAGTTTTCTTACTTATTCTTACTAATAATGGTGCTTGCCTTCTCTTCGTGCAGAGAAAATAAGTCAATGGCGGATGATAACGCACCGTTTCAGGAGAAGTATCGCCCACAGGTGCATTTTACACCTCCGGCGCACTGGATGAATGATCCTAACGGGATGGTGTATCACAATGGAGAATACCATTTATTTTACCAACATTATCCGGAAAAATCGGTTTGGGGACCTATGCACTGGGGACATGCAATCAGTACAGACCTGGTACATTGGGAACACATGCCCATTGCCCTCTACCCCGATAGCCTGGGTTACATTTTTTCCGGAAGTGCAGTAGTGGATTCAAAGAACACTTCGGGATTGGGAACAGAAGATAATCCTCCTTTAATTGCTTTTTTCACATATCATGACATGGAGGCTGAAAGGCAGGAACGTTTCGTTGAAATTGAAACACAGGCAATCGCTTTCAGTCTCGATGATGGTCGCACATGGACCAAATATGAACACAATCCGGTATTGAATAACCCCGGTATTCGAGATTTTCGTGATCCCAAAGTGATGTGGCACGAAGAAACCCAACAATGGGTTATGAGCATTGCTTCGGGTCAGGTAATTCAATTCTATACGTCTCCCAATTGTATTGATTGGAAATATGCCAGTGAATACGGAGAAGGTGTTGGGAGTCACGATGGTGTTTGGGAATGTCCCGACCTATTCCCATTGCAGGTAGCCGGTTCCGGAGAAACCAAATGGGTGCTTATCGTCAATATAAACCCGGGTGGTCCGGCAGGAGGGTCAGCAACACAGTATTTTGTAGGAGATTTTGATGGAAAGACTTTTACTTCTGACCAGGACGTTACGTTGTGGATGGATTACGGAAAAGACAATTACGCCGGTGTTACATGGAGCAACGCTCCTGATAACAGACGCATTCTCGTGGGCTGGATGAATAACTGGCAATATGCCGGTGAAAAACCCGCACAAGTATGGAGCGGAGCAGCTACTTTTCCCCGTGACTTGGGATTGGTAGATGCGGGAGGAAGATACTTACTCACATCCAAACCGGTGAAGGAAATAGAGAATTTGTACGGCAAAAGCGAATCGATAAAAAACATTGAAATTGAAAATTCCGAACCGGTATTCGGAAAAATATCGTTCCCGAAAGCACCCGTGGAGATTTCACTCACTTTCGATGTAAAAGACAACACACGAATGGATTTTCCCGGAAAATATGGTATTACTTTCAAAAATTCTTTTGGTGAGTATTATACTATTGGATACGATAACGTTGACAAATATTTTTATGCCGATAGAACTAACTCCACCAGCGAAGATATCTCCGAAAACTTTCCTTCGATACATTTAGTGCCTTTTATTTTGAATTCCGAAACTACAACATGGAGAATAATTGTTGATGCTTCATCCGTGGAGTTTTTCACATCTGATGGAAAAGTAGTTATCACAAATGTGGTGTATCCGTCTGAAATATTTGATCAAATAGAAGTTTTTGCCGAGAATGGTAAAATTAACCTGACAGAAGCTCACATTACAGAGTTGAAATCAATCTGGAAAACGAATAAATAATAGTTCAATCAGATGAAAAAGAAACCCATAATAATCGGCATAGGAGAATTGCTGTGGGACGTTTTGCCTACAGGTAAAAAAGCAGGCGGAGCCCCTATAAACTTCGTTTATCACGCGTCGAAACTTGGTGCAGAAAGTTACGCCATCAGCGCAGTGGGAAAAGATCCGCTGGGTGATGAAATTATGCAGGAAATCAATAAAATAGGCATAGGTTATCTCATTGAGCGTGTAAATTACCCCACAGGAACTGTCTTGGTGGAATTAAAAGAGGGAATTCCAAACTACACCATTATCGAAGGTGTTGCCTGGGATCATATTCCGCTTACTGAATCCATGAAAACCCTTGCAAAAAAAGCTGATGCCGTTTGTTTCGGAACACTGGCTCAAAGATCAGAAACATCACGTGAAACAATACAAACGCTGCTCTCTTTTGTTCCCGAAAATTCGTACAGGATTCTTGATGTAAACATCCGTCAGCACTATTATTCGAAGGAAATCATCGTTTCTTCGCTTCGCATTTGTAATGTTTTCAAAATAAATGATGATGAGTTGCTGATGATAAAGAATATTTTCGAAATTGACAAAATGAGTGATGCTGATGCATGCAAATGGCTTGTGGAAAATTTCAACCTGAAATTTATGATCTTAACTGCAGGCGCCAATTACAGTGCCATATACACACACGATAATGTATCGCACATCGTAACACCGAAGGTGAAGGTTGCAGACACTGTGGGTGCGGGTGACTCGTTTACCGGAGCATTCATTTCATCCATTCTCGATGGAAAAATGCTTGCTGAAGCACATCAAGCTGCAGTGGATCGGGCCGCTTTTGTATGTACGCGTGCAGGTGCGTGGGTTTCTGAATAACAAGAGAAAATTAAAAATATTATGTACAAAAATAACAAACTTATCTTGCTCTTACCCGTCATATTCACATTCTTCACGATGGGTTTTGTTGATTTAGTAGGGATAGCAACCAATTATATCAAGAATGATTTTGAATTGAGTGATACCATGGCAAATTTAATGCCTGCAATGGTTTTTTTCTGGTTTTTTATTTTTTCAGTACCAACAGGTATGTTGATGAATAAAATTGGACGAAGAAAAACAGTTCTCTTAAGTTTGGTAGTAACGTTACTTTCTCTGCTTATTCCAATGATCAACTACAGCTTCCCCACCATGCTTGTTGCGTTTTCGTTTTTGGGAATTGGCAATACGTTAATGCAGGTATCACTGAACCCGCTGGTTTCAAATATTGTTTCTGGGGAGCGATTGGCTAGCAGCCTGACCTTCGGTCAGTTTGTGAAGGCAATAGCTTCGTTTGTAGCACCAATTATAGCAGCGTGGGCTTTGATTAAATTTGGAGACTGGAAACTGCTGTTTCTCATTTTTGCAGTGGTTGCAGTTATCGCTGCCATTTGGCTGTTTTTTACGAAAATTGAAGAAAAGCCGGTTGAAGGTAAACAATCTACTTTCGCAGAATGCTTCGCCTTGCTTGGTGATAAAACTATATTATTACTTTTTCTGGGGATTATGGCGCACGTTGGAACCGATGTCGGAGTAAATACTACTGCGCCAAAACTATTGATAGAACGGCTTGGAATGCCGCTTTCGGAAGCCGGATACGCGACCAGCGTTTATTTCCTTTTTCGTACAATCGGATCTTTTAGCGGGGCTTTTATTTTGGCAAGATTTTCGTCTAAGTCTTTTTTCTGGATTAGTATTTTAATGATGCTTGTTGCCGTTGTTGCGTTGTATTTTAGCTATTCCGCAATGGCTATTTATGTTTGCATTGCACTTATAGGTTTCGGTAACTC
>RZYM01000045.1 GCA_009930305.1 Bacteroidia bacterium
TTCTCCTAATATATTGAGAATAATATACTAAGAGTTCTACACGGTAAAGTATTCTAAATTATTTATTTACCCACACTAAACGTTGAATAGCCATTATTTAAAACATTTGCTATTTCTTTTGCTCTTAGATGATCTATCTCTAAGCGTTCAATATTGTTATTTAATGCAAATATTCCTGCAGCTGCCATTAACCCAATTTGTCTCATTCCGCTTCCTAACATCTTTCGGTATCTTCTTGCTTCATTAATAAAATCTTTTGTTCCACAAAGCATAGACCCCATAGGGGCCCCTAATCCTTTTGATAAACAGAAAGTAACGGTATCACAATATTGAGTTATTATATTAACTTTAGTCTTTGAAGCTACGGATGCATTTAATAATCTAGCTCCATCCATATGTACTTTCAAATTATTTTTTTCTGCTAAAGCTTTTATTTCTTTTAGGTTTGAAATAGGGTAAATTGATCCCCCTATTGTATTTTCTACTTCTAAAATACTTGTTCTAGCCATATCGTAAATACCCGATTGTTTAATTAATGGTTCAAAATCTTGAGCTTTTAGAATTCCTTTTTTTGAATTAATAGAAATAGGTAATATTGAAGCAATCGAGCTACAAGCTCCAATTTCATGTTGTATTATATGAGAATTAGATGCACAAATGACTTCAGTTGTAGCACCTCCATTAATCCAAAGAGAAAGTAAATTCCCCATAGATCCTGAAGGAACAAAAAGGGAAGCTTCTTTGTTTGTTATTTCAGCAGCAAGACATTCTAATTTATTTACACTAGGGTCTTCTCTATAAACATCATCACCTACTTCAGCTTCATAAATTGCTTTTCTCATCTCTTTTGTTGGTTTAGTTATAGTATCACTTCGTAAATCGATGTATTTCATTTTGATTCCTTTAATTGGTCTATTAACTCAAAAAATGTTGGGAAAGTTACACTTACAGCATTGATATCGTCAATTGTTATTTCTGATTTTGCATATAACCCAGCTATTGCCATTGCCATAATGATTCTGTGATCTTCATAGCCTTTCACTTTTGAACCGTTTATATACCCTTTTCCATTAATAATTATTCCATCAGGTAGTTCTTCTACACTTACGCCAAGTCTTTCTAAATTTTTTCTCATTGTTGTTATTCTATCTGTTTCTTTTAATCTTGCTTGTGGAACGTCATTAAATATAATTTGTTCTTTTGAAAAAGCAGCAACAACACATAATGCTGGTAAAGAATCTGGTATTGAATTTAAAGAAAATGTGCCACCTTTTAATTGGGTTGGACCAGTAACAGTTACACTATCATCCTTCCATTGTATTAAACAGCCTAATTTTTCTAAAATATCTAAAGTAGCTTTATCCCCTTGTGTGTCATTTTTATTTAAGCCTTTAACACATATTGATGTTTTACCAATTGCAGCTAAAGAGAAAAAGAAAGTTGCACTTGAATAGTCGCCACTTATATATGTCTCAATTGGTTTATATTTCTGATTACCCATAATAAATGAGTGTTGTAAATCTTCAGAAATATTATAATTAAATTCTTGTTGGTTCATCCAATCGAGGGTTAATTTTACATATGGTTTTTCATATAAGATAGGCGTTATTATTTCAACATCTGTTTTAGCTACACAACTTGCTAATAAAAGAGAAGATAAATATTGAGAAGTTGGGCAATTAATTATTGTTTTGCTTTTAGTAATAGGTCCTTTTATTGTAAAAGGAGGATATTCTGTATCACTAACAATACAGCCTAAATCTCTGTAAGCTTTTAAAAGAGGTCCAACAGGCCTGCTTTTTAATGAATTATCACCTGTAAAAGTAACTTCTTTTTCTAGGTATGAAGCTAACCCTAAAGCAAGGTATAGTGTTGTTCCGCTATTTTCACAATCAATAGTAATTGGTTCTCCTCTTTTAGTAATTAAAGAAGAATTTACAATAAGCGTATTACCTTTTTGTTCAATTATAGCTCCAAATGATCTACATGCATTAATACAACTTATGGTATCGCTAGATAATAATGCATTGTAAATTGTGCTTAATCCTTTAGCAAAAGTTGCAATTAATAAAGCTCTGATTGTTTGACTTTTTGAACTTGGAACATAAATAGTTCCCTTTATATTAGTTGGTTTAATTATCTTTTCCATAAAGAAAATATAAACTAAATAAAAATATAAGTCTATAAAAAACACTCCCCAAAAATCTGAGGAGTGCTAATAATTTTTTATTTATTATTACTTTTTGTAGATAGTTTTTACAGGATGATAATCCATTGTGTTTGTGTACCAACCACCCCATACATTTGTATCAATCATGTTTAGAGTTACATAATAGTAGAAAGGAACAATTGCACAATCTTCATTAATCATTGTATCTTCAGCTGTTTTTAATACACCCATTCTTTCAACAGAATCTGCAATTGTTGCAGCTTCTCTTACTAGTGTATCGTAAACTTCGCTTTCATATCTACCACCATTCATAGCTGAACCAGTTAAGAACATATCTAAGAATGTGTTAGGATCTTGGTAATCTCCTACCCAACCAGCTCTAGAAATTTCGAAATCACCATTATTTCTGTCTGTTAGGTATGTTCCCCATTCTTTATTAACCAATTCAATATTGATGTTTAATTTGTTCTTTAATTCTTGTTGTACGAATTCTGCGATTTGTTTGTGACCTTCACTTGTGTTATATAAAACAGTTATTGTAGGACAACCAACACCGTTTGGGTAACCAGCTTCGTTTAAGAATTCACGTGCCATTTCAGTAGCTTCTTCATCGCTATCGAATGGGAATTCAAGAGCATCGTAACCAGCCATTGGAGGTACAATACCCCAAGCAGGAGTTTGTCCAGCTTTTGTAACACCTTCAACTAAGTCTTCACGGTTGATTGCATAAGCAATAGCTTTTCTTAGATTTACGTTATCTAAAGGAGCTTTTTCTGTTTGGAATACATAGTAGTAAGTTGATAATTGAGGAGAAGCAAAATATGAATCTTTCATAGATGCTGAACTAATTTTATCTGTAGGAACATTTGTTAACCAGTCAATTTGACCATCTAAGAACATATTGTAGTTAGTGTTTTCATCATCTGATGATAAGAATTCTAATGTATCAATTTTTACAGAATCTGCATCCCAATATTTTTCATTAGGAACACAAACAATTTTTGATTGTGGAATTCTTTCTTTTAATGTGAAAGGACCGTTTCCTACGAAGTTTTCAGGTTGTGTCCATTGATCACCGTATTTTTCGATTGCATGTTTAGGAACAACAGCGAATGAATAGTGTTCAAGTGCACCAATTGCATATGGTAGAGGACCAATTAAGTCCATTTGGAATGTGTAATCATCAAGAGCACGGATTCCAACGCCATCAGCTGTACCTGTACCATCGTTAAATGCTTGAGCTCCTTCTAAGAACATACATGGGAACCATGCATAAGGAGAAGCAGTATTAGGATCTAATTCTCTTAGCCAAGAATAAACAACGTCATTAGCTGTGATAGGAACGCCATCTGACCAAGTTGTTTGTCTTAAGTGGAATGTATATTGAGTACCATCTTCGTTTGATTCCCAAGATTTAGCTAAACCAGGAATTGGATTTGCTGTTTTAGGATCGATGGAAGTTAAACCTTCAAATAATGCCATTAAAATTCTGTGTTCTGGAACACCTTGAACTTTAGCTGGGTCTAAAGATTGAGGTTCTGCACCGTTAGAAATTACGAATTTTACGCCTTCGTCTTTTGTTTCTTCAACAGCGGCAACAGCTGGAGCTGGTTTTTCTTCAACTTTAGGTTCTTCTGCTTTAGGTTCTGCTGCTTTAGTTTCAACAGTTTTTGTAGTAGTTGTAGGAGCTGGAGCTGTTGTTGCTGCAACTTCTTCTTTACCACCACAAGAAACTAATACAGTAGCTAATAACAATAAGCTAAGAGTAATAGATAATGTCTTTTTCATAGATTATCTCCTTGTAGATTTGTTAAATATTCTCTATTCTTTTAAAATATTTTTGTTTATATTATAGCATAATATATATAGAATAGTAAACGATGTATTATTGATTACGTCAAGTAGAAATATTAAAAAACAAATAATGTAGTTATTATTTTTACAATTTGTTGTCATAATAACTTAAAGGATTTAAAAATGAAATACCATTTAAAGAATACTAAAGAAAAATTAATATATAGAAACAGTCTTTTTTCAAGATGTGTAAGTTTATTGTTTTTAATATTTTTTTTAGGAGGGTCAATTGATGCTTTATTTAGAGGTGATAAAATATCCTCTTTAACCATTCCTCTACTAATATCTTTAATTGCGTTAATTGGTACATTATATATAGACCGATGGACAATTAATAAGAAATCTTTAGAAGTAAAATATGAGTTTGGGGTTATACCTTTTAAAACAATTAAGAAAATTGATGGGAATGAAATTAAAAAGATTGAGATTACTCATTTTGTAAAAGGTAGTTTTGATGAGAATGCTGAATATAAAAGAAAAGGACGAGCTTATAGAGCCCAAGTTAGATTTTCAATTATTTTAAATAATGATGAAAAAGTAGATGTTGAAGTAATAGATGAAAAAAAGAGTGGAGGAACTTGTGAGCAAGCTGCACTTTTATTTAGTACTGAATTAAATGTTCCATTTACAAAAGATAGAGAAAGAGACTTAGATTTGGATGTTGGATTAAGAGATATAAACAAATTTAGAAATTAAATATTTACGTTAGTTTTTTTTAAAAATGATGAAATAATTTACTAAAAAAAGGTTAAAGAAGGATGATTTACTTTCGACAAATAAAATATTATTTCTTATCTGATTTAGAATTATTTTGTAAGGTATCGAATGAAAATCTGAATATTCTAAGAATAAATATTGAATAAAGTTGATATTTACTGTAAAGTTCTTTAGTCTGTCAGAGATGTTAATAAATCATTTTTGATTAATTATGTTAAAAACTTATTCAATAGAGGAAGAATATGACAAAATATATTATTAAGCGTTTACTAGGTATGATTCCTACTTTGCTTGTCATTATTACATTAAGTTTTTTTATTGTTAGAGTAGCTCCTGGTGGTCCTTTTGATGGAGAAAGAGCCTTACCAGAAGAAGTTCTAGCTAATATTGAAGCTAAATATCATTTAGATGAGCCTGTTTTACAACAATATGGAAGATATCTTTTTGACGTTGTACGTGGTGACCTTGGACCTTCATATAAGTATGTAGATAATGATGTAAACTATTACATTTTTACATCTCTACCTAATTCTGCTGTGCTTGGTGTTATTGCAATATTAATTGCTTTAATATTTGGTATTTTGTTTGGAATTTTGGCAGCTATATATCAGAATTCATGGATTGACTATGTGACGATGGGGCTTGCAGTATTGGGAATATCAATCCCATTATTTGTTATAGGGCCATTGTTACAGCTAGTGTTTGCTATGAAGTTGCATTGGCTTCCAATTTCTGGTTGGTATAGTACAGGGGAAGGTTATTCTACAATAATATTACCTTCTATTTCTTTATCATTTGCATATTTTGCAACAATCGCAAGATTAACTCGCTCTTCAATGTTAGAAACATTAAGAAGTGATTATATTCGTACTGCCAAAGCTAAAGGGATGAAAAATAGTACAATTATTGCAAAACATGCGATGAAAGGTGCAATGCTTCCTATTGTTAGCTATTTAGGCCCAGCTTTTGCTGGTATTATTACAGGTTCAATTGTTATTGAACAAGTTTTCCGTGTTCCAGGTATTGGTAAATTCTTTGTACAAAGTTCATTTAACCGTGACTATACTTTAATTATTGGTGTTGTCATCGTGTTCTCTGTTATTCTTGTTTTTATGAACTTTTTAGTAGATATACTTTACGCTTTGTTAGATCCAAGAATCGCTTACTAGAAGAAGGAATTATTTGAACATGAAGAAAAAAATAAATAAAACAGTAGATGCGGCAACTAATGAATTTGAACAAGTTGTTGTTGGTAATAGTTTGACTAAGGATGCTTGGAAGCGATTACGAAAAAACAAAATGGCTGTATTTGGTATGGTTATTGTTATAATTTATGCTTTATTATCAGCAATTGCACCAATTTTACCTTTACATCCTTACGATGAAATAATATTAGACCATCAAAATTTACAACCATCTTGGAATACTTCAGCTGGTGAATTGATGATGCAAAATAAAAAGAAGGAATTATATTTTAAAGCTTGGAAAAGTGGTTCCTTAGTTTTAACAGAAGAACAATCTTCATTAATTAAACAATGGATTGATGAAAGTAAAACAAATAGTGTTTGGAATCTTTGTCTTGAAGAAGGTGAAAAACAATTAGCAGCTGGTACTTTTACTTGGAGTGCTGCTGATTCAAAGACTTTAGATAAATTACAGAAAAAGATTGATGAACAATTATTTGTTGACATAAAGAAAATTTCTTCAAATGGGGAATCTCTGAAAAAAGCTGACAGTAATACTTTAGCTTCAATATATGCAGATATAATTGGCATTGATGATGTTTCATTAATTTTAGATCAAGCAAATAAAGAAATGGAAGCATTTTTCTTTAATTCTTTAGTTATGGATCCTAATGTTAAGAAAGCCTTAAGTGATACTCAAAAAGAAGCAGCTATTCAAAAAGAAATTGAAAAACAAGGTCCTAAATATTATGAAGAAAAATTAGCTGAAAATATTTATGGTAAAATTGATGCACAATTACTTAGAGATGTTACAAAGCAATTAAGTGCAGAATTAAAAGAAGGAAATACTGAGTTCCCATTAAAAGAAGATGTTCAAATTAATGGATTAGATGTTTCTGTTGAAGCTTCAAAAGTTAATACAAGACATTATTTTTTAGGAACAGATTATAGTGGAAGAGACTTATTAAGTAGAATTATTTATGGTGGTCAAATTTCAATAATGATTGGTATTGTTGGTACATTATTTAGTGTATTTATTGGTATTGTGTTAGGTTCTTTAGCTGGATATTTAGGTGGTAAAACAGACTATATCATTATGAGAATAGTTGATGTAATGTATGGATTACCATATATGTTAATTGTTATTATCTGTATGGCTATTTTTGGTCGTTCTATATTAAACTTGTTTATTGCATTAGGTATTGTATCCTGGCTAACTATTGCTCGTATGGTTAGAGGTCAAATAATGAGTTTGAAAAATAGTGAATATGTTGAAGCTGCTAGATCTATGGGAGCAAAAACATGGAGAATTATTTTCAAACATATGATTCCAAACTCACTCTCTATAATTATTGTTTATTCAACATTAAGAATTCCATCCTTTATTATGCAAGAATCTTTCTTATCCTTCTTAGGTCTTGGTGTTCAAGCTCCAATGGCTTCTTGGGGATCTTTAATTAGTAATGGTGTTGCAAGTATGACAATTTATCCATGGAGACTTATTTTCCCATCAGTTGCAATGACATTATTCTTATTTGCAATGAACTTCTTTGGTGATGGTCTTCGTGATGCCTTCGACCCACAAAGTAAGAACCAACTTTAGGAGATAGAAGAATATGAAAGATAATAAAAAACCAATATTAGAAGTAAAAAATTTACAAACACATTTTAAGACCGACGCTGGCGTAGTTAAAGCAGTAAATGGTGTATCCTTCACTGTTGATAAAGGTGAAACTGTAGGTATTGTAGGTGAATCCGGTTGTGGTAAAAGTGTTACAAACTTATCAATTATGAAATTAATTCCATCTCCTCCAGGAAAAATCGTAGGCGGTGAAGTAATTTTTGATGGCCAAAATATTTTAAATTTACCAGAGTCAGAACTTAGAACTATTCGTGGAAATAAAATTTCTATGATTTTCCAAGATCCCATGACAAGTTTAAATCCATTTCTAAGAATATCAACTCAGATGATTGAAACAATCAGATTGCATGAGAAAAATGTAAGCAAGGAAGAAGCTAGAGCTCGTTCAATTGAAATGCTTCAAAAAGTAGGTATTCCTGCAGCTGAAGCTCGTATTGATTCATACCCACATCAATTTTCTGGTGGTATGAGACAAAGAGTAATGATTGCTATGGCGCTTTCTTGTAATGCTCAAGTATTAATTGCAGATGAACCAACAACTGCACTTGATGTAACAATTCAAGCTCAAATTCTTGAATTAATTCAACAAATTAGTAAAGACTTCGGAACTGCAGTTATTTTAATAACTCATGATTTAGGAGTTGTTGCTGGTATGTGTGATAAAGTATGTGTTATGTATGCAGGTAAAATTGTTGAAGAAGCTTATACTCATGAATTATATAATAATCCAGCACATCCATATACTAGTGGTTTAATTCAAAGTGTACCTAGAATGGATACA
>RZYM01000127.1 GCA_009930305.1 Bacteroidia bacterium
TGCGCCGCTCATAGTAGTTGCGCAACGGAGTTTGCCATGACCACTCTTTGGTAAGGCTTGAGAACGGCTTCAGCCTTTCATCTTCCAGCGACCACTGTTCTTCGGCAAATGCATCCTGCCAGCTCTCTTTCCACAGCGGGGCGTAATACTTGTTCAGGCAGTTCAACAATAAGGTACGGACAAAAAGAGCCGATTTATACTTGTCGGAGATACCTAAAGGTAATTGTTCTAATCTGTTATTATGTAAATTAGAAGGTCTGACCGTTTTTATGTAAAAATCAAAACTTAGCGATGATGATAATCCAGAGAACTCCAATAAATCTAAAATATCCTTGAATACAATGGAATTAATACTATCTATGTGTGCTGTTTTAGGTGGTAATATAGCACCTATTAATGTCCTTTCCCCATTACTATCCAGCATTTTTCTAAATGCAATTTTGTAATAAAGCAGCCAATCTTCATCGATATTATCCTTGGTTTGAAAACATTTAATAATAGACATATAACCTCCTTCTACATTTAAAGGAATGTAATTGGATCTCGCAACATAATTTTCATCTATTTTAGTGAAATCAATAATATCGTAATCCGATTTTTCAATACAAATTTCTCTGGGAGTTTTATACATCGGATTTCCTACAAATAAATGCGGACTTGAATAAATCATTTCAAAATTTTCCAGTGAGGGGTATTTTGTTTTCCTTTGAATAACTCCATTATTAACTGCTGTAGTTTCATTCCAGCACAATGTACTAAATAGCTTTACATCAAATAAAGATTTGGGAAATTCACCTATTTTCTTTATCACATTAATTATGCCTTGAGCATGTATAGATACTAATTTTGTTCCCTGCCATTCGTGCGAATTCTCAAAAGTTTTAACCAATATCTTTAGCACATCTTCATTTATCAATACAACTCTAGAAGGGTGAGATTTAATATTCCATTCAAATTTTCCAGTTTGTTCATTTATTGTTTTCATTCCCTGAACAGGTCCTAAATGATTTTGGTTAATGAAACAACTGTCAATAATAGAAGGGTGAAAAATGTCATTAATTGAATAAAATTTAGGTACTCCTTTTTTTCCGGAAAAAATATGTATTCCAAATATTCTTGTGCCACCAACTTCAGAAAATAATTGTAATTGATTTTGAAACTGAAAATGATACTTCAAACGTTGGTAAATTTCCTTTCTTAACTCATATCCATTTGGATCATCATAGACACCTTCAGGGTGGATCAGGCCCATATAGCCTTGTTCGGAAATCCAGTGCAAGCCGTTCTCCAAAACGCATTTATACAAATTATTCCTTTGGCCAACTGATAACGGATAGTTTTGAACCGCTCCTAAGAATTCTTTAGTTGTATGCGCCACAATACTTTCATTGAGGTATATTTCATTTAAGTCAGCATTCTTTACTAAATGTTTTTCTGCAAAAGTCTTTACTTTAGGTGCCGAAAAATCCCTTACAAATACTTCGGGATAATATTCAGAAACCACACCGGTTTCATCAAATGTAATATTTACCCACGGGGGATTTCCCACCGCCAGGTCAAAACCATTCTTCTCCCTGAATACTTCGATAAATTCCAATTCGTAGTGGAAGAAACGGTATTGTTCACTGTATCGCCGCACCAAATCGGCCCGTTCGTTCTCAAAGAGTGAAGCAGCTGATTTTCTCAATGCCTCGGTGAGCTGCTTCTCA
>RZYM01000046.1 GCA_009930305.1 Bacteroidia bacterium
CAGGAATATTTTCACCTGTAATAACCATTCCTTCTACAGGAACAAAAGCAGCATCATCAGTAACAAGAGTAGAAGCAGAATCATAAGATACCTCAACATCTTCTTCTCTGTTTATTACAAAAGCGTTGACAAACTCTTTAAGTTGATTTTGAGCATTAATTTCATCAGCCCATTGTAAAAGAACTGTGTTAGGATCTACATTGTTAGGTGCATCAGCATCTGTGCAACAACCTGTGTAAGCATCTACATGATAATACAAATTGTGATTTAACGCTCTAAGTACTGGAGAACCTTTAATGTCAATTCTCAAACGATAAGTAGTTTCACAAGGTAATTCACAACCTTCTCCACATACTGACCAAATTTCACTTACAGATGCTCCTGGAGATGTTACATAAAAATCACTAACATACTTAGGATTAATACCTTGAGATTTAATAGTTTCTTGATAACCACCATGAAATGATCCACCTAATTTATCTACTGTATGAAAACTACCTTGTGCTAAATACACAAGAGGATAATCTGCATATACAGCAGTAGCTATATTAGATACATCAATAGTTTGGTCTGTTGCTTTATTTACAACACCAATTTGACCTGCTGCAATACTTGTAGTAGCAACTGTGTCGGTAATAAACGATTCAACCTGTGTTTTAGGAAGTCCTACTAACAGTTTTTGAAACGCATTTGGAAAATAAGCCATAATTTTTAATTTAAGTTAATAATACAATTCTAATATAATATAATTTTTTTAATTTACCAAATTTTTTTAAGTAGTTGTTATAACATTTTGTTGAGCTTTTTGCATAGTATTAAAAGATTCTACATCTCCTGCTAATATAGATACAGCATAATCTACTAAAATTTCAGCTATATCATCTTTAAACTCACAGTCTATATTTACAGTATTAACAAGTCCTGTTGTTAAATTAATACATCCGTTTATTTGAATATCTGTAGGTCTTCTATAATAGATTAAATTTACATCTTGAACCCCAAATTCATTATTCGTATAAATTCTAATTCTATTTCCTATTAATACCGCAAAAGATTCTCCCCATTCAGCACTAGGTTTTTTAAATTCATCGTTTAACATGTCATCAATGTTAGCTGCTTCTGACAAATGTACTTTTAAACGTCTAGGAGGACAACAGTCCATTAATGTATTAGCTTGTACACGTTTCCACCATAAATAATTTAAAGGGATTAAATCACTCTCATAATAGCCATCTCGTTGTGTTACTGTTACAGGAATTGTTTCTAACAACATTTGTAAATCATCTATGGCAAATTTAGAAGATTCATCTCCTTGTTGTCTTTGGTTATAACCATGTACTAACTCTCTTGACCATTCTAATTGTGCTTTGTTAAATGCTTCAGTTATTTGCCAACATTCAACGTTATCATAATCTTGTGAGTCAAGTTTATTAAGACGTTCTTTAATCTTTATTTGAAGTAAGTTATTATTCATTCCAGTACTTTTCTATACGTACAATTAATTCTTTTAATACATCTTCATTTAAAGGATCTCTTAGATATGCTACAACATCAGAAGGATTTCTGCCTAATAATGTATTACTTGTCATGTGATAAATATGACCATCTGCTTTAGTAGCAATTAATCCATAATATGTACCATCTTTTAACAAAGCTTTAAGCTTTAAGGTTTCCATATCTAATTCAGCTACTTCAATAAATGTTTTAGCTGTTTTCTTTTTGTTTCTTTCTACAGTTTTACCTTCAATATAATCATCAAGATTACGATACATAATATCAATAGGAGTTGATTTTTTATATTGAGCTGAATTAACATCTATATTTTTACAAACAAGCATTAATTTGTCTCTATTTGAATCATATAGTGATTGCAACATAGCTCCTGCTTTGTTTCTTAATTTACTTATAGAAACTTCTGTAGATGCTGTTTCTTCATATTTATCTAAATAAAATTTTACTTTTTTAGCTCTAGTTCTAGCATCTTCTAATGATTTAGCAATAGTGGTAAAGCCTCCAGCTTCTATAGCAATTAGCCTAATTAAATCATATATATCATTATTAGGATCTAAATATACAGGTTCATTAGAACATCTGATATTTACTTTTTCCCAAAATACATAATTAGTAGGATGAGCTCCTTTAATTTTATCCCAAAAATGTTCATCATCTTCTTTAACAACATTTCCAAAAAGCTCTCTTTCAATTTGAGCTACAATTTTACGAATATACTTAACCTTAGCTTCTCTTTCTTCTTCAGGAAGATTTTTAACATCAGGAGCAAATTCATTTAAACCTGTGATGTATCTTTTTACACCATTTACTTCTAGACATACAATAGGTTCTTCATGATATACTCCATCAAATAAAGCCATATTGTATTTTTCTAATCCCATATTAACCGTGTTGTTATCAACATAAGGTCTAACTGCGATTAAACTATTTCTTTTAAAATCTTGATATTTATCAATTTTACTTGTTTCCATATTTCTTTTTTTTTGTATTTTGGTTTGTTTGTTTTAAAAAAGATGTCTGGCTTTTACACCAGAACATCTTTATATAGAGAGGGGTTGTTATTATAATGAACCACCTGTTACAGGATTACGCATAACAATTTTCAATACTTTAGTAGGATCTTTAACCCATACTGCTGGCATTGATTGTGTCATAAAACATCTATAACCATTGAATTGACCACTTGATTGGAAACCTGCATCACGACCTAAATAGTCCATTGTTCCATTTTGATACCACCATCTTAATTTATTATCCCATTTATTTTTCAAAAGGAAGATATTATCATTAGTGTTGTCAGTAATATCAAATACAATAAAACTATAAGATGATAAAGGATAACCATCAATAATTGGATTTTCTACATCACTTGTATGTACATTGTCCAAAGCAGGATTTAAAGTAAATTCCACATTAGCAAGGAAAGGAATAGTATAGCTTGTGAAAGCATATCCAAAATGCATTTCCATAGGATTTTTACCTGAAATAGCTCCTGTACCTGATTGATCCATGTTTACAGTCATTCCTGTACCCAAAGCATTACGTCTAATAGCCTCATTGATAAGTCGCATTCCTGCCATACCAGTTTGTACAATTAGTTTACGTTGTGGGTCTGGACCTTTAAATTCAACTTTACCATTGAAAAAGTTAAAGATTTCAGATTGGAAAATATCAAGAGTAAATCCTGCTTTATTATAAATACGCTTGTAAGAGTTATCCAACTGTCTCCAAAGACCTACTGATAAACGAATATCATCTGGACCATCTTGACGTACTTTACCACCACGACCCCACATTAAGTAGGTTTCAATATCATTAGATATTTTTGTTAAAGAAGCTGCTTCAAGTTTAGTGATAAAAGATCTAGTCAAATTACCATTTGCAATAGATTTTTTGATGTAATCTTTACCCATTTTCTTAACCATATCATCAAGATTGGCAATAGAAGGATCAATATTTTTATCAAAATTTCTCCAAATTTCTGTAAGCATCATAGAACCATCAGATTTCATTCCTCCTTTAGCCATAAGTTCTGCCCTAGAAGATACTGAATAATGTGAATGAGCTTCTGCTGTACCTACAAAATTGAAAAACTCTCTATAACCAGTTTCTACTTCGCCAATATCAGAGAATCTTTCTCCATATTCTCCACGAGCAGAACCAATTCTAAAGATTTTTGTACCAGGTTTTAGATAAGCTTTATCTAAAAAGTTAGAGTTATCATCATTAACAAGTTGAACAGTATAAATATATCCATCATTAGAAGGTAAAATATCTTCTGCTTTGATGTACATTTGTAAACCATTATACCTGTCATAAGTGATGATATCACCATGACCAAAAGCTCTCTTGTTGATCTTGATTTTGAAATCAGTACCATCAATCCCTAAGTTTTCTCTACTTGTTTCTACATCTTCTGTAATATAAGGAAGATCTGAAACCACAGGGATTTGCCATTTATATTCCCCTTTAGGAGAATCTACCATAATTGTGTTCTTACCTCCAAAATTTGACATTTGGTAAAGAGGCATCTCGACTTTCTGAGACATAATCCATAAGTCAACAGGTCCTAAATCCATAGGCTCTGTTCCTCTCAACATGTTTGTCAAATGGTAAGAATCCAAATGAGCGTTAACTTTATAGTTAACATCTCTCATTAAAATACCATTGTTAAATACAGGTGTCATAATTAATTAATTTAGTTATCATTATCGTTCAAATATATTTCTTCTTTTTATTTGTCTTTTTCCAGTTGAAGTGTCATCTGCAATATCAGATCCTGAGCCTTTACGACTTTCTTCAGTTTTTAATTTTCTAGCAGTTTCTTCAATCACTTTGTTTTCTGTTTGTTGTTTAATTTTAGCTTTATAATCATCAGGGTCTGCTAATAACCACATAGCTTCTGCAATAAGATCATATCTTGGTTTTTCACCAAATTGATAATCTTCTAATAGTTTACCTAATAGATTTGTAGGTTTTCCTGTAATACTTTGATATTTAACAGTAGTCATTTCATCCCATAGCATGTTTTGACGTTTCTTATCTATTTTAATTCCATTAAGTTCTCCTACTGATAATGTATTTTTGACATTATCTAAATAAGCCTCTTTTCTAGCCAACTGTTCCTTTTTAAAATTTTCTTGCTGTTTTATCTTACTTTGTACTATTTCCTCTTGCATTTGGTCTAAAATAGGCTTAAATTGACTTGCTTTCTTAGTGAGTGTTCCTGCTTCAGTCCATTCTTCAATTTGCTCCTCAATTAGTTCTCTATTACCTTCACCAAAATTCTTAGCATATAAATAATTTCTAACAATATGTTCTTGATGTGAAGGATTATTAATATCTAATGATTTCATTTCTTGTGTTTCAGATAAAGCTCTTAACAGACCTTTTATATCATTACCACCATTTGCTACATAAGTAGCAGCATATTTTAACTCATCAGGAAGAGCTTCAAAGAACTCTTTTTCAGTCTGTTCTTTTAATTCTTTTGTTTTATCTTCCATATTAGCTTGAAACAACTCATCCCAATCTTTTTCTGTGTACTCATCTAATGTTTTAGAATCATCATCAAAAGGCATAATATAACCTTTTTCTACAAACTTTTTTAAAATTGCATTTTCAGGTTTTACTCTCTTTTCTTTACCATCAGGTTTAGGATTACCTTCTTCATTTTCTTCTCCCAAAGGAAGAATGATATCTTTTAAAAGGTCTTCTTCTGTTTCATCTAACATTAAATCTAATGTATCATCTTTTACAGGAGATAGTATAGTATCTTCTTTTTCAGAAGTCATTACACTTTCCGCTCCTGGAATCCCGAATAACTCATCGAAATTCTCAATAGTTACATCTTCTATTTTTGTAGTGTCACTCATAATTTTATATTTCTGGTTACTAATTTCTCAACTATAAGATATGAAATAAATTTTAAAAATTTACATTATTAAATTTAATTTTTTTATTTCAGCTCTTTATATAACTAATTTATTTTTTATCATATTTGTTTTTATTTTCACGAGCAATTTTTAATTGATTATTTGCTATTTTTTCTTTTGTTTGTAACTCTTTCTCTTTAAGAGTAAGCTTTTTTTGTTCTAAATTCAATTTATTGTTTTCTTTTCTGTTTTCAAAATCTTGTTTAGCTTTTGTAGCTTCTCTTTTATCAAGATATTCTAAGTTGTCTAAATAATCATTTTGTTGATTGTCATTTAAGTCAACCATAGCCCCCATACCAGCAGCTCTAATTTCAGCAATCTTTATATTAGTTTCTCTATCTAAAGCGTTCTCAGAAGCTTCAAATTCAGCTTCCATCATAGCTTGACGTTCTTCTGCTTCTATTCTAGTTTGTTCTAATTGTTGTTGATGTTGGTATTCCTGTTGACGTATAGCGTTTGTCTTTTCTTCTATAGATTTCATTACATGATCCATTTCAGCTAAAGAATCTGATTTAAGAATATTACCTAAATCATAAATACTAGCTCCTGCTGTATTGTTTTGAATTGCTAAATTTCTAATATTTTCTAATAAAGCTCTTTGATTTATACGAGTTGTAATATAAACATTCAATTCACGAGACAGTAAAGATGTACCATTCATTTCAAAATTAACACGTTCCTCATTAGAAGTCATATATTGAAGTTTAATACTAGGATTTTTAGAATGATAATATTGTGCTAAATCTGTACGCATCTGATGTATCTTAGGCATTAACTCTTCTGAATGATTTATAAAATACATTTCTGTTTGAGCATAACTCATGTTTATAGCTTGTTCTACCCCTGTAGCTGTTTCTTGTGATGTTATGTTACCTGTACGTTGTTGTGAAATACCTACTGATTCAAAACATTGTTGTCTAAAATAATTAGCTAATTGTACCCTGCTTAATAATCTATTAGTTTGTTCTAAATTTAATGTTTGATAATGTTGAAAAGACAAAGGAGATTCTGTATTTGATAAAGAACTATCTACAGGTAGCATCTGAAAGTTTTTCATAGCCACAAACGCTTTAGCATAGTTGTTTTTACCCCAATCTTCTTCCATTGAATGTTGAGGTAATACATTTTGATCAAGTAGCACAACAGTTCCTATTTCATCTATAAGAATATCAGCTATTTGATTATTTACAAGATTATATCCTATTTGATAAGGTTTTGTCTTATCTACCAAAGATCTACTTTTACTATTACGTTCAGAGAATATAGCTCCTTCTACAGGTAGTTTGCAACCATATAAAGTAAAATCTCCTTTAAATTGAAAACGTAAAGGTTTTACATCTAAGTAAATAGGATTAATGTTTTCAGCATCAGTAGAATAAGAAGATCTAGGTTTGTTTGGTCCTATTTTTACACCGCCCCATACTTCATTAATCCAAATCCAATCAATATGTTCTCCATAAATTAAATTCTTTTTACTTTTATTTTTGATTACACTTGTATCATACTGAGGTTTATCAGTAATTTTATAGTTCTCATCAATAATCATATTGACTACAAAACCTGAATCATCTATTTTTGTTAAATGTCCTATTAATCTTTGAGATTTCCAATATGCTGTTGTAACTCTATGTCTTGTATTAGGATGTATTCCTTTGCTTTCTTCAATGTTTTCTAACAAATCATCTAAAGGATCTGCACTTGTAGAACCAAACATTTCTCTAAAGCTAGTAAATTGTCTCATACCTAAAGAAGGACCTTCTGTATTCCATTCATGTGATTTACTAGCATCATAAAATGAACCATCATTTTGTAAACCAGGTAGTAAATATTTTACATTTTGTATAGAATACATTTCTTCTAAAGAACTTAACTGTTCTTCATTCATCTTATAACCATATTTATCAATAACATCTGATGTAGTTAAAGAATCAATACGACCTACTAATTGTCCATTAGAAACATATTTTGTTTCAGGAGATTTATAATAAAAAGTTAATAGAGGATTCCATAGTTCTATATCATAATCATCCTCATTCATTTTAAAATGCCAAAATTCACTATCAGTGATTAACATGTCTTTAAATGCAATATTTTCTAATTCGTGCATATAAAAACGTTCTTCATCTATATTATGTTGATGAGTAGCCCATTGCTCTACCATAGACCTATAATCCTTTTTAAAGAACTGTTCTATTTCAGGTAAAGATTTAAGATTTTCAGGACTCATCATTTGTTGCATTTGTTGAGCTTGTTCAGGATCATCTTGGGATAATCCTAAAGATTGAATAGTCTCTTGCATTTGCATTACTGCTCTTGACATTAAAACATCTTCAATCATTTGTCTTTTTTGTTCTAACAACTCATTGTAAGATACATCATCTACAGCTCTGTATAATATTTTATCATTACGTTTAGCAAATTCTCCTGTTAAGATATTAATTATATTAGGAATAATGGGATAAAACTTTAATTCTAATGCTGAAGAATCATCTTCTGCTAATATAGAAATCATATCAACAGCTTCATTATCTTCATCTACGATATAATCATCTCTATCAATAATCCCATTTGCAAGTTTATAGTTTTTTAAAAGTCTTTTATATTTTTGTTCAACTTGTTTTATTCCTATATCTTCTAACCAATCCATGTTCCATTCTCGCCATTCATCATCTTTATCTTTTTCTAATAAAAATTGAACTGGTTGTGTCAAGTTGCCTAAAGATCTTCTCTTTACTTTAACTCCTGATTTTATTTGCAATGCATTGTAGAGCTCCATATTATTTTAAGTTTTTAAAACCTGTTCTTTTATGACCACGGTTGCCCATATTTGTAAAAGG
>RZYM01000128.1 GCA_009930305.1 Bacteroidia bacterium
CCCTGTGTGGTAGGATTGTTGTCACAGTAACCTAAATAATATATGATAGGTTTAACTATCATCGGAAAGGTGGATTACTATGGCAAGTTATAGTCAAGAACTGAAGGATTCAATTGTTACCAGATTGATTACCGGGGAAACCAGTGCATCAGATTTAGCAAGAGAGACAGGCATAAGTATAAATACAATATATAGATGGAGAGATAAAGCTAAGAAAAAAGGCATTTCATCTACAACAAAGTTCAAAACAGCAGATAAGTGGAGCACACAGGATAAGTTTCAGATTGTATTAGAAACAGCTGTGCTCAATGAAATAGAATTAGCTGAGTATTGTAGAAAGAAAGGCTTGTATCCACAACAGGTTAAAGAATGGAAAAATGCCTGTATGCAAGCGAATGGTGGTGTTGCAGAGGAGGCTTCAAGACTGAATCTGGAACTTAAGAAATCGGAAAAAGAAAATAAGAAACTGGCTCAGGAATTGAATAGAAAAGAGAAAGCATTGGCGGAAGCCGCAGCACTTTTAGTGCTAAGAAAAAACGCCGACGCGATCTGGGGGGGACCCGAGGACGAATGATTAACGCCTCAGATCGTGAGCAAGCAGTAAAGTTAATCAATGTAGCATTAAAATCAGGTGCACGTTTATGGAAGGCTTGCAATGAGCTGGGGATAAGTAAAAGAACCTTTCATCGTTGGAAAGAAACGGATAGTGAATTTATTGATAAGAGAACTATTTGTGAAAGACCAGAACCGGCAAATAAGCTTTCTAAAGAAGAAAAACAGGAAATATTAGATATCGTGCATTCGGAAGAATATGCAGATTTACCACCAAGTCAGATTGTACCAATATTAGCTGACAAGGGAAAATATATAGCATCAGAAAGCAGTTATTACAGAGTGCTTCGAGAAGCGAATGAAATGAAGCATCGTGGATTAAGTAAGCCACCGGTTAAAAGAGCAATTTCAACACATAGTGCAACTGCACCGAACCATGTATGGATGTGGGACATAACTTATTTAAATGGCCCAATAAAAGGAAAACATTATTATTTGTACTTAATATCGGATTTATTCAGCAGAAAAATAGTTGGATGGGAAGTGTGGGAAGAAGAAAGTGCACTGCATGCCAGTGAGTTGATCAAGAGAACCACTATGATGGAGAAAGTCGCAACAAAGAAGCAGATATTAGTACTTCATTCAGATAATGGCAGCCCAATGAAAGGTGCAACAATGCTAGAAACTTTGTATGCTTTGGGAATTGTACCATCAAACAGTAGACCAAGAGTGAGCAATGATAATCCATATGCAGAAAGTATATTTAAGACTTTAAAATACCGACCAAACTTTCAGCCCAAAGGCTTTGAAACGCTAACACAGGCAAGGTTATGGGTGAACCGATTTGTTAAATGGTACAACAATGAACACAAACATAGTGGCTTGAATTTCCTGAGCCCGATAGAACGACATGATGGTCTTGATAAGGAGATTTTTGAAAAGCGAATTGCTGTTTATGAAGCTGCAAAAAGTAAGCATCCAGAGCGATGGACAAAGGATATAAGAAATTGGTCATTAGAGGATAAAGTATTCTTGAATCCTGAAAGAGTAGCACAAGATGTGGATAAAGTAGAAAATGAGACGCAAGTTTCATAAACATAAAATAAAAAAATAGGAATTGTGACAACAAGCTTGACAAATTCCG
>RZYM01000129.1 GCA_009930305.1 Bacteroidia bacterium
CTGCTCTTCATGAAATGGTTTGAGAGAAGGCGATCACCAAGTCATTAACTGCATCAGCAAGAATGGGAGAATAGACAACTATAATTTGATAAACCTAACCTGGACAAGCCAGAACCAAAAAGGTAAAAATTAGTATTTTTGTGGAATGAAACTACTGACAGAAACTTACGCAAAAGACATAGCCTTCTCACTTTCGTGTTTTGACAGGCTGATAATAACAGGAACATTACCAGAAATTTCTTATGGTGGAGGTATGACAAGTTATTTATTTCAAAAAGGAGTAAAGATATTTGATTATCCAAAGTTTGCAGAGCCATTCAAAGAGTTAATTCGTAGTAATGCTGAATCTATTGCAAAAGACAATGGAGTAGAAATAGAGTTTATACGTAAATCAGGTGTGAGAAAAGAGTCGATTATTTCAAAAAAGATAGGACAACGGGGCATTGATCCGGGTATTGTTCATATCATTTCGGTTATGGAGACTTGCAATACATTCAAACCCTGGCACGACAAAGCGACAGGAAAAACGTTTCTGAGACCGGATCAAAGCAAATGCCTGCATTACTATTTTTATTTCATAGATGAACAGTTGGGTTTAGGATATGTCCGGGTACCGACATGGTGCCCATTCCGCTTACAGGTTTACATAAATGGACATAATTTATTGGCAAGTGAATTGAAGAAAACCGGCATTACATATACCATGATAGACAATGCTTTTGACAGTATTGAAAATGTAGGGAAAGCGCAAGAGATTTCGGACAATATCAGCGTGGAAAAAATCCACCGCAAATTGGAAGAACTTGCATGGAAGTTCTGTCCGGTATATAAAGAGTTTAATCTAAGATACCACTGGAGTATAATGCAAGCTGAATATGCGACCGATATCGTATTCAAAAAGCAGGAAGATTTGCAGCAAATTTATGGGGAACTGATGGCAACTGCCATCCACACGGTAAAACCGGAGAATATCGCCACTTTCCTGGGACATAAACTTGACGGCAGGTATCAGGGGGAAGTGGGCAACAACTATAACGTCCGCATTGAGGGCAGCAGGGTAAAGCACACCATGGGTTCGGTCTCGATAAAAATGTATGATAAGTTTTCGAAAATACTACGCATAGAAACAACGGCAAACGATATAAGTTTTTTCAAACACTACCGGGAAGTAGTACACCGTGACGGGACAACGTCGTATGAAATGGCCGCACTCAAGAAAAATATCTATAGCCTTGGCTTTTTGGGCGATAACCTGAAAGCTGCCAACAAAAGATATCTGGAGTTTATTTCCGCATTCAATAACAAGGAAGTGGGCAGAAAGAGATTAGAGAAAGTGACTGAATCAAAAACTGAAAATAACCGGAACTACAAAGGATTCAACTTTTTCAGTGATGACGACCTGTCAGTTCTATTGTCAATTGTTCGTGGCGAGTTTAATATCTCGGGCTTTAGAAATAAACACCTGCAAAAACAACTCGGATTCAATGGTAGTAAAATTAGCAGATTGATAAAACGTTTAAGAATACATGGACTGATAAAAAAAACAGCGGATTCGTACAAATATTACATTACAAAATTGGGAAAAGAAACAATAATAATGGCGGAAAAAATCAAAGGGTTAGTCCTTGTCCCTGCTTATTGTTATTGAATATTATGCCAAAAAATACACGAATTTGAAAGATAAGGTACTAACA
>RZYM01000130.1 GCA_009930305.1 Bacteroidia bacterium
TTAAAACAGTCATTATGGCAAACAAATTTTACAATAAGCCACGATAATTATTTTGATAAAGACTATGCTAGTATTGAAGAGTTAAAAGCACAAGCCGAAATTGTGCGGGCGGAAATAAAAAAATAGGGAGATAAGATATGGCACTACCAACAAATACGATTAAGATATTAGACACTACTGCTGATAGATATACATTTTCGAGTAGTAGTAAATTTTTAGGCAGAATGTATGACAACGACGCCCAGACTGTGACGGTTATTTTTCCTGAGTTTGAAGTGGCGAATGGAAGTCAATGTTTAATGCTGGTTACATATAATAATATACAAGTGGACTCGATAATAGTGCCAAATAACACGCCAATTAATATCACGAGCAATTTATCTCAATATAGTTCGGTGAATGTTGGTTTTAGTTTTCAAAAGGTTGACGGGTATATTAAGAACTCGAATATGCAGAAGTTTTATTTCAGTGAAGCCCAACAGCCAAACAACTTTGTGCCAGTCGAACCTGAACAAAAAGCGAATTATGACGGGCTTTTGCTTTATGGGTTTTGCAGGTCTGAAATTGATACAGCAACGAATGATATGGTATTTTACAATGTTGAAGATTTGGAAGTCGGCAGAATAAATTTAGCCCCATTCCAACAAGAGCAGTCAGATTTAGCACAAACTGATACTGCGGTAGAAACATTTGTTAAGGGAAAGAAAACTAGCAATTTAGAAAACGATGGCGAAGATGGTTCAAGTCCATACGCCACCGATTTAGATGTTGCGACGGCGGTTAGCAATCACAATGTGAGCGAAACGGCACACAACGATATTAGGGAAGCAGTGGAAGATGTTGTTGACGGGACTACGCCAGTTGCGGAAGCGAAAAATGTTAGTGATACGATAGATAATGTTTTAATAACTGAGATTTTCGAGAGCGACGGAAAGACGGCAAAAAAGGCGACTAATGCAGATAATGCCACGAATGCTGATAGTGCAACAAATGCTGTCAATGCAACACACGCTGATAGTGCAACGAACTCAACTAATTCAACAAATGATGGCAGTGGGAATAGTATCTCTGCCACATATCAAACGAAAGCAAACTTAACAACTGCTTTTGGCGAAACATTAAGCGACACAAAATACCCTAGTGAAAAACTTGTGAAAGAGAATTTAGATGGCAAGGAAAACAGTCTAGGGTTTGTGCCAGAAGATAGTGCAAACAAAAACACAAACAATGGTTATTGCCCTCTTGATAGTGGTGGAAAAGTGCCATTATCGAATTTGCCAAGCACATTATTGAAATATATCGGGGTTTGGAATGCAAGCACGAATAGTCCAGCACTAACGGGAACAGATACAACAAAAGTTGGAAATGTCTACACTGTGGGGACAGCGGGGACTCAATTTGGCATAGTTTGGGAATTGGGCGACTGGTTAATTTATAATATCAACGGAGTTGCAGAGAAATCAGATAATAGCGACGATGTTGTTTCAGTCAATGGACAAACGGGGATAGTTGTATTAAATGCCGACAATATAAACGATACTGACACGACAAAGAAGTTTGCCACCGCAGAAGAGTTGACACGGATTGCAACTATTTTAAAATATATAGAAGTTTGGAATGCAATTACTGTCAAAAATATCTTTCTTCCGAGCCTTGCTGGATACAGTAGCAACGGCAACACATATAATTATGT
>RZYM01000131.1 GCA_009930305.1 Bacteroidia bacterium
CCTTAAATACAGAAAAATAGGAGGTAAATGCATACAAAAGCATGGCTGTGCGCATAACCCATAAGGCTATTGGTTCTAAATTTTTTGAAGGCTTCATTGCTTGTCTATTGATTATCTCGCCAAAATTAGTGAAAACACTGGTAACAACAAACTGCCTCATAGCCAATCAATACTCTATTTATTGGCTGGCTACAAACGTTTACGGAATGCTTATTTTGAAAAATAAGCATGAATACATTGACATACAGTTTAATAAATAATAATCCAGCCCAAAAATTACTGTAGCAACATTTTGATTATCCAGTAAAATCCAGATAAAAAATAGTTGAAGACACGGAATCCATCCGCTGACAAACGAGTGGCGGTTAGCAATCATAGTCAAGAGGTTTACTTTGAATCAAAAAAACATGATTAGCTCATAAATAATCTTATCTTTGTATGAATAAATAAAAGTCCTCAATAACAAGCAACTGTGAAAACCCAAACCTTGGTTTTAGTGGCTATTTTTTTGTTTTTGTGTATTCTGGCCGGAGCGCAACCCTATACTATTGTAAGCCTGACACCAGAGGATGGATTACCCACATTAGAAATTAATGACATTACCCAAACCCCGGATGGAAGAATCTGGATTGCCTCGCGCAGCGGTGTAAGTTCCTATAATGGAATTCAATTTACTAATTATACATTAAAAGACGGATTTACTTACCCGGTTCAATCTTTTCTGAGTCTGGACAAAAGCGGAGTTCTGTATTCTCTGGCCGACGACCGCAATATCACCATCACACGATTCGAAAACGGGCGATGGACCCCGGCAATTCCTGAACCAGACAGTATTCCTTTTCTTGTCTTGGTTACCGGATTCCGGATCCTGGAAAAAAATGGAAACCCGGTTTTTGGCTTTTCCACATTAAGCCATGGCTTTTATTACTATGATTCGGTCTGGAATCATATTACCAACGAAAAACTGAAAGCTGAAAAAATTTCCGCACTTGAAATCTATCGCAATCATTTCATCCTGGGAACGGATAAAGGATTAATTGAAGTAGCCGATGATGCAGTAACCCATACCATTTCAAAACTCCTGCCTAAACCTGAAGAACAAATATATTCGCTTTCTGCAGGAAAAGAAGGCAGCTTGCTGGTAGTTACCCTGACCCGGATCGGAAAGATTACAGATAACCATTATTCTCCTTTCTGCAATACCCTAGCCGATATTACCAGTTACAATAGTTTCTCCCGGGGAATTTCGCTGAAAAATTCTTTCAACGATCTTTTTGTTGGTGATGAGATGCAATTATTTTTATACCCGGAAAATCAATGTAAGGGCATACCCTTCGATAATCTTCGGGGATCCAATGCCAAAGGGATAACCTGCATTTTTGAGGACAAAGATCAAAACACATGGATCGGTTCAAACCGGGGAATTCACGTATTATATCCATCAAACTTTCTTACCTATAATAAAGACCATGGACTGAAAGAAGATGAGATTACTGCAATTGAAGAACTACAACCTGGCGTTTTCGTATTAGGCCATAATATGGGGTTCACCATTTTTGATGGTACTCCGCCCTATACCTATTATCCGCTAACCCGGGAAAAAGAATTTACGATTCATACCCGGATTCAGGATATGACAAAAGATGAAGAAGGCAACATTTACTTT
>RZYM01000132.1 GCA_009930305.1 Bacteroidia bacterium
TGAAAATAAAAATCCAACTCTTATTTCATAAGTTCCTTCCTCGTTAAATTGTAATGTTGCGTCACCGCTTGTTAAATTTTGAACGCTTGTGTATTCCCCACCGTTCGCCTTAATATAAACATTTTCATTGTCCGTTGTAAATGTTTCCGTTTTTACAAAACTTCCAACTTGGGGAACAATTATTTCTTCACCAATATAATAATCTAAAGCAAATTCAACTTTCGGAAACAACATTTTTGCATAAAATGTTTCATCTATCAAAAACGGTGCTCGTGCTTTGTTCAAGAATGGCTTTGTAAATGTTAATGTATGAACCAATTTCCAATCCAAACCAACCGTATATTCTACTGCCGTTAAATCGTGCGAATAAAATCCACTTTTACTAATATCTTTAACTCTATCGGATAAAATTAAGTAGGTGAAATTTTTTGTAATTGTGCCATCGGTTGCTGTGATTTCAAGCAAACCCAACATTTTGTATTCATAATCACGCACCGTAATTGGTATGTGTATATTAGATTCATCTAAAGGTTCTTCTAACTTTTCCGAAACCATAGCACCTAAGGTTGCGTATAATGCTTCACCATTTAATTTAAACGTGTATTGAAATGCCATATCATCACCTACCTTTGCAAGGTGCTATTTCTAAAATACACCTTTTTGTTTGTTTCCACTATAAATAACGTTACCCGTTAATTGTCTATCATAATTTAGTGATTCATTTTGACGAGCCAACCGCATAGGCTCAATAATACTATAATCCCAAATCAATGTTTTTGCTGTTGAAAACGGATTTGACAAAAACCCAGCCATAGATTTCATGTTGTGAAACCTCATTGAATCGCCCGTTTTCGCTTCCATGTAATTCGCTGAAAAATCTGTTATAACTTTTGCTGCTTGAAGTGCAACGAAAATTGGTGCTACTTTTTTAAGATTCCCCATAGACAACAAACTTTTTCCTGTTTTAACTCCGCTAATTGTTTTTTTGAAAAAGGATTTTTTAATCTTTTCATTTGCATTGTTTTTACCATTTTGTTTTGTTATATCTCCACCATCGCTTTTGTTAATGATGGTTATTGTATGATTAGCCATTATTCCACCTCGTTCCAACTTGGTGCGAATCCAACTGTAAATATAATCTTATCGCCATAAACAATTTCTGTCATAGAATCACTTGGTATTAAATCGTATTCAAATGCTAAGTTGTTATCGTATGCAAATGTCGGTGTGTTTGCAACCATTGTCTTTTTCTTATATTTTACCGATAATGAAAATGGTGTATTCATTGTATCTTTAATCAAAAATGTTTCTTTAAATAAATCAACAATAATTGGTTTAGTATCATCAAAAAGTAAAGTAAGTGTAAAAGCCCAACCACGACTTGCAACAAGATTATGTATCATTTTAGAACGTCTTGTATCTGTTAATTCAGTGTTATTGAGTAATTGTTGTCCATTCAAACTATTTGAAGAACCCCAAGATACTTGAACGGGTAATATTTGCTCATATTCATCGGCTACTGATTTTTTCATGTAAAACTCAAATTGATTACCCATTGATAAGTCGTCATTGACTTCCAAATCAATTTGTAATGTGTATTCCATGTATCTATCGCCATTGATGGTTAGAATACCACCTGGCACGACATCACTTGAAGATGTTGT
>RZYM01000133.1 GCA_009930305.1 Bacteroidia bacterium
TTACAACTATACAGTTCGTATGTCTAACCGTATTGCTATCACAACTCGTAGAGGTGCTGGTAACTTTATCGTAGCTAATCCTACTGTATGTGCTGCTCTTGAAGGAACTTCCAGTTTTACTATCGCTCCTGTAGCTGGTAATGTAAACACTGGTACTACTTCTGTAGAGATCATTGGTACTCTTGATGGACGTATGAAAGTTATCCGTGATACATTCTCAGATACAGATGAATTAACTGTTGGCTATAAGGGTAGCTCTGCTTCGGGCATGGATGCCGGAATTATTTATGCACCATACGTACAGTTAATGCTTTCTCGTGCAACATTTGAGAACTCATTTAATCCGGCGGTTGGGATTTTAAGTAGGTATGGGCTTCATTCCAATATTTTTGGTGCAGAAAATTATTACCAGAGAATGATCATTGAGAACATGCCATAAAGGTTAATTAAATTAACTACTTAGGACCAGAAGAAATTCTGGTCCTTTTTTGTTTACAAAGTCCTCCATGTTTATTATTTTGAAATTAAACATGGAGGACTTATGATTTTTAATTTCGACTATGATACTATTCATGAATACACAACAGAATCGCTTCTTGGAGAATTCCTCTCTAACTTGTTACCAAATTCTGAAATTATCCATGATAAAAAAGTACCAGATTCAAATATAGGTAATAGACCAGATTATAGAATAGAAGATCTAAAGCTTATAATTGAATTTAATGGAAAATTTCATTATACAAATCCTAAAACAATCTTAGCAGATAAAAAGAAAAAATATGTTTATGAATCTATGGGGTATCAGGTTTTTGAGCTCCCCTATTGGATTCAACTTAGAGCAGAAGTTATATACACAATGTTTGAACATTATAAAGAATTTAAAACCAATTTCAAATTTAAAGATTTTACTACCTTTCCTCATGGATTCCAATCTAAAGACTGTCCTCTTCCATGTGATTTTTGTGAACTAGGAATTAATAGGTTTATTGTTGAAAGAAAATTTTGGGATACAAAAATAGATAAACTGTATAAATATGTTGATTATAGTTTGTTAGACCGAATATTTGATATTGATTCATTTTTCTCTGTAGCAAACATGTCTATATTACCATATTTTAAAAATATGTTTGAAAATAATGGGGTTGGATATGGATATTCATTTGATAACAAATACTTCCCACAAATCAAATGGGAACTTGAAAATATGTGGTAATTTTCTAAAATATTAGTGTACATTCTTCCTAAAGTTGGTTATATCTTAATCAACAAATTGAAACAACCAAGTAAGGAGATCAAAAATGATATTTTCAGTGATTGAAGAAGACCAGTATGGTGGAAAAGAACATGGTATTTTTCATATGGAATCCATTCCAAGAATTGGGGAAACAATCAGAATGGATGTTTACAGATTTATTGTTGTGGATGTTGTATATGAGCTTGATTATCCTGAAATAAAAGTCTATGTAAAAAAGAAGTAAAGGGGGCGTTGAGCCCCTTTTTTATTTCACCTTTGTTATAAATTCCCCGATACACCCTTCATCTTTATCGTAAATAATTCCAATAGCAGATTTAATTCCTTTAACAAATCCTTTTGAATAATGCCATGCATCTGTTCCAGTTAATGATGG
>RZYM01000009.1 GCA_009930305.1 Bacteroidia bacterium
CACAGGAGATGCAGATGTATGTCAAAACGGAACCTTAACCTTAACCGGTTCAGGTGCAGCTGATCTTAGCTGGAATGGTGGCGCATACGGAGCAGTAACAACATATGACGTAACAACTACAACATCAGGTACACAAGATATCAAATTAAAGGTAAGAGATGCCAACTTATGTGAGAGTGCAGAAGTGACAAAGACAATCACAGTTAATGAATTACCTACAGTATCAATAGTATCTCAAACAGATAATATTAATTGTGATGCTCCATATACAGGTCAATTTGAATTACAAGGTTCAAATGGTACTATGCCTTATATTTATTGGGTAGATGGAGTTGATAATGGAAGCAAAACATTATATGACAACATTCAATCGACAAATTCTATATCGTACGTAGTAGACGACAATGGATGTAAATCGGATGATATAACAGTAGAAATACACGATAACTCTCTACCAATAACAGTAGATTTCACAGCCACAGCAAGCAATGGCGGAAATTATTGCGAAGGAACCGGTGGAGTAGATATCACAGTTAGTGCAACACAATTAAATGTAACATACACATTATTTAAGGACAATGTAGCGGTGAACAGCCTTGCAGGAACAGAAAGTCCTATCACCTTTAGTAGTAATGAAGAAGGTAGTTATAAAGTAGAAGCAACCTCAACCGGTAACTGTAAGAGAGATATGAATAATGCGCTAATTACTGTTACCGAGTATGCACGTCCGGTAGTACTTTCAGTAGAGCCGTCACCTATACCTACCTGTGCAGAAGAGGAGTTAACCTTCACAGCAAGTTCAGATATGACCGGAGTAAGTTATATATGGACATACGCAGGTTATACAGCAACCGAGATAGATGATAAGTTGATTATCGATCCAACAGTAGGTGGAGTAACATACTCAGGAACAGTTAAAGCGATGAAAGATGCTTGCGAATCGGTGGCTGATTTTCCTTATTCATATAGTGTTGCGCTTAAACCTGTGTTAAGTATTGTTCTATCTAATCCAAGCACAGGCGGATTACTTACATCACCTGCAACAATAACTTGTACAGATCCTATCGTTAGAGCAACCTTATCAGGAGGTTATCGTTATGAGTGGTTAGATACGCATCAAGTTAATCCAGTTCGCGATTTAACAGCAGCAAATATCTATAATGTCATGGCATTTGATATTAATGGATGTCCTTCAGATATATCAACGGTAGAGATTATTTCAGATCAAGATAAACCAAAAGATTTGTTAATCACTCCAAGTATATTGGATGCAACATTGACTTGTTTAAATCAAACAATGACATTAACCGCATCATCAAGTACTCCTAATGTTACATACTTATGGAATGATGATTTACAAAGTACTACAGCAACAATCAATGTAACTAAATCTCGTATATATCAAGTCACCGTAATTGGTCAGAATGGCTGTACAGAGAATGTAGATATCTTAGTATCTCAGAATAAGATTTTGCCACAGTTAAGTGTCAGTTCAACATCAGACAAATTGACATGTACAACTACTAGCATTCAACTAACAGGAGTAATAGCAAATGAATCGGAAGTTGGAACACCAATAGTTTATGAGTGGTTAGATGATCCTAACTTACCTCAATCACGTACTATTACTATTCAAGGAACATATTCTTTGCGGGCAACAGCTGCTAACGGATGTATATCAGAATCATCAATGCAGATTACCGAAGATAAAGTTTTACCAAAAGTATGGATAGAATTATTGACAGATACACTTACATGTAATCATCCAAGCATATTATTAACAGCTAAGAGTGATGTGCCGGTAACATACGAATGGGATGATTTATCAGTTGGTGATACATATACAGCTACCGAAGCTCGTATCTATACAGTCAAAGGAACAGCATTGAATGGTTGTGAAGCACAAAATGACACAACACTTCAAGATGCAACAGCATCACCTAATATTGAGATTACTGCTGATTCTCCAGTTGTAACATGTAAGTCAGTTATACTTACAGCCACCGGAGGTGTAATATATGAGTGGTCAGACGGAAGTACAAGTTCTACATTAGAGATTACAGATGGAGGCAATTATTCTGTAGAAGGAACTAATCGTTATGGTTGTACGTCAACAGCACAAATCAGTATGACTGAAGATAAGACTAATCCGACAGTAAGTCTTACTCCTACAAGAGGAACCTTAACATGTACTGATCCTGCACTTACAGTTACAAGTGTTGGTACACCGGCAACAGTAAGTTATATGTGGAATGACGGAGTTAATACAGCAACTCGTACAATAACCATCAAGGGTACTTACACGGTAACAGTTACCAATCCTGATAATGAATGTACTCGAACAGCATCATTAGTTGTAAGTGAGAATAAAGCCAAACCGATGTTGGAGATAGTTGATTTACCACAAGTATGTTTACCTGCCGAGATTGATTTGTCAGATGCTATAGGTTCAAATACCATAGCCGACAATATAGCATATTATGAAGATGAACTCCTTACTAAACCAATTATAGACACAAGGATTACCGTCAGCAGTCAGCAGCTTTATTATGCTCAAGGTATTAGTGTAAATAATAGTGGTTGTGTTGGAGATGCAGAGCCAATAGCTATTAATATTAAAGCAATGACTACAAAGCCTGTAGTTAATAATTACGATGAATGTACACGTAAAGGTTCTAAATCCTTAACAGAGCTTGTTACATTGCCGTATCAGACATTACGTTTCTATGATACAGAAGTAGGTGGTCAGCCACGCTCTACCATTATTGATGCATCACAGAGTAACACAACAACATCATATTGGGTTAGTGATGCGCATGCAGGCTTATGCGAAAGTGAGCGAACAGAGATAGTTGTTCATATAGAAGGAGAGATAGATTACGATTTAACATCATCATCAGACAAAGTATTAGCAGGTAAAGACGAAGTAACAATCACAGCTACAGCAACGTCTGAGTCGGCCGCTACCAATAGTTATAATTGGAAGATTAATGGAGTATCAGTTGAAGAATCATCAGATACATACACTGAATATCCATACGTCAATACTGTTTACGAATTAAGTGCAAGCGGACGTTGTAATACCGTTGTTAAATCAGTATCAGTAGAAGCTAAATGGCAAACAGCAATCACTCCAGAAAACAATGGTAAGAATGATGTTTTTGCTAAAGGTTATCATATAACAGTGTTTAACCGTTATAGTGAAAAAGTATTTGAAGGAGACGATGGTTGGGACGGAATTGTTGATAGCAAGTTTGCTAAGAAGGGTATTGTCGCAGAACCTGGAGTATATTACTATTACATTAATTTGCCTAATGGAACAGTCCAAAGGGCAACTATTGAAGTGGTTAAATTTTAAAATAAAACTAAACCTTAAAAATATTTTGATTATGAGAACTGAATTTGAAAGAAAAAGAATAGTATTATCATTACTATTCTTGATTTTATTATCAATTATTCCTCAAATGATGTATGCTGCATACAAAATATCAGTATACAGCGTAGCATTAGGAACTGAAGTTCAAACTGAATTTACGGGAGATACAGATGAGAAATCTTGTATCGTAACAATACCTAATTATTCGGGTAATTTAGCCGATTATAAATACTGGGTAGGGAATGGTAATTTTGAGATTAATAGATCCGAAAACTTTTATTTAAATAAGAGTAATTCGGAATTTGGTTCTGTTTCAGGTTCTGATTATCTGACTTCATGTCCTTCCGGTATATTCTCAGTGAAAATTTATACAAATAGTGGAGATAAAAATTACTATCCACATAATTTGACTTCTATATCTTTAGATTGTATAACACAGTCAAAGGGAAGTGCAATACCTGCTAATACATATATCTTTTTTGATAATTCAAATACTAATTTCTCGGAAGTGTGGCTTTCTGTACCTTCTGAATCTTTGAATGGTAATTCAAGTTCAATTGAACAAGGAAATTACGTACGAAGCAATGATAAGTGGTATCAAATGATTCATGAATCAGGTAATATTTGGTCAGCAGAAATTACTCAAGCATCAGGATATGGAAGAATGAGCTTTTGGAATAGCAATGGTTCTGATGCTGATGATGTTTGGATTAATGTTCTTGCGTTTCAGGCTCCATATACATCGGGACAAAATTTATATACACCTACAGCAGTTTCTTGCTATAGTACAGGAAGACAATCTACCGTATATTATAAAGGTTCATGGTCAGTCATAAATTCGCTAAAAATATCAGGCTCTGTAAGTGAGTTTGAAATAGGTAGTTCTGTAACTAATATTGTTTTAACAGCAAGTTCCATAGGATATACAGGTACATACAAATGGGAGTATCAAGATATGGTTGGAACAGAATGGAAAACATTAGCTGAAACCACAGCATCAACATACATTTTATCAGGAACTTCTTTACCTGCATCAACAACTTTTTATAGAGTGACACAAGAAGGTGTTACAAGTAATGAATGGAAAATATCAGTTTTAAGAAATTGCGGTGATGATGGTAATAGTCAAGGTAAAAATATATTCAGAATAGATTTTGGAACATTACCATCTTTAAAAGGATCTGATTCGCGTCGTAGCGAAACAGGAATGGCACCGGCATATACATATCAGTCTTACGGTAAAAAAATTAATGATGGATATTATGCAGTTGTTACGACACCATATTATTGCGGATGCGGTGATGGCAATAATATGACAGAGGAAGTGGATGCGTGTGAAGGTAATAATATGTGGTTCCGTAGCGATTTGCGCGATCATACAATCAATAATATCTCTGATGTAGGACCATTTGGCGCAATGCTTATGATTAATTATAGTACTGATCCATTAAAAAATATAGCTTATGAGCGAGAATTGACTACTGAAGAAACTAAATTGTTTGTGAATGGTTCTCAACTGACATTTGCTGCATGGTTTGCTTCAGCTGCAAAGCAATCATCAGGAGGTAATATTAGTATGAAAATTCGCATACAATACAAAGCAGATGAACTCTCTGCATGGACAACAATGTCAGAAGTTGAAACAAAGGTACAATATGAGGAAAATTGGAAACGTAGCTATGCTGCAATGGATATTACAGGAAGCACAGGTTTATATAGAATGCAAATCGAAAATTATGCTGCAGGTGGTACAGGAAATGATGTTTTGATAGATGATATTAGCCTTGATTTATGTGTTCCGACTTTCCCTGTAGAGTTTTACGATGCTCAAAAAGGCTCATATACCAGCACAAAAATTGATAGCATGACCCAACAATTACCGGTTCGCATAGAGAAAAAAGATTTTGGTGTAGGTGAAAATCCTTGTGTATTCCTATTAGAAGTAGATACAACATTGACAGATGGCTCTGTCGGTAAATATAAATATGTGTCAGAAATGCATTTATCCGGTGATGCAATACATTATGAAGATGAATTTCTTGGAAGTCAATTATTCACAACGATTCCGGATACGATTCATTTACAGGTATTGGTATGTTCTTCTGATAATTGTACAAACCCTACCAAATTCCAACAATTGGTTGACCAATTAGAAAATGGTCAAATATATCCTTTGTATGATATGGAGCATCTATTTTCGAGTAACTATTTAGAATATATAATAGATTGCAAGGCTGACCCAACAATAAAATTTGAGCCTGATTTATCAGAAACAGATGTTTGTGAGTCAGGAATTTTCCCAAATATAAAACTTGATTTTGACTACTTTAGTCCTGACGTTTATTACACATTGTTAGAAGACGGAAATCCTGTTATAGGGGCCACTGATATTGCAATTCCTGCAGCAGACGTAAGCAATAAAACAACCACTATTAATCTTGATGATTTAAAAACAGCAGGTTCTATAAATACTAGTGTAGGTACACATATATTTTCAGTAATAATTTATGAACAATATTTGGGAAACAAAGTTTGTGAACGCAATGCTGCCAGTACATTGTCTTTATCAATTAAATCTGAACCTACTTTTGAAGCAATAACAACTCCGGAGGAGATATGTAAAGGATATTCAAAACAAATACAAGTAACAACCCAAAATACAGATAGCTATTTATGGCAAGTATCAAAATCTGTTACTCCTGTAACATGGGAAGATGCAGATGGAGAAAACGATAAATCTACATATAGTATACCAACTACGGCCGAAGACGGATGGCAATATCGTGTGCTATTGTCGAATTCTTATTGTGATCCAGTTAGTAGTAATATAGTTACATTGAGTGTATCACAATGCGAAAAAGTAATTTTAACTCAATCGATTGACAATAATCAGCCATGTAAAAATGATGAGATAGTATTTACTTTGAATTTAAATAATGGTGGTACGACAGATGCTGATGTTGAAGTTTCTTTAGTAGGGATTCCGCAAGGTTTAGAGTTTGTTAAAGCAGAACCATCTGCAGAATTTGATATAAATACATTATTATGGGATGCAGGTGAAATTATTATTGGTAATCAGTCAAATCTTAATTTAACATTTAAAGTAATAGGAGAAGGTGGTGAAACATCTATAGATTCTGCTTACATCTCTACATTAGGTGCACAAACATGGACTTCTTATGATGATCAATCGGATAATGAAATGAAAGATGCAGATGCTATAACTATTAAAGCACAATCGGCTATACCATCTCTTGATGATTATCAAGAATGTCCCGAAGAAGGTTTGCTATATTTGGAAGATCTTGTTATGACTGATAAAACTAATTTACAGTGGTTTGATGAAAATCAGCAAATAACAACTGTAAATTCAATTGACAAATCAGAACCCAATAATTATTCGTTCTACGTCAAAAATTCAGAACCCGGAAAATGTCAGAGTGAGATGTCAGATGTTTTAAATATTGAAGTGATGGAATTTTCAGAAAAACCTAGTGTTTTAGATTATAATGAATGTCCTATTGAAGGAACCAAATCTGTTGAGACATTAGTAACATCAGATAAATCTTCTTTAAAATGGTTTGACGAAAATAAAATTTTGCTGGGTGCAACTCCGTCTTTTGATATGTTGCAAAAAGATTCTTTGACTTATTATTTAACTAATAAAGAAGTTGGAGAATGTGAAAGCGATACAGCTCAAATTAATATAGTTGTCAGGGGACGTGCGCAAAAAACAGATATTGAAACATCAAATTTGGAGGAGTGTCTTGGAAAATCTGTTACTTTGACTGCATCCTCTGCTTTGGTTACAGATAACCCGCAATTTACTTGGTATGCGAATTCTGAATTAACAGAACTGCTAGGTTCTGGAGCAGAATATAATACAATAGTAGAAGCAGAACCAACAACCTATTATGTAACTGTTCAAAATATTGAGTATTGCGAAAATAATCCGAATGATGCGGCAGAAAGTATTGTTAGCGTTAAAACCGCAGTAGCATCAGTGTCTTTAACTCCTGAATCAGAAGAAATAACATTGGGTAATTCAACAGAGAAAGAACTAGTTGTAGAACCAGTTGATGCTGTATATAATGCAGTCTGGACGGCTAATGGCAGTGCTTTTGATCCAAGTAATTTCCCAACGAAACCATATAAAGATGTTATTTATAGTGTTTTTGTGACCGATGAATGTGAAACATCTATAAAGGTTGATGCAAAAACAACAGTTTTGTGGCCAACAGTTATAACTCCAAATCCAAAAGACGGTTTTAATGATGATTTTTTAGTTGATTTAGATGAACATTTTGCTATTATAATATTTGATAGATACGGGAATAAAGTATATGAAGGGGATAATGGTTGGCCTAATAGTGCAGCATCTATTAAGATGCCGGGAGTCTATTATTACCAAGTAACATTGCCGGATGAAACAATCAAAAAAGGAACAGTCGAAATATTTAAGGCTAAAAAATAAGTCATTTACATTCAAGTTTTATGAATAAACTATTATTGTCGTGTATAATGTTAGCGAGTCCTTTACTGCTTCAAGCGGGTATAAGCAGTAAATACTCTGAAGGTTACGAGTTTACGAAGTCTCAGATTAGTCAAGACCGCGATGCTAACATGTCTTTGTATAAAGATGGAAGTGTCATATATGTAAGAGATGGCAAAGTATATGTAAGTACAATAGATACTGCTAATGGTGATTTTAGTGATGCTAAGTTATGTGCCGACTTTGAATTATTAAGTATTAACGGTACTGTGGCTTACGATTTAAAGCGTAATAGGATATACTATAGTCAATATAACGAATCACGCAAGGGTGATTATTTATATGAGAGTATAGCAGATGAGAATGGTAAATGGCAACCAGGTACTCGCTTACGTGTTCAAGGAACAAATAAAGAACGCACCTCTGTTAATTTTGTTCAGAGTGCAGGTTGGAATTATCGTAAACCATATCTATCAGGTTTTTATAATCCGGTAATGTCTTCGAATTATGATCGTATATATTTTTCTTCAATTATGGAAGGCGGTAAAGGCGGTCGTGATATATATTATGTAGATATGGAAGATGAGACACAGCGTATATGGTCATTACCTCAAGCTTTATCAATGCTAAATAGCGAGAGTGATGATGATTACGCATATATAAACGGAGAGGGGTTGATGTATTTTTCGTCAAAGAGAAGCGGCACAACATCTATCTATATGTCAAAGAATCAAAATGATACATGGACAGACCCTGAATTGATGCCGTATCCATATAACGAAGAAAATAGCTATAATATGTTATTGCATGATTCGACTCCGATGCTAATTTCTGAACGTTCAGGTGCAAGTAATATATACCTATACAATAAAGTAAAAGAACCCGAAGTTATCCCAGAGGTTGTACCTGAACCCAAACCCAAATTGGAACCAAAACCAGCTCCAACATACGAAGAAAAGAAACGTCAATTCTATTGGGTATTCTTTTTGTTTGATTTCGATAAAGACATATTGGGTGATAAGTTCAAATCAGAGTTAGATAGATTAGCAGCCGAAATGCGCGAATTCCCAGATGCTCGTTTTGAAATAACAGGCTATACAGATAGTCGCGGAACAGTTCGTTATAATGATGAGCTATCACAGCGCAGAGCAGATACGATTAAAAAAATGTTGATGTCTAAAGGCTTTAAAGACCAAGATTTAGTTTCAATAGGTTGGGGCGAACGTCGTTTGCAAGTACTCAATGCTCAAACAGAAGATGAACATGCTCAAAATAGAAGGGTAGAAGTACGAATAATAATGGATAAAAAATAATGGATATGAAAAAGAGCCTAATATTAACAATTTGTATGATACTTAATGCAGTGGTTGCAATGAGTCAGACCGATTTTGTATTGTCCGAGCAATTGTTTTCCCGCATATCCATAAATCCGGCAGGAACAGGAAATAGTGAGAACGTTAACATTTTTTCATTAAGTCGTTTTCAATATGTAGGTATGGAAGGTGCTCCTTTTACTACTATGCTCAATGTTCAGACATATTTTGACAAAGCTTCTTCTGGAATCGGCTTAAGTTTTTCTTACGACCAAAGTGGAGTAGCATATAATCAGATACAGGCCAAGGCTGTATATGCATATCATTTGAATTTTGGTAATCAGAATATTATGTCCTTTGGAATAGGTTTAGGAGTTTACAATAAGCTATTTGATCCTACCAAACATATTATAGAAGATGAAACAGAGATAGGTGAAAGTTTCCCTAGTGAAGTACAAAACAACACAGATTTTGATGCATCATTCGGTATAGAATACACAAATAAATACTTGTTAGTTGGTGCATCAATAACTCATATACCAGGATTTTTCTATAAATCGAGCACATTAACATCAGTACCTAATTATTATGCTTATATTCGCGGTCTGATTCCATGTGGTAAGAAATTCAAGTTAGCACCAGCAGCAGCCTATTATTTCACAGGTCAGTTTCATGTGGTAGATGTAAGTTTAACAGGTTTTATAAGCGATTATGTATGGATAGGCTTGGGCTATAGAACAGAAACAACCGGGTATGCAATGTTTGGATTTGAGTGGAATTGGTTAAGAATAGGTTATTCATGTGATTTTAATTTTGGTAAGTTGAGCAACATAGCATGGACAAGTCACGAAGTTATGTTATCATTCAGCATTCCGACAAAGAAAAAAGGTTCAGAGTGGAAAGATTAAGTTTCTGAAATAGATTAAAATTAAAATAAATGGCGGGTAAAGTAATTATAATAGGTGCAGGAGGCGTTGGCACAGTAGTTGTACACAAAGTAGCACAAAATGCAGATGTGTTCACAGATATTATGTTAGCAAGCAGAACAAAATCTAAATGTGATGCAATAGCTAAAGATATCAAGAAAAGATATGGAGTTAATATTAAAACAGCTGCTGTAGATGCAGATGATGTTCCTGAATTAACCTCATTACTTAAAGAATTTAAACCTGAATTGCTTATAAATGTTGCTTTGCCATACCAAGATCTGCATATTATGGATGCTTGCTTGGCGGCAGGAGTTAACTATTTAGATACGGCTAATTATGAACCATTAGACGAAGCTCATTTTGAATATAGTTGGCAATGGGCATATCATGAAAGATTTAAAAAAGCAGGCTTAACAGCAATATTAGGTTGCGGCTTTGACCCTGGACAAACAGGTGTATACACGGCATATGCAGCTAAACATCATTTTGACGAAATTCAATATTTGGATATAGTCGATTGTAATGCAGGGAATCATCATAAAGCTTTTGCAACAAATTTCAATCCTGAAATAAACATCCGCGAAATTACCCAAAAAGGTAGATTCTATGAAAAAGGTAAATGGGTTGAAACTGGTTCACTCGAATTGCATCAGCCAATTACATATCCGGAAATAGGTCCAAAAGAATCATACATATTGTATCACGAAGAGTTGGAAAGTTTAGTAAAAAATTTCCCATCAATAAAAAGAGCTCGTTTTTGGATGACATTCGGACAAGAATATCTAACACATTTACGTGTAATTCAAGATATTGGGATGGCTCGTATAGATGAAATTGATTACAATGGTGTAAAGATAGTTCCAATCCAATTCTTAAAAGCTGTATTACCAAATCCTCAGGATTTAGGCGAAAACTATACAGGATGGACATCTATAGGATGCAGAATAAAAGGAATTAAAGACGGGAAAGAAAAAACGTATTATATATACAATAATTGTAGCCACGAAGCAGCCTACAAAGAAACAGGAACGCAAGGTGTAAGTTACACTACAGGTGTCCCGGCAATGACTGGTGCTTATATGTTTATGACAGGGAAGTGGTCTGGTGCCGGTGTATATAATGTAGAACAATTTGATCCCGATCCTTTTATGGAAAAAGTTGCACAGAGCGGTCTACCTTGGCATGAAATTATTAATTCTGATTTGGAATTATAACATAAATGTTAGATTATTCTCAAATACCTTCTCCATGCTATGTTATTGATGAGTTGCTGTTTCGGCGCAACTTAGAACTTATTCGTTCTGTAAAAGAACGTTCAGGTGCAGACATAATATTAGCATTTAAAGCATTTGCTTTGTGGCGTACATTTAACATTGTACGCGAATACATACCATATTCAACAGCAAGTTCATTGTCTGAGGCATGCTTGGCATATGAAGAAATGGGTTCAAAAGCACATACTTATGCACCTGTTTATAAAGAAGAAGAATTCGATACTATAGCCAATTATAGTAGTCATATTACCTTTAACTCTTTAAGTCAGTTTGAACGTTATTATCAGAAAGCAAAATCCAAAGGCGTTTCTTGTGGTTTGCGTATAAATCCTGAATATTCTGATGTTGAGACATTATTGTATAATCCATGTGAAATAGGTTCTCGTTTAGGAGTTACTTCCGATTTGTTGGGTGATTCCTTGCCTGAAGGTCTTGATGGATTCCATTTTCATACTTTATGTGAGTCTAATTCTTACGATCTAGAAAAGACATTAGTTGCAGTAGAGTCTCGTTTTGGAAAATATTTACCCTCGCTAAAATGGCTTAATATGGGCGGTGGTCATTTGATGACAAAAGATGGATATGATGTAAACCATTTAATTGAATTACTTAAGCAATTTAAAAACAAGTATCCTAATTTACGATTGATACTAGAACCTGGTAGTGCTTTTGCATGGCGTACCGGAGTATTGGTATCTACAGTTCAAGATATTGTAGAAAATCATGGCATCAAAACAGCAATGTTAGATGTATCTTTTGCTTGCCACATGCCGGATTGTTTGGAAATGCCATATAAGCCGTCTATAGTTGGCGCTACAGATGCTGTTGATGGGAAACCGACATATCGCATGGGAGGTAATAGTTGCTTATCTGGCGATTATATTGGAGACTGGTCTTTTGATAAAGAGTTGTCTGTTGGCGATAAAATAGTATTTGAGGATATGATACATTATACAATAGTTAAAACCACTATGTTTAACGGAGTTTCGCATCCATCAATCGGTTTATTTACGGCAGATAATAAATTCGTATTGCTAAAAACATTTTGTTATGACGATTATAAAAATCGCATGTCATAATATCGCTTGTTACTATCCCCACTTTTTCAATATATTTATCTAGTTAAATGTGATTAGATAAAGAATACATAAATTTTGTAGGTGAATTATGTAGAATTATTAATTATAGGGGAAAAATAACCACTATAAATTCGAATCTGTGATTACTTTTTTTATTGTTTTTCTTGCATAATATAAAAAATGCGTTTATCTTTGCACCGCAATTGACGGAGAGGGGTAATGATCATAATGCGAAAATAGCTCAGTTGGTAGAGCACGACCTTGCCAAGGTCGGGGTCGCGGGTTCGAGTCCCGTTTTTCGCTCTCGGAAAAAAGAAGGTTAGGGTTGTAAAGTTAATTTACATAAGACCTAAAATCCAATTGAAATAGAAAGAGGCGTCCGTTTAGGATGCCTCTTTTGGTTAGATGCCCAAATGGCGGAATTGGTAGACGCGCTAGTTTCAGGTACTAGTAATCGAAAGGTCGTGCAGGTTCGAGTCCTGTTTTGGGCACCCTTCTACGCATAGGTGGTGAAATTGGTATACACGCTACTTTGAGGGGGTAGTACCGGCAACGGTGTGTGAGTTCGAGTCTCATCCTATGCACAAAAAAAATCTATAATGAAATTTTGTAGTTTTGCTAGCGGAAGTGATGGTAATTGTTATTATATAGGCACAGATACATGCGGAATTTTAATTGATGCAGGCATCAGTGTAAAGACAATAAAAAAAAATCTAAAGCAATTAGGCATATCGCTTTCTTCAATATATGCAGTATTTGTTACCCATGATCATTACGATCATATAGCTTCTGTCGGGACCCTAGGCGAAGTCTATAATATTCCAATATATTCTACTCAAGCAATTCTAGAAGGTATAAATCGCTGTTACAAAGTAAGTGATAAGTTATATCAGAGTAAGCATACCCAAGAATTAGGTACAACAGTAAATATTGCAAATATTTCAATTACATCTTTTCATGTTAATCATGATTCAACTCAATGTGTTGGTTATTATATCGAATCAGAGGGCAATAGCCTTGTTATTGCTACAGATTTAGGATATATTAACGACGAAGCAATTCCCTTCTTGCTAAAGTCAAATAATATAGTTATAGAAGCAAATTATGATGAAGAAATGCTTTTGGAAGGTTCCTATCCATTGTTTCTTAAAAAACGAATATTGGGCAATTGTGGACATTTAGCAAATCATATTACTGCGCGTTTTTTGGCAGAAAATCATCAAAATCATTGGAAACATATTTTCTTTTGCCATTTAAGTAAAGAAAATAATTCGGCAGATGCAGTCTTGAGGATGTTATCTAAGCAATACGAGACTTGCGGAATAAAATTGGAAGAACGTCCCGAATTAACTATATTACCCCGTACTACTCCGATAGATTTATGCATAATATAACATCAAAAATGCATAAAATTGCAATTAAGAGTGTACTTCAGTACTAGATATTGAATAAATTTCCACTTTTCTTTGCAAAGAATGATTTTTTTTATTACTTTTGTGTCGTTTTAAAAGAAAAGAAGATGAGTGAAAATACGAAAATCAAAACATTAGATCAGGTTGTAGTTCGTTTTTCTGGAGACTCTGGCGACGGAATGCAATTAGCGGGAAATATTTTTTCTACTATTTCTGCGACAGTAGGGAATGGAATAAGTACATTTCCTGATTATCCGGCAGACATTCGTGCCCCGCAGGGAACTTTGACAGGGGTTTCAGGCTTTCAAGTTCATATCGGAGCAAGTAAGGTATTAACTCCCGGTGATAAATGTGATGTTTTGGTTGCAATGAATCCAGCAGCTCTTAAAACACAATATAAGTTTTGTACTACATCAACTGTAATTATTATAGATAGCGATTCATTCAAAGAAAATGATTTAAAGAAAGCTTTATTTACGACTTTAGATCCTTTTGAAGAATTAGGTATCAAAAATGAAGTAGTTTCAGCTCCAATCGCAGAAATATGTAAAGAGGCATTGAAGGATTCAGGTTTGGATTTTAAATCAATTATTCGTTCCAAAAACATGTTTGCCCTAGGTTTAGTTTGCTGGCTTTTTGACAGAAAAATATCATTGGCAGAAGACATGTTACGTGTGAAATTTGCAAAGAAACCAGAAATCGCAGATGCAAATATAAAAGTTTTGAATGCAGGTTATGATTATGGTCATAATACTCATGCATCTACAACAACAACTTATCGTATTGAAAGTACAGGTACAAAAGAAAAGGGTTTATACATGGATATCGATGGTAATAAAGCTACATCTTATGGTTTTATTGCAGCTGCTGAAAAGGCAGGTTTAAAATTGTATTTAGGTTCATATCCTATAACTCCCGCAACAGACGTTTTACATGAATTATCAAAACACAAATCACTAGGTGTTGTTACAGTACAAGCAGAGGATGAAATTGCCGGTTGTGCATCAGCAGTAGGTGCTGCTTTCGCTGGTGCCTTAGCAGTAACATCAACATCAGGCCCTGGAGTTTGCTTAAAGAGTGAGGCAATGAACCTTGCTGTTATGACAGAATTGCCATTAGTGGTATTAAATGTGCAACGTGGTGGCCCTTCAACAGGTTTGCCAACTAAATCAGAACAAACAGATTTACTACAGGCTTTATATGGCAGAAACGGTGAAAGTCCAATGCCTGTAATCGCAGCAGCCTCGCCTACTGATTGTTTTGATGCAGCATTTTCAGCAGCTAAGATAGCTTTAGAGCACATGACACCGGTTGTTTTATTAACTGATGGGTTTATCGCAAATGGATCATCAGCATGGAAATTACCTGATCTATCAAAATATCCTGAAATAAAACCACCTTATGCTACTCCTGATATGGAAGGCAAATGGACTCCATTCAAACGTAACGAAGAAACAGGCGTGCGTTATTGGGCATTACCTGGAACAAAAGGATTTATGCATAGAATTGGCGGTTTAGAGAAAAGCAATGAAACAGGTGTAATTTCAACAGAACCTGAAAATCACGATTTGATGACACATTTACGTCAAGCAAAAGTTGATAAAATTGCTAATAGTATTCCTTTGCAAGAAATTGAAGGTAATCCTGATGCAGATTTGCTAGTTGTTGGTTTCGGTGGAACATACGGACATCTTTCTGATGCTGTAGCTAAAATGAATAAGAATGGTAAAAAAGTTGCATTGGCACACTTTAAATATATAAATCCACTACCTAAAAATACAGAATCTTTGTTACGTAAATATAAGAAAGTAGTAGTGGCAGAGCAAAATTTAGGTCAATTGGCTGCATATCTTCGAATTAAAATTGAGGGTATACATTTCTATCAGTTTAATCAAGTAAAGGGACAGCCATTTGTTACGTCAGAACTTGTATCTGAATTTACTAAAATTATGGAGGAATAATCATGGATAATATAGAATATACAGCAAAAGATTATAAGATAGGACAACCACGTTGGTGTCCGGGATGCGGTGACCATGCTTTTTTGGCATCATTGCATAAAGCAATGGCAGAATTAGGTGTACCACCTCACGAAATAGCTGTTATTTCGGGTATTGGTTGTTCTTCTCGTTTGCCTTATTATATGAATACTTATGGTATGCATACAATACACGGGCGTGCAGCAGCTGTTGCAACCGGTGTAAAAATTGCAAATCCGAATTTAACTGTATGGCAAATATCCGGTGACGGAGATGGCTTGGCTATTGGCGGTAACCATTTTATTCACGCTGTTCGTAGAAATATTGACTTAAATATGGTTCTACTGAATAATAAAATTTATGGTTTAACTAAAGGTCAATATTCACCAACTTCAGAAAGAGGTTTTGTGAGTAAATCATCACCTTATGGAACTATTGAGGATCCTTTCCATCCGGCTGAACTTTGTTTTGGTGCGCGTGGACGTTTTTTTGCAAGATGCGTTGCAGTTGATGCTGCCGGTTGTGTTGAAGTATTGACTTCAGCAGCAAAATATAAAGGCGCATCTGTTGTTGAAGTTTTACAAAACTGTATAATTTTCAATAACGGAACATATGATTCAGTTGCAACTGCGCAAGCTCGTGCAAAAAATGCAATTTATTTGGAGCATGGCAAACCAATGTTGTTTGGTGAAAATAAAGAATTTGGTCTAATGCAAGAAGGTTTCGGATTGAAAGTCGTAAAATTAGGTGAGAACGGAATTACAGAAAAAGATATTCTTGTACATGATGCACATTGTGAGGATAATACCTTGCAATTAAAATTAGCATCAATGGAAGGTCCTGATTTTCCAATTGCACTAGGTGTTATTCGTAATGTAGAAGCTCCTACATATAACGATTCAGTTTATTCTCAAATTGAAGATGTTAAGAGTAAAAAACATTATCGTAATTTTAATGAGTTATTGCTTACCAATGATACATGGGAAGTAAAATAATTAAAAAGTAATTGATTTAATTATTTATTTGATTTTCGAGCTGCTTTTTCGGCAGCTCGTTTTTCTTTTTCCTGCTGTTTGCGTGCCTTTTCTTCTTCCACAAAAATCTTGTGTCTGCGCTTACGGTCTTCTCTTAATGCTTTTCTGTTAGCTTTTTCTTTAGCATTAATTGTTTTTTCTTTCTCTTTACGTTGTTTTTCTACAGCTTTTTCATCCGGAGTCTTTTTGCTAAAGACATCTTTATAGTATTTAAAAAGATTATTCCATGTATCGAAGTCTTCACGATACATAATACCTAATCCTTGAGTATAAAGTGCAGTTGAATAAATCTTATCATTTGTATGATTATAAGCCTTTAGTCTTACTCGTCCTGATCTATTTAATTTGTATTCAACATCAAAGTCTCCGATAAAATCATTTAAGCCATATTGTGTACGATATCCGACATTGCCATTTATCAATAATCTGTTATCGAATAAATTAGTTGATATATTGACTTCAAAAGATCTATTGTTAGTTGCATCTTTTGAATCTTCTTGATAGTTCAATCCTAAATTTACATCGTCACTAATTTGTGAAATCCAATAGTTTAATTGGCTTGAAAGTGTAGCGGTAGCAAATGATGCAGCCAGAGCATTGCCTGAAGTTGTTTTAGTTACTTGTGGATTATAAAATTTACCCATAAGCAATAAAAATACCATTTGTTGACTCATCAATTCTTCAGTATTAATAGTAGATTTCACTCTTCTCTGAACTTCATCGTCTGCGTATGGCAAATTAATATCAAATTTAACACGCGGTTCTAATATTTGACCTGATATATTAGCAATACAATTTACTTTTACAGTTCTATTTTTAATATCAGCCAACATACTCTCTTCTAGTAAGTCAGTTAGTGATGCTGATGTTTGATACATTGCATTAATATCCATAATGCCATTCATTGGATTTCCATCAAACGATATACCGCTGTTTTCTCCTACTTCAAACTTTTTGCGAATAGCTCCTTGCATAGAAAAATTGTATTCACCTTTTGTAATATCATATTTGCCATACAATTTTACATTTGCATTATTGTCTATATTAACCTTGAGGTTTCCTTGTCCTCTAGCTTTTATTATGTCGCCGGTGTGACTATCAAATATTATTTGTGCTTCTACATCGGGAGTTGCTTCAATTGCTATATCAACGTTAATTTTAGTTGTAGGAGCAATATTCATTCGTCTGCGTTTTCTTCTTTCTTCTGCAGATCTCTTTTTGTTGTCATTCCTATTTACGAATGTAATAAATTGATTATCAGCTGCTGTTGTGTAATTATTAACAGGAACTGCAAAATAGCTATTCTTTTCAGGTTTAGCCTTTACCATAATGTCAACTTTATTCATGTCGCCATCTATTACTGCTCCACCGGTTGCATATATTGTACCATAAAAATCAGGCATATCCTTTTCTGTGGTACGTAATACAAGTGCATTTTCAACTTCAAGTTCTATTTTATACTTGAAGTTATTAAATAATTTATGAGTAACAAGTCCATTTACGTGTACAGTATTTCCTTGTTCATCATACATAGTTATATTTTTCAATATAAAACGATCCTTTCGTATGTGAATGGAATCAGAAAAATGAAATTTTGTCTTCAAGAAATCAATAGACAGCATAGCATCCTGAACATATGCATCTCCCCATAATTCAATGCTTTTAAACCCACCGCCAACATATAGTTTTCCGCGTGCAGTACCAGCCATATCATTTGCAAATGATACTAAATATGGTTTTATGAAATTTAATTTCAGATTGTTTATATCAATATCCAGTAGCATTTCTTGTCTTACAGGTGCTACAAATCCATGTACATACGAGGTGTCACCCATACTGTTCAGTACCTCACCATATAAATCAATTTGTTCTTTTTCGTAGTTAAAACTCGCTTTCGCAGAAACATCGCCTAAAGGATAATTATTTAATCCGAATTGTTTTGCCGTTACATTAGCATTTAAAATTGGTTTTTTGAGTGCTTCTCCTATCGAAACAGAGCCACTTACTATACCTAATAGTTTAATGTCAGGCATATAAAAGACCTCACTTATGTATGATAAGTCTATGTCTTTAAGGTCAACTTGTATTATTTTACTATTGTCCTCTTTGTTTGCAGAACCATTAATTCGTAAATACTGATTTGAACTTTCAAAATCTATATTGTTAACTATTAACGATTTCTCATCGTACAAAATTTTGCCTTCTTTTACTTGCCATAGTGAATCGCTAAGAATCATTTCGGAAGGGTGTATTGTACATTCAAGATTTAAGAGCGCATCTTTTGTTTTCGGCTCTTTAAACAATACATCAAATCCTAATTCTCCTGAAAAATCTTTTTCAACGGAATTTAGCCAATCAAATTTCATGTATAAATCATTATTATCCAAATAAGCAGAAAAAGCAAGATCGGTAGTGTCTAATTTAGTTTGCAAGGTTGTTTCCAAACGCAACTGAATCTTATCTTGCAAGTTATGTATATGTAGTGAAACAGAATCCATACTCTTATTACCCCAAAAGATATTATTCGTAAAGGCTGTTAGTTCTATTGCATTATCAAAGTCGCTGAATTTTCCTCTTATATAAGTCGTATCTTCAATATAAATGTCCTTGGCAAATACGTATGATAATTCTGAAATAGGAGATATGTCTAAACTAAAATTAAAATCGTTTGATGGTTGTTTGCGTTTTAATATTATTGGTTTGTATGTTGTTAATTCTTCCGTTAGTAAATACTGCAAATTAGCTCCTAATGTTGAAAATGTATACTTACCTTCCAAAGATGCTCTTATAGGTTCGGATGTGATTGTGATGCGTTGTATATCGTTTTCTTTCGTTGCTCTTATGACAAGATTATTCATATTGTATGATTCATTATCGTTGAACAATGACAATGAATCAATGCTTATATATCCCAATATATCATCTAATGTTGTAAATTGAAGTCGAGATTTTGCTATTACTGAAGCCTTGAATGTTGGATAAGAATCAATCAATTTGAGAGAATTAGGTTTTATAGAGTCAACTCTTGCGAATAAATTGAATGTTTTTAATTTGTCCTTAAAATCGATATCTGAATGTATTAGAATATTTCCATATCCATTGTCATCACCATACTTAATATCTGCAGATGCATTTTCTTGGGTGTATTTGCCATCTATTGTAATGTCATTGAAATCATATCCGTTGTATGTAAATGAATTAATGTGTCCACTGACTTTCCCTGTAATACTTTTATTTTGAGGCTTTTCTCCATCAACTTCAACATTCATTGAAAGATGCTGTAGTTTTGTGTCTTTACCTAGTAATCGGTTTAAATTAAAGTCTTGAGTCCCAATCTTTCCTTTAAATTTAAAATTTTGGTTCTTAGGAGTGTAACTCATCATTAAATCTGTTTTGATAACTCCGACTTGTGTGATTAGTCGGCCGTATGCAACGAGATTTGAATAGAATCCGGATATATTACCCTTATACAGCAAATCACCAAGATTTTGCATCTCCTTTGGAAGTATAAATGGTTTTTTTGTTAAATCGGATATGAGATTTTCTAATTCATCTCGTCCAATCCTTACTTCACTTATGTCTGCATATACAAATGTTTCGTTTGGATTAAAAGGATCGGATATATTAGCTGAAGTTTGTATATTTATATTATTGCCATAAGAAGCCGAGAAATTCTTTAATCTTAGCGTTTTATTCGAATAACTTATAGCTGCGGATGTTTTTAGCGGATTCCTTAGACCCTTTAAAATAGGAGCAAAACAAGCCAAGTCATTTCCTTTGATGTATGATATTGGCATTGATAGATTAAACTTTAAACTATTTTGGAATGAGTTAATTTTGCTGAGTTGAGACAAACTATCATAATTAATAGCTAAACTATCTAATCGGATATCTGATCCAGGCATTAATAGTTTAAAATTCTTTATTTTGATTGCATTTTTACCTAAAAATCCATCAAAACATAATTTTGATATTGTTAAGCCAGATTGCTCATGCAAGTCTAAACTATTAACTTCAAGACTTACTGTATCAGTCTTTGCGCAATTTAATTTTACATCTAAATTGAGATTGTCAACATCAATATGATTAGGATCAAATGGTATTACAGCAGAACTTTCTAAATCCGTATTATCAAACTTAAAACGACAATTTCTTAATTGGCAATCTTTTACTTGAAATTGAAAAAGAAGAGGCTGTTGCTTTTTTTTCTCTTTGGGTGTAAAGGCTTCTATTAAAAACTGTAAGTTGGTCTGTCCTGTAGTATCAGTTTTTAATCTAAAATCCATTTTATCAACATTAATAGCCTGAACTACTACTTGTCTTTTAAATAGTGGCAGTATTTTTACGTCAGCATAAAAAGATTGTATGCAAGCAAGAGTATCTTTGTCTTTATCTTCTAAATAAATATCATTTAATTTTATTGTTGAAAATAAATTGTACTTGACAGAGCCTATTCTAATTTCCGTACCTAATTGCTCGGATAACGAATTTGTAATTTGCTCAACGACATAAGCCTGAATAACTTTGCTGCTTAACAACAAGGTAACCGATAGTGGTATACTAATAATAATTACCACTATTGTGATGACTATGGTAAAGAATTTTTTAATAACTTTGCAGTTTAGTTTTAAGTAACAAAATTACGAATAAATCGCCATTCATGAAAGAGCAAATGAAAAAAAATGATGAGGTGGTCATATTAGGTATAGAATCATCATGTGATGATACTTCAGCAGCCGTTCTGAGAAACGGATATTTGCTTTCTAACGTCATATCAAGTCAAGCAGTTCATAGTGCTTACGGGGGCGTTGTTCCAGAGTTAGCATCGCGTGCCCATCAGCAAAATATTATTCCTACGGTACATGAGGCACTTAAACGTGCAAATATTGACAAAACCGAATTGTCTGCTATTGCATATACACGAGGTCCTGGTTTAATAGGTTCTTTATTAGTAGGCACATCTTTCACAAAAGGATTATCAATAGCTTTAAATATACCAGTAATTGAGGTAAATCATTTACAAGCACATGTGTTGGCTCATTTTATACTTGAAGAAGGGCTTGAATCTCATGTACCTGAGTTTCCATTTTTATGTTTATTAGTTTCCGGTGGTAATTCACAGATAGTTTTGGTTAGAGCTTATAATGATATGCAAATCATAGGTCAAACAATTGATGATGCAGCGGGAGAAGCCTTTGATAAATGTGCAAAGGTTTTAAATGGCCCATATCCTGGTGGTCCTTTTGTAGATAAACTTGCTAAAGAAGGTAACCCTAAGGCTTTCCATTTTGCAAAACCGAATATTGATGGTTATGATTATAGTTTCAGTGGCTTGAAAACTTCATTTTTATATTTAATACGTGATGCATTAAAAGAAAATACTGATTTTATCGAACAAAATAAAGCAGATTTATGTGCATCATTTCAAAGCACTGTTATTAGTGTTCTGATGAATAAACTTAAAAAAGCTGCAGATGCATTGTCCATAAATAGAGTAGCAGTTGCAGGTGGGGTATCAGCAAATAGTGGATTAAGAGCTGCATTTACTGATTATGCATCACGCTATGGTTGGGAAGTATTTCTACCCAAATTTTCATACACCACGGATAATGCTGCAATGATTGCAGTAACAGGTTATTTTAAATGTAAAGCCGGAATCTTTGATAAATTAGATTCTGTCCCATTTTCAAAAGTAGTTATATGATAAACAATATTAAAGTATATTTCAAACAGATTTTAGAACGTTTTTACTTCCTAAAAGGTCCCGTATATTTTGTAATAATCTTATTATTAACGCATTTTGCTTGGAGATATAGTTTTGAGGAAGATATTGATTTGAGCGGAAATCCTCTGTTGTTTTTATGGGGAATTGATGTAACAAATTTCTTTAATGCTTTTTCTATGGCACTTACTAAATCAGTATATATATTGCTGCATGATATTTTAGGCGTTGACGTAGGTATGCTTGGTAATACCATATTCAGTAAAGATTCTCATATGGTTATAAATGTAGTATGGAGTTGTAGCGGAATAAAACAAATGTTCGTATTCTTTTGTATTATAGTGTTTTATCCAGGTAGTATTTTGCGTAAATTATGGTATGTACCATCTGGTTTGATAGTTATAGCACTACTCAATATTATTCGAATAGCAATGATAGCTTATGGCACAAAAATTAACGGTGCTTGGTTTGATCAACTACATGAAATCTCAAAATATGTGTTTTATGCAATTATATTTTTGATGTGGGTTCTTTGGGAAGAAAAAATAAGGAAAAATGAATCTCACGCTTGATTTTGGAAATACTAGGGTAAAAGTTGCTGTTTTTGATGGAAACAAATGTATTCACGAATATGCATATGATTTTTTTTCTGTCAAAGAATGTGAAACTTTATTAAGTATGTTTCAGATTAAAAGAGCAATAGTTTGTTCTGTTACAGAAATTGACGCAACTCTTTCAGAATATTTAAAAACAACATTTAATCCTTGCGTTTTTTTAGATTCCCAAACGCCGATACCAATAATTAATGCATATGCAACTCCTATAACTTTAGGCCCGGATCGTTTAGCCTTGGCAGTAGGAGCTCACGAATTGCATCCGGAACATTCTGTTTTAGTGGTAGATGCAGGAACCGCACTTACATATGAGTTAATTGATGAGACAGGAAAATACCTTGGCGGTAATATCGCTCCAGGCGCAAATATGCGTTTAAAATCTTTGCATGATTATACTCAAAAATTGCCTTTGGTGTCTTTGAGTGATACAAATTCCAATATTGGAAATAATACAAATGATGCAATATTGAATGGAGTTGTTTATGGAATCGCTTATGAAATAGATTCTTATATATCATTTTTGCAATCAACATATCCGAATCTTTTGACTTTTTTAACAGGTGGCGACGCTTTTTACTTTGCCAAGAAATTAAAAAGTAGCATCTTTGTATCTCCGAATTTGCTTCTAATAGGTTTAAATTGCATATTAAATTACAACATATGTTCCGTACACGAATAATAAATACCATAATATTTTTTGCAGTAACAGCGGTCTGTGTATCACAAAATAATACACTGTCTCCATATTCGCGTTATGGATATGGAGAATTGCAGAGTCAGTCATTTGCCGCGACTCAGTCAATGGGTGGTTTAGGCTACGGAATTCGTGATAAGCGACATATTAATCCAATGAATCCGGCTTCATATACATCAATTGATAGTTTAACTTTCATGATGGATATTGGAGTATCTGGTGTTATTGATGGTTTGGATACAGGAGATGATCAATTTACTCAATTTACAGGAAATCTTGATTATGTTGCATTCCAATTTCCGTTATGGAAATTTATGGCACTAAGTTTTGGTATACTTCCATATTCGTCTATCGGATATGATTATACATCAACGTCTACGCAAGATCCATACGAAGAGCCTGACAGCTTGCTTTCAGTTAAGCAGTCTTTTTATGGCACAGGTGGATTCACACAAGTTTATCTAGGTATATCTTTCGATATCCTTAATCGTGTGGCAATCGGTATTAATGGTCGTTATATGTTTGGAAATATCAAGCACATACGTCAAGTAACATTCCCTGATGAAGATCTTTATGTAGGAACAACACAAACTGCTGCATTGTATTCCAGTTCGTTTCTTTGTGATTTAGGTTTGCAATATCATCAACCAATAGGGAATGATGAATTAGTTATAGGAGGAACATATGCTTTTAAACTTCCGATGAATATAACTAGTCAAATAACAACAATTACAAATACGACAGTGACTGATGATGCTAAATATGATTTTGACTATCCACAAACAATAGGAGTTGGCGCTTCTTATCGTATAGGTGAAATGATTTTAGTCGGTGCCGATTACTCTTGGCAGAATTTTAAAGATGCACGTTACTATGGGTATACAGATACTCTTGCAAATCGTTCAAAATGCGCTATAGGTATCGAATATGTACCAAAAGTGAATTCAAAAAAATATTATGAAACTATGTGTTATCGTTTAGGCGCAAATTATTCCAATTCATACACAAAAGTTAATGGTGCATACTATAATGAATTCGCAATTACTATGGGTATCGGTTTCCCTTTGTTTAGTTCACTTACGACATTGAATTTATTATTAGAATATGGTCAACGTGGTTCTATATCAACAACAAAATTACTTGAACAGTACTTTAAAATCGGTTTGAATGTGTCTTTGAACGAACGCTGGTTTGTTAAACGAAAATTTAATTAATATTATATACAACTTTAAAATTAAGAAAATGAAAAGTTTCAAGTACATATTGGTAGCAGGAGCTTTTATAAGTTCTATCTCTGCGTTCAGCGCAAAAGGAATCGATAACGGAAGTCGCTTTGGAACAGGTGAAGATAGTATCCGTTGTATCGAAAATTTAAGCCTTTATGGCAGTTATTATAAAATTAAAGATTACGAATCTGCGTATAATAGTTGGAAGGTCGTTTATGATGAATGTCCTCAAGCAGGTGGTCGTACTCTTTATAGTCAAGGTGCATTTTTGATTGCTACTAAAATGAGCAAAGAAAAAGATGCAGTTAAGAAACGAGAGTGGTTTAAGATGTTGATGGAATGCTATGATAAGCGTATTCAATATTTTGGAGACGATAAAAATTATCCAGGACCATGGATACGTGGACGTCAAGCTATTGATTTCATCAACTATTCAGGTGAAGAAGGTTTGATAGAAAAAGTATTGCCATGGTTAAAAACAGCAGTTGATTTTATGGGTGAACAATGTGATGCTGACGTTATGAATGCTTATTTTCAAATGTTGGAAAAGCAATATGATTCAGATAAAGACAAATATAGAACAGACTTTATCAATGAATATTTAAGATTAGGTTCATTATTGGATGGTAGAATTTCAAAAGCAGATAAATATGCTCCAAATTATCAATTAGTACGCAATAATATTAATCAAATGTTTACCAATAGTGGTGCTGCTGATTGCGCTACACTCGAAAGCGTGTTTGAATCAAAAGTTGAAATATCTAAAGACAAAGTTGATGAATTAGCAACTATTATTAATTTGTTCTCAAAAGCAGGATGTAAAGAATCTGATGTTTATTTTAAAGCATCTTTATATGCTCATAAATTGAATCCTACAGCCGAAACAGCAGCAGGATGCGGTTATCGAGCAGCAAAGAAAAAAGAATATTCAAATGCAGTTCGTTTTTTCAACGAAGCAATTAAATTGGCTGATAATGATTCTGTTAAATATGAATATCAGTATATAATAGCTGCTTTGGAGATGCAAATGGATCATTATACAGAGGCTCGTGCAGCTTCGAGACGTGCAATAGAACTTGATCCATCTAATGGCGCTCCATATATCTTAATAGCTCAAATGTATGCTGACAATAATCACAATCCATATAGTGACGACAAAATTTTAGCAAAAACAGTGTATTGGGCAGCTGTTGATAAATTGGAAAAAGCGAAATCAATTGATCCTTCATGTGCAGAGAAAGCACAGCAACTTATAAATACCTATCGCAAATTTTATCCTTCAAAAGAAGATGTGTTCTTTAAACCTGAATTGAAAGTTGGAGAATTGTTCCTAATTGGTGGATGGATAGGTGAGACAGTTCGTTGTAGGGACTAATGTTTTTCTGATTTGAAGCAAATATTAATTAAACATATTTATACTTACATAACGGTCGCTTTTATAGCAGCCGTTATGTTTGTGTTTATTTCCTGCTCATATCGAGTTGAATCAACGGAAGAATTATCTAATTCACGTGATTCTATTGCACTAGTGCATGCGTGGGATGTTTCAACTGTTATATCTGATTCAGGAGTTACCCGGTATCGTCTTGCAACACCTGAATGGTTAATATTTGACAAAGCATCAGAACCATATTGGGATTTTCCACATGGAATACATTTAGAAAAATTTGATGAGAATTTAAACGTGTATGCCAATGTAGATGCAGATACAGCAATATATTATAGCAATAAAGAAATGTGGATTTTGAGTGGGAACGTAAAGGCGATGAATCTTGATGGAGAAAGATTTGAGTCTGAAAAATTGTTTGTAGAGCAAAAAAAAGATCGTATATATACAGACAGATTTGTAACCATAATACAAAAAGAACGTATAATTAATGGAATAGGTTTAGAATCTAATCAAAGATTAACAAAATATACTATACTGGAACCGCAAGGTATAATACCCATAGATGAAGCATCGGATTCTGTTTTAACATCCGCAAATCAGTAATTTATATGAGTTCTACTATTGTCATCATCATAATTTCATTATTATTTTCCGCTTTTTTTTCGGGCATGGAGATAGCGTTTGTTTCATCTAACAAACTTCGGTTTGAAATGGATAAACAACGTAAAACACTAACATCGTCCATACTTAACATATTTTACACAAGACCCGATAGATACATTTCTACAATTTTAGTTGGAAACAATATAGCATTAGTCATTTATGGTATACAAATGGCAAATTTATTGCGTCCTTTTTTAATACTATTGGGCAGTGACGCATTAATAGCATTGATTCAGACATTACTTTCGACATTTCTTATTCTTATAACAGGAGAGTTTATTCCAAAAATATTGTTTAAAATCAATTCTAATTTTTGGATGAATACATTCGCTGTGCCTTTATTGTTGATATATGTCATTCTATATCCGATATCTGTTTTTATGAGTTTCTTGTCAAAAGCTATAATTCGTTTGTTCGGAATTAAAGTGGCGGAGCGCTCTGTACGTATGCTTGGTCGGGTTGATTTGGATTTTCTGGTACATGAATCTGTTCATAATCACAACAATAATAAAGATGAAATTAATAATGAAGTTAAAATCTTTCAAAATGCACTTGACTTCTCAAAAGTTAAACTACGCGATTGTATGGTTCCAAGAACAGAAATCGAAGCTGTAGATTCTGATACAGGATTAGAAGAACTAACGCAGCGTTTTGTATTGTCAGGTTGCTCTAAAATTTTAGTGTATAAAGATAGCATAGATAATATAATAGGTTATATACATTCTATTGAGATGTATAAAAATCCTACAAAATGGCAAGATAAGATTATTTTAATACCAATCGTTCCGGAAACAATGGCTGCAAATAAATTAATGAATTTACTACTATTGAAAAAGAAAAGTCTTGCAGTTGTGGTAGACGAATTTGGTGGAACTGCAGGTATTGTAACTTTGGAGGATATTGTAGAGGAGATATTTGGTGAAATTGAAGATGAACATGACACACAAGAATACGTAGAAAAACGTATTAATGAGCATGAATTGATACTTTCAGGACGATTGGAGGTAGATTATATCAATGAGCAATTTGGATTGGAATTGCCTACTTCTGATGAGTACATAACAATTGCTGGTTTGATTTTACATATTTATCAAGGATTCCCCAAAACGAACGATGAAATTAAGTCAGGGAATTATTTGTTTAAAGTTTTAAAAGTAACTCACAATAAAATTGAATTAGTACGGTTGATAATACAATAAAAATGGAGTGCATTATTTAAAAAATTTGTATCTTCGCAGCCTAATTGTTCAGCAAATTTCAAAAACAATAATATTATTTTTCATATAAAATGGCAACATTACAAAAAATCAGACAAAGAGGAGTCTTTTTGACAGTTATTATCGGTCTCGCATTATTGGCCTTTATAATAGGAGGCATTGATTTTAATTCTATATTTGGTAAATCCAGAACAGTGGTTGCAAAAGTAGACGGAGAAGAAATAGATATACGCGAATATGAAAAGCGTATTGACGAAATGACAACGTTCTATAAAATTGAATCAGGACAAAATAGTTTGTCAGATCAATATGTTAATCAAGTACGTTCTTCTGTATGGAATTCGTGGTTAACAGAGAAAATATTGAACGAACAATGCAAAAAATTAGGTATTGTTGTTTCTGATGATGAATTAGCTGATCGTTTGACAGGTTCTAATCCGCATCCAATGTTAAATCAGTTACGTGCATTTTATAATCCTGAAAAAGGCGGATTTGATAAAAATGCATTTATTCAGTTTATATCTCAGATAGGAACTGAATCAAACGAAGAACAAAACGATTACGCAAAATATTGGTCGTTTATACAAAGAACTATTCGTCAACAAATTTTGGAGGAAAAATATAACTCATTGGTTGCTTCATCATTTCAAATCAATGATATAGATGCAAAATATGCGTTTGAAGCAAAAAAAGCATTTAATATCGAATTTATTCAGACTCCTTATTCAACACTTCCTGATTCAACTTTTTCTGTAAGTGATAAAGAAATCAAAGATCGTTACAATAAAGAAAAAAATCGTTTCTTTAAAGAAGAAGAGAGTCGCGAAATCGAACTGATTACATTTGCAATACAACCTTCTCAAAAGGATTTTGAAGATATTAAAACTTGGATTGAAGGTTTGCAAAATGAATTTGCAACTTCTGAAGATTATGTAGCAATCGCAAATCAAAATTCGGATGTTAATTATACAGGAATTCCCGTAAGTAAGTCAGAAATTGACCCTGATTTACTTGATTTTGCATTCAACGGGAAAGCAGGTGATTTTTATGCACCACAATTAAAGGGTCGTACTTACAAAATGGCACGTTTAGTCGAAACAGGTATAATGGCTTCTGATTCAGTTAAAGCACGCCATATTTTAGTTATGGAGTCTTCAAAAGAAAAAACTCAAGCACTTGCAGATAGTTTAATTACAGCACTTAAATCAGGTTCTGATTTTGCAGCGACAGCTAAAACTTTCTCAAAAGCAGGAACTGCTCAAAATGGAGGTGAATTAGGATGGTTCCGTGATGGTGATTTGGATAAAGATTTCAGTGCAGTTTGTATTAAAGCAAATGCAAATGAAATATTCCAATTATCTATGGGACAAGCAATCCAGATTGTACAAGTAACTGAGAAAACCAAACCAGTTTCTAAGGTTAGAATTTGCGTGTTGGCTCGTGATGTTGAAGCTAGTTCAAGCACATACGGAACTATCTATAATCAAGCAAGTCAATATGTTGCTAAAAATACTAATCAAGTTGATTTTGAAAAAAATGCTGATCCTGCAAAAGGTGAGTTCTTACGCACATATACAGTTACAAGTAATGATAATAACATAGCTGATTTAAAAGATTCACGTCAAATAATCCGTTGGGCATTTGAAAAAGACTATGGTGATGTAGCTGAGAATGTTTTTGAATGTGGTGATAAATTTGCAGTAGTTACATTAAAATCAATTACTGAATCAGGAAATCAATCTATTGATGCTGTAAAAGATGAAATTAAATCAGAAATAATTAAAGATAAAAAATCAGAGAAAATCGTTGCTGATATGAAAACTCGTTTAGGATCTTCTCAAGATCTATCTATTCTGGGTGCACCTCAGGTAGTAACGAATGTTTCAATGTCGTCAAACTATGTTCAAAATTTGGGCTCTGAACCTAAAATGTTAGCAGAATTAGCATCTACAGTAAATCAAAAAGATGTTAAATTCTTCCAAGGTACAAATTCCACAATTGCTGCTAAAGTAACAGAAGTAGTACCAAGTCAAACGGAATTCGATGCAAAAGCCGAAATTAACCAGTTGTCAATGCGTCGCCCATATCAATACATGTTATTTGAATCTTTAAAATCAAGTTCAGACATTGCTGATAACCGTATTAATTTCTATTGATTCTATTGTAAATCAGATATTATAACTTAAATATAATAACCGGCTAAAAGATTTTAGTCGGTTATTTTTTTCATTATATATTATGAATTATTGTTATAAATAATGCTTCAGCTGCTAATGTGCTTTCGTTTTTTTTTGCTTACTTTGGTGTGTGATACAAAAATATTTTTATTATGTATAAACGGCTTATTGTCAGCTTATTATTACTTGCTAATTTACTGTATGTATTTGCGGTACCTGCTTCCCCCGATGTAGTATTATTAAATCAAATTAATGGTAACGATTTAGCTATTAAAATGGGGGGTGATGAATATTTTCATTATACCTTAACTTCTGATGGTTTCCTTATTGCACAAAATGCTCTGGGAATTTATGAATATGCTGAATATAAAAATTCTGAGATTATATTAAGTGGTGTTGCTGCTGAAAATCCGGAAGTTAGATCTAAAGATCATGCAAAATATTTACATACCTTTTCAGTTGAAGATGGTATAGAGCAGTCGACTAAAATGCGTGCAGCTTATGATGTTGATAATGAATCACTTATTTTAAAGAAGGATTCTCAGGATACAATATATATACCGGTTATATTGGTATCATTTAGTGATAAAAAGTTTGTATATGAGAAGAAAGATGTAGATTCTTTGCTTAATGCTAAAATTATGGATAAAACTATTCCAACAGGTTCAGCAAGAACTTATTTATCTCATTCAACGAATAAAAAATTAAATGTAAAATTCGATATATACGGTCCTTACGACATCCCTGGTACTTGTGCATCTTATGGTGCAAACGAACCATCTTGTACAGGAATGTGTGATATTAATCCACGTGGTATGGTTATTGATGCTTGCAATGCAGCTGACGCGGATATTGTTTTTAGTAACTATGCAATAGATGGCGTTAATGTAGACCAAGTATTAGTTATTTATGCTGGATATAGTGAGGCTGAGAATGCGACATATACCGATTTTATTTGGCCTCATAGATGGCAGTTAGCTAATAAGAATACTATCCTCGATGGTGTAATCATATACGATTATGCATGCGCATCAGAAATGAAAGGTGATTATAGCAAGCATGAAGATAAACTATGTGGAATAGGAACTATAGTACACGAATTTTCTCATATATTGGGTTTGAAGGATTTGTATCCGACAAATGGTGGAACCCATTTTACTGTAGGTTATTGGGATGTAATGTGTTATGGGGTATATCTTAATGAAGGTATGACGCCACCTTTATACTCTGCATACGAGCGTTTTTATTTAGGATATCTGACACCAATACAAATAACTAATCCTAGTGATGTTCAAGTACCACCATTGTATACTACAAATCAAGCATATCTTATTTGTGAAGGAGAACATAATTTAGACGGAAAAAATCCTATTCCATCTGATTTTTATCTGCTTGAGAATAGGCGAGAGGTTTTATTTGATTATTATTTATTTACTCATGGAATGTTAATTACAAAAGTTCATTATGATGCTGAAAAGTGGCAAAATTCACAGGTTAATAATGATGAAAGCAATTTAGGAGTGTCTATTATTTCTGCAGGAAATAATACTTCATATCTTGGATCTGCGAAAGATATATTCCCGGGACAAGATCATATTACCGAGTATTTACCATTAGAGATAACAGATATTGTTGATTGGCAAGATGAAAATCTATCGTCACAAAATTTAAATGTAAGTTTTAAGTACAAAGGTGGTTTAGTTGATATTTCTAAACAGACCATTAATACATGTGAACTATCTTACTCAAATAATACATTGACAATAACCGGATTATCAGGTGCATCAAACTGCGAAATATATGATATGTCAGGATTGTTGCGTTCGTCAGTTCTATCTGATAATTATATATGCAAAATTCCGGTATCAGAATTATCAAATGGCTTGTATTTGGTGAAGATTAGTGATGATTTGTGTGATAGCATCCATAAATGGATGAAATATTGACGTTTTTAGTTTTATGTTGACAGAAGATTTAAACCAACCGCAGCGCGAAGCTGTTATGTATAATGAGGGCCCTTCGTTAATAATAGCCGGAGCCGGTTCAGGAAAAACGCGTGTATTAACCTGTAAAGTTGCATATTTGCTGCATTTGGGTTTGGCTCCACACCAGATATTGGCTTTGACTTTTACCAATAAAGCTGCCCGTGAGATGCGTGAACGTGTTGCTTTAATGGTTGATGCCGAACAAGCAAAGCGTTTGGCTATGGGTACATTTCACTCTGTTTTTGCACGTATACTGCGCACTGAAGCAAATCTTGTCGGATTGAAATCTGATTATACGATATATGATACGGCAGACTCAAAAAATTTAATAAAGTCGATTGTTAAAGAGATGTCTTTGGACGAAAAGATATATAAAGCTAATTTAGTATTGAGTCGAATATCTAGTGCGAAGAATAATTTTATAGTTGCAAACTTATATGCCGGAAGTGAACATATAAAACAAGATTTTTTAATGCAGATTCCTCGCGTAAAGGATATTTATTCGACTTATGTAAAAAGATGTATGTCTGCAAATGCTGTTGATTTTGATGATATATTATTGTTGACTACTCAATTATTTAAAGAACATCCTGAAGTTCTCGAAAAATATCAAAACCGATTTCAATTTATTTTAGTTGATGAGTATCAAGATACAAATTTGGTACAGTTTCTTTTAATAAAAAGTTTGGCTGAAAAGAATCACAAAGTATGTGTAGTAGGTGATGATGCGCAAAGTATTTATGCTTTTAGAGGTGCTAATATTGAGAATATACTAAAATTTTCAAAGAACTATCCGGAGGCAAAGTTGTTCAAATTGGAACGGAATTATCGTTCTTCTCGTAATATTGTTGCCGCGGCGGGAAGTTTAATTGCAAAAAATAGACGACAAATTCCTAAAAATATCTTTTCTGAAAAGGAAGAAGGTGATAAAATTAAAATTTTACCAGCATACTCTGATGTAGAAGAAGCATTAATCGTATCAAATAAAATTGGTGATTTGAAGAATAGATTTGGCTACGATTGGAAAGATTTTGCTGTATTATATAGAACAAATGCTCAATCTCGTTTGATTGAAGATACTCTACGTAAGCGAAATATTCCATATGTTATATACGGAGGTCTATCTTTTTATCAAAGAAAAGAAGTAAAAGATGTTTTAGCGTATATAAGATTAATTTTAAATACAGATGATGAAGAGGCTTTCAAGCGTATTATAAATTATCCTACAAGAGGTATTGGTGATACTACAATATCAAAATTAAGTAGCACTGCTAATTTGCATCATGTATCATTATTCGAAGTAGCCTCAAATGCATTGAACTATGCTTTACCTGTTAATGTAGGAACAGCAGCAAAACTTAAATCTTTTGTTACTTTAATCAATGAATTAAAAGCATTTGAATCAACGATGTCTCTGTATGATTTTGCACGAGAAATATTGTTGCGTTCTAATATACCTCAAACATTAAATGAGGAAAATACTACAGAATCTGAATCCGCTCGTGAAAATATTGAGGAGTTACTTAATAGTATTCGCTTGTTTGAGGATATGGGTAAAGAAGAAGGACGTGAAGGTATTAAACTATCTGATTTTATGGCTGAAGTTGCATTACTTACAGACATGGATTTAGATAAAAATGTAGAGACATCACGTGTAACACTTATGACAATTCATTCAGCCAAAGGTCTGGAGTTTAAAAATGTGTTTGTTACCGGATTGGAAGAGTCCTTGTTTCCAAGTATTCATGCTATGGAAAATGACACAGAACTAGAAGAAGAAAGACGTCTGCTTTATGTGGCAATAACACGTTCGGAGGAGCATTGTTTTTTGAGCTATGCTAAAAGTAGATATAGGAATGGCTCACTTCAATATCCATCTCGAAGTCGTTTTGTTGACGACATAGATCCGCGTTATCTTGAATTTCCCATGGATAGAAATATTTCACAATCAAAATCAATAGATTTTTCTAAACGGGATGAAAACTTTTTCAATTCTTTTTCTAAACCATCACTACCAAAGCATTTGGTACGTATAGGCGATAACTCAAAGCCAACTGCAAATAATAATACAAATTTATCGGTGAAGGAAGGAATGCGTATTGAGCATGAACGCTTTGGAATAGGTACTATCACTAGAATTGATGATACACCGGATGGTACCAGAATATATGTTGATTTTGAAACTTCGGGTAGTCGCGTATTGTTGCTTAAATTTACGAAGTTTAAAATAATATCTTAGTTTTTACGTTATAGAATAAAGTGAAATTCACCTTCCTCATATTTCTAATATCATTAGCCTTGCCCTCACTAACGGATAAGAAGGATTTTATTGTATCCGGTTATATACGAGATACTAATGGAAATTTGTTGGAAAATGTAGATGTACATTCCAGTGATTTAAATTTACAGATATATACTGATTCATCAGGCTATTATGCCATTCAAAGCCCTGAAGATACTGTTGTATTAATATATTCGTACGTAGGATATAAAACAGAAAAACGCACATTTATAAAAAATCCAAAGCGTCCGGATCGAAGATTTGATTTGATAATGCAAGAAACTCCACAATCTTTGGATGATGTATTAATAAAAGGAGCAAAATTACAATTGACAACATCAGAAGCTATAGATGTTAGTAATCTTAAATTTATGCCTGAGGCTTCGGGTGGGGGAATAGAATCATATATTAAAACCATGCAGGGAGTAAGCTCAAATAATGAATTGAGTTCTCAGTATTCTGTAAGAGGAGGAAATTATGATGAAAATAGTGTGTATGTAAATGGTATAGAGGTATATAGACCATATTTGGTGCGAACAGGTGAGCAGGAAGGCTTAAGTTTCGTAAATCCTGATATGGTTGGATCTGTTAACTTTTCGGCAGGCGGTTTTGATTCTCGTTATGGTGACAAATTATCTTCTGTGTTGGATATCACATATAAAAAGCCTATCAAATTTGAAGCCGGAGTTTCAGGCAGTTTATTGGGAGCATCCGGATATATTGGTAGTTCAAATGGAAAATTTTCGCAAATGCATGGAATTCGTTATAAAAACTCTTCGTTTTTGTTGGGAACTTTACAAACTAAAGCCGAATACAATCCTAATTTTGTTGATTATCAGACTTATATGACATACAAAATAAATGATAAGGTAGAATTGTCGTTTTTAGGTAATTTCTCTCAAAACACATACAATTTCGTTCCGGAAACAAGAAATACAACATTTGGTCCTATTGGTATGTTACAAAATTTTAAAGTTTATTTTTCCGGTCAGGAGCAAGATTTATTTAGAACAATTTTTGGAGCCTTTGCAGTAAAATACACACCTAATCCGCGTTGGAATTTTTCTTGGACAATATCATCGTTTTATACAGATGAGCGGGTTAATTATGATATTCAAGGTGAATATTGGTTAAGTAATGTAATCTCTACCGATGTAACACAAACAGAAAATACAGGTGTAGGTAATTATTACGAACATGCTAGAAATCAAATGAGAGCAACAGTAATTAAAGTGGCTCATGATGGTTCGGTTAAGCTAACAGATAAAAACACCCTAATGTGGGGAGTTGATGTTGTACAAGAAATTGTGGATGAGAGCGTAAGAGAATGGGAAATGCGAGATTCCTCAGGGTATACATTGCCATATAACCAAGACGAGGTTAATTTGTATTATAGCATGATTGCTAATAATAGAATGAATGAAACACGTGTACATTTTTATGTTCAGGATGTTTATAAATGGTATATGAATAAGGGTGGTATTATGGCATTTACAGGTGGTGTTCGTCTTAATTATTGGAGTTTTAATAAAGAATTTACAGTTAGTCCTCGTGCCACAATTGCCTATTTTCCCAATATAAAACCCGATTTACGTTTCCGCTTTTCGACCGGTTTATATTATCAATCGCCAAGTTATAAAGAAATTAAGGATACAGTTACGCAAGACAACAATCTGACATATTATTTAAATAAAAACATTAAATCTCAAAGTTCTTTTCAAGTAATAGTCGGTATGGATTATTATTATCGTTTTTTACGACGACCATTAAAGCTATCTGTTGATGTGTATTATAAAAGTCTTAAAAATATAATCACATACAATCTTGATAATGTAAGTATTAGATATATGGGTAAAAATGATGCAGAAGGATATGCTGCCGGAATGGATGTGAAGTTGTTCGGTGAATTTGTTCCCGGTGTTGACTCTTGGATTTCATTTTCTTTGATGAGAACTATGGAAGATGTGGTTGGTGATAATTATGGTTATATTCCACGACCGATGGATCAATTATATAATATTTCAATTTTTTTTCAAGATTACATTCCCGGATTGCCTCAATATAGAGTACATTTGTTGTTCAATTGGGCACAAGGTTTGCCGGTAGGTCCTCCAAGAAGTCCACGATATATGTCATCAAATACGCGTATGCCTGATTATAGACGTGTAGATATTGGCGTGTCAAGAGTATTTGAAAAAGGAAAAGATCCATGGATGGGGCGTGGATTTTTTAAACCTTTCCGTCGTATTGCGATTTCTCTAGAATGTTTGAATTTGTTCGGATTTAATAATGTGAATTCATATTATTGGGTAACGGATATATTTAATCAGCAATATGCAGTTCCTAACTATCTGACAGGGCGGCAGTTTAATTTTAAATTGGAAATAGATTTTTAAAAATATTACAAAACAATCGTTATGTATAATATCATATTTTTTATCATTATTGCATTTTTGATACTCAATTTTGTGTCAGAGCAATGGGTGTCATATTTAAATGCTAAATGTTTTGGAAAACCTATACCATCTATTTTGCAAGGTATATATGATGAAGAAAAATATCAAAAACAGCAAGCGTATTCAAAAGAAAACTACAAATTTTCTTTATTATCTTCTTCTGTATCAATGCTAGTAATATTTATTGCATTATTTGTCGGATTTTTTGGATGGTTAGATATTTATTTAAGATTGTATATATCAAATGAAGTAGGCTTGGCTTTAGCTTTCTTTGGAATCTTGTATCTTATCAATGAAATAATTGATACACCATTCGAATATTATCAAACTTTTTCCATTGAAGATAAATACGGATTCAATAAAACAACAAAAAAAATATTTGTATTAGATAAATTTAAAAATTTATTATTGTCTGCAGTCATCGGTGGCGTATTGTTAGGTGTTATAGCTTGGTTTTACATGCTTATTCCAAACTATTTTTGGTTAATGGCTTGGTTAGTAATCAGTTTGTTTACAATATTTATTTTGATGTTTTATTCTGAGTGGATTGTCCCAATGTTTAATAAACAAACTCCATTGGAAGAGGGGGATTTACGTACAAAAATTGAAGATTTTGCAACTAAAGCAGGCTTTACCATTAAAAATATCTACGTTATTGACGGATCAAAAAGAAGTACAAAAGCTAATGCTTATTTTAGTGGCTTAGGTTCAAAAAAACGTATTGTATTGTATGATACTTTGATAAAAGAATTGAGTTCTGAAGAAATTGTGGCTGTATTAGCACACGAAATAGGTCATTATAGAAAGAAACATAGCTTGTCAATGCTATTTGTATCATTGTTATCAAATCTATTTATGTTGTGGCTTTTAGGATTCTTTTTAGCAAATCCTTTGTTGTCACAAGCAATGGGAGGTTCAGAACCTAGCTTCCATCTCGGTTTGTTAGCATTTGGAATTTTATATACACCAATTTCAGTGTTATTAGGACTTGCGGTTAATGCATTTTCAAGAAAACACGAATATCAAGCTGATGCATACGCAAAATCGTTTGGTTTGTCTCAAACTTTGATTTCGGCTTTGAAGAAATTGTCAGAGACATCATTATCTAATTTGCAGCCGCATAAAGCGTATGTATTTATGCATTATTCTCATCCTACTTTGTTGCAAAGAATACAGGCACTACAGTCATGAATACTCAATATACAATATCTACGGCCGAAAGTTGCACTGGAGGAAATATTGCTCATCTGATAACTATGGTTGCAGGAAGTTCTTCTTATTTCAAAGGCTCTGTTGTCTCTTACTCAAATGAGGTAAAAATTAATGTTTTAGGAGTTCCTGCATCATACATTAACGAATTTGGTGCTGTAAGTAAAATTGTTGTTGAAGCAATGGCAATAGGTGTACGTAAATTGATGGACACGGATTACGCAGTATCTACTTCAGGAATTGCCGGACCTGATGGCGGTTCTGAAGATAAACCTATTGGGACTATATGGATTGCAATCTGTAATAGGCAAGAGGTTAAAAGTCGCTGCTTGCATTTATCAGGAAGTAGAATAGAAAATATTAAGTATACTTCTAAAATAGTATTACAATGGCTTCGTGATGAATATAATTTATCACTGCTTGAGGGTGAACAATAAGTTTTCTATATTGTATCTTTTTTCTGTTTTGTTGCCTCTATAAATAATCCATTCCGGTTTTTCTGTAACAGTTATCCTAGTGTATGCATCTTCCGTAAGTATGTATCCGGATCTTAATAATGCGCGTTTTGTCCAGAATAGCAAAACAGGATCATCTCCATTCAAACAAATAGTTCTATTTCCCGTATATTTTATTTCAAATCCGCCTGTTTTAGTATTAAAAGAGAATTGTTTTGAATAAAAATTCGATTGAATTTTGTTTTCCAATATCATGTCCTCCGGAGCTCCTTTTTGTATACCTGAAGATTGCATCAACCATATTTTATCTGCTGTTTGAATTGCCAAATCCAATTCGTGAGTAGATAAAAGAATTGTTTTTTTTATGTCATGTGATAAATGTTGCAATAACAACATTATGTCTATTTTGTTAGGCAAATCAAGGTGTGCAGTCGGCTCGTCTAAGAAAATAATAGGAGTATCCTGTGCCAATGCTTTAGCAATAAGAGTCCTTTGTTTTTCTCCATCAGATAATTCAGAAAAATAATTATCACTTTTATTTGTAAGATGCACTTTTTCAATTGATTGAGATATAATATTTTTATCTTTCTCATTCAATTTTCCAAACCAGTTGGTGTGTGGGAATCGTCCCATACTTACCATGTCTCGCACTGTTAATGATCTTATTTCAGTAGAGTCAGTTAATACAAGCCCGATTAGTTTCGCTTTTTCTGCATTATTCAGCTTAGATATTTTCTTCTCCTTAATAGTTATATCGCCGGATATTACGGATTGTAGACCTGAAAGAGTTCTTATTAGAGTAGATTTTCCACATCCGTTTTGTCCAATCAAACATACCATTTCACCTCCATACAAACTTAAATTTTGAGGAGGTAGCAACTCTAATTTCTTATAACCGATAACGAGTTTGCGAGTGGTTAATATTTCATATTTTTCTTCCAATGTCAGATATGTAGATGTCTATTTTTAATTATAACCCATAAAATTATAGGTGCACCAACTATTGCGCTGATTGAATTTATAGGTAAACTATATCCTGTACCAGGCAATTGTGATGCGATATCGCATATAAGTAGTAAGGCAGCACCACCTATTATGCATCCTGGTAATATAATTCTGTGGTCTGATGTTTTAAAAATACCTCTAATTATATGTGGAACTGCAATACCGACAAAAGCAATTGGTCCTGTAAATGCGGTTGATGCACCGGCCAGTAAACATGTTGCAAATATTATTGCCAAGCGTGTCCAAAATACTGAAATACCTAATCCACGTGCATAATTTTCTCCTAGAAGCATCGCATTAAGTTTTTTCTGTAAGGCAAATGAAATAAGCATACCGAATATTAAAATTGGAGCCATTACATACATGTAATTCCATGTTACAGAACTGAGACTGCCCATTGTCCAAACTATGTATATTTTTAGAGCATCAGGATTACTTATGCTTTGTAGTATGTTTACAACTGCGCCTGATAAACTTCCAAACATCATACCTACTATAAGTAGTGATACTGTGTCATTTATTTTTACAGAGGTTCCTAAAACCAACATTAATATGATTGATGCACCTATTATGGCAGCGATTACTTGACCCCATCCACTAAAGGCAAAGAATGCCGAAATTGCTGAACTGCCTGCAGCTAAAACTAATATTGCTACACCTAAACTTGCACCAGAACTAATACCTAAAATATACGGACCCGCCAGTGGGTTTCTAAACAAAGTTTGCATTAGTAATCCTGCAGTAGCTAAACTGGCACCGCAGAGTATAGCTGTAATAGCTTTAGGAAGTCTGAAATTAAGAATGATATCATTTGTGATAGGGTCTGATTCAATTGTCCTATTTAGTAAGTTTTCAATAATGCTTTTGGGATCAATGTAGACACTACCAAACAATATGTCAGCAATAAATGCGGTAAATAAAATTATTATAAGGAGTAAAAAGTAAATACTTATTTTAGCTGGCTTTGTCATACTTGCAAAGATACAATAATTACTCTAATTTTTTAATATAGAAACAAGATTGACCGGGTAACAGTTCCGGATGCATAGCAATTATTAAGTCTTGTAATAGAATGTCAGGTCTAGCTAATGCACTTTCCCAAAAATCATTACCACCGGTTGGGGTAGTGCGTTTATTATTATTATATACATTTTTAGTGCGATATGGTTTGAACATACATAGTCTGTTGTCTGCAGCTTTTAACTCTTCAAAACTATTAGCATCAACTCCCAACCATATATCACAATTTTTGAAGTATTTCAATGCCACCTCAAAACTTATAGGTAAACTTGTAGATGTTGTATCGTCCGAAAATTTATAATTACCTCCTGCATCAAAAAACAATCTACCCATAAAACTATTTCCTCCGGGCATATACCAAGTTCCTTTAAAAGACAGACCAGGTAATATATTAGGCCGATTTTTTACAACTTTTGCTATTGATTTCAGATTTTCATAATTTAGACAAACTTCATTAAAAACACTATCAGCAAACTGTTCTTTGTTGTAAAATGCTGCAATAAATTTAATCCATTCAGCCCGTCCTAATATATAAGACTCCATCCACTCTACATTGTCAATAACAGGTATTTTTGCATCACGAATACGCTCTACATGATTGTCTGTTTGATTGAAAGTGCTAACCATTACAGCTTCTGGTTGTAATAATAGCGTTTTTTCGTAATTAATAGCAAATGCATCTCCTATATCAGTACACTTGTTTTCAGAACAACGCTTTAAAATTACGGGGTCATATATACGTTCTTTTGAGCATATGCCAATTACACTTTCGGATTCTTTTAATATGCTTATGAATCCTAAATGGCTACAAGAATTTACTGCTAGTTTTCGTATCGGAATTTTAATCTTATATCCATCACTAGGGGTTGAAATGGATGAGTCGTTAACTAAATAATACTTGTTTATGATTTTATTTTCGGTCCAAGGACTTATTACACTAACACATTTGTAATCAGGATAATAGTCAATTGAAAACCATTTTGCGTATTTTAGAGTAGCAGAAGAGTCTGCGCTTACATTCTCTAATATTTTAGTTTGTTTGTTTGATGAACACGCAGACAAACTAAATACAACTGTGATGATAAAAATAATACGAAATTTCATTTTGCAAAGGTAATCAAATCTTCATGAAAAATGTGTATTTTTGCCACTATGAAAATAATTATACTAGGTACAGCTCATCCGTATAGAGGAGGTCTGGCAGCATTTAATAATTGTCTTGCAGAGCAATTTATAAAAGAAGGTCACGATGTGACATTATATACATTTACTTTGCAGTATCCTTCATTGTTATTTCCTGGTAAAACTCAGTATACAGACGATGAGGCTCCCAAAAATATTTCTATAGTAAGACGCATTAACTCAATTAATCCATTCAATTGGATATGTGTTGGCAGAGAAATTAGAAAGCAAAAGCCGAATATTGTGATATTCGCATATTGGATGTCATTTATGGCTCCTTGTTATGGAACTATAGCCCAAGTTATTAAAAAAGATTCCATAATTAAGTGTATATCATTGGTGCATAATTTCATACCACACGAACCATCTTTGTTAGATAAACTACTACCAAAATATTTCGTAAAAAAAATGGATGGTTTTGTAGCAATGTCTGAGTCTGTTGCAACAGATCTGACTAAGGCTGTATCATTTAATGTTCCTGTAAAAGTTACTCCGCATCCCATATACAACCAGTATGGCAATTTAAAAGATAGAAATGAAGCATTATCACATTTGCGATTGGATAATGATTTTAGATATGTGTTATTTTTCGGTTTTATTCGTCCCTATAAAGGATTAGACTTATTGTTAGAAGCTATGTCTGATTCAAGATTAAACAAATATCCGGTTAAATTAATCGTAGCAGGCGAATTTTATGGAAATCCTCAACAATATTATGATAGCGTAAAAAAATTGAATATTGTAGAAAAGGTCGAGTGGTTTAATAGATTTATACCTGATGCTGAAGTAGCAAATTTCTTTAGTGCCAGTGATTTGCTTGTTTTACCCTATAAATCGGCAACTCAAAGTGGAGTAACTCAAATAGCATATCATTTTGAAAAGCCTATGTTAGTAACTAAAGTAGGAGGTTTGTCAGATATGGTGCCGGAAGGAAAAGTTGGATATGTGGTTGAGCCGAATCCTAGTTCTATTGCCGACGCATTGGTCGATTTCTTTGAATTTGGGGATGAAAATAGGTTTAAAGACGGACTGATTTCGGAGAAAGATAAATACTCTTGGAGCAAAATGACAAGAACAATAACATCAATTGAAATATAATTGTTTTTTTCTTATCAAACATTTGTGTAATTAAAAAAAAAGTGTTTCCTTTGCACTCTCTTTTGAAGATATACAAAAAAAAGATACAGCGATGTCAAAAATTTGTCAAATTACCGGTAAAAAAGCCGCTATCGGCAACAATGTTTCCCACTCGAAGAGACGTACAAAACGTAAATTCGATATAAATCTTTTTACCAAGAAATTTTATTGGGTAGAACAGGATCAATGGATCAGCTTGAATATTTCGGCCAATGGTCTGCGTGTTATTAACAAGATGGGCTTGGATGCAGCTATTAAGCGTGCTGCCGAAAAAGGTTATCTATAATTGTAAAGTAGAGGAGATTAAGTCATGGCAAAAAAGTCAAAAGGAAATAGAGTACAAGTGATCTTAGAGTGTACAGAACACAAAGCAAGCGGAATGGCTGGTACATCACGTTATATTACGACTAAGAATCGTAAAAACACTACCGAACGCTTAGAGTTGATGAAATACAATCCCATCTTGAAAAAGATGACTCTGCACAAAGAAATTAAATAAGATATAAGATATGGCAAAGAAAACAGTTGCAACATTGCAAAAAGGCGAAGGACGTGCATATGCAAAAGTCATTAAAATGGTAAAATCGGCTAAAACAGGTGCTTATGTCTTCGAAGAAGAGATGGTACTTAATGAGAAAGTAAAAGACTATTTGGCAAAATAAATAGTATCTTTACACGATATTTTAAAAAACCTTTCGGAATACCGAAAGGTTTTTTGTTTGCATTAAATGTAGTATCTTTGCAAGGATGAGGCGTTTGTAATAATAAACTTTATCACGCATATTTATTAATAATCAGGATTATGGGTTTCTTTAGCTTTTTTAAAAAAAACAACCCCGAAGAAAAACGGGAAGTTCTTGATAATGGTCTTTCCAAAACTAAAGATAGCGTTTTTGACAAGTTGTCAAGAGCAATCGTAGGAAAGTCAAAAGTAGATGATGAAGTTTTAGATAATTTGGAAGAGGCTCTTGTAACTTCAGATGTTGGAGTTGATACAACTTTACGTATTATAGAGAGAATTGAATCACGTGTTGCAAAAGATAAATATGTAAATACGTCGGAACTTGATAGTATACTAAGAGAAGAAATTATCGATTTATTAGCAGAAAATGATAATACTGATTTCTCAGATATCGAATTTGACAGTTCTGAAAATCCTTATGTGATAATGGTTGTAGGAGTAAATGGAGTAGGTAAAACTACTACTATAGGAAAATTGGCATATCAATTTAAACAGGCTGGTAAAAAAGTATATTTAGGAGCTGCAGATACTTTTAGAGCTGCTGCTGTTGAGCAATTGGATATATGGGGCGAAAGAGTTGGAGTTACTGTTATTAAACAAAAAATGGGTGCGGATCCTGCATCTGTTGCATTTGATACATTGTCATCAGCAAAAGCAAATCATGCAGATATTGTTATTATTGATACAGCCGGACGTCTGCATAATAAGATTAATTTGATGAACGAGTTGACCAAAATACGCAATGTGATGCAAAAGGTTGTTCCGGATTCTCCTCACGAGGTTCTACTCGTATTAGATGGATCAACAGGACAGAATGCTTATGAACAAGCAAAACAATTTACAAAAGCTACTCAAATAAATGCTTTAGCCATAACCAAACTTGATGGAACAGCTAAAGGTGGTGTTGTAATAGGAATTTCTGATCAGTTTAAAATTCCTGTTAAATACATAGGTTTAGGCGAGAAAATGGAAGATTTACAATTGTTTGATAAGAAGGCTTTTGTCGAATCACTTCTACGTAAAAAATAGTTTTATGCGTAAAAATCACATTGATATAATTAGTTTAGGTTGTTCAAAAAATCTGGTTGATAGTGAGGTGCTTATGCGTCAATTTGAAGCTGTAGGATATACAGTTTCGCATGATCCGGAACATCCGAATGGCAATATCGCAATTATAAATACCTGCGGATTTATTGGAGACGCTAAAGAAGAAAGTATAAATATGATTCTTCGTTTTTGCCAACGCAAACAATTAGGTCAATTGGAACGTTTATATGTTATGGGTTGTTTGTCGCAACGTTATTTGGAAGAATTAAAGATAGAAATCCCTGAAGTAGATAAATTCTATGGAAAATTTGATTATAACGGAATAATAGCTGATATAGGCAAGGAATATCGTCAGGATTTGAGGTTAGAGAGGCATCTTACTACGCCAAAGCATTATGCTTACCTTAAAATTTCAGAAGGCTGTAATAGGACATGTTCATATTGTGCGATACCTATAATTACAGGTAAATATAAAAGCCGTAAAATTGAAGATATAGAACAAGAAGTTTGTTGGTTAGTTTCTATAGGAGTTAAGGAGTTTCAGGTTATAGCTCAGGATTTGACATATTATGGCTACGATATTTATAAGGATTATAAGATAGCCGAACTAATATCTCGTTTGTCTGATATTAAAGGTGTAGAGTGGTTACGCTTGCATTATGCTTATCCTACAAATTTCCCATATTCATTATTAAAGGTTATGCGAGAGAGAGATAATGTTTGTAATTATCTAGATATTGCATTACAACATATTTCAGATCCAATGCTTAAGAAGATGCGTCGAAGCATTACTTCTGAAGAAACATACGACTTGCTTGCCCGTATAAGGGAAGAAGTTCCGGGTATTTGTTTGCGCACAACATTAATGGTCGGACATCCTGGCGAAACGGAAGCAGATTTTAATCAACTGAAAGAGTTTGTACAAAAGATTAAATTCGATAGAATGGGTGCATTTAAATATTCTGACGAAGAAAAGACCTATGCAAATTTACACTACAAAGACGATGTACCACTTGATGTAAAGCAAGCTCGTTTAGACGAATTGATGAATATTCAACAATCTATCTCCTACAATTTGAATCAATCTAAAATAGGACAAGTTTGGAAGGTAATAATAGATCGCGAAGAAGGCGATTATTATGTTGCCAGATCGGAATTTGATTCACCTGAAGTTGATATGGAAATATTGATTCAGAAGGACAAAAATAGCCTTTCCATCGGAAATTTTTACAGAGTAAAAATAATTAAAGCTGAAGAATTTGATTTTTATGCTCAAATTCAGAAATAATTCTTATATTTGCGATTATTGACACTTTTTAAATATAAGTATGTGAATAACAAAGAATTATTAGTAGAATTATCAAATCGTTTAGGAAAAACTCAAAAAGAGGTATCTGCTATGTTGAATGTAACAACAGATTGCATGATTCGTTCCTTTACAGAAAATTCAAACCTTGTTTTACAAGGTTTTGGGGCTTTTGAAGTGCGTAAAAAAGCTGATCGTATTCTTGTTAATCCTACTACAAAACTTCAAATGATTGTACCTCCTAAGTTAACGTTAATCTTTAAAGCAAGTAATACCTATAAGGAGAAGATTAAAAATAAGGAACACAATGGAAAATAAAAAGATATCAATACAAGAGCTAACCGATATAATTGCGAAAGAATCTAATTCAACCAAAAAGTTTTCTGAAGATTTTATTCGCGAGTTGGTTGATGTTATAGAAGAGTATTTAGAGAAAGATGGAATTGTAAAGGTTAAAGGTCTTGGAACATTCAAATTATTGTGGATTGAAGATCGTAAGAGCGTAAATGTAACAACTGGAGAGACGATCATTCTACCAGCTCGTTATAAAGTTTCGTTTATACCTGAATCATCTGTAAAACAATCAGTTAATGCTCAATATTCACATTTAGAAACTTTTGTGCCTGAGCCTCCTCAGAATTTAGATAACAAGGATTCAAAAAAATCGGAGGAAGAGCAAATTATAAATCCCATTGAGAAACCGGTTAATAATTCAATTGTAGAAAAACCTCAAGAGTTAGCAAAATCTGAAAAACCTATTACAGAAGCTATCGAAGCGAAACAAGATGTAAAAAAATCAGAATTGTCTTCTGAGCCTGAAAAAAAACAAAAGCGTAATCTAACATGGTTAATAATATTGACAGTATTATTGCTATTATGTGGTGCCACATTTTACTTTCAAGCAAGTTGGGTGCCAATTGCGCGTACAAACATAGAAAATTGGTTAGGGATTAAAATCAAACCTGATACAGTTGCTATAGTTCCTGTAGAGTTAGAAGATTCAACAGAATTGTATTTTGATTCATTATATAATCAATCAGATACTTTAGTTACAGATACAGTACCTATTATTGAAGTTGCATCCACAACTGAGTATACTCCATCGGTTGCTCAAAACGCCCCTATTAGAGAAACAGTAATAGTAAGAGATGGTAGTCGTTTAACGATGGTTGCATATCGTGCTTATGGCCATAAGGCATTTTGGGTATATGTATATGATGCAAATAGAGATGTGCTAAGACATCCTAATGATGTTGCTCAAGGAATGCGATTAAGTATACCCGATTTGGATGCATCACTTGTTGATCCAAATAACGAAGAATGTATCAAAAAGGCAATTGAAATTGGTAAAAGATATTAATTTATTTGCAAAAAATAAGCCTTTTAGACTATTCAGGGCATATATCTACCATTTATAACATTCGCTTAAACGTTTTTAACTGCATAATTGTTGGAATCATTTTAACATTTGCATATCTTCGCACTGCTGAATTTGTTCAGCGGTGTTATTTTTTATTATACATTAATTCATATCATCAGTTATGGGTCAAGTAGTTGATATTAGAGAATTAAATGCACGCATTGAAAAACAAAGTGCATTTGTTGATGTCCTAACTTTAGGAATGGACAAAGTAATAGTAGGTCAGAAGCATTTGGTTGAGTCATTGCTAATCGGACTTCTTTCTGACGGACATATATTACTGGAAGGTGTGCCTGGTTTGGCAAAAACATTAGCCATTAAGACTTTAGCACAGCTTATAGATAGTAAGTATAGCCGTATTCAGTTTACTCCGGATTTGCTGCCTGCAGATGTATTAGGAACTATGATTTATAGTCAGAAAACTGAAGAATTTGTGGTTAAAAAGGGACCGATATTTGCTAATTTTATTTTAGCAGATGAAATAAATCGTGCCCCTGCAAAAGTTCAGAGTGCTTTACTTGAGGCCATGCAAGAGCGTCAAGTAACCTTAGCAGATTCAACTTACAAGTTGGATGAACCATTCTTAGTTCTTGCTACACAAAACCCTATAGAACAAGAAGGAACATATCCATTACCTGAAGCTCAGGTAGACCGTTTTATGTTAAAGGTAATCGTTAGCTATCCAAAACAGGAAGAAGAAAGGCTTATTATTCGTCAGAATATAGGGCCAAAACAAGCACCTGTAGTACCTGTTTTAAAGGCATCTGAAATTATTGCAGCTCGCGAAGTTATAAGAGAAATATATTTAGATGAAAAAATTGAGAAATACATTCTAGATATAGTATTTGCAACTCGTGATCCAAAATTGTATAATCTTGATGATTTACAAGGAATGATTTCATTTGGAGCTTCTCCACGTGCATCAATAAGTTTGGCTTTGGCAGCTCGTTCTTATGCATTTATCAAACATAGAGGATATGTTATTCCTGAAGATGTTCGTGCAGTATGCTACGATGTTCTTCGACACAGAATCGGTTTGAGTTATGAAGCAGAAGCAAATAGTTTAACATCAGAAGAAATTATAAGCCGAATCTTGAATATTGTTGAAGTTCCTTAATGAAGGACAAAATCAATTTATTTCTATGGAAACAAGCGAAATATTAAAAAAAGTAAGACAGGTCGAAATTAAAACGCGCGGGTTGTCGCAGAATATTTTCGCAGGTCAGTATCATACTGCCTTTAAGGGTAGGGGTATGGCCTTTTCCGAGGTACGTGAGTATCAATTCGGTGACGATATTAGAAGTATTGATTGGAATGTTACAGCTCGTTTTAATCATCCTTATATTAAGGTGTTTGAAGAAGAGCGAGAACTTACCGTTATGCTATTGGTTGATGTATCCGGTAGTGGCGATTTTGGTACTGAATGCAGAACAAAACGTGAACTAATGACAGAAATAGCTGCAACATTAGCATTTTCAGCCATTCAAAATAATGATAAAATCGGCGTCATATTTTTTTCTGATAAAATAGAAAAATTTATAGCACCTCAAAAAGGTAAGAAACATATCCTTTACATCATACGTGAGTTAATTGAATTTCGTCCCGAAAGTAGGAAAACAGATATATCTGTGGTTATGCGTTATTTGACAAATGCAATCAAAAAACGTTGTACAGCATTCCTTATTTCAGATTTTATTTCAGATAGTTTTGATAAAGCACTTATGATAGCCGGTAAAAAGCATGATTTAGTGGCTCTGCAAGTGTATGACGAAAAAGATTCAGAGATGCCTGATATCGGTTTGATGAAGGTAAAAGACTCTGAAACAGGCGAATGTATGTATGTTGATACTTCCAGATGGGATGTTAGAAAAAGTTATGAAGAGCATTGGCGTAAACGTCAAGAACGTTTGTCAAAAGAATTCTCCAAAAATGGAATCGACTTGGCTTCTGTTAGAACCGGTGACGATTATGTTAAGGTTTTAATTAATTTGTTTAGAATGAGAGGATAGTTATATGAGAGTAAAACTATTAATAATATTTTTTGCGTGTGCTTTTTGTCTTACAGCGCAAGACTTGTCAGTGTATGGCAAGTTAGATCCTGCACAAATACAGATAGGAGAGCAAACTACGCTTCGCTATGAATTTGCACAGCCCAAAGAAGCAAAAGTATCAATGCCATTGTTGCAGGATACTATAGCTAAAGGAGTTGAGATTGTAGAAGTTATAAAGCCTGATACAATCGATTTGGGAAATGGTAGAATTCAGATTAATTTAGACTACATAATAACATCATTTGATAGTGGTTTTTATTTTATTCCTGCGATGCAGTTTGTTAGTGCAAACGAAAAAACAGAAAGTCGTCCAATAGGTTTAACCGTGCATACTGTACAGGTAAATCCTGAAACAGACTCAGTTAAAGATATAAAAGAAATTATGGATGCTCCATTTAGTTGGAAAGAGTTTTTTAAATGGGTAGGTATTATATTAGGTATATTGGCAGTTATTGCATTAATAGCATTCATTTTGATTAAATATGTTTTCAAAAAGAAGGTGCCATTTATTCCGGAAAAAGAGGAAGTTAAAGAATCTGCTGATATAGTCGCGTTGCGTCGTTTGGAGCAGATAAAAGAAGAAAAATTATGGCAGTCAGGAAAAATTAAAGAGTTTTATATCGAATTGACTGAAGTTGTACGTGTTTATATTGCTAGTCGTTTTGATATAAATGCAATGGAAATGACATCTGAAGAAATTATTTCACTTACCAGAAAGTATCCTGACATGGATGAGGTAAGAATAATTTTGCGACAGATATTGGAATTGTCTGATTTAGTGAAGTTTGCGAAATTTATTCCTCTTGATAAAGAGAATTATTGTTCTATAATAGATGCGTTTACTTTTGTTGAAAAAACAAAAATAACTGAACCTGAGAGTACTAATGATGATGCTGAAAATCCGAAAAATACAGATGCAACTGTAGGAAAGGAGTTTAAATCATGACATTTGCAAATCCATATTATTTTTTGTTGTTGCTATTGGTAATTCCTATAGTAGCATGGTATGTTTGGAAACGAAAATCGTTTACACCGGAAGTGAAAATTTCGTCGGTTGCATCTTTTTCAGGCATCAAAAAATCTCCTAAAGTTTACTTGAGACATTTGCCATTCGTATTGTCAGTTTTAGCTATTATATCAATAATAGTTGCACTGGCGCGTCCTCAAAAAAGTGATAGTTGGAGTAATCAAACTACAGAAGGTATAGATATTGTCATGTCTCTTGATATATCCGGAAGTATGTTAGCTGAGGATTTGAAGCCTAATCGTTTGGAAGCTGCAAAATCGGTTGCAAGTAAATTTATATCTGAGCGCTCAAATGATAATATTGCACTTGTAGTATTTGCCGGCGAAAGCTTTACACAATGTCCTTTGACAGTGAATCATGCCGAACTTATAAATTTAATGAAGGGTGTAAAGAGTGGAATGATTGAAGATGGAACTGCAATCGGCTCAGGTTTGGCAACTGCGATTAATCGTATTAAGGATAGTCAGGCTAAATCAAAGGTTATAATATTATTGACTGATGGTTCTAATAATAGGGGTGAGATTGCACCAACAACAGCCGGTGAGATTGCAAAAACATTTGGAGTGCGTGTTTATACTATTGGTGTTGGCACCAGAGGTATGGCTCCATATCCATTTCAGACACCTTATGGCATACAATATCAAGATGTAGAAGTAGATATAGATGAGCCGACTTTGCAGCAAATTGCATCAACTACCGGTGGCGCTTATTTTAGAGCTACTGACAATGATAGTTTGGAGTCAATTTATTCTGAGATTGATAAAATGGAAAAAACCAAGATCAATGTAAAAGAATTCAGCAAAAAAGAAGAACTGTATCATATTTTTTCATTGTTAGCAGTAGTATTTTTAGTTTCTGCTGTTGCTTTACGTAACACTGTTTTAAAATCAATTCCTTAATGTCTCGAATTGATATTGTGTATTAAATGATAAAGAATTAATTTCTTAAAGATTTTAAAGATGTTTCGATTTGCTCGTCCCGAATATTTATATTTATTATTACTGATACCGGTTTTGATCGGTTTCTTCTATTATAGCTTAATCATTAAAAACAAGCGTTTAAGAAAATTAGGAGAAAAATCATTACTAAAAAAATTGATGTTAACAACTTCTCATTGGCGTCCAAGGGTAAAGTTTTATATGGTTTTAGCCTCAATTATATTATGTATTTTTGCTTTAGCCGGTCCTCAATTTGGTACAAAATTAGAAAAAGTAAAGCGTCAGGGTATTGAAATGATGGTAGCAGTTGATGTGTCAAATTCAATGTTAGCTCAAGATGTGTCACCCGACAGAATGTCGCGTGCAAAGCAAGTACTATCCAGATTAATCGACAATTTACAAGATGATAAGGTAGGTTTGTTGGTATTTGCCGGAGATGCATATGTTCAGATGCCAATGACCACAGATGTCGGATCAGCTAAGATGTTCTTATCTAATATAAATCCAGGAATGGTGCCTGTACAGGGTACTGCGATAGGTTCTGCTATACGAATGTCTATGGGTTTGTTTAGTTCGCAAGAAAATATTAGTAAATCGATAATTATCATTACTGATGGCGAAAACCACGAGGATGATGCAATTGCAACTGCAAAAATGGCATTGGAAAATGGTGTTACCGTAAATGTTCTAGGTTTGGGTACTCCTCAAGGATCGCCAATCCCTATAAATGGAACAAATAGTTTTAGAAAAGACAGTGAAGGTAATGTGGTTGTAACAAAATTGAATGAGCAAATGTGTCAAGAAATAGCTCAAGCAGGTGGTGGAGTATATGTTAGAGCCGATATTGCGGGAACAGCTGTACGTTTGTTATCTAAAGAATTGAATAAATTGGATAAGGCAGATATAGAAGCCGAAGTCTATACTAATTATAATGAGCAATATGCTCCTCTTTTGTGGTTATCACTGATATTATTGCTCGTTGAAGCTTGTTTATTGGAACGTAAGAATCCTTTATTTAAGAATGTTAAATTGTTTTAGTATCATGCGAAAATTATTGTTTTGTACTATCTTATCTATTGGCATACCTTTTGTAGTATTAGCTCAAGAGGCAAATCCTGATATCCGTAGCGGAAATAAATTATATAAAAACCAAAAATATACCGATTCGGAAATTGAGTATAGAAAAGGTATTCAAAAAGACAAAAAGTCAATAGAAAGTTTTTACAATCTTGGGAATAGCTTGTATCAGCAAAAAAAATATAAAGAAGCTGCTGAAGAATATGAAAAAGCAGCCACTTTAACTGATAATAAAGATAAATTGGCATCAGTATATCATAATATGGGTAATTCTTATTATGAAGCAGAAGATTACGGAAAGAGTATTGATGCTTATAAAAAGTCGCTTAAGAATCGTCCATCAGATAATGATACCCGTTTTAATTTAGCTTTAGCGCAGCAGAAGTTGCAAAAACAACAACAGCAACAACAACAGCAACAACAAGATCAAAATCAAGACAAAAAAGATCAAAAAGATAAGCAGCAACAGCAAGATCAAAAGGACAAGAAAGATCAACAAAAGCCGCAGCAACAACAACCGCAACCGCAACAAGAAGAGTTGTCTAAGGAAGCGGCTCAACAAATATTAAACTCGTATTCGCAAGATGAGCGAGAAGTACAAGAAAAAGTAAAAGAACAACAACAAGCAGGACAAAGGCATTTGGAAAAAGACTGGTAATATGAAAACAAAAATATTAGTTATATTAGGCTTATGTATGTTAGCTGTTTCGGCGTATGCTGAAGAACTTCAATTTGCTGCGTCAGCACCTCCTGCAGTTGTTGCAGGTGATCAGTTTAGGGTTACATATACATTAAATAAAGAAGGCAAGGATATGAGAATTCCTGATATGTCTGATTTTGATGTATTAATGGGACCTTCTACATCGCGTAGTTCAAGTATGCAGATCACTAATGGTTCAATGACTAGAACCATGTCTATATCATATACTTATATATTAGCAGGAAGAGCTCCGGGTAAATATACTTTAGCTCCTGCTACAGTAGTTGTTGATGGGCAAAAGTACAGTTCTAATCAACTAGAAATAAAAGTGCTGCCCCCTGATCAAAAAGTGCCTTCTTCAGCAAGTACGCAAAGTTCGAATCAAGTTCCTGTATCTCAAAGTAATACCTCTACAAATATCTCTGATAAACAATTATTCATTCGTCAGACTTTATCAAAAACAAAGGTTTACGAACAAGAGGCTATTTTAGTCACGTATAAATTGTATACTAGAAATGATGTTAGTAATATTCCGAGCGCAAAATTCCCTGAATTTAAAGGTTTTTATGTGCAAGAAATTGATCTAAACCAAAACCAACAGTTTGTTACAGAACATTATGATGGTTTGAACTATAATACATACATATTAAAACAATGTTTGTTATATCCGCAACATTCCGGGACTTTAAATATTGAATCAGGAAAATTAGATATAGTTTTAAGAGTTCGTGTTAACAATAGAGCACAAAGTATATTTGATAACTTCTTTGATTCGTATCAAGAAGTACGAAAAACATTAAACATACCATCAGCTAAAGTTGAGGTTATGCCTTTGCCATCAGGTGCACCTGCAGGTTTTAGTGGGGCAGTAGGAACTTACAAGATGTCTTCAACTATTTCCTCAACCAAATTAAAAGCCAACGATGCAGTGACAATTAAGGTAGGTATATCAGGAAACGGAAATTTAAAATTGCTTAAGAACCCTGAAATAACATTTCCAATTGATTTTGATATTTATGATCCTAAGGTAGAAACAAATATAAAAGCAGCATCAACCGGAACTTCCGGAAATAGAAATATTGAATATCTGGCAATTCCACGTTTTGGAGGTGATTTTGAAATACCATCTGCCGAATTTACATATTTTGACTTAACTACAAAGAAATATAAAACATTGCGAACTCCTACTTATTCAATTAATGTAGAAGGTACATCTAACGAAACAGCAGTTGTTTCTTCTAATTATGTGTCGAATAAGGAAAGTGTAAAAAATATTGGTTCAGATATAAGGTATATTTGTAGTGATGTTACTTTAAAACCAAAGAACGATTTCTTTTTAGGGTCAGTATCGTTTTGGATGTCAATTATTATACCTGTTGTTATTTTCTTAGTATTACTAATTGTATTACAAAAACAAGTAAGAGAAAATGCCAATGTCGCATTACGTAAAACAAAACGAGCTAATAAACAAGCACGTAAGCGTTTGAAAGCTGCTGAAAGATATATGAAAGCATCAGATAAAGCACATTTCTATGAAGAAACTATGAAGGCTTTGTGGGGATATTTGAGTGATAAACTATTAATTCCGATTTCTGATTTAACGAAAGACAATGTACAAGATGAATTGTTACGTCATAATGTTTCTCAAGAATTGATAGATGAATTTCTTAAAACATTGTCTGATTGTGAATTTGCTCGTTTTTCGCCGATAGTAGAGGAGGACTTATCTCTTGAAAATATATTTGAACGTTCTTTGAACTTGATTGGTCAATTGGAAAATACCATAAAATAATAGAAATGAACATGAAAAGGATATTGTATATTGTGAGTTTAGTATTGACTATGTCATTACCAATCTCTGCTCAAAATATGAAATCAGCTAATGATGCATATGCAGCCGGTAATTATGAAGAAGCTATACAGATTTATGAAAACGTTACTAAAAGTGGCTACGAATCAAGCACATTATATTTCAATCTAGGTAATGCATATTACAGAACAGGAAAATTAGCTCCATCTATTTTAAATTACGAACGTGCATTGCGTTTGGATGCAGATAATGTAGATGCTCAACATAATTTGGAATTTGTTCGTCAAAAAACAGTAGATAAAATAGAACCGTTTGCTACTATATTTTTTGTTAAATGGATAGAAGAATTTAGAAATATTGCTGATTCAAATGAATGGGCATATACCGGAATTATATTTTTAATTATACTTATTATAAGTTTGTTCTTATATATTTTTGGTAGACGTATTTGGATTAAAAAAACAGGATTTGGACTTGCAATTGCAACTTTGTGTTTTACAGTTGTTTCTTTAGTGTTTTCGTATCAGCAAAAAAAAGCATTGGAAGATAATTCTACTGCAATAGTTTTTGTTCCTACCGTAACAATTAAAAGCTCTCCTGATAATAGTGGTACAGATTTGTTCGTACTACATGAAGGGACTAAGTTGACGATTAAATCAATTCTAGGTGATTGGTCGGAGATTACAACAGAGGATGGGAATACCGGATGGATTTTGTCAAAATCAATAGAGAAAATATAGTAGCATGAGTGTTGATATTTTTCAGTATTTATATGAGTTTGTTCGTGAGGTAGAGCAATTCGATAAAAGTTGCTTTTTACAACTAAATGCATTACATAATGATTTCTTTGATGGATTTATGTTCTGGGTAACTGATAAATTTGTTTGGATACCTTTGTATATATCAATTCTGTATGTTATTATTAAGAATAAAAAACGCGAGACTCTTCTAATTTCAATAGGTATTATTCTGACAATTGTCTTTGCTGATCAATTTGCATCCGGAATCTGTAAGCCATTATTCGAAAGATTGAGACCTTCTCACGATTCTTCAATTGAGTTCCTTGTTCATACAGTTAGGGGCGATAAGGGCGATTTGTATGGATTTATTTCATCACATGCTGCAAATACTTTTGGATTAGCAATGTTTACCGCGTTACTATTTAAAAATGCATGGTATTCGTGCATGATTTTTATGTGGGCAATAGTAAATAGCTATTCAAGAATTTATTTAGGTGTGCATTTCCCGATTGATGTTTTATTTGGAGCATTTTCTGGAGTATTGATAGCCTGGATGTTTTATGCATTATATTTGTTTTTGAAAAAACAATTACCCCAATACCGGTATAGTATACATAAAACTAATAAAAGAACAAATGTTGATTATCCGCAAAAAGATTTGCGTGTAGTCTATTTAACAATGCTTACTACATTGTTTTTTATTGTACTATTTGCTTCAAAAAATATATTTGCCTCTTGATTTATATAACTGATATTTTTTAGCACAAAAAGTTTGCATATCATAAAAAAAAGTATTAAGTTTATTGCAATTTAATTTTACTAACATTATTTATTAACTTAATACTACTGGATTATGGTAAAGCAGATGACATTCAACGAGTTGAGAAAGATTAAAGACAGTCTGCCCAATGGCAGTGTACATAGAATAGCTGAACAACTTGGCGTTCAGGAAGAAACTGTTAGAAATTATTTCGGTGGGCATAATTTTAAACAAGGCGGTTCTTGTGGCTTACACATTGAGCCAGGCCCTGATGGTGGAATAGTTATTTTGGACGATACAACCATTTTGGATGTAGCTTTGAAAATGATTGCAGAAAAAGCTTAAGAAGATAAACAAAAAGGATACTTAATTAAGTATCCTTTTTGTTTATCTTGTATTTGCTGTTTTACATTCGCTTCTTAATGCGACTCATGGCTTCTATTGTATTCTCTCTTGAGTTGAAAGCAGTGAAACGAAAGAAACCTTCACCTCCTTGTCCAAAACCGGATCCAGGGGTGCAGACCACGTTTATTTCATAAAGTAACTCTTGGAAGAATCTCCAAGAAGGTGTATTTTTAGGCGTCTTAATCCAAATATGTGGAGCATTTACTCCGCCATAAACTTCATATCCTGCAGCTATCATTTCTTGCCGTATTATGCTCGCATTTGTCAGATAGTAGTCAATGTTTGTTTGGTACTGTTTGAATCCTTTGCGAGAGTATAGTGCTTCAGCACCTCTTTGTACAATGTATGATGTCCCATTATAATATGTAGTAGCTCTTCGATTCCACAATTTATTTATTTTAATTTTCTCGTTCATAAGAGTGTATCCGATTATCTCTTTTGGTACAATTGTATATGAACAACGCAATCCGGTAAAGCCTGCGGTTTTTGAATAGCTACGTATTTCGATAGCGCATTTCTTAGCTCCTTTAATCTCATATATTGAGTGTGGAATATCATCTTCATTAATGTATGCAACGTATGCTCCATCATATATAATTATAGCTTGATTTTCTAGTGCGTAATCAACCCATTTTTTTAGTTCTGCTTTATTTAGCGCAACACCTGTAGGATTGTTGGGATAGCACAAATATATAATATCAACTTTATCGGTTGGTAATTCAGGAATGAAATTATTCTCAGGCGTACAAGGTATATATACAATATTACTCCAAATATTTTGCTCTGTCAGATGCCCCGAACGTCCTCCCATTATAGCTGCATTTTCGTATACAGGGTATACAGGATCAGTTATTGCAATGATATTATCTCTCCCAAATATATGTCCGATATTACCTACATCAGATTTTGAGCCATCGCTTATAAAAACTTCATCAGGTTCTAAAGAAACTCCACGTGCGTTATAATCATATTTAATTATTTTATCAATCAAAAAACGATACCCGGTTTCCGGTCCATATCCTCTAAATGTTTCTATTTTTGATAATTCGCGAATAGCATTTTCCATTGCCTTCACTACTTCTCCCGGTAGTGGTTGCGACACATCCCCAAGGCCTAAACGTATAACATCTGCTTTGGGGTGTACAACTTTGTGTGCGTTTATTTTTTGTTCTATTTCGTTGAAGAAATAGTACTCAGGTAGTTTTAAATAGTTTTCATTAATTAACGTCATAGTTTACAAAGATAAAAAAATCATTGATAAATAAAAAAATATTTGTTTATTTTATTTATTATATGAGGGGTAATAAATTGTATAATTAAATATAAAATGATATCTTTGTAATACCTAAAAAATAATATATGAAAAAATTGTCGTCCATTCTACTTTTTGTGGCTATGTCAATTAGCAGTTATGCTGTTGATATATTATCGGGTACATTTTATTTTGATAACTCTAAGACACAATATGAATCTGTGAAGTTTTTATATGGAACAGACGATCAAGACTACACTGTTGTTGTTGATTTAAATTATACAGGTAATGATAAATGGGAATTGACTATTCCATCTACTGTTACTGATATGTATCGTTATAGTTTCTCAAATACATCTTACGCAGCCGGTGTTTATCAAAGTAAATTTTCGGATATGAAGAATGAAATTTCGAATGTCCGCATGGAATTAAGAACAGCTACCACAGATAAAGAAATGGTTGTTGGCGCGACATTTACACCTGAAAGTGATAGCAATTGGGCACAAGGATCTTGGATATCACCATATAGTGGTGGATGCTATGATATTTCAAATACTTTACCTGTGTTTTATCTCAACACAGTAAATGGTGATGATATAACTTCAAAAGAAACATATGTTCCGGCTACCATGTATATTGATGCGATGGGACAATCCGGTTATCAATCTTATGGTACTCAACAAAATCCTATTAATACCGAAGTAAAAGGTAGGGGTAATTATACTTGGATTGGTTTTGATAAAAAACCATATCGTATAAAAATGGAAACATCGGCGTCTTTATTAAACTTAAGTCAGAGCAAAAGTTTCTGTTTGTTGGCGCATGCTGATGATGATTGTGCATTTATGCGTAATACTGTAGGATTTGAATTGAGTCGTATTTTCGGTTTACCATATACACCGGGTCAAGAACCTGTTGAATTAGTTAAGAACGGAGAATATTGGGGTTTGTACTTCCTGACAGATCATATAACAGTCTCAAGCAACAGAGTAAATATTATTGAACAAGCCGACAATAGTGTAGATCCATTAGAAATAACAGGAGGTTGGTTGCTGGAAATTGATAATTACGAGGACCCAAGCCAAATAGTAATACAAGAAAATGATGATGAGATAATTCGATTTACATATAAATCGCCTGAAATACTATCGTCTGTGCAAGAATCATATATGACAACATTCTTAGAGAATGCGAATGCTGCTATTTACAATGAAGATAAAAATAGTACCGATTGGGAAAATTATATTGATTTGGAATCGGCGGTTAATTTTTATATAGTTCAGGAAATAATGGGTAATGCTGAAGGATATCATGGTAGTTGTTATTTGAATAAGGATAGAGGATCTAATACTAAACTGAAATTTGGACCGGTTTGGGATTTTGGAAATTCGTATAGGCATTCAGGTTTTATATATGATGATCCTCCTTTTGGTGATAATTGGATTTCTGAGTTGGTTAAATTTCCTCGTTTTCAATCTATGGTTCAACAACGTTGGAATGATGAGTATTGGAGATTGTCAACTATTTACGATTTAATGAATCAAACGGCTGCGCGTATAAGTTCTGCTGCCAATTGCGATTGTGGGAAATGGCCTTGGTATTCTTCATCTAATTTTCAAAATGGTTTAGTTCAGGCACATAATTATTTGAGTAATAGAATCTCATGGTTACAAACATTATGGCAAGCTTCTGATATTGAAGATGTTAATGGTAAAATTAATGTGAGTGTATATCCAAACCCAAATAGGGGGAATATTTATATATCTTCCGATATGGATGTCGTTTCTGCAGAGTTGTGCGACTTGTCGGGTAGGTTATTGCAAACTTTTGATTGCCGCGATTATCCATTGGTTCTTAATGTATCGGCAGGTACATATTTAATGCGTGTATATACAAATAATAATGTGTCGGTGCATAAAGTATTAGTGCGCTAATAAATCTTCAGGTATGAATAACAATATATATTCTGCAATATATATCGTTTAATAATAATGGCATATTAGTATATCAAATGGTCAATGATATAAAGTCAATCATTTAATGATCTGACGATATCTGTAAACATTTAGAGCCAAATCAAAACAAAATTTGTAATTTTGCTCGTCGAAAAATACTATATATGCACGCCGAGGAAAAGCTTTTGAATGCAAATTACGTAAAAGTGATGTCTGTCAATTTTACTATATCATTTGCATTCTATCTATTAGCACCATTACTACCATTATATCTTAGCGAAACTTTTAATGCAAGTAAAGACATAATAGGACTTGTGTTGTCGGGATATACAATAACAGCACTTATTTGTAGACCATTCAGCGGATATATTGTTGATAGTTTTCCTAGGAAAGTTGTATTAGAAATATGCTTATTAGTATATTTTTTATTTTTTCTTGGCTATTTAATAGCAGGCTCGTTACTCATGTTTGCTATATTCAGAACTCTTCATGGTGGTCCTTTTGGAGCATCAACAGTAGCAAATAGTACAATGGCTATTGATGTATCATATCCAAGTCGTAGAAATGAAAGCATTGGTTACTATGGGCTTAGTAATAATATTGCAACTGCAATGGCTCCTACAATAGGTATATTTGTATACAATTATTGCCATAATTTTGAAATTCTATTTTGGATTGCATTTATTGTTGCAGGCATAGGTCTGTTTATTGGTTCTACAATACAACCATTTGAAAAACAAACAGTCAACAATAGAAGCAAACTTTCGTTAGATAGATTTTTTTTGTTAAGAGCTTGGATGATAGGGGTTAACATTGCATTCTTCGGCTTTTGTTATGGCGTTATAAGTAATTATTTGGCTATTTATGGTCAAGAAACACTAGGCATTACAAATGGGACAGGGGTGTATTTTATGCTACTTTCTGCGGGTCTTATATTATCAAGATTTCAGGGTGCAAAATCGTTAAAAGAGGGTAAGTTAACTCATAATGCAGCCGTTGGTATTATTGTTTCTACAATAGGTTTTTCAATATTTGTCGGGCTTCCTAATTTAGTAGGATATTATCTTTCGGCTTTGCTAATAGGTTTAGGAAATGGACATATGTGGCCGGCATTCCAAAATATGATTATAGGTATTGCTCATCACAACGAACGCGGCACAGCAAATTCTACTCTGCTTACTTCATGGGATTTTGGAGTAGGTATGGGAGTCTTATTGGGTGGTGTAATTGCAGAGTATTTCGGTTATAAATGGGCTTTTATATCAGTAGTTTTTGTTCATCTCATTGGTCTTATAATGTATTTTGTAAAAACGCAAAAGTTATATCTAAAGCGTAAGTCAACTATGCAAGATGAACTATGATATTATGCTAAACAATTGTCTAAGTCGCGTGTGAGATTTTTTTTTGTCACTCCATGCAAAGAATGATGCTAGAATAGTACCTGATATTGAATGCCACGCGCAACTTATTGCACAAGGAACTACTGCCAATGGACATGTTACTATAAAAAAATGAGTAGCTAGATTAGTTGCCAATCCTGCATTTTGCATACCTACTTCAATAGATATTGTACGTCTTTTAGCGGTATTAAAATGAAAGATCTTACCTATTAGATATCCTAGTATATAACCAATGGAATTGTGACAAAATACTATTAAGAATGTCCATAATAGAAGCATGAAACCACCCGCTGCTATGTCATCGTGTACTAAGGATATTACTCCGCCTACGATGCAAGCAAGTCCTAAAACGCTTAATGACGGCATTATCTTTTGTGCTTTTTTTAATATTTCTTTATGTCCCAAACTAATATTACACAAAGAGCCTACCGTTATAGGAATAATAGTAACTATTAATATATTGATAAACATCCCGATAGCATCTATTTCAACTTTTTCGCCTGCTAATAAAAGCATTAACATAGGGGTTATCATGGGTGATAAAAGTGTGGATGCTGTAGTCATACCGACTGAATAAGCAACGTCGCCATAGCATAAATACGACATAATATTGCTTGATACTCCACCCGGGCAGCATCCGACCAATATGATACCAACTGCTAATGCAGTATCTAAATGGAATACAACAGTTAGGCTATATGCAATTAAAGGCATTATAGTATATTGTGCACAAAAACCAATTAGTATATCCAGAGGTCTGTGAGCTAAAGTTTTTATATCTTGAACGGTTAGAGTTAATCCCATCGTTAACATTATGAAGCCCAAGATATAAGTTTGTAGGTATCCGGTAACCCATGCAAAAAGTTCAGGGAAAAAGAATGTAATTACTGCTACTGCTATTATAAATGGAGATGTGTACGCAGATAACCAATTGCTAAATAATATTAGGAATGAATAAAGTTTAGAATTTGTATTATTATCACTCATGATATTAAATTATCAAGGCTTTCTAATATGGTGACCCTGTGGGGAGTCGAACCCCAATCGAAAGAACCGGAATCTTTTATTCTATCCATTGAACTACAGGGCCTATTGAGTGCAAAGGTAATGAAAATATCGCTTGTATATTGTAATAAATATTGTTTTATCTTTTGGTTGTTTTAAATCAATGTTATGTTGCTTTTTTACGTTAATTTTTAAATAATGCTATCTTTTTATCAATAAAAATATTAATTTTGCGTCAAATATAAATCAAAATATAATTGTATGTCACAACTAGTAAAACCGCAAAACTATCATTCATATCTGGATTTACGACAGACTGAGTTGGCAATCAAGACATTAAAAGATTTTTTTCAGACAAGTTTATCCGCAGAATTGCGTTTAAGACGTGTAACAGCTCCTTTGTTTGTTCTCAAGGGCATGGGCATAAATGATGATTTGAATGGTGTAGAGAGACCGGTTACATTTTGTGTTAAGGATTTGAATGAAGCACAAGCAGAAGTTGTACATTCGTTAGCAAAATGGAAACGACTTACTTTAGCAGATTATAAAATAGAAAGAGGATATGGCATTTATACAGATATGAATGCAATACGTGCTGATGAAGAGTTGGATAATACGCATTCACTATATGTAGATCAATGGGATTGGGAAATGGTTATTGACCAGCAAGACAGAAACTTAGCATTTTTGAAAGATATAGTTCGCAGGATCTATGCAACAATAGTAAGATGTGAATATGCAGTATATGAACATTTCCCTGAAATAAAACCGATTTTACCTAGTAAAATTCATTTTATTCAGGCAGAAGAATTGTTATCATTATATCCTGATAAAACTACTAAAGAACGTGAGAATTTAATCACTAAAAAGTATAAAGCTGTATTTGTAATGGGTATTGGTGGCAAATTGTCGAATGGAGAAAAACATGATGGCAGAGCTCCTGACTACGATGATTGGACAACTCTAAATGAAGATGGATACAAAGGTTTAAATGGCGACATATTAGTATGGGATGATGTATTAGGACAGGCTATGGAATTGTCGTCAATGGGTATTAGAGTTGATAAAAAAGCTTTGTTGCATCAATTGGAGATTACAGGTCAGCAAGATCGCATGAAATATTATTATCATAAACGTTTAGTTGAAGATAAATTGCCATTATCATTAGGCGGCGGTATTGGGCAATCCCGCTTATGTATGTTCTTACTACGTAAATCGCATATAGGTGAAATCCAATCAAGTATTTGGCCTGAATCTATGAGAAAAGAATGTTCTGACTCTGGTATCTGTTTGTTGTAAGAACATGAAAGAAATTTTCCGCATCATATTGTTTGCAATATGTGTGTTTGTTATAGAATCTATATTGTCAGTTGCTGTGTATAGATTTGTTCCTGTTGTATATACTCCGCTGATGTTTATACGAGTGGCTCAACAATCCATAAACGGACAGCCTCTTGCTTTACATAGAGAATGGACTTCCTTAGATAATATTTCGCATAATATGGTACAAGCAGTTGTGGCATCAGAAGATAACTTATTTACGGAACACTATGGATTCGATTTTAAAGGCATAGAAAAAGCATATAAGAATAATCAACGTGGAAAGCGTTTGAAAGGTGGAAGTACAATAAGTCAACAAACAGCAAAAAATGTTTTTCTAACACCATCGAGGAGTTATGTGCGAAAAGCGTTTGAAGTCTATTATACAGTTTTAATTGAGCTTATTTGGTCTAAAAGTCGTATAATGGAGGTGTATTTAAATGTAATAGAAACAGGAAATGGTATGTATGGTGTAACAGTAGCTTCTGAGGTGTATTTTCATAAAGAACCGTCTAAACTTACTAAGTATCAAGCTGCTTCTATTGCAGCATCATTACCCAATCCAAGAAAATATAAGGTTTTGAATCAAGGTCCATATATGCAAAGGCGCACGAGTCATATTCAAAGTTTAATGAACAAGATTGAGCGTGTAAGTTTTAAGTGATGACTTTGAAAAAATAGTAATAATAAAGGCGAACTTTAATTAAAGTTTGCCTTTATTGTGTTATGAGATAAATCCGTGTATAATAGCAATAATCTCTGCACCTAACTCGTCTGCTTTTTCTTGCGTAGATGCTTCTGAATAGATACGAATAATAGGTTCTGTATTTGATTTACGTAAATGAACCCATTTATCTGCGAAATCGATCTTAATTCCGTCAATGTCGTTTATTTCTTCATTATGGAATTTTTCTTTTACTTTATTGAGAATTGCATCAACATCAATAGATGGAGTTAAATCAACTCTTTGTTTAGAGATAAAATATGGAGGATATGAAGCTCGTAGTTCTGATACCTTCATCTTTTTGTGTGCCAAATGGCTTAAAAATAAAGCAATACCAACCAATGCATCTCTGCCATAATGGCATTCAGGATAAATTACGCCTCCATTACCTTCGCCTCCTATAACAGCATTAGTCTCTTTCATTTTTGTTACTACGTTAACTTCACCGACAGCGGCAGCCTGATATGAACCTCCATGTGAGCGTGTTACATCACGTAAAGCCCTAGTAGAACTTAAATTGGAAACAGTGTTACCAGATGTGTGAGTTAATACATAATCGGCAACGGTAACCAGAGTGTATTCTTCACCATACATTTCACCATTTTCGCATATCATTGCCAATCTGTCAACATCAGGGTCAACTACAAATGCTACATCGTTACCACCTTTTTTCATTAGCGACATGATGTCTCCAAGATTTTTTTCGAGAGGCTCCGGATTATGGCAGAAGTTACCTGTAGGTTCGCAATATAATTGAGTCAGAGTTTCAACGCCTAATGCATCAAATAAACGGGGAAGAATTATTCCACCAACAGAATTGACACAATCAATAGCTACTTTAAACTTAGCTTTTTTTATTGCATTTACATCAACTAACTTCAATGATAGTACTTTGTCAATATGTTTTTGTGTATAATCGCATTCAGTAACATGACCTAAGTCGTCAACTTCTGAGAATGTAAATTCATCGTTATCTGCTATGCGAAGGACTTCCTCTCCTTCTTCTTTGTTTAAGAATTCGCCCTTGTCATTAAGCAGTTTTAAAGCATTCCATTGTTTAGGATTGTGACTTGCTGTGATGATAATTCCACCTGCAGCATTTTCCATTGTTACTGCTATCTCTGTAGTAGGGGTAGACGCCAAACCTATATCGCAAACGTCGAATCCCATCCCCATAAGAGTGCCAACGACTAATTTGTCGACCATGTTGCCTGATAATCTAGCATCACGTCCAACAACTATTTTATTACTATTGTTTTTAGTAGTTTTACGTATAAGATTTGAATACGCTGCAGTAAATTTTACTACATCTACAGGACTTAAACCAATTCCTGCTTGTCCACCTATAGTTCCTCTAATTCCGGAAATCGATTTGATTAGTGTCATGTTTTTGTATTAATTTGTAACAGTAAAATCTGTAATATGCACTATTGTAGTAATAACATCCGTTTGTTGGTCTGAGGGGCCTAATTGCGAATCAATAATCATAATTGCTTCGCTACCATGGTGTAGACAAGGTATTACATCATTCCAACCAATACATGGATCACTTCCGTTAGGAGAGTAAACACATACTTCGCCTTCACGTGATAAGGTTCCGGTATTTCCTCCGATTAAATTCCAATTAAGATCATACGACAAGAATCTTATGATAATTGTATTTCCCTCAGAAGGGTGACGTTGATTGGTATCATCTTTTATCAACCTTACAAAAGCACCTCTATGCGTTTGAAAATATAAATTTTCGGGCCATGGAGTTGTTCTGTTGAAACAATAAGCTGAGTCGGTAGAAATCTCCAGATTATTTGCTTTTTTAAAATCAGCCCATGCTGCCTTTTCTTTTTTACGTTTGTCTGCGTATGATTCTGTAGTACAAGATGCAAAACAGAATGCACAAAGTACAATCAAAATAAATACTTTTATGTTTGATGCTATTTTCATGTGTTATTTAACTGATAAAATTTTAATTCTATATAATATCGGAGTCCTTGCCGGAATACACTTCCTATCGCCAACAACACCATGCGCCAAATGCGATGGCATAATAATAACTGCTTCTGAATTTTCTGCAAATAAAGGCATAGCAATATCTAAACCTTTTTCAACTTTTCGTTTGCCGACTTCAAATGTCTTTATTCTATTTTTATCAGTCGAATAGCAGACTGTGCCATCTAATAATTCAAGAGAATAGGCTATTTTTACAATTTGTCCGTTTCTTACCTTTTTTCCATTCCCTTTTTCGATGATATAATACCAAAAGCCATTATCGGAATATGTCATTTTATACTCAGAACTATCTATAAATTTCTTTATATCTTCTTGTTCTGCTTCAATACATAATTGATTGTATATCAACATATTTTGTCTTTCTGTGTCTATTGTTTCTTGGTTACTTGGTATTTGTGGTGGCATTTTTCGATGACATGCAGAACAAATAACCAATAAACACAGTAAGATATATTTTTGCATATTATCTAATATTGGCAATACTTATAATGTCACCAAATACACCGGCTGCTGTCACACTTGCACCAGCACCGTAGCCTTTAATAATCATAGGATCATCAAAATAACGTTCCGTCTGAATCATGACAATATTGTTGCTTCCTTCCAAATCGTAAAATGGATGTGAAGAATCGACTGCTTGTAATCCAACTTCGCAGTTTCCTTCTTTCATTGTAGCCACAAAACGATATTTTTTGTTTTCTGCTGCTAATTTCTTGCGTTGATTCTCAAAATCACCATCAAGTTCGTGTATATTTTTCCAGAAATCTTCAACAGATCCTTCAAAATATTTATCAGGCACAAATAGATTTTTCTTTACATCCGCTTGTTCAACTTTGTAGCCTGATTCGCGTGCTAATATCACCAACTTACGGATAACATCAGTACCACTTAAGTCAATCCGTGGATCAGGTTCAGCAAAACGAGCTTCTTTTGCCATTAATATTGTTTTTGAGAATGGTATATCTTCGCTAATTGTATTAAATATAAAATTTAAAGTACCTGATAAAACAGCTTCTATTTTAAGTATTCTATCACCACTGTTTATTAAGCTATTCATGGTGTTAATTATTGGTAAACCTGCACCAACATTTGTTTCGAATAAATATTTAATACCTTTTTTACGTGCTATGTTTTTCAGGTTTTCGTAATTTGCGTAAGAACCTGATGCTGCTATCTTGTTAGCAGCTACAACTGAAATATTATGGTTTAACAAATCTTCGTATAATGCTGCAATTGACTGACTTGCTGTGCAATCAACAAATACAGAATTAAATAAGTTCATGTCAATAATTTTACGCTTGATATCTTCCGGTGCTGTTGGTTTCCCGTTTTCTATAACATCTTCTTTGTATTTTTTTAGGTTGATGCCGCTTGCGTTAAAAATAGAACCGTTAATATCAGTTATTCCAACAACATTAAGTTTTACACTATTTTGTTTTAAAATCTTTTCTTGTTGATGTTCAATTTGTTCTAGTAAACTACCACCAACTGTTCCTGTTCCAACTTGGAAAATATTTAATACTTGATAATCAGCTAAAAAGAATGAATCATGCAGCACGTTGAGGGCTTTCTGCAAGTCTTTTTGCATTACTACGAATGAAATATTTGTTTCTGAAGCCCCTTGTGCGCAAGCAATAATATTAATACCACTACGTCCAAGTGTATTGAATAATTTCCCTGCTAAGCCGGTGTTGTATTTCATATTTTCGCCAACAATTGCAACTGTAGCTAAGTCTTTTTGAGGTGTGATTGACCAAATTTCTCCTCTTTCCATCTCGTTTTTAAATTCATCAGACAGAGCTTTTACTGCTATATCGGCCTCTTCATTGCGCACTGCAAAAGTTGTTGAATTTTCGGATGATGCTTGAGAAATAAGGAATACACTTATACCTTCGTTTGCCAATGCCTGGAATGTACGTGAACTTATGCCTAAAACACCGACCATGCCCATACCTTGCAAAGTGATTAAGCAAGTGTTGCTGATAGATGAAATACCTTTTATAGCTTTGCCTTCAGGATTGTTTAAGTTCGTAATTCTTGTTCCTTTAACTGATGGCTTCATAGTATTTTTAATCAGTATAGGAATATTTCTTTCGTATGCAGGATATATAGTAGGAGGATATAGTACTCTAGCTCCGAAGTTAGATAATTCCATAGCTTCGATGTACGATAACTCTTCTATTGTATATGCATTGTTAACCAAGTGTGGGTCTGCAGTCATAAATCCGTCAACATCTGTCCATATTTCTAATTTTGAAGCATCTAAAGCTCCAGCTATAATAGATGCAGTATAATCAGAACCTCCACGTCCAAGATTGGTAATAGAATCGTTAGATGTATCAGATGCAATAAATCCACCTATAATTGAACGTTGTTGAGTATTTACAAATGCTTTTTGAACATTGTTATAGGTTTTTGATTTGTCAAGAATATTTTTCTTGTGATATACTTTAGTTTTTATTATGTTAACAGCATCAAACAATTGTGCTTCTAATACAAACGACATAAAATAAGAAGAAATACGCTCTCCATAACTTAAAGCAGAACTTAATGTAGATTCGTCTAATTTGCGAGATTGATATACATTGCGATATATGTTGTATAACTCATCCAAGTATATGGCAACCTGACGCTCAACCTCATTTAAATGAGCAGCAGGAACTACTTTGTTAATTATTTCAGCATGCTTTTCTGCTATTATTTTAAAGTTTTCAGAATATGTAGAATCGCCTTGAGAAGCTTTTTTTGCAGTGCTGATAAGTTTATCTGTTACACTACCTATGGCCGAGACTACCACGATAACCGGTTCTGATACTGAGAATACAATGTCTTTTACTTTAAGGATATTTTCTACGGAACCTACGGATGTTCCGCCGAATTTCAATACTTTCATGTTTTTTTGTATATATATAATTTGAATAAGCTAAAAATCACGCAATATTACTGCTTTTTTCGCGGATATGGAAATCTATAGATATAAAATAATAAAAAACGCTGTGTATGCATCAAACTACAATTAAAAAGGTGTATATTTGCAGTTTGTAGTACTGTATCCGTATGGATACTTTTAATTTTTTGAATATGGAATCATCGGAAGAAAAAGAATTGTCGTTGGCAGAGATTGTTAATCGTTTGAAAGTAGCAACTGAAGGAGAAAATAATCGCCAGGAGATAGCACAATTAAAGGCTTTGTTTTATAGACGCCAAGAGGCTCTTTTGACAGAAATGCGTCAGGCGTTGACTGAGTCTGGTAAGGAAATGGCCAATTTCGTTCATACATTTGAAGAAGAAGCACTTTTAAAAGAAATATTAGCTCAGTATAAGGCTAAGCGAGCTTTGGAGTTAGAACAATCAGAACTAATGCACGAGCGAGCTTATGGAATTAAAAAAGATATACTTGAAAAATTACGTCAATTAATTGAATCATCTGATTCTGTAGATAAAACATTTCCACAAGTCAGACAACTGCAACAAGAGTGGAAAGATGCAGGTCAAGTTGCCCCAAATAAATACGGAGAATTGGTAAAACAATACCAGATGTATATGGAGCAATTTTACGATTTCGTTAAAATTAGTAACGAATTGCGCGATTATGATTTTAAAAAGAATTTGGAAGTAAAAACTGCTCTTTGCGAGGCTGTAGAAAAGCTAGCAAAGGAAGCTAATTTGAATGATGCATTCCAAAAATTGCAGCAATTACATGCAGAATGGAGAGAACTTGGACCTGTAGCTCCTGAACTACGTGATGGTTTGTGGAATCGCTTTAAATCAGCTTCTGATATTATCAATAAAAAACATGCAGAATTTTATCAAGGCAAAAAAGTAAGAGAAGAAGAAAACCTTGAAAAGAAAACTGTTTTATGTGAAGCTGTAGCTCAGATAGCTTATTCAGAAGCTAATACATATAAAGTATGGGATGAAATTACAGCTAAGGTATTAGAATTACAAGAGGCATGGAAACAAATAGGCTTTGCTCCTAAAAAAGCCAATACGCAAATTTATGAGAAATTTCGTAAGGCATGTGATGATATTTTCAAAGCAAAAAGTCAGTTCTACAAAGAAGTAAAAGAAATTTCTGCATCAAATTTAGAGAAGAAAAGAGCTTTGTGTGAGAAGGCAGAGGCTCTCAAAGATAGCACTGAATGGAAAGAAGCAACAGATAAATTTATTAAGTTGCAGCAAGAATGGAAAACAATTGGTCCCGTTTCAAAAAAGGTATCAGATCAGATATGGACTCGTTTTATTACAGCATGTGATGCATTTTTTGCAGCAAAAGAAAAGGCACAATCAGGACGTGTGGCTGAGCAGGTTGAAAATCTGCAAAAGAAGAAATTAGTATTAGAAAAGATTGCTGCTTATGCTGAAAACTCGTTTGCCGGACTTAAAGCTCTTATTGCCGAATACAACGCAATCGGTTTTGTTCCTTTTAAAGATAAAGATGGCTTGTATTCGGAATACAAAAAGGTTTTGAATAAGCAGTTTGATCGTTTGAGAGTTGATGAGATAGAACGTAAGCTAAGTTTGTTTACAGGTTTTGTAGAAAATGTGTCTGACAAATCAGTAGCTACTTTACGCAAAGAGAAAGAACGACTAATACGTACATACGAGAACCTGACTTCAGATATTACTACCCGCGAAAATAATATGGGCTTTATTAATACTGATTCTAAAAAAGCTAATCCTTTGATGGCAGAAATGCAAAAAGTTTTATGCAGGCAAAAAGAAGAGCAAGAGGTGCTTTTGAAGAAAATCAAACTATTGGAGGATAATATAAACAATGCGCAATAATCAGTTCAGTAAAGATTCAGAATCGACAGGGGATAGCCGTAAACGTATAGGAAAATCGAAACCTCAGTTTAAGCCTAATAATAAGGAAAATGACAGAGTTGAAAAGCCTAATGCTAAGTTTTCCGGTTCTGAAACATTTAAACCTAAGAGAGCTTTTTCCAAAAAGAAGAAAGTAGAGCATAGCGATGACGGCTCTATTCGCTTGAATCGTTTTTTAGCTAATGCAGGAGTTTGTTCTCGTAGAGAAGCTGATGAATTTATACAGGCCGGTGTTGTTAAAATCAATGGTAAAGTTGTTTCAGAATTAGGTGTAAAGGTGATGCCCGATGATTCAGTGCATTTCCACGATCAGTTGATTAGAGCAGAACGCAAAGTATATATTTTGCTAAATAAGCCTAAGAATACAGTTACAACTTCTGATGATCCTCAAGGTCGTTTGACAGTGGTTGATTTAGTTCGTAATGCTTGTCGCGAAAGAATTTATCCTGTAGGTCGTTTAGATAGGAATACCATGGGAGTTTTATTGCTTACCAATGATGGAGATTTGACTATAAAACTTACTCATCCGAAGTACGAAAAGAAAAAAATATATCAAGTAACACTCGATAAGTCTTTAAATACTGAAGATTTTGAGAAAATTCTATCGGGTATAACTTTAGAAGATGGTCCTATAAATGCAGATGCTCTTGAATATGTTGAAAATACATCTAGAAAAGAAGTAGGCATTGAAATACATTCAGGAAGAAACCGTATTGTAAGACGTATTTTTGAACATTTAGGATATAAGGTTGAAAAATTAGACAGAGTCTATTTTGCCGGTCTTACTAAGTACAATTTATCTCGTGGTAAATGGCGTTTTTTGACTGATAAAGAAGTATCAGCCTTGAAAATGGGTTCGTATGAATAAACAAGATAAAGCTTTGGTGGTTTTTAGCGGTGGGCAGGATTCTACGACTTGTCTGTTATGGGCTTTGCAAAGATTCGAAAAAGTATATGCAGTAACCTTCGATTACGGACAAAGGCATAAAAAGGAGATTGAATGTGCACGTAATATAGCCAAAGACTTCGATATTGAACATTATGTACTTGACATGGCCTTGTTAAATCAGTTAGCACCATGTTCTCTTACTCGTTCTGATATTCCGGTTGATGATGAAATGCCTGATGCAACAACTCCTCCGAATAGTTTGGTTGAAGGTAGAAATATGCTATTTTTGACCTTTGCTGCAATATTGGCAAAAACGAAGTCTTGTAGACATCTTATTACAGGAGTATGCGAAACAGACTTTAGCGGTTATCCTGATTGCAGAGACGTTTTTGTAAAGTCGCTTAATGTTACATTAAATTTGGCTATGGATTATAGTTTTGTAATTCATACACCTCTAATGTGGTTGGATAAGTCTCAGACATGGGAATTGGCAGACTCTTTAGGTTACTTAGATTACGTTATTAATAATACATTGACATGTTATAATGGTATTGTGGGTAAGGGTTGTGGAAATTGTCCTGCATGTAAATTGCGTAGTAGGGGACTACAGAATTATTTAGAATCAAAAAATAAAATTCTTGATAAGTAATATGGATGATAAACTATCTTTATTAGGGAATAATAATACAGTGTATCCAAAGGAGTATGCACCTGAAGTTTTGGAGACTTTTGTTAATAAGCATTCTGAGAATGACTATTTTGTGAAATTCAATTGCCCTGAGTTTACCAGTTTATGTCCAATTACGGGACAACCTGATTTTGCATCAATATATATTAACTATATACCTGCCGAAAAAATGGTTGAAAGTAAATCACTTAAGATTTATCTTTTCAGTTATCGAAACCACGGCGATTTTCATGAAAATTGCGTAAATACTATTATGAAGGATTTGATTAAACTAATGTCTCCCAAATATATTGAAGTATGGGGTAAGTTTACTCCACGTGGTGGCATTAGTATCGATCCGTATTGTAATTATGGTATTCCTAATAGTGAATATGAAAAAATGGCTCTGTATCGTTTACAGAACCATGATTTATATCCCGAGAAAATAGATAACAGATAATTATCTAATAATTACATTTTTGCGGCTTTTTCTAATGCTTCGTTGATATTGGAGCATATATATTCTTCGGATAGGTGTTTTTCAAATCCTGCTTTGTTCAGTGTTTTACGAACGTTGTCGTTTACTCCTGAAAGAACAATCTTGATGCCTTCTTTTTTAGCTTGCAAGCATAGAGTTTCCAAGTTGTGTAAGCCGGTTGAATCAATAAATGGTACTTTGCGCATTCTGATGATGCGAACGTCTGGCTTTTCGCTTGTTTCAAGCATCACTTCGTCAAATTTATTTGCAATTCCAAAGAAGTAAGGACCATCAATTTCATACACTTCGACTCTATCAGGAATCTTTAATTTTTCATCGTTCAAATTGATATCTGTGTCGTTATTTGGATCAATTTCGTTATGAAATACTTTAATTTCGGTCGATTCGCTAGTACGTTTTAAGAATAATACAATAGCTAGTAGTATGCCTATTTCAATTGCTATGGTTAAATCGAATATTACAGTTAGTACAAATGTTGTAATTAAGACTGCGAAGTCTGATTTAGGATTCTTAGCAAGTGATACGAATGTTTTCCAACCGCTCATGTTATAAGAAACAATTATAAGTACAGCTGCTAAGCATGGCATCGGAATAAGTCCGACAAAATTACCAAAAAAAAGTAGAACCAATAGTAAAACCAATGCGTGTATTATTCCGGCAATAGGAGTGCGACCTCCATTGTTTATGTTTGTCATAGTACGTGCTATTGCACCTGTGGCAGGTATACCTCCAAAAAATGGTGATACTATATTTGCTATACCTTGTCCTATCAATTCTGTATTGGAATTATGTTTATCGCCAATAACACCATCAGCAACTATTGCAGATAGAAGAGATTCAATAGCACCTAACATAGCAATAGTAAATGCTGCCGGGAATAATTCCTGAATAACATTCATAATGGTTTGACCATCTTTTAGTATAATTGAAGGTAATTTCGGTGTAGGCATCCCCGAAGGTAAATCATATAAATCGACAATAGTTGTAATGTTCTGTATTCCTGCAATATCTGTGTATTTCTTTAGTAACCATACACATAAAGTGGCAACAATAATAGCAATTAAAGAGCCCGGAATCTTTTTTGATATTTTAGGAACAGATATAATTATTAAAAGACTGCCTAAACCAATTGCTAGAGACCATAAGTCTATTTTTTCAAAATTGTGGATGTAGCAAATCCATTTATCAATAAAGTCTGCAGGTACATTTGTCAGGCCTAGTCCAAACAAATCGTTCATTTGTGTAGAGAATATGGTTAGTGCGATACCACCCGTAAAACCTACAACAACAGGATAGGGGACGAATTTTATTACACTGCCTAAGTGACAAAATCCCATTATTATAAGTAAAATCCCAGCCATTACTGTGGCTATCATTAATCCTGATATACCGTATTGCTGAATAATTCCGTATATAATTACAATGAAAGCACCTGTAGGACCACCAATTTGTACTTTAGTTCCTCCAAATATTGAAATAATGAATCCGGCAACAATAGCTGTTACAAGACCTTCGGTTGGACCTACACCAGAAGCAATACCAAATGCGATTGCTAATGGTATAGCTACAATGCCGACAATAATGCCGGCCATAATATCTTTTGAAAATTTGTTGCCGTTATATCCTCTTAATGATGTTAGGATAGCTGGTTTGAATGGATTTTTTACTTGTACCTTCATTTATTTATGTTATAGAGCATGTTTTTTTGAAGGCGCAAATTTAGTGCTTATAATCGAATCATAAAAATTAAGTAGATAAAAAAACAAGAACTGTTTACAAATTGTTGGCATTTAAGTATCTTTCTGCCTCGATAGCAGCCTTACAACCACTTCCTGCAGATGTAATAGCTTGACGATATATTGGGTCAGCCACATCACCTGCTGCATATATTCCTTCAATATTGGTCTGTTGGCTTTTACCTTGTGTGTTAATATATCCGGAATCATCCAAATCAATATATTTTTCGAATACCTTTGAATTAGGTTTGTGTCCAATAGCTAAAAAGAATCCGTCAATTGCTATATGTAATTTTTCTTCCTTGTCAGTACCTTTAGCTTTTATAAGGTCAGCTCCTTCAACAACTCCATCGCCAGTTAAACCTGATGTTTGACATTCGAACAGAACTTCTATGTTCTCTTTGTTTAGTACTCGTTTTTGCATCACCAATGATGCTCTAAGTACGTCTCTACGAACAATAAGATATACTTTTTTACATAATGAAGATAAGTATAAGGCTTCTTCACATGCAGTATCACCGCCACCGACAACGGCAACTGTTTTTTTGCGATAGAAGAATCCATCGCAGGTAGCACAAGCAGAAACACCCGAACCTGCGTATTTGTGTTCATCAGCTAATCCAAGATATTTTGCACATGCACCTGTTGCAATAATAACTGTATGTGTGTAAATAGTTTTTTCTTCGTCTATTACAACTTTGTATGGTTTTTGTGAGAAGTCAACTTCAGTTGCAACTCCAAATCTTATATCAGCACCAAAACGTGCAGCTTGTTTGTGCAAATCATCCATCATTTCGTTACCGGTTATGCCTTCAGGGTATCCCGGAAAATTCTCTATTTCTGTAGTCATCGTTAGTTGACCTCCGGGTTGCATACCTTCGTATAAAACAGGATTAAGGCCTGCTCTAGACGCGTAAATTGCAGCTGTTAGTCCGGCAGGACCAGAACCAATAATTAAACAGCGAATAATTTGTTCGGCTTCCATGATGTTAATTCTTTATGATTTATCTAATATCAATTATTTGTGCTTTGGGAAATTTTCTTGCATCAAATGCAAAATCCTTATCTGTAAACTCTTTGTTGGTTTGAATCTTGTTTATAAGGATTGTATTTGTGATTCCATTTTTTGCATAAGTGGCTATGCTAACGGGTTTATAAGTGTCTGCTTCTATCTTTATTTCAATTTTAAAGTATTCGGCACTACGACTTTCGGGATATAATTCGATTAGGTATATTTGTTTGCCTTTTTCGCTTTTTTCTTGTGGAGCATTTACTTTAAATCCTTGCTTATAACTACCTAAAATAGCAGTTGGATCAACTCCTGAAATATCTTCTTTTGCGGGCTCACTAATGGTAATTTCATCGGTTGGTTTTGAATGTACATATAAAGTTTTTCCATCAAATATCAGTGTAGCAAAATCTGAAGTTAGTATAAACTTATTGCCTTTGGTCTTTAAATTTCCGGTAGTGGAGTTACTTGATTTAGTTTTATCATCATTCATGGATATTTTAATATCCAATTCAGTGCCACTTGAATTTTTATAAGTTTCAGAAACTTTGTCTAATATATTAACAGATTGTTGATTAACAAGACCTTCTGCTGTTGCAACAAAGCAAAAAAGACTTGAAATAAACCATGTGATGATTGTCAAACGTAATTTCATATTATTTCTTTTTTTGTACTGACCAACCGAATTTACCAATTCTGGATCCCATTTTATAGTACATTCCATGTGAGTAAGCTATAAGTTCTGCTTCTTCCATGTTAAATGCACCTGTTTCAGGGTCTATAAATTTTTCGTCAGCTTGAATATTTACAACTTTGGCAATAAACATATCGTGTGAACCTAATTCTTTTATTTCTATTACTTCACATTCAATGTTAAGTGGCGATTCGCATATAATAGGAGCGTTTACTCTTTGAGCTTTTTCGGCTGTCAGCTTCATTTCTGCGAATTTGTTATAATCTTTTCCTGATCTAACTCCACACCAATCAGTTGCAAAAGCTAGTTGTTCTGTAGTTAAATTCAGTACAAAACTTTTGGTGCGTGAAATGATTTCGTGTGAGTGTCGTGATTTACGAACTGATATATAACACATTGGCGGATCACTACAAATTGTGCCGGTCCAACTAACTGTAAATATATTATATTCAGTTTCTGTTTCGCCACAACTAACCATTAATGCTGGGAGTGGGTATATTAAAGTACCCGGTTTCCATTGTATTTTCATTTAAGGATAAGGTCTTCTTGGTTTATAATTCGTTCGCAATAGTGGCATTTTACAGTACCTTTTGCTTTGTCAACAATATGAAAACGTGTTGTTATTCCTTGCTCTTTATTCGTAATACACATAGGATTAACACATTGTAGTATTTCTGTGACTTCATTAGGTAGAGTTAAGTTAATTTTTTCTACTACCTCATAATTTTTAATTATGTTGATTTTTGCAGTTGGTGCAATTAATGCAATTTTATCTAATTCTTGATGCTCAAAAAACTTGTCAGATATTTTAATGATACCTTTGCAGATGATTTTTTTGCTTTCAAGGTTGTTCCCAATAGTTATTTGATTTGGTAATTTATCCAAATGTAATAACCATACAACTTTAAACAATTTGTCTGCAGGAATATGATCAATTACTGTTCCGTTTTCTAAAGCTCTTACTATGAGTTCTGTATGACTTGCTTTCATTTTTTTTCTCAATTAAAGGTTAAATTAATCCCAAAGTTGAGCAGATTACAGCTTGACGTGCAAAAACGCCATTTCTAGCCTGTTCAAAATAATATGCTTTTGGATTTGCATCAACATCATCGGCAATCTCAGTTATGCGAGGTAGGGGATGTAATATACGAAGATTGTCTTTTGTTACATCCAACATACTATTACGTAAGGTATATGTGTTGCGAACTTTTTCGTATTCAATCAAATCGGTAAAACGCTCTTGCTGAACACGTGTCATATACAAGATATCCGATACAGGTAATATACTGTTAATATCTTCCAGTTCATCATAGCTTATTTTGTTTTCATCGCAAAATAGCTTGTATTGTTCCGGAATACGCAATTCGGGTGGTGATACAAAATGATATGTAGGGTTAAAATATCTCATAGCCATTAATAGCGAATGTACGGTTCGTCCGTATTTTAAATCTCCAACCATGCTGATTATAAGATTATCAAGTCTACCTTGAGTCTTATTAATCGAGTATAAATCGAGCATTGTTTGGGTAGGGTGTTGGTTTGTACCATCTCCAGCATTTATTATAGGTACACTTGCTACTTCAGATGCGTATCTTGCAGCTCCTTCAACCGGATGTCTCATTACAATTAAATCGACATAGTTGCTAACCATTTTTATGGTGTCTTTCAATGTTTCGCCTTTTGACGAACTAGATGTTGCAGCATCTGAAAAACCTATAACACGTCCACCAAGTCTATTAACTGCGGTTTCAAAACTTAGTCTGGTACGTGTTGAAGGCTCAAAAAATAATGTCGCAATTACTTTGCCTTCGAGCAACTTGGTATTTGGATTTTTTTCAAATTGAGCTGCTAAATCAAGAATACGCAGAATATCTTCTTTTGTATAGTCGTCTATGGATACTAAACCATTACTTTTCATGCTGTAAGTATATATTAAACCAATTTGTGAATGATAAGTCCTGAGCGAAGTTTAGGTTCAAACCATGTTGTTTTTGGTGGCATTATGTTACCTGAATCTGCGATTGCAATTAACTGATTCATAGAAACAGGGTACAAGGCAAGTGCAACTTGCATTTCTCCGCTATCAACACGCTTTTTAATCTCTCCTAGGCCGCGAATACCACCAACAAAATCAATGCGTTTATCGCTTCGCAAATCTTTAATTCCTAAAATATCATCTAAAATAAGCTTAGATGATATTGTTACATCAAGTACTCCGATTGGATCGTTATCGTTGTATGTACCAAGCTTTGCTGTTAGTGAATACCATTTACCGGTTAGGTAAATTGAGAAATTGTGTAGTTTGTTCGGCTTGTATATTTCTGCACCTTTTTCTTCTACAATAAAATTCTCTTTCAAGGCACTTAAGAATTGTTCTGTGCTTAATCCGTTCAAGTCTTTTACAACCCTGTTATAGTCTATAATATTTAATTGGTTGTCAGGGAAACAAACAGCTAAGAAATAATTGTACTCTTCTTTACCTGTGTGATTAGGATTCTGTTTGCGTTTTTCGTCTCCAACTAATGCGGCAGCTGCACTACGATGATGTCCGTCTGCAATGTATAGTGAAGGGATGTTACCAAATATCTCGGTTATGCGAGCTATGCTGTTTTTGTCATCAATAACCCAAAAATGATGTCCGAAACCATCTGCACTAACAAAATCGTATTCTGCGGGTTTTGAACATACTTTTGCAACAATTGCATCAAGTTCGTCATTATGTGGATATGCAAAAAATACAGGTTCGATGTTTGCGTTGTTAACACGTACATGTTTCATGCGGTCTTCTTCTTTGTCTCTACGTGTTAATTCATGTTTCTTAATTTTACCTGTTATATAGTCATCTACGTATGCGCATACGCATAAACCATATTGTGTTCTGCCATTCATTGTTTGCGCATATACGTAGTATAGGTCTTCTTTATCTTGTACAAGCCATCCTTTATCTTGGAATTTTTTAAAATTCTCTGCTGCTTTTTCGTATACTTTAGCATCATGTTCGTCTGTACCTACCGGGAAATCGATTTCCGGTTTAATGATATGGTATAATGATTGTTCGTTACCTTCAGCTTCTTTACGAGCTTCTTCTGAGTTTAAAACATCGTATGGACGGGATGCAACTTTTTCCACCATAGCCTTTGGCGGGCGGATACCTTTGAATGGTTTAATGATAGCCATATATTAATATTAATTTTAATAATAAACTTTAATGTCCGGCAAATTTACGAAAATAATGTACCCATATCAATACGCAGGCAATTTTTTTTTATACCTTTGGCAATGTACTTAATAATTTAATAAACATTTGAGGTATGAAGAGAATTTATTTGGTTATGGTTGGAGCAGTTTGTTTGCTATTAATGATTGCTTCATGTTGCAATTGTTGCAATAACGATGAAAAAAGATGTTGTTTTAAGGATTGTAAAGGGCCAAAAATGGAATGTAAAACTGACAGACCTTGTCAGGCAAGACCATGTAATGACCTTACAGAAGAACAACGTAAAGCATTTGATGAGATTATGGAAAAGTGGGAGAAATTTGACGAGCTATCTGAAAGTGAACAAAAAGAGTTGATAATGAAGCGTAAAGCTTTTGTAGATCAACGTGAAGCTGAAATGAAAGTTAAAAAAGAAGCTTTTGAAGCAGCATGGGCAAATTTTGACAATTTATCTGTTAAAGAGCAAAAATCTTTACTCGAAATCAAATGCTGTTGTCCTAAAGGTGCATGTATGCAACAAGGACCTAGAAATTGCGAAAAACCGGGAGATAGACCAGAACCTCCACGTGGTGGTAATTGTCCCAATAAGTAAAAAAGTTTATTTTTAATCATTTAATAAGCCTTGCTCAATGAGTAAGGCTTATTTTTTTGCATGAAAAATAATTTATTGGAAACGTTTGTTTAAATCTGTGAATTTTTTGTAACTTGCAACGTTTTGTATGAAAGTGTATGCGATTATTATTAACCTAAAATCAAAATATTAATGAAGAAAAATCGTTGCATATTATTGATACTGTCAGTATGTCTATGTCAAAATCTTGTTGCAATTTCACAAAATTCTGCTGAATTAGATTCTTTGTGTGGCGTTTTTGAAAAAGAAATAGGTTTGCGTAATTCTTATATGGAAAAAAGGCAAGTTGAAATTGATTCATTAAAACAACAAACATCATTATTTGAAATTCAAAATGACAAGGTAGGTATTATAGACATCAACCGTAAAATTTATGAGGCATATTGTTCTTTTCAGTGTGATTCTGCAATAGTTTATATGCGAAAAGCTCTGAAAGTTTCGGAAGGAGATGTATCTACGCAAAATTTGATTTATATATACATGATTGATTATTTTTCGGGCTTAGGAATGTATATGGAGGCAAGCGATGTCTTGTCGCAAATTAAACGTTCTCAAATTGCAAGTTCCGATGTTCGTAAGTATTATGATGCCGTTGCTCATTTATATGGTGAATTATCTAATTATACTCAAGATTTAGCATTGAAGGAGTATTATCACAAACAAAATGATAAGTATAATGATTCTGTGAAAAGCATGATTCGTATAACTGATTATGATTATTTATGGCAATTAGAGAGCAAAATATGGTATTGGGATCCTGAAGAGGCATTATTAATAAATGCTAAGCGTATGGCAGGCATACAAAAGAATACTCGTGAATATGCAATTGCTGCATTTATGCGTGGTTTGGAATATATGACAAATAATGATACCATTAATTCTTGTATATGGTATCTTAAATCGGCAATAGTTGATGTTAGGCTCGGTATAACCGATAATGCATCATCGTGGAATGTTGCAAATTATATGTATGCTATGGGAAAAACGAAACAAGCATATCTTTTTGTGAATTATTCAATGGACAATGCTTTGTTTTTTAACGCGCCTTTAAGGCGTGCACAAATATCTGTATCACAAGCTGTTATTGAAAAACAATATCAGTATGAAATACAGCAAAAAAACAAGCATCTAACAAAAATGATATATGTGATAGCATTCCTAGCTCTGTTGGCTATTATATCATTGATTATTATTGCTTGTCAGATGAAAAAAATAAATAAATCTCGTACTAAATTAAAGGAAACGAATGCTCAATTAGATTTTCTGAACAAGCAATTGACTTTGGTGAATGCAAATTTGAAAGAAACTAATGATGTTAAGGAATTATACATAAGTCATTATATGTCAATGAGTTCTGCATATATAGATAAGTTAGACGCATATAGACGCATTGTGCGTAAAAAAACAATAACAAAACAATTTGAAGAATTGCTGCAAATATCTGATTCGCCTGCAATGATGGATAAAGAGCTTCAAGAGTTTTATGCTAATTTTGACGAGACATTCTTAACTCTGTATCCTAATTTCGTTCAACAATTCAATGCTTTATTACAGGATGATGCTCATTTTGAATTAAAACAAGGGGAAACAATGAATACAGAATTGCGTATTTTTGCTTTAATCAGGTTAGGTATTAATGAGAGTTCTAAGATTGCAACATTTTTGCGTTATAGTGTGAATTCAATATATAACTATAGGGCAAAGGTTAAAAGTAAGGCTTTGAACAGTCGCAATGAGTTTGAAAGTGAGGTAATGAAGATAGGGCGAGAGTAGTAATAAAAATAAAGATAGCGAACCGACGCTTCGGTTCGCTATCTCTCTTACAAAACATAAAAAACAAAAAAAACTATTATTGATATATTTTTACCTTTTACTTTTATTTAATAAGGACCTTAATTACATTGCTATCAATACGTAATAAATATAATCCAGCAGGAATTGAATTTATCGACAAATAGCTTGTACCCTCTGTAGCTTCAGTCTTTATCATACTGATTCCATTCATATTTATTAGTTCTATTTGTGAGCCATTTGATGTCCCATTAATGCATAGCAAGTCAGCATTTGGTTGATATACAGATAGTGTATTTATATCAACAATATCTGCCCCTGTAAGAATTATAGGTAATACATCAGTTTTGTAATAATAAATGTCGTCAACATTTATGGTTGCATTAGTTTTAACTACATTCTCACTAACAATAGAGAATATCAGATTATTTGTTGTCGTTCCTAATTCAAGACCTGCATTAATAAATTCGGACATGCTAATTTCTTTACTATGC
>RZYM01000019.1 GCA_009930305.1 Bacteroidia bacterium
TGAAGTACTTGTTACTGTTCCTTCACTTACTGTTACTTCTAAATGATAATGTAATAGATCTAAATCACACTCTGCCGATGATGATACTGATATTGTAGGAAGTGCGTTAACTGTGATTGAAACGTCATTAGACATACTATGTACTCCACAAATATTATCACCTGTTACAGTATATGTACCAGCAGCAGTTTGTTTCCCGAAATCTACAACTCCCCAATCGCCAATTACTTCATCTCCGACATTAACTCCATCTACCTTTAATTGATATTTAGTATATTTTTGAGATGATGCTAATCCTATATTTAAACCATCACCACCGGCACAATAGCTACCTCCACCTGTAACTGTATATGGTTCTTCGGAACTTACCCATATTTCTTTTTCATCCTTCGAAGGGGTTGTAACCTCTCCGTACATAGTACCTCCATTTATTTGTTGCAAATACAATTTTGCAACAGCCGAACTAACTGCAAGCCCACTTGTTATTGCAGTAGCTTCGTAAGTCATTGTTTCTGTAGTACCAGCTCCAAAAAATGGTATTGTCCATTCGTATGCCGGAGCACTACAACTACCCGTAGACATATTGATAATTTCAGCTCCATGAATTGCAGGAGGCCATGCTAATTTCCAAACAACATTTGTTAAATCAACAGACAAAGGATTTGAGACAGTCATTGTGTATATACCTTGATCTCCTAAACAAACTTCCGGAGAATTAACTGACATAGAAACAGTTGGATATCCACATGTAACAGTTCCGCTATTTGTAATAACATATAATCCACATGCGCCAACAATACCACCTGATGCTACATCTTCTGCAACAATTTGACTATTAGCAACAATTGCGCGATATTTTGTTTCCGTATCTGAGGCAATTACAGAACAAGTACTTGATGCTCCTGAAGCTCCTATTATTTCTTCCCAAACATCTTCAGATACTTCTTTTTGCCATAAATAATATGGACTGACAAAAACACCTTCAGGTGTTACTACTTGCAAATTCAAACTTGATCCACACAAACCTGTGGCATTCTCGTTTAAATGATCATAATCTGCATACAACAACGCTTCCGGAGTACACAAACTAAAGGTCAAATCATCAAGTAATAAATCATTTCCATTTACGCCGGCACCGGCTTTATTTATAACTTGTATTACAACAGTAGTATTCGAGCCCGTATTAAACATTGCAGCAACTTCTTTCCAACCTGCACTAAACGATAAATTCGTTTCTGTGTATTCCGCCAACTTGACAGTCTTAATGTCATTCCATAAAATAAATTTTACCTTTATTGGATCAGAAGAACCCTCTTTCGCCGCATTAGCGATATAAGCCGAAAATTTAATATAAGTGTCGGTACAAATACCCGAAACTGAACGTTCGTACAATATATCATTGTCATCGGCAGTACCATCACCGCAATTAACTAACAGCATACCTCCATATTCCCCACCAACAAGTCCACCTTGCGTATGATCATATAAATTATCGCTTCTAAACCAGTATCCACCATCACAAAGACAAGTATTAGGATAATCAGCAGGATTTGAGCAACCGCACCATTTCGCATTAGCCACTACTGCATATTCGCTTGAATTTTTAATAGGCAAACACTCTGATTGATATGTATATGGCACATAAGAGCTATTTGTACGTCCCTTATCCATAAAACCATCACCTGTACCACCGTCACTTTGTGCAACAGTGCCAAAATCTTCTTTAAATTTAACGGTGGTATTTTGCGGATCGCATTTAATTATGGGCTCTATATCATAAGTAGCATATGCTGAAGCCGCATCAACACATTTGTATTTGGTTTTTTTGTCTACGAACACTGTTAGTGTTTCTGTAGTTTCACCGGGTATAATAGAATATGTAGCGCCATCATCTGTTGATTTATACCAAGTATATGTAGGACCTGTTCCATTTTCAGCAGTCAAAGTAATTATATCGCCAAGATAATGAGGAGCTAGTATATCAGGCACAATATTAAAACCTATAACCGATAATGTTCTATTATAAACATTCCATACAAAAGTAACGGTCTGACCAATAAATGATGCATTATATCCGATTATATTTGCAGGTGCCACATAAGTCGTTTTATCAGAATCGTACCATACATCAATTCCGGATCCGGTTCCGTATAAATAAGTAAGAGAATAATTTTCATTGTCTGATGTTGTTGTAGGTGTCTTCGTACTCCAACCTTCTAACGCATCAGAAGCAAATGTTATAGCAACAGATGATGTAAAGGTCAAACCCTCTAAATAAGCCAATGTAAGTGCGTCATTATGTGTAGTTGGCGAAGTCCCTTCAATCCAAACGTCAGTTGTGAAAGGACCAATATCTCCTGTATTTGTATTTTGATCAGAAAATTTAGACAATTTCAGATTCATAGATGTACTTTGATATTCGTATTTATACCAAATAACACCACCATCAACACATTTCATGGGCCATTGATAACCAGGCCAGGTAGTATTTTCTGAGGATACAGTTGCATTCCAGACATGCCCTTTTACTCCACCCCAACTATTAATATCTTTATAGTAAACAGTAATAGCATTACTTACAACAAATAAGGACAACAAGAATGTAGTCAATATTAATCTTAACTTAGAATTTAAGACCATAGTATCTTTCATTATGTATTTGATTAAAAAAATATAGCTTGCCCAATAATCATGACGGGTAAGCTACAAAATTAATACTTTTTACGAATTATGCGTAACTTTTTCTACTTTATTGAAGAATAAAATAAAAGACTTAGTTAAGCAAACGTTATCTGTTAAAATTACGCAATTTAATTTCTGTAAAAACCCGTTTTGTTGACAAAGGAAAGTCAGCTCCCATTATCCAACCATAATATCCAATGTCTTCTTTTAAAATATCAACAACCAAACGACCCTTATATTTTCCAAAATTAATTACCTCTTCCCCTTTTTCATTATAAACGAGTCTTCCGGCAAAGTCAACATTTTTATTTTGAGATGAAAATTCGGACAAGAAATTAATATCATTTTGAAGATTATCATAACGATCCAATTGCGATTTCAGAACTTCATAAGTAGCCTTGGTGTCAGCTTCAGCACCATGTGCTCCAACTAAGTCTGCTTTACAATAAAACTTATATGCAGCAGACAATGTACGTTGCTCCATTTTATGGAATATGGTCTGAACATCTACCATTTTTCGTTTTGAAAGATCGACATCTACTTCATTTCTTAAAAATTCTTCCGCTAAAAGAGGTAAATCAAAACGCGCCGAATTATAGCCGGCCAAATCGCATCCTTCAAAATCTCTAGCTAATTCTTTTGCTACCATTTTAAAGCTTGGACAATCTTTCACATCATCATCTGTAATATGATGAACTTCCGTAGCTTGCTTAGGTATAGGCATACCCGGATTGATTCGAATAGTTTTAGTTTCTTCTCGTCCGTTAGGATATACCTTTAAATAAGAGATTTCTACTATTCTATCTTTTACTATATCAATACCTGTAGTCTCAAGATCGAAAAAAACAATAGGATTTTTAAGATTTAAATTCATCTTTAGCAATATTATATCATCATTGGCATCAATAACATCAAAGACTCTGTTCCTTCTATTTGATTTAGTGGGCTAAATATACCGGGACGAGTTTTATCAGATAATTCAATTACAATATCTGAAGCTGACATATTTGACAACATATCAATTAGCAAAACAGCTTTAAAACCGATTTCAATAGGTTCGTCATCATACTGACATGGTACATTTTCCTCTCCTGATACAGAAAAATCAATATCTTGACCCGACAAATAGATATTTCCTTTACTGATTGCTACCCTCATCAAACTACTGCCCTGATTTGTGCAAACAGATACGCGACGAGTTGCCGACAAAAGAGATAATCTATCAACAATAACCTTGATTGGATTGTCTTGAGGAATAACAGAATTATATTTAGGATATGTTCCTTCAATTTGTCTACAAACCAAAAGATAATCTGATATTTCACAAAAGATACTCTTCTCATCAAATTTTATTAAAGCATCTCCGGTCTCTTTTGATAAGATATTTTTAATCAGCGATGCTGCTTTTTGTGGCAATACAAAATTTCTATTAGTTTCTGCCTTTATGTTAGTTAGTTTAAAACGTGACAAGGTATGAGCATCTGTACCGACTAAATTCAAGCTATCAGTTGTCATATCGAAGCAAACACCATTCATAATCGGACGCAAATCATCATTACCAACAGCAAACAATGTTTGAGATAATCCATCTAACAAAAGTGGACATGGTATTGATACAGAACTTACATTCTCTTCTAATTGATGAAATGCAGGATATTCTTCAGTTTCATGTCCTATAAAGCTATACTTACCTTTTTCACTCTTGATAACAATAGCGTAATTGCTTTCGTCGATTTCAAATACCAATGGTTGATCGCCCAATTCGTGTAAAATATCTAATAAATATTTTGGTAGAATTGCTATGCGACCATTATTACCTTTGTTTTCAACTTCAATAGTAGAAAGCATCGTAATCTCCTGATCTGAAGCAGTAATAGTTAGTTTAGATCCCTCTAATGAGAATAAAAAATAGTTCATTATAGGTAATATACTTTTATTACTAATGACACGTGAAAGTGCCTGTAAATGTTCCACTAAACTGGAAGAAGAAACAACGAATTTCATAGAATTAAATTTATTAATTATAGCTACAAAGTTATGATTATTTTTTAATATTTAAAACTCAAAACATCACTAAGAATATTGTTTTTTTCGAATTAGTTGATATCCAATAGAAAAAATTATCAACAAGATTATAGGTAATCCCATATTCATAAATTGCCAATATGTTTTTTGAGTTCTAATACTTTGTTTATCAAGTAAACGCAATTTCCATTCTCTACCCCTCAACGACATCCAACCCTCATCATCAGCCAAGTAATTAATTGCATTAAGCACAAATGTACCATTACCGAATTGTTTATCCATATAACGATCATAACCCAATGGTAATGCTTCAAAACCAGAACCAAAGCCTTGAATATCATTTTTAATTATATCTCCATCAGCTACAACAATCATCTTTGTAGATTTTCCGGAAAGCAACTGTTTTTTACCTTGCATATTGATATCTTGCGGTATCATACGGTTGGCAAATACAGACTTAAACGAACCTTCCAGTAAAACAGCCACAGGTAAATAAGAATATGCAAAGAATGGAGATTCCGGGGACAAATTTACTATATCCATACGAATAGGCATTGGTGCTTTTTCAACACCCGTCTGATTGGAACTTGCTAACAAAATTGACTTTTTAATATTTGCTGTCTGTTCTTCTCCTACCAGTTCAATTATTGATGTAAAGTCAGATCTTACAAGAGCAGTGTTTTTTGTAATAACATTAGCTGCTGATGGTAGTAATAATGGTGCATAATACCATGGAGCTGCCTCAAATTTAGCTTCCTGACCTTCCGAAGAGACATTAATTGGAGCTAATGCACATTGTTGATCTAATAGCAATACAGGGTCAATCCTTACACCATATGTAAATAATTGATCATCAAGATTTACGTCATTAACAATACCAATATTCTCCTTATCGGTTCTTACTCCATCAACCAACCACAATACCCTGCCGCCATTCATTATATATTGGTCAATAATAAATTTCTCAGATTCAGTATATTTTGCAATAGGTGATGCAATTATTATAACTTTATAAGATTTAAGAACTGATATATTAGAATCAAGTTTTCCTCTATCTACATAATAGTATTTAGACAATGATTTTGTTATATCATATACATACGCTTCATCCCATTCTCCGTGCCCTTCTATAAAAGCAACTCTATCCGGATTCTGATTCGAAAAGACTCTAATTGCATCAGTAAATTCGTACTCTAATGTTTCGATAGATACATTCAAGTTTTCTTCACCTGACTTACCGGATATATTCTTTAGCAGATTAACTATTATTGTGTCCTTACCAATCACACATTCAGCCCATGGAAAAATAACCTTTTGCAACATACGTCCTTCATTATCCTTATCATAAACAACAGTCGGTTTCATACCGCGAGCTTCTAATTGAGCATAATGCATATTCCTTTCCTTGTCGTTTGCAGCATCAGACGGATTGACAAACTTATAATTAATACCATTGACGGCATATACATTGAATTCTTCCAAAATATCACGAACAGATTTCTTTAAGCGTAAGAAACCTTTATTCATGTCTCCATCTAAATAAATAGTAATTTCTAAATTCTCTTGCAATGAGCCCATTAACTCCTTTGTATTATCAGATAGAGTATAGCGCTTTTCAGTAGTAAGATCAAAACGAGTAAAGAAGAAAGACGAGACTACATTAATCATAACAACAGTCAAAACCATTTCAAGAATGTGCTTCCATGCCCTACGCTCCATTCGCCACCATGTTATTACTATAAAAAGCACAGACACAGTTAAGAAATATACCAAATCGCGCGTATCTATAACACCCCTACTCATCGAATCATAATGCGAAGCAATACCTAAACTTGAAACAATTTCTTGTATACGTCCATCTGTAAATAATTCAGAAAAGGCGTCAAATCCGGCATATAATAAAAAACTGACAAAAGCAGCTAATATAAACGATACAACAGGATTATCAGTCAATGAAGATGCACAAACGCCAATAGCTACATAAACAGATGCTAACAAAATAAGTCCTAAGAAAGATCCCCAAAAACCACCAAAATCAATATTTCCGGTGGGCACACCTAAAAGGCATACACTATATAAATATATTAAGGTAGGTATTAATGCAGTTACTACCAATATCCAACCTGCCATAAATTTTGACATTAGCACAGACCAACGTGATACCGGTTTAGTCAACAAAAGTTCCATGGTTCCTGTTCTGTACTCTTCCGAGAACATACGCATCGTCAATGCCGGGATAAGGAACAAATAAACCCACGGAGCTATTAAAAATAAACCATCGAGTGATGCATAACCGGAGTCCAATACATTATATGTGCCTGGCAAAAGCCAAATAAAAGAACCTGTCAGCAACAAAAACACACCGATAATCATTGGTCCTGTGGCTGATGAAAAAAAAGTACGTATCTCTTTTCTTAACAATACAAGCATAATAAAGATTTTTGCTAAATTTGCAAATTGCAAAGATAGTTTATTTAAATGAGGAAAATACTTTTTTTATCAATATGTTTATTTACGTTTGGACTAATTCATGCGAGTGATTTTGCACCATACAAAATCAAAGCACAATTCATAGGCGGATATATATACCCACACGATCAGGATATTATTTCACCATTAGTAAAAGGTCCGGCACTTGGTGGCGAAATTGCATTTGAATGGAGTATGGATGGCTCAAAGCCATGGCATATGCACTATAACAAACCTGACATAGGAATCGCATTGCAAGTACTGGATTTACATAATCCGCAAATCGCAGGACAAATGATTGCAACATACACCTACATAAATATACCAATGGTAAAAACCAATATTGTATCCTTCAACACAAAAATAGGCGGAGGACTTGGTTTTTGTAACAAGCCTACTGATTTGGTAGCAGCTATTGCCGACCCTCGGTCTATAAAAGATAAAGCAGGAGATTATAATTTTGCGATAGGAAGTCCGGTAAATATAAACGTAACTGCCGGTCTGTCTTTAGACATAAAAGTACATAAAAATATAAGTTTGAGTGCTGAAGTATTATATAATCATTTTTCAAATGGCAGCCTAGCGCAACCTAATGGCGGATTAAATCTATTTGACGGACATATAGGACTAAAATATATGCCTGTTTATAAAGAAGCGCCACAAGAAGCTGTTGTTACAAAACCGAACAAACGTTGGTATGGCGAATTTATAATATCAGGCGGAGCAAAAAAATTATATTATAAGGATACTCAATACTTCGGATGCGCAAGCATCAATTTAGGAGGATACTATCGCACATGTAATCAGCATCGAGTAGGTATAGGAGTCGATTTATTTTATGATGGAGCATACATACCTACTGCCAAATTAGACCCGAATACCAATACTTATGTAAAAGATGATACATATACTTCATTTGGCAGGACATACATCACAGAAGATAGAATAGAAAATAAATTAAGATGTGGAATAAACATAGCTAATGATTTGATTATAGGTAAATTCCTCATAGGATTTCAAGCAGGTATATACCTATACGATCCTATAAAAAATTGCGAACCATACGATGATGCAAAAGAAGGTAAAGTAAACAAAGGTCTTATTTACGGCTATAACATACAGAAAGAAGACGGATGGAATTATTTCCGAGTTTCTGCTAAATATTACATTACAAAACATTTACTTGCAAATATCAGTATTAAAACACATCTACAAAAAGTTGAGTTTGTTGAATTTGGAATAGGTGTAGGATTTTAATAATTTCATAGAATGAAAAAAATCATCATCATAATAGCAGCAATTGTTGCACTAGGTTTTTCAATATGGGGATACTATCGCATGAAAGCCGCTTCTGTATCACAAAATACAGATATCTTCATTTCTTTGCCTGAAAATGCATTCAGCATATTACAAATCAACAACTTACAAAACTTCTCAGATGCTCTATTATACAACAATAACTATTGGAGAGATTTAGCTAAAATAAATAATATTAGTGATATCCACTATATACTTAGCACCTTAGACTCACTTAAAGAAAGTTCTCCTGAAATTAATTCATTCATGGAAAACAGGAAACTGATAATAAGTACTTATGTTGATAGTTCGGCAAATTTTAAACATCTAATAAGTACTCAAATATCTGCAAGTGAGTGGACTACTGTACAAAATTTTATGCATACGTACGTAAAAAATACATTCTATTTCTGTTACGAAAACGAAATATTTACAGCCTCATCAAATAGAGCATTATTAGAAGCCTCAAAGAGTCAAATCCAATCAAAAATAGCAATAATTAAAGCAGATTCCGCTTTTACTCAAATCATTGCTAGTTCAGGAACAAAAGCTACTGCAAATTGGTTTTTAGACATGAAGCAGAGTAAAAAACTGATTGATCGTTTTGTTCAACCTGAAATTATGCAGATTCTTAGTATCACCAAAGACTATGACAGTTGGTGTTGCTTTGATTTAGACCTAACTGAAGATAAAATCGTTATTAACGGCTTTGCTGATGGGAATGGCAAAAACGATATTATACACGTATTTGAAGGGCAAACCACAAACAGCAATACTTTGTCTTCTGTGATGCCATATAATACATATTTCTTCAGACATTACGCTATAAGTGACTTCGGACTATTTCAAAACAAACTTGCTGAGTACAGAGAGGCACAATCACAAACAGCGCAAATTACAGAAGAGTATGCAAAATGGGAAACTACTTCCGGCGAAAGTCCGTTATTGTTTTTTCAGGAGTATTTTGGAGGAGAAATTGTATTAGGTTGCACTCCAACAAACACTTATATTCTTGTAAAACTATACAACCAAGCAGATGCACAAGATAGACTGACTCGAATGGTTGAAGAAACCGAGGGAGCTTCATCAAACAAAAAAGGAACATTAACTATTTTTCATTTCCCGCTTAATGGATTTGCCGGTAGTATTTTTGGAGACTATTTTAATCTCAATAACGAATACATATCTGTAGTTGGAGATAATTTAATTATAGCCCCTACCGAAGATTTAATAAGCTACATTGCATCACGCAATAAAAACACTCAAACAATTCAATGCTCGCCCGAATATAAGCAAGCCAATCAGACTCTATTATCTACCTCAAATAGAACTGTTTATGTTGATATTCCATATATAGTCCGCAACGCTGACAAGTTTTTCGTTCCCGAAATAGCAAGCAAAATAAAAGCCACACGCACATTATGGAGTAACTTTGAAAGTCTTGGTTTTCAATCAGAAGCAGAGCGAGATGGGAATGACTATCAGCATATATTTGTTCAGTATGATAAAAAATCGGAAGTTGAGATTCAAGAAGAAAATAAACAAGAATTACAAAGCACCGAAAATTTTGTACAAAATGAAAATTCGAATATTTCTATTGCAGCAACTCTGTCAATGGCTGAGAATACAAGTAAATTCTCAAAACTATTTTCTGTAGAATTGGATAAACCTGCGCGAATTAAACCTCAATTCATTATTAATCACTATACAGGCGAAACAGAAATAGCCATACAAGACGAAAAAAATCAGTTATATTTAATCAATTCCGAAGGAAAAACTCTTTGGAAGATAAAATTGCCTGAAGCTATTATTGGTGATATAACACAAGTAGATATGCTTAAAAACAAAAAACTACAAATGGCGTTTACCACACTCAATAAACTATATATAATAGACAGAACCGGCAAGAATTTGAAATCGTATCCCAAAAAATTACCATCAAAAGCAACAGCAGGATTATCTGTTTTTGATTATGATAAGAAACGCGATTATCGCTTTTTAATTCCTACTGAGAACAAACAAATTTATATTGCAAAAGCTGATGGGACAAGCCCTAAGGATTGGAAATTCACAGAATCGTCGGGTAAAATAAAACAAGCTGTAAAATTTTATCGTATAAATGGTAAGGATTATTTAGTTGCATCAGATGCAAAGAAATGCTATTTCCTTGATAGAAGAGGACGAAATCGACTTATTCCTAAGAAAAATATCATACCATCAGCAAACAATCTTATATATTCAGATGATTTTTCATCTCAAAAACGATTTGTAATGAGCAGTCCCGATGGTACAATTATCTATTTACATCAAGACGGCAATGTGTTATCTGTTAAAACGACAAAAAGAGATAAGAACCATGCATTTGTAGTATGTAAATCTAAACAAAAAACATACTACGCATTTTATGATACTCAAGGTTTTACTTTGTATGATACTGAACTAGAAAGCATTATTGAAGACAATACCGTAAATTCAGGCAAATTGCCAAAGTGTGAAGCATATAATAATTATACCGGAATTTACGATCCAAATCAGCAAAAAATATTTGTATACAACTCTGACATTTCAAATCAAAAGATTGCAATTGCATCAGACAATAATCTATTTACCATTTGCCAATATAAACCACACGAGCAAACCTGCATAGCTTTTTGCAATGAAAACAAATTATTACTCGGTAAAATAGAGTAATAAAGTAAATCCCAAACATATGTCAGAGATATTTTAATATCAGTTGATAACTTTAATGTGTATCAAGCAGAAATGTATCAAAAATTGAGTAAATTTGCGCTTTAAAACATATTTACAATAAAAATGATATCTTTCTTTAAAACAAAAAGCAATAGTTGGTATGTAGTGCAAACATTAGCACCATTAAGCATTGATAACACGAATAAATTAGTTTGGCTTTTCGATGAAGCAGAAGCTTTGACTGATACGGAATTGCTTGGACACTTCGTTGGTCCACGTCGCGAAATGATAACTCCATGGAGTACTAATGCCGTTGAAATAACACAAAACATGGGTATCGGAGGCATCTTACGTATTGAAGAATTTTTTAAAGAAACCGATACTACAGAATTTGATCCTATGTTGCAACGTAAATATGATAAAATTGATCAGAACATATTTACGGTCGACAAACAAGCAGATCCTATTATTTATATTGACGACATTCGTACTTACAACAAACAAGAAGGCTTAGCTCTTAGTGATGATGAAATCACATATCTTGAAGATATTGCCGCAAAATTAGGACGCAAATTAAGCGATAGCGAAGTATTCGGATTTTCACAAGTAAATTCGGAACATTGCCGTCACAAAATATTCAATGGCCAATACATAATTGATGGAAAAGAAAAAGAATTATCGCTTTTCAAACTTATCAAAAAAACATCAGAATACAATCCAAACAAATTGGTTTCTGCATACAAAGACAATGTAGCATTTAATGCAGGTCCTCGTATTCAACAATTTGCACCTAAGAGTGGAGACAAACCTGATTTCTTCCAAATAACCGAAATTGATTCAGTTATCTCACTTAAAGCAGAAACACATAATTTCCCAACAACTGTTGAACCTTTTAATGGTGCAGCAACCGGTACAGGTGGAGAAATTAGAGATAGACTTGGTGGAGGTAAAGCCAGTTTACCAATTGCAGGTACAGCTGTATACATGACATCTTACCCTCGTACTGAAGTTCGCAATTGGGAAGAAAGTATCAAATCTCGTAATTGGTTATATCAAACCCCTGAACAAATATTGATTAAGGCATCAAACGGAGCATCAGACTTCGGTAATAAATTTGGTCAGCCACTTATTTGCGGTTCAGTATTGACATTCGAACACGAAGAGAACGATAAAATATATGGTTTTGATAAAGTAATCATGCTTGCCGGTGGTGTAGGTTTTAGTTCTATGCGAGATGCACTGAAAGGCAAACCGGAAGTTGGCGAAAAAGTTGTGGTTATGGGTGGCGACAATTATAGAATCGGTATGGGTGGTGGTGCTGTATCATCAGTAGATACAGGTCAATACGCCAATGCAATTGAATTAAATGCGGTTCAACGTGCAAACCCTGAAATGCAAAAACGTGTATCAAACGTAATACGAACATTAGCCGAAAGCGAACATAATCCAATCGTCTCAATACATGACCATGGTGCAGGTGGGCACTTAAATTGCTTGTCTGAATTAGTTGAATCTACCGGAGGAAAAATTGACATGGATAGTTTGCCGGTTGGAGACCCTACTCTATCTGACAAGGAAATCATTGGCAACGAGAGTCAAGAGCGTATGGGTATGCTAATCAAAGAAAAAGACATTGATTTAGTAGATAAAATTGCCAAACGTGAACGCGCTCCTATATACGTTGTCGGTGAAACAACAGGAGATATGAATTTCGTATTTGAAAAGAAAAACGGAAATAAGCCAATCGATCTACGTTTGGAATATATGATAGGAAGTCCTCCTCGCACGGTAATAAAAGACAGTACTACCAAGGAATCATTTGCATCACCTAAAACAGACGCAAAGCAAATAAATGCCTATATTGAACAAGTTCTACAAATGGAATCTGTTGCATGTAAAGATTGGTTGACCAACAAAGTAGATCGTTCTATTACAGGAAAGATTGCACGTCAACAATGTGCAGGTGAATTACAATTACCTCTAAATGATTTGGGTGTAGTCGCTCTAGATTATACCGGAACATCAGGAATTGCAACTTCTATTGGTCACGCACCTATGGCTGGTCTGGCTGACCCCGAAGCAGGTTCTGTGCTTTCTATTGCAGAAGCTCTAACCAATATAGTATGGGCTCCGCTTAAAGACGGATTAGATAGTGTATCTCTTTCTGCCAACTGGATGTGGCCATGTAAAAACCAAGGAGAAGATGCTCGTCTATACAAGGCAGTTGAAGCATGCAGTGATTTTGCTTGCGCTTTAGGCATTAATATACCTACCGGAAAAGACAGCCTTTCAATGACTCAAAAATATGGAGATCAGAAAGTTTTTGCTCCCGGAACCGTTATTATTTCAGCCGGAGCAGAAGTATCTGACGTCAAGAAAGTTATTAGTCCTGTTTTGGTACAAGATAAACACACTAATATTTATTACATTGACTTCTCGTTTGATGCATTTAAATTAGGTGGTTCTGTTCTATACCAAACCTTAGGTAAGGTTGGTGAAAAAGTGCCTACCATTCAAAATTCAGAATACTTTGCACTTGCTTTTGAAGCGATTCAAAAATTAATTAATGAAAATTTGATATTAGCAGGACACGACATTTCGGCAGGTGGTATTATCACTACACTATTAGAAATGACATTTGCTAATAAAAATGGTGGTTTACATGTAAACTTATCCGATATAGCAGAGAAAGACATTGTTAAAATACTATTCTCCGAAAATCCGGGTGTTTGTATTCAAGTTAAAGACAACGTTAAAGTAGAAAAGATTTTAAAGAATGCAGGTATAGGCTATGCAAAAATAGCTTACCCTATCGACAATCGCACATTAGATGTCGTAAAAGTAGAAGAAAGCTATAGTTTTGATATTGATGCGTTACGCGATAAATGGTATAAAACGTCATATTTGTTAGACCGCAAACAAAGTGGAGAAAAATGTGCAAAAGAACGTTTTGATAATTATAAAAATCAGCCTCTTGATTTATATATAAAAAATAGTTTCTTAGGTCTTATGTCACAATTCGGCATTAAAGGTACACATTCTACTAGCGGCATAAAAGCAGCTATTATTCGTGAAAAGGGTACAAATGGAGATAGAGAAATGGCATTCTCTTTATATTTGGCAGGCTTTGATGTAAAAGACGTACACATGACCGATTTGGCAAGTGGCCGCGAAACTCTTGAAGATGTAAATATGATTGTATTCTGTGGAGGCTTTTCAAATTCTGATGTTTTAGGTTCAGCTAAGGGTTGGGCCGGAGGATTCAGATACAACGAAAAAGCTAAGCGTGCTCTTGATAATTTCTACAAACGCAACGATACGTTAAGTTTAGGTATTTGCAACGGATGTCAACTAATGATTGAATTAAATCTTATCAATCCTGAACATTCGAAACGTACCAAGATGTTACATAACAACTCACATAAATTTGAGTCTGAGTTTATTGGCATAAACATACCTGAGAACAACTCTGTGATGTTTAATACATTAAAAGGCAGCAGATTAGGTATATGGGTTGCTCATGGTGAGGGTAAATTCAGTTTGCCATTACCTGAAAACGAATACAAGGTTGTAGCAAAATATCGTTACGATGGTTATCCTGCAAATCCAAATGGCTCGGATTATAACGTAGCCGGTATTTGTTCTGCAGATGGTCGACATTTAGCCATGATGCCACACTTAGAACGTGCAATATTCCCATGGCAATGGGCATACTATCCTTCTGATCGTAAAAATGACGAAATAACTCCATGGATTGAAGCTTTTGTCAATGCGCGTAAATGGGTAGAAAAGCATCAATAAAATTGCTTGTCGAAGTTTTTACAAGCTTCTTCAAAATTGGCCTTTTCACATTCGGAGGAGGTTATGCTATGATTCCCATTATTGAACGGGATATCGTAGATAAAAAGCGATGGATGCCTAGAGAAGAATTCATAGAAATGTTGGCCTTGGTACAAAGTGTACCGGGACCAATTTCTATTAATATGTCTATCTATGTTGGCTACAAAGTTTTAGGTTGGGCAGGTGCAATAGCAGCAATCTTAGGTATTATCATACCATCATTTGTAATTATACTTCTTATTGCAATTGTATTTTCCGACATCAGTAGTAATCCTATTATCGAAAGAGTTTTTAAAGGCATTCGACCCGCTGTTGTTGCTTTAATAGCAGCACCTATAGTTCGTATGGCAAAAACTACAGGTATTACATGGAAAACAGCATGGATTCCTATTGCAGCAACACTTTTGATTTGGTTGGCAGGAGTGTCTCCTGTGTATATAATATTAGCAACTATTTGCATCAGCATTTTATGGAATATGTTCAAAAAACCTAATAACAAATAATCACAATGTTGTATTTAAGCCTTTTTTGGACGTTTTTTAAAATCGGATTATTCGGATTCGGAGGTGGATATGCCATTGCCGCTCTTATTCAACACGAAGTTGTTGATGTAAATGCATGGCTCACGGTTACTGATTTTACAAATATCATGGCTATATCTCAGACAACACCCGGACCTATCGCCATCAATTGTGCAACATATGTAGGATATACTTCAACACAATCAATCATAGGATCGCTTATTGCAACATTTGCAGTATGTCTGCCATCACTCATCATTATGGGAATTATCTGTAAGTTTTTAATCAAGTTCAAAAGCAATAAATACGTAAGTTATGCAATGTCAGGAATGAAACCTGTTGTTTTGGGATTACTTGCATCAGCCGCTTTACTACTAGCAAATCCTGAGAATTTTATAGATATATACAGTTACATAATTTTCGGAATAGTTGCAGTTGCATCATTATTTAAAGTAAATCCAATAATGCTTTTATTACTCAGTGGTATTGCCGGATTTTACATATATGCTTGATGATCAGAAATTACGATAATATTTATCTTCATGCAGTATATGTCTGAAAATCAGATATTTCCAATATCTTATATGTGATGATTTATTACCCGGATACATTCTACGCAGCCATTCTACATCCGGAAATATTGTTTTATAAAGAAACAAACACACTTTGATTGGATTATGAAATGTAGTAATAGAGTTCTTTATTGTTTGCCAGAAAGTAGGTTTTGGCTTTCTTTTTTTGCTAATAATTAGTGTATCTAACGAGGGTGGAATCGAATCAAAATAATTACGTTTATATGATTCAGGTACCTCATCGCCGTACAACCATTTAACAGCATTAAAACTTAAGGCTGTTTTTTCGTATAAATGAGTATCTTTAGATACTTTCTCAATTTTATTCCAATCAATAAGTTTTGCATGTACAAACTCACGAATATCACATAATGTTCGCAGTGTTTCACCGACAGCGAATCCATCTGCAAAATTTGAACATAAATGTATTAGCATCATCTCGTTAGATAAAACATTATACCCTCCGGATACAACTACAGATGTACTCATCGCTTCAAATGCTAATTTATCATCATCTTTTCCTATATAAAATTTCCAATGTATATCTAAAAATCGTTCCCATTTTCCTTTGTAAACAGCATACATGGTTTTGCTGTATTTTTCAGCCAATTCCCTATGTATTGAAGACCTATATCCTGCATAAAAATCACTTTTCCATCCTGATTTTAAAAGTTGTTCTCTAACTGCATCTCGCCTATCCTTCGAAATCAAGATATCAATATCTCCCATCTGTCTTGTCCCATAATTAGGATACAGATTAAATAGCAAAGCACTTCCTTTTAGAAGTACAACCTTATCTTCAGGTAATGATGATTTAATGTCATTGATATCATTCATGAATTTTTCGTTATTCATTGCAGTAGAATAATACTTCAATCTGAATAACTGCAGATACTTATCCGGAATCAAATTAAGCAAATTTGCTTGTTTTAAAGCATAATAGATAAGATTATCTACCTTATGAATTTCGGCCAATGCAAATATTCTATCCCACTGCAAAGCCAATGCCGACAAGTTTTGCAATTCCTTTTTTACATCTTCAGGAATATGCAAACGAGCTGATAATAATATGAATTTTTCTTCCAACGACATAACAACATTGTTTTCAGAAAACAAAATTAAGCATTAATTCTTAATCATTTTGTAATAAACACTAAACACTACAACATAATAATTTATTATTCTTAGATTTCATTATTAATTGTTTTTTAAAAATTGTAATCTCTACATTGCAAAATACCATTTTTTGTAGTATCTTTGCAGTCTAAATATTGAGAAAAACAAAACACTGAATATCATACTTTTAAATTATAAAAATGGCAAAAGAAAAGAAATTCTTAACATGTGATGGAAATCAGGCTGCTGCACATATCTCGTATATGTTCTCAGAAGTAGCTGCTATTTACCCTATCACACCATCTTCCACTATGGCAGAATACGTGGATGAATGGGCTGCTGCCGGTCGTAAAAACATCTTCGGCGAAACAGTATTGGTACAAGAGATGCAATCTGAAGGAGGTGCAGCAGGTGCTGTACATGGTGCATTACAAGCAGGTGCATTAACAACTACTTATACTGCATCACAAGGCTTATTGTTAATGATACCGAATATGTATAAAATCGCAGGCGAGTTACTTCCTTGCGTATTTCATGTATCAGCTCGTACATTAGCAAGTCACGCACTATGTATCTTTGGCGATCATCAAGATGTAATGTCTTGCCGTCAAACTGGTTTTGCTATGATTTGCGAAGGTTCTGTTCAAGAAGTTATGGACATGTCTGCGGTTGCACACCTTGCAACATTAAAATCACGTATACCATTCGTTAATTTCTTCGATGGATTCCGTACATCACACGAAATTCAAAAAATCGAATCCTTAGATAACGACGACTTGGCTCCACTTATCGACCAAGAAGCTTTAGCTGAATTCCGTGCTCGAGCATTAAACCCAATGAAACCGGTTATGCGTGGTATGGCAGAAAATCCTGACCACTTCTTCCAACACAGAGAATCTAGCAATCCATTCTATGAGAATGTACCTGCTATTGTTGAAGAATACATGAACGAATTATCTAAAATCACAGGTCGTCCTCATGGTTTGTTCGATTATTATGGAGATAAAGATGCAGAACGCGTTATTATCGCAATGGGTTCTGTAACGGAAGCTGCACGTGAAGCTATTGATTATTTGCAATCTAAAGGCGAAAAAGTTGGTATGGTTAGCGTACATCTATATCGTCCATTCTCTGCAAAACACTTCATTGCTGCTTTGCCTAAATCAGCTAAACGTATAGCTGTTCTCGATCGTACAAAAGAACCGGGTGCAAATGGCGAACCTCTATATTTAGATGTAAAAGATGTTCTTTACGGACAAGAAAACGCTCCTCTTGTTGTAGGTGGACGTTATGGTTTGGGTTCAAAAGACACCACTCCTGCTCAAATTCTTTCTGTATTCGAAAACTTATCATTACCACAACCTAAAAATCAATTTTCAATAGGCATAGTTGATGATATTACATTTACATCACTTCCTGTTAAAGAAGAAATCGCTTTAGGCGGTGCAGGTATGTTCGAAGCTAAATTCTATGGATTAGGAGCTGATGGTACTGTTGGTGCAAACAAAAACTCAGTAAAAATCATTGGTGACAATACAAACAAATATTGCCAAGCATATTTCTCATACGATTCAAAAAAATCAGGTGGTTTTACTTGCTCTCACCTTCGTTTTGGTGATACCCCTATCCGTTCTACATATTTGGTAAATACTCCAAACTTTGTAGCATGCCACGTACAAGCATACCTTCAAATGTATGATATAACCCGCGGTTTGCAAAAAAATGGTACATTCCTTTTGAATACTATTTGGGATGGTGATACATTGATTAAAAACTTGCCTAACAACGTAAAACGTTATTTCGCACAAAAAGATATCAAGGTATATTATATAAATGCAACACAAATTGCACAAGAAATAGGTTTAGGAAATCGTACTAACACAATTCTACAATCAGCATTTTTCCGTATCACAGGTGTTATTCCTGTTGAATTAGCTGTTGAGCAAATGAAGAAATTCATTATGAAATCATACGGCAAAAAAGGAGAAGATGTCGTTAACAAGAATTATGCTGCTGTTGATCGCGGTGGAGAATACAAGGAATTGGTAGTTGATAAAGCATGGGCTAATCTAAAAGATGATGCCGCTGCTAAAAACAACGATCCGGAATTTATTAATAATGTTGTTCGTCCTATCAATGCACAAAATGGTGATTTACTACCTGTTTCTGCATTCAAAGGCATTGAAGATGGTACATGGTATCCCGGAACAGCAAAATATGAAAAACGTGGCGTTGCTGCATTCGTTCCAACATGGACAGCTGCAAATTGTATACAATGTAACAAGTGTGCTTATGTTTGTCCTCACGCTTGTATACGTCCATTCGTAATGAACGAAGAAGAATCTGCAGGATTAAATGCTGAAATGATTGAAATGAAAGCACCTGCTACAATGAAGGGAATGAATTTCCGTATACAAGTTAGCGTTATGGACTGTCTTGGTTGCGGTAACTGCGCAGACGTTTGTCCGGGTAATCCAAAAGCCGGTGGTCCTGCATTGAAAATGGTTCCACTTGAACAAGAATTAAAAGAAGCAGCAAATTGGGAATATTGCATAAACAACGTAAAATCTAAACAAGATTTAGTTGATATCACATCTAATGTCAAGAACTCACAATTTGCAACTCCATTATTCGAGTTCTCAGGAGCTTGCTCAGGTTGTGGCGAAACACCTTATTTAAAATTAATTTCTCAATTATTTGGTAGTCGTCAAATGGTTGCAAATGCAACTGGTTGTTCTTCAATTTATTCAGGCTCAGTTCCTTCTACTCCTTATACAACAAATGAAAAAGGACAAGGTACCGCATGGTCAAATTCTTTATTTGAAGATTTCTGCGAATACGGTATGGGTATGGAATTGGCAAACGAAAAAATGCGTGCACGTCTAACAAAATTAATGATGGATGCTCAATCTTGCACTTGCTGTTCTGATGAATTGAAAGCATTATTCAACGAATGGATTGAGAACCGAAATGACGCTGCCAAGACACAAGAATTGTATGACAAAATGATGCCTCAAGTTAAGGCTTGCAATTGCGACACATGCAAAAAAATCGAAGCTCTTAGCGGATACATCGTTAAACGTTCACAATGGATTATTGGTGGTGATGGTGCTTCTTATGATATAGGTTATGGTGGCTTAGACCACGTAATCGCATCTGGTAAGAATGTAAATATTCTGGTACTAGATACCGAGGTTTACTCAAATACCGGCGGTCAGGCATCAAAATCTACTCCTGTCGGTGCAATTGCAAAATTTGCTGCTTCAGGTAAGCGTATACGTAAGAAAGACCTTGGTATGATTGCAACTACATACGGATACGTATATGTTGCACAAATAGCAATGGGCGCAGATCAAGCACAATGTTTGAAAGCTATTCGCGAAGCAGAAGCTTACGATGGTCCTTCATTGATTATTGCTTACTCTCCTTGTATCAACCATGGTTTGAAAAAAGGTATGGGTAAAGCACAAGCAGAAGAAGCAGCAGCTGTTGCTTGCGGATACTGGCACTTGTGGCGTTACAACCCATCTTTGGAAGCAGAAGGAAAGAATCCTTTCATTTTAGACAGCAAAGAACCTAATTGGGAAGGATTTAAAGACTTCTTAAAAAGTGAAGTTCGCTACTCTTCAGTTATGAAACAATATCCTGCAGAAGCAGATCAATTGTTCGAAGCTGCCGAAGATAATGCAAAATGGCGTTATAAGAGCTATCAACGTATGTTGAGCCAACAGTTCTAATATAACTTCACGTCTTATAGCTTTATGCTTTGAGACATAAATCAAAAAATAGTCATAGTTTAAACTGTGACTATTTTTTTGCTTATAATACGACAAAAAAAAGAGTCTCTGCAAAGAAACTCTTAATCATAAATATTTAAAATGAATTAGTAATTAAATCTAATAGCTTTTGTTTCGCCTTTTAAAGTAATAATTTTTGCTATGTAAGCACCTTTTACCATGTCTGTAGTAGAAAGTTCCAGATGATTTTCACCGCTAATAGCATTAATTCTTTCTGCTACAATCACTTTCCCTAACATATTGTATATATAAACCGATACAATCTGAGATTCTGACTGCTCAAAACTGACAGACACAGACTGTTGACCAGCTACAACCTCTAGATTCAGGTTTTCAGCGAAAGCGAAAATCGAAGCAGAAGATAATAATATGACAAGTAATAATTTTTTCATATTTCACGGCTACGCCACAAAATTAAAGAAAGTTGATCTCATTTCCAAATTATTTAAGCATTTTATTACTAAAATTTACATTTTAATTCAATTTGCGCAAACGATAGCAAATAAATGTTGTTTTTTATAATAAATTTGGATTTACCTACTCACACTAAATTCTTATTATGCAGTAAATAATTTGTACATTTGCCGGAGTTTTATCTTAAACAAAGATACATAAGCCATTTATAGACCATGAGCCCTAGCCTTATTTTATCCATAATAGTTATTTACTTTCTAATACTTTTGCTTATTGCGTTTATCGGCAGAAAGGACAATAACAACTATGCATTCTTTTTAGGAAATAGACAATCACCATGGTACATTGTGGCTTTCGGCATGTTGGGAGCTTCAATATCAGGCATCTCTTTTGTATCTGTGCCCGGAATGGTTGCATACTCGGGTTTTACATATATGCAAATGGTTGTAGGTTTTTCGATAGGATACGTAGTTATTGCATATCTATTGCTCCCACTCTACTACAAAATAGGCACTACAAGTATTTATGAATATCTTGGGATGAGATTCGGCATACATAGCCATCGTACAGGAACTTGTTTTTTTATACTCTCAAGGGCATTAGGAGGAGCCGCACGTATTTTTGTGACAGCTGTAATTATACAAACTTTTGTATTTAGTCATTGGAATATTCCATTTTGGCTAACTTCTGTAATTTTAATAAGTTTGATATACTTATATACATTCACTAATGGCATTAAAACCATTGTATGGACTGATGCTCTGCAAACATTTTTTCTTTTGTCTGCATTAATAGCATTAGTTATTCAAGCCTTACCCTTAGTAAATTTCAAAAATGTTGAGACGCCTCAATTTGTTGTATTTGATATAAATTCGAAAGCCGATTTCTTTAAAATGCTACTTAGTGGCATTTTTATTACTATAACAATGACCGGCTTAGATCAAGATATGATGCAAAAGAATTTGAGTTGTAAAAGCTTGCGCGATGCCAAGAAAAACATGCTCAGTTACGGTGCCGCATTTATACCTATTAACCTATTATTTCTTTTCCTAGGATGGATGCTATGCATTATTTACGCAAACAATGGTCAAATTTTACCCGCCAATACTGACAATATTTTGCCCGATGCGATTTCACTTTCGTATCTTGGACAGGGTGCTACAATATTCTTTATACTAGGAATTGTATCCGCTACATTTTCGAGTGCAGACTCTACTTTAATATCATTAACGACTTCTATTTCGGTAGATTTGCTACACTCTGAGCAGAAACAGGAAAAGACAGCTAAACGCATCAGACAATATACTCATATCTTTATGTGCTTATTGTTTGTTGTTTTAATGATTCTATTTAACTCTATTGATAACCGGAATATAATTGACGTGTTATATAAAATTGCATCATACACTTATGGTCCATTACTCGGATTATTCACTTTCGGTATGTTTACACAAAAGAAAATACACGACAAATTTGTTCCAATAATTGCTTGTTTATCTCCTATTATTTGTTTGATAATACAATTAGTCACAAATAATTTCTTTGGATACGAATTATTAATAATAAACGGCTTAATTACTTTTTTAGGTCTAATCATTTCATCTATTATATATGAAAATAAAAACCGCCACCTTTGTTAAGAGTTGTGCTGAAATAGGGCAATGTCCAAACGGAGAGCTACATGAATATGCCTTTATTGGTCGTTCAAATGTTGGTAAATCATCATTAATTAATAACTTGACCAACATTAAAGGACTTGCCATGATAAGTTCTAAACCCGGAAAAACATTATTAATAAACTATTTTCTGGTAAACGAAGAATGGAATCTAGTAGATCTTCCTGGATATGGATATGCAAAAGTCAATAAGGACACTCGCAAAAACATTGAAATTTTGATTAAAAATTACATCATGCAACGCGAGCAACTTATTAATCTATTTGTGCTTATAGACAGCCGTTTAGAGCCTCAAAAAATAGATTTGGAATTTGTTTCATGGCTTGGAAAAATTAGCATTCCATTCTCCATTGTTTTTACAAAAGCAGACAAATTAACTAAGAATGGATTAAAATTAAATATTGAGAATTACAAGACTAAACTTTTAGAAAATTGGGAAACACTTCCCCCTATTTTTATATCTTCAGCCGAAACGGGACTTGGGAAAGATGAAATTTTGGATTATATAGAACATATCAACGCATCATTTTAAAAAATATCTTTACCTTTGCCAATCTTATAACTCTTAAAAACAGAAATATGTTAAACATGCAGAAAAAAATGAGTAATTGGTTCTATGCCATACTCAGTCTTCCGGCTACTGCAATGGGATTTGCCTTATCGGTGCAAATTTCAGCTTTAAGTTGGATTCTATCAACAAAATACGGTTTAAATATAGAAGACATCGGCTTGGTATGGGCCGCGGGTCCTATAGCCGGTATCATCGCGCAACCCATAGTTGGTGCTCTTAGTGATAATATGTGGTTTATGGGAGGTAGACGTAGGCCTTGGATCATTATTGGTGGCGTTTTGGCCGCTTTAATGATGCTTGCACTTCCCAATCTAGAAATTATACAAAAAATATTTGTTGGAGGCGATGATCCACAAGCTGGTTTGCTTTCTATAGCGGTTATTGTAGCACTTACTTTTGATTTGAGTATAAATGTAAGTTTCAATCCAACTCGTTCGCTAATAGCCGATTGTACCAGCATGAAAAATCGTGCCAAAGGATATACTTGGATGCAAACAATTTCAGGTTCATTTGGTGTACTTGCATATTTTATTGGCGGTGTGCTTGGTAACGTAGCATTAATTTACATTGGTATTGGTATTGCACTTCTTGCAACAATAATACCTGCGTTTTTAATAGAAGAACCTCGCGAATTACAACAAGTAGTAAAAGATGATACTCAAAAAAGTAAAGCGTCTGCACGCGATTTTATCGAATCATTATTGCCTCTTATTGGTTTGCTTGTATACGGAATTTATGTTATCTGCGAAAAACTTATTGGTTTTAATATAACCTATGGTATTGAAGTTTTCGGATTTTTTATAAATATTGTTGAATGTATTTGCATAGCATTAATTGTTTTAAGTGCTTTTTTAGTAATTCCAAATTTATTGCGTAGCAATGATAATTCAAACGAATTTCAAAAAGTACTATTTGCTCATTCTTTTACGTGGATAGGTGTTCAAACTATGTTTGTATACGCATTTTTCTATTTAAGAGAAAGTATGGGACTTGATGAAAAAATGGCTGGTAGCGTAAACTCTATAGCATTTTTTATTTTGAGTTTGGTAAGTGCTATTTTGCCTATCCTTGTTCTTAATGGATCTGCTAAACGTTTTGGAATGGTTCGTACTCATACAATATGCATTCTTATTATGGCATTGGGATATTTTGGAATTTACTTATTTGGAACATCTTCTGTAATATCTTATTATGCGCTTATGGCAATTGCCGGTATCGGTTGGGCTTCGGTAGTGTCTTTGCCATTTGCTATTATGAGCGAAAAGGTTGATCAAACAAAAATGGGTTTATATATGGGTATTTTCAATTTATCAGTTGTGTTACCACAATTGGTGGCATCGTTTAAAATGGGACAAATTATTAATGCCACAGCCGACAAAACAGTTGTTTTTGCTATATGTGCCGCATGTTTGTTTATCTCAGGATTATTTTGGTTTACCGTAAAGGAATCGAAAAAATAATCACAAAACATAAATTATAAAAAACGGGGTTCACGTCATAATGTGAACCCCGTTTTTGTATCTCAAATATATTAATAATTATTTTGTTAGCTGTATCTCTGCCTGTATTGAATATACATTAGTATTGAATTTTAATTCTGTTTCGGTCAGAGATGTAATATCACAATTTTTATCCATTGCTTCAATTAATTGACAATCTAATATCAATTTAGTACCTTCTCTACTCCATGTGCCTTGTATCATGTTGTTAGGATCATTACAAAGAATTAATGCTTCACAAGTACCATTAGCATCTAGCTTAACCCAAGAACCCATATCACAACTTTGATAAAAAGGATAATAGCTAATATACCATTTACCTATCAAGTTATCGTAATTATAATTCGGCTCTGAACAGCTACAAGCACATAATAGCAATAACAATGGGATTGAAAAGCAATAACTGAATTTCATTATTTCCACAAATTTGACGGATACATGCCTTTATCTATCAGTTCATTAAGTTTTTGTTGAACACTTTCTTTATCAGCTGCATAAGTCACTCCAAACCACTTTGATTCTGTATCTAAAACTTTAACCTTAGCTTTAGCTGTATTTATTAAATGGTCTACCATTGTGGGGATATAAAACTCTGCCTTTAAACTCTTCTCACTGACTTTCAAAAATTCTTTAAAGAACTCGATAGAATATTCGAAATAATCTGGTGTAAAGCCCCACATATTCATTGATACAGGTACGTTAGGCATGATTTCTGTCTTAGAGCCATCTTCGTTTGTATTGATAATTTTACCATCAATATCTTCGATTTTAGTATGTTCAACAATAGAAGTCAAATAACCTTGAGCATCTTTTTTACATACTCCACGCGAAACGGTACCGCTTTCTGACAATGTATTTTTTACAGGGAATCCGACCATGCAATATTGTCCTTTTTTACCTTCCATTCTCGTTAGTTCATCACACAAAACTTGGAATGAATTTCTACCATAAAAATCATCTCCGTTGATTACTGCAAATGGTTCTTTAACAATGTCTTTACCCATTAATACGGCATGATTTGTTCCCCATGGTTTTACTCTTTCCGGATTCACGGTATAACCCTTAGGCAAATTATTCAAATCTTGAAAAACTATTTCTACCGGGATTTTTGAAGCAAATTTTGCAACTACTATATTGCGAAAATCTTGTTCAAAATCATGTCGAATAACAAAAACTATCTTTCCGAATCCTACTTTTATTGCATCATAAATAGAATAATCAATAATGGTCTCTCCGCTTGGGCCTAGGCCGTCCATCTGTTTTAGACCTCCATAACGACTACCCATACCGGCAGCCATAACATACAAAGTTGGTTTCATTGTTTTGTGTTTATTTTTAAAAAGTTCATTACTTTGCCAAAAACATGGTTCTCTGTCAGCCCCATGGTAAAATTCTCATCTTTATTAGGATACAATTGCATATCAAATTGCACATTAGCATTAACCAAAGCCTCTGTCAATTTTAGTGTATTGTCTATAGTCATAGACTTATCATTCATTGCATGGACTAACAACAGTTTCCCTTTAATATTTGCTGCATTATATATTGCAGAGTTTGTCTTGTAACCTAAGGTAGCTCCTTCTGCCTGCATCAAACGTTCAACTTCTGCAATATTGTATGATGCTAAATCGGTTACTGGAGCAATCGCAATTCCTCCTTTAAATGGAGAATCAGATTGTGACAATGCTGCCAAAACAACACCACCAGATAATCCGCTACCTATAATAAACATATTTGCCGCATCAGCCTTTCCTTGTTCAACTAAACAACGAGCTGCAAGTGCATAATCTTGAGCAGGTATCACGAACATATCGCCATAAATTGCCTTTTTAAAACGTTCACCATATCCTATTGTACCTCTGGTATTTACAGCAGCAACGGTATAACCTTCATTTACCAAACGATATGCAAAATCCATATTCCACTGGTTTTTTGCTTCTGTAACCCAAATTACCAAAGGATGCTTTAATGTGTCTTTTCTCAAAATCCAACCCGACATGCCACAAAAATCATACATTTCTTTATGCAATATTTCTGATACTGTATTTTGCTCTATAATGCGTAATTCAGCACCTTTGATATCACATATCGAATATTTGTCAGGCGAATTGATTGCACTATGTCTTAATTCGTAAAACTTATAGTCGGCTGAAAAAGATGCGTCATTTGTTCCTTTAGTAACAGATAATGCCGTTTTTTTACCATTTTGAACTCCTATTGCATATATGCCGCGATTGTCAGGGCCATTTTCTGTTGATTGATAAAAAATTCTTTGTGATGTTGCATCATAACCATATACTTTAGTAATATCATAATCACCTTTTGCCAATGCTTTAATAAATGATCCTGCCGGCGAATATAAATGGAGATTTGTATAATCGTCTCTTTCTTCCAAAACTACAAAATTATCATTTTCGGGAAAGAACATTACGAATGATGCCACATCAGGGCTTATATAACGATCTTCAATATATTCATATACGCGTTTTGCAACTAATGATGCAGCATCAACCTTAGCCATTCTCAAAATAGTCTGTGCCCTATTCAGATACATTATCGAAAAAGTTTCCGGTTTCGATGTCCAGGCAATACGAGTTATATAATATGCATCTTTATCTGTTAATGTGATAAGCTTATTCCATTTGTATTGCATGCTATACATATATACATTTTCGTTCTTTGTATATAGCAGATACATGCCATCGGGCGACCATTCCATTGTAACATCTGTTCCAAATGCTTTTTCAAACTCCGGACTACGCAAACCATTATATACAGACTCACTTCCATCCTCAGTAACAACTACTTCTGTATCGTATTCAAGTCTTTTTACATATATATTATGTCCTCTTACAAAAGCAATTTTCTTACCATCAGGCGAAAATATGGGCTTTGACTGAGAACCTGTTGTGGAAAGCTTGTCAGAGCGACGGCTCTCTATCTTATAAACATAATAATTTTCGAATGATGCACGTAATAATATCCTATTAACATCAGGACTGAAAAAGAATGCCTCTACACTATCTAAAGGATTAATACGCATCTTTGAGAACACCAACAAAGTATCTTCTTTTCCGGTTTTATAATCGCCGGTCGAAATAAATGTTTTATCTTCAGACAAACGAGCATATTTACTTCCATCCATTGGCACAATATTTGAATTTGCAAACAAAGAAGTGCACGCTAAAGCAACAAAAGCACACAATATGGATATTCTTTTCATGTTTTAATATTTTATGCAAAGATAAGACTTCTACTTTATAGATGATTAAATAAATGCCACTTTGTCAGTAATAATTACTTTGGCATAAATTTTGTCTTATAAATAGTGTGATTTGAAAATCAGAATTAAATAACAAAATAAATTTACAATTATGGGAAAAATTATTGGTATCGACTTAGGAACCACAAATTCATGCGTGGCTGTTATGGAAGGCAATGAGCCTGTCATAATCGCAAATAGTGAAGGCAAACGTACAACTCCATCAATAGTTGCATTTATCGATGGTGGCGAGCGTAAGGTTGGTGATCCTGCAAAACGTCAGGCTGTCACAAACCCTAAAAATACTATATTTTCAATCAAACGTTTCATGGGTGAAACTTTTGATCAAACACAAAAAGAAATACAACGTGTACCTTACACAGTTGTAAAAGGCGAAAACAACACACCACGTGTTGATGTTGACGGTCGTTTATACACACCGCAAGAAATTTCTGCAATGATACTTCAAAAAATGAAGAAAACAGCAGAAGATTATCTTGGAAGCGAAGTTACAGAAGCTGTTATTACAGTACCTGCATACTTTAGCGATGCACAACGCCAAGCAACTAAAGAAGCCGGCGAAATTGCAGGTCTAAAGGTTAAACGTATTGTAAACGAACCTACTGCTGCTGCTTTAGCTTATGGTTTGGACAAGACTCAAAAAGATTTGAAAATCGCAGTATTTGACCTTGGTGGTGGTACTTTCGATATTTCTATACTTGAGTTGGGTGATGGTGTATTTGAGGTTAAGTCTACAAATGGTAATACTCACCTTGGTGGTGATGACTTTGACCATGTTATTATAGACTGGTTGGCTGACGAATTTAAAAACGATGAAGGCTTAGATCTTCGTCAAGATCCTATGGCTTTGCAACGTTTAAAAGAGGCTGCAGAAAAAGCAAAAATCGAATTGTCAAGTTCAACTTCAACAGAAATCAACTTGCCGTATATCATGCCGGTTAATGGTATACCAAAGCACTTGGTTAAGACATTAAGCCGTGCTAAGTTTGAGCAATTAGCTGATAAATTGATACAGGCTACTATCGAACCATGTAAAAAAGCAATGAGTGATGCCGGTTTTACCAACAACGATATTAACGAGGTTATCTTGGTTGGTGGTTCGTCTCGTATTCCTGCAATTCAAGCAATTGTAGAGAAAATATTCGGTAAAACTCCAAGTAAAGGTGTTAATCCTGACGAAGTTGTAGCTGTTGGTGCTGCTATTCAAGGTGGTGTTTTAACCGGTGAAGTAAAAGACGTGTTGTTGTTGGATGTTACTCCTCTATCGTTAGGTATTGAAACAATGGGTGGCGTTATGACAAAATTGATTGATGCCAACACTACCATACCTACTCGTAAATCGGAGACATTCTCAACTGCCAGCGATAATCAACCATCGGTACAAATCAATGTATTGCAAGGTGAACGTCCAATGGCACGCGACAACAAGCAAATCGGTATGTTCAACTTAGACGGAATTCCTGCTGCACCACGTGGCATACCTCAAATTGAAGTAACATTCGATATTGATGCCAATGGTATCTTGAAGGTATCTGCAAAAGATAAGGCAACCGGTAAAGAGCAAAATATTCGTATTGAAGCATCTTCTGGCTTAAGCGAAGATGAAATCAAGCGTATGAAGGCTGAAGCTGAAGCTAACGCTGATGCTGATAAGAAAGAGAAAGAGCGCATCGACAAATTGAACCAAGCTGATGGTATGATTTTCCAAACAGAAAAACAACTTAAAGAACTTGGTGATAAGATTCCTGCTGACAAAAAGGCTCCTATCGAGTCTGCTTTGGAAAAATTGAAAGAGGCTCACAAAAACCAAAACATTGATGATATTGATGCTTCAATGAAAGAGTTGAACGATGCCTTCCACGCAGCAAGTCAAGATATGTACAATGCTTCTAATGCAGGTGGCGCTCAAGGTGCTGGACAGCAAGCTGGTCCTGACTTCAACGCTCAGCAAGAAGATAATGCAGGTTCTTCATCAAACAATGGCGACAACGTACAAGACGCCGACTTTGAAGAAGTAAAATAACGACGAGCCGAGAGCAATACCAAGTTTACTTGAGCATTGCCGAGACGAGAAAGTTATTGCGGTTTTGCATAGCAAAAGCGAAATAAAAGTCGAAAGACTAATCATAAGCAAAAAGGTGTAACCCAAAAGGTTACGCCTTTTTTGATTGATACCTATTCGTTACAGCATATCCAATGGGCTTCTGATTGCTGACTTTGAAATATCGGCAATATGCGTGTAAATCTCTGTGGCTTTTACAGATTGATGCCCCAACAGTTCTTGGATAAAACGAATGTTGGTGCCGCTTTCTAATAGATGGATGGCAAAGCTGTGGCGGAGCGTATGCGGCGTAACATGTTTAGCGATTCCGGAACGTTGAGCAGCAAATTTTACTACATTTTGCACACTTTTGGCGGAATACTGTTCTTTGTTTTGTCCTTCAAAAAGATATTTAACAGGTTGGTATTCCTTAAAATAGGTTTTTAAGTCAGTCAACAATACTTTCGACAGCATCACTTTTCTATCTTTTTTCCCTTCTGCCATGCGGATATGAATCACCATGTCGGTAGAATCGACATCGCAAATTTCAATATTCAGCAGTTCGCTTAACCGCAAACCACCGGAATACAACAATTC
>RZYM01000047.1 GCA_009930305.1 Bacteroidia bacterium
TTTCGTAGGAGCAGTAAATGTAAAGGTTTCACTCTGTGCGCCAAATGTAAACTTAAACTTATTCCCGAGCTTCCAGTCAATAGTAGTAGTCCCATCTCCTGTTGCAGTTTGCATTGTAAACCCTACTGAATTTGCACCACAGTCTAATTCCCCGCCAAGTTCTGGAGTTGTGTCCTCTGATATATTTTCTAATTTTGCGCCTAATGATGCACTAATAGAAGTTCCGTCATCTAATCCATCAATTACTGCTTTAATATCCTCAAAGTCTACATATAAAAATCCACTTGACTCAGTTGAGCCCAAACTTATTGTTGCCATCTAATCACCTTAATTAACATCATATTCAATTTTTAAATTTGTAATTACTCCTGAATTACTTTTACCCCAACTCCCAAATGGAGTAGGAAATGGATTTGATAAGGCTTTAGGAGTAACTTTCCAATTTATACCGTATTTATTTGTGTTGGTTAAAAATAAAAACTCTGAACTTCTTGAAGTTGAAGTTCCACTTGTTGTAATCTCTGTATAGGTTATGCTTGAGTTATCATATTCGCCTATGTAATATGTTAGGTTATCTAAATCTGTTCCTTCAATTGTGAACTTAACATTTGTAAATGCTACATCGTCGTTTTCTAAGTCAATTGCAAAAGATTCACTTATAGCTTCTTCGCCATTTGTAACTTCTAATTGATTATTAGTTGTGTCCCAGTCTGCTGTAGTTGAAGCATTTTTAAAGTCCTCATCAATAAAAAGCTCAATATATCTATTTCCTGGGTGTATAATTTGGTCAGTATAAGTTGTAAAGTTTGTTACTCCTAACTTATTAGTTCCTAACACACCATAAACACTACTACCTAAAATAAAACCTTGAGTAGGGTCATCAAAATAAAAGCTATCAAGAATACCATTTATTGGATTATCAAAAACCAAAGTATCTCCTTGTAAGTCAGTTTTTTCAATCTCTAAATAACTTTCTTCAATAATTATATCTTCAGTAAAGCTCTTAATTTGAACCAAAGTATCATAGTCGTCTTGGTTTTCTTTCTCTAGTTCACTTATTCTCTTTGAAATAGAATATCTATAATCAGTTTCATCTAAAATATCAGAAGTCACTTTAATTGTATCATATCTATATGGATATTCTTTTTTTAGCTTAATAATCTTAAAATAATCATCAATACCTTGGTCAGTATCAATTACTCTAACCTGTTGACCAATATCTAGGTCTTTTATGTTAGTCACCTTTAATTCTGCAGATAGAATAGGATTTTTATGGTCTTCTAAGTATTGTGTTGCATAAACTTCAGCATCATCAACTTCTTTTATTTCAGACTTCTTAATTGTGATTTCTTTAATTCCATAAGTATCAATGCTATCAGGGTCGTCTACTTGAACAGGAGTTGGTCTTGAATATACATAGTTAACAATTGCATAATCACTTGAACTTGGTGTGTATTCTGAAGTATTAAATATAATTTGCTTTTTAGTTCTATCCACATAATAATCATAACTAGTAGTTGCATTTACAACACCTAAAGTTCTTTCTGTAGTTGGTGGATTGCTTGAATCTAATAATAACTGAACTGCAATTGGTTCAAAGTTTAACTGAATACTACTAGTTGTGTATCCTGAAGTCACACCTATTTGTCCAGATTCTTTTGTCTGAACTTCTTGGACAGCTCCGTCCATTCTTATAACATTATACAACTCACTTTCATCAGATATCCATTGAGGAGGTTCTTTAATATTCACATTTGTTTGAACTACTGTTGAATTATTAACAAATCCCTTAGGCTCAAAATGCACTTTATCGTCAGTTGGGTTATAATAAAATAACCAACCTAATGCTTCTGCTAAAGTCTTTAATTTGGTATATACTTTCTCGGACTTACAGATAAACTTAGAAAGAATTAAAGTGCTACCTGAAGACTGAACTGAATCATCATCTGCTGTTAAAGTAGTATAATCATTAACAATTGTTTTAAATATTTCTGAAATAACACCAGCTTCTGTGTCTATATCCTTATCAAAACTATAAGTTATAACTCTTTTAGTTGCAAGATATAATTTATCGTGTCCAGTAATTGTAACCATACCACTTAGCTTACTATAGCTTACAACTACACCTCTAAAAACATAGTTTTCAGTTGCAGAACTTACACCTCTTTGAACAATTATCTCTTTACCTATAATTGTATCATCTAGTGTAATAACATCAGACATATCTCGTGAAAGATAAACTGCAATTGACTGAATAAAATCAGAGCCATTTTGGTCTGTGGTTGTCCAAGTATTTAAGTAATCAGTAACATCAACTGAATCAATTGTGATTTTAGTTAGAGTTGGAGTTCCATCTGCCAATCTAAGCACCCACCATTAAAGTCATTGTGAAAGGTAACCAATTAACTTCACCTTCAATTTCTTCAAAATCAATGGTTCCACCTATAACAGTAGTATTTTTATAATGTGTAACATAAGGAAGAACAAAACCTGTTTCTGTATCTGGAGTCTCTGCTTCGTAGTTACTGCTAAATGTAATCTTTGTGTTTGAACCTGCAAAAAGACCCTCTAGCCATTTCTTTTGCTCTGCAATTGTAGTAATGCTACCTGTTGAGGTTCTTGAAGTATTAGCATCAATTAAATATCCTGTAACTGTAATATCTTTAGTAGCTCCTTCATAGTTATAAATAAAAGCACCCATTGCACCAGTTCCTGTAATTGAAACTCTATCAGGCATTTGAGAAGTTCTACTTTTAACTGAAGATATTTCTTCTATTAAAAATGTGAAAGTTATTCCACTTCTTGTTAATGTAACAGCCATATTTAATCACTTTTAGTTACTTATACTGCTTATCCAATCTCCTAAATTTCTTACAGACTGATTTCTTGTTAAAATATTTAAAGTTGTTTGTCCTGCATTTGAAGTAGATGGATAATTTGATGGACTTGTAAATATAGCACTGTAATCTATACTTGAACTACTACTTCTTGAACTTGAACTTCTTATTTTAATTTTATCAGTTTCTGCATTTATTTTTTTAACAGCATCTGCTACAGGGTCAACTAGAGCAGTTTGAAGACCTGATTTAAAACCAGCTTCTAGAGTTGCTAGTTTATTTGCTTGAGTCATATACATAGTTTCTAAAACATCAGCTGTGCTTTCATCCATTTTTTGACCCCATTCATTTAGAGCAGCATCTGAATTTTTTATTAAAGTCTCTTTACTAATCATTAATGAATTTACTAAGTCGGTTTTAAATAATGCATCAATCACTGCAAATGTAGGAGCTAATAAGTTAGTTACCATTTCAATTAATAAATTTTTAATTAGTTTAGCACCCTCAATAAAAATTAATTTACCAAATGTATTAGCCAATAAAATTACAAAAGGCTTTAATATAGTTTCTAACATAAATGTACTTGTAGTTATTAAACCACCTATGTCTCCTGAAGATGCTTGTTGGTTAGCCATTTGACTAGCACTTCTAATTAAATCCATAAAAGGTTGTAGCATTGTATAAAATGATTGAACAATTGGTCTCATAAGTATTAAAATCGGTCTTAGCATTAATGTAATTGTTTCAGCTAATGGTTGAAGCATAACTCCTATCATTTTAAGAAATTGTCCCATTAACTTAAGAATAGGTTTAAATGCCCAAAGAATATTTGTAATTACTGCAATTCCAGCTGCGAGTTTACCTAAAACTCCTAAAACACCCTTACCTGTTGACTTTCCAGTACCACCAGCTATGCTTGATGCATCACCACTAGCCCCAGTCATTCCTGTTAAGCTAGTCTTGTCTACTAGTTCTACTATCAATCTATCTTCAGCCATTATAACACCCTATTCACATATTGAGCAACTAAGCTCATTTCTAAAAACTTCTTGGTTGGTAATTTTCTTACTTGCTCCAATGATAAGTTATAGGTCTTGCAGATATGTGCTTCTGCAAGTAAAGAAGTAACCTTAGTATCGGTTATCTTCATACCCTTATCATAAATCATTGCAAGTTGTCTTTTAATTGTTTAAGTTCTCCTTCGTCTACTTGGTTAATCTCTGCAATATAAGGAATTAAAGTTTCTACAATCTTGTAGTTAATCTTCTTATATTCAAGTAGTCTTTTTTCTAGTTTCGCATCATTAAAGCCCTTATCATCAATCTTGTCACTGAAAAATGGAGCTTCTGCAATTCCTAAAATAAATGTGTATTTTGTAACACTACCAATCTTAGGAACTGAAACATTTCTAAATTTATTAGTATTAGGAATAGGCACGAGCTTAAACTCACTACCTTTGTTTTGTATTATTTCTCTATCATCGTTATCAATTTCTCTGATAACAACTTCCCCAACTTCAGGGATTTCTATTTTCTTCATATAAACACCTCTTGGTTATTTATTCTTAAAATATTGGACACTTGTCCAATTATGCTAAGCTTTCTGTAATAGTCATAGTTTGGATTCTAATATCTATGTCTTCGCCTATTGGATTGTTAAGTTGTGCAGATAGGCTATAGTTGTCTATTGGTGCAACTGTTCCTAGTATAGTTAAAGTATCGTTATTAGGTCTAGTTAATAAAATCTCAACTGTGGCATTTTGTGTTGGTTCATCTGCTGCGATTGTAGAACCACCTAATGCTTTTTCTAATAAACCATCATCTACGTATTTTGTGGATAGTTTTAAGCTATATTCTCTTGCTCCTGGAACATAGTTTTGTGCTTCTCTATTGCTACCATATAGCATTGTATAATTATTATTAACTGTTAATTCAAAGCTCTCTACAATATTATTAATTGCAGTTCCATTTGGTAATTCAAATGTAGCTTCTGTGAATGTAAAAGGACTATTTGAATTAATTGCAACATTTGAAGTTAGAGTTGTATCTTTATCCATAGTTGCTGCAATTGCGGATAGATTAACTGTAATAGGTTCACCTTCTGCTCCTCTTATGGTTGCAGAATCTAAAACTACACCTGTGTAAATCTCATCTCTATCTGTTGTGTCGTTGTCTATGCAGTTTGCAATTGTTAAAGAACTTGGAATGTCTGCTCCTGAATATGCACTTCCTGTTTTATCTCCTAATAAATGCTCTAAAAAGCTAGGGTCGTTTAAATCAAACTCCATAGTTATATTATAAACAGACTTACCTGCTATGAATTTTTGAACATCTCTACCACTTGTAGCACTGCCTTTCATACCTCTTCTAGCATTTAAGTTATTGCTTAAATTTGCTGAAAAGTTAGTGTCTAAACCAAAGTGGCTATCAGTAGTAGCTGCTGTTTTGAAATTTGTTTCTTTTCCCCATAAAACATATGAAGAAATTCCTGCAGTTTTTGGTACATTTGCCATTATAATCACCTAATTTATTTCATAATTGTTTCTTGCTCTTACTCTCATAGATACTTGAAATACTTTATTATTTGCTCTTATAGATACAGGTTCAGCTGGAGTTATTTCAATTGGCTTGATATGGTCTAAATAATATAAAGTATTTTGATTATTTATAATGTATTGATTAAGAGTGTCTAAATACTCATCACAGTCCTGTGTTGTGACTGCTAGAATTTTAATAATAAAATCTATATTGCTAACATTGACATTACCAAAACCAGCAGTATCTTTAGTATAATCAGAATAATCAAATCCCATTCTTGGGTATTGACTAATTGTAAGGTCTTGTCTTGGATAGTCAGGATAAATCTTAGAACCTGAAGTTGCTTTGTAATCATACTCAATAGCAACAGAGTCTGAAACTGAAAGAGTTGTAATGCTCACTGATACAATGTTATTGTTAGTATAATTTAAAGTGTAGTCTTTACCAAAGTTAATTGCTGTGGAATTAACCTTCACACTTCTTATGTTTCTACAAATGGTCTTAGTTAATGTAAAAGTCTCTGCTCCACCAGTTGCAGTAAAGTTATCAGTATAAGTAGTAACACTTCTTGTAGTTGTGCTAAAAACATCTGAATTTCTTAATAAATTCAGTAATTCTCTTTTTACATTTAATAAACTAATATATCCCATTGTATAAACCTCTTGGTATTATTCAAATGTTATAACTCCTTCTGTTTGGAGTCCGTCTTTTAATATTTTCTTAAAGTCTTTCTTAAAGGTCTTCCTTATAAACTCATGTGGTCTTGTTCCATAAAGTGCAATATGTCGTTGTAATGCATAAGCCAACTTCTCATCGCCCCATTTGTCTTTTGCCCATTTCTTTAGGTTTTCTACACTTGTCCAATGAGGTGCAGTTCCTTTCTCAACATACCAAGCATAGTTTAAAGCATAAATCTGTAGCTTCTCATCATTATTAATTGCTCTTATACTTCTTTTAAGGTCTCCGTCGTGTTGTGGACAATTATTTTTAAGACTCTCAACAAGACTATACTTCATTGCCTCAAATAACAATTCCATATTTACTTTCATAAGTTCTCAATTAAAAATAAATTACCCTGTGTGGCACATAAAACACCATTTACTAAAACTCTATATTTGTTTTTCACTCTGAACTTCTTGTTATCATAAGTTATAACATCATCAACATTTAAAGTCTGTGTAGATTTAACCATGATAAAAGCATCGCCTTTCTCAACTTTACCTTCTTCTGCAATAAAAAACTCATTAGGATAGTTTCTAGTCATATAAACATCTATACTCTCTGAAGTTCCTTCTGTTAGAGTCTCTTGACCATAAGTCTCGTCAAATGTCTTAGTAACAGGTGTTCTTGTAACTGTACAACCTGCTTTTGCAGTATTTGTATAAAAATTATCAATATTACCTTTTATTTGACTATTGAAACTCATTTTTTATCCCTAATATGTATTTTTTTATGGCAATCAACACAAAGTGTAATTAAATTATCTTCATCCCATAATTCTTTACAATTATAAGCATCATATATAGATTTTATATTATTTTCACTCATAATAGTTTTAAATGGTTTTATATGGTGTGCATTTAATATAACTGATTTACCATTTCCACTTCTTAATCCACATTTTTGACAAGTAAAATTATCTCGTTCATAAACTCTTTTAATTAATTCATAATTTTTATCTAACTTACGAACCAATTCATTTAGTTTAGTAATTCCACCTTTCCAATTTGTAGATTTTTCTTTACACCTTCTTTGATTAATTTTAGTTCTACTTATTTTAACTTTAGTTGCAAAACTTCTTTTCTTACCTGTCCAATATGAATTATTTATCATACAGTGTTTTAATGGCTTTCTTAATCTTTTAAGCTTAATTTGATTTTGTTTACGATATTTTTTAACTTTAATCTTACTTAATCTTTTAGGTAATTTATTAAATTTAAAAGTAAAATTATATGTTAAACCTTTGTTCCAAGCTACTCTTCCTTTATTTGCTTTAGATATATCTGGTCTCTTCCTACCTGTTAAAGAATTACTAATTTTCTTTCTAGTTTCTAAATCTATTGTTCGTGGATGTTCTTTAAGTCTCTTTTTTAAAGATTTACTAATCTTTTTTTTAGTATCATCACTAACTTTCCTTTCTTTCAAACCCTTTACCCAATAACACTCTTTTGAACAATACTTTATTCTTTCTAAACATTTAGGAACACTAAATTCTTTACCACAATTTAAACATTTCTTAATCATATATATATTATATAATAAAGTTAATATAAACCTTACTATTAGCTTTAAACCATATAAATATATCTTCCAATTATTTCTTTTTTTAATCTTATATATTCGTTTTGTAAAGCTTTTAAAGTGCTATCAATATTTATGTATGCTTGACCAATACTACCACTTAGATTTGGAACACTGAATGTAGATAAATCATCATAAGTTGTTCCTTCTTGATAAGCTAAAGTTTGTAGTCC
>RZYM01000134.1 GCA_009930305.1 Bacteroidia bacterium
AGGTTGGTATTCCGATTCCGTAGCGATAGATTACGGCGGAATCTCAATGACTCAACAACTGAATACTTGGTCAAGCGGTCCAATTAAAAGCAATATGGGTGGATATGTTTTTTCTTTATTAAGCCCTGAAGCAGGCACTCATTATTTAAACTTTCATTGGAACGGATCAAATGACCAAGCCGCTCAAATTCAAGTTTATTGTAACGTCGACCAAAACAATCCCTGGGTAACGACTCCATATAATAACGGTTATTCAAAAGATTCTGGGTATGTAAGTTTAACAAATGATAATTCAATGGTGGTTTCTTGGTTTTGGTCCGGTAATGAATCAGTAACACCTCCGTCAGGCTTTACTCTTACCAACGGTGCTGTCGGTCAAGGTTGGAATTTTGGAGTTGGAATTTCTTCAGCTTATAAAATTCAAGATTTGCCAGGACAATCTTTTTCTTGGTCGGATGGTAACCCTGGTTATATTTCTGTTTTAGGAATTGTAGTTCTAAATTACGGAGAATATGTTTCACCGTATTATTGTGGCGATACTTTCTGTCATACAGAAATAGAAAATTGCTCTACTTGCCCAGTTGATTGCGGTGAATGTGCTAGCAACCCAAACGCTAATAATATCAGTTTATTCTTTTTCTCTAATCCTTATAATTTTTCTAATCAATCAACCGCTATTGTTCGTTATCTATACAACGAAGATGTTTTTACCCCTTATGATTATATTGAAATAAAAGAAATTAGCCCCGATTGGTCTACCAGTACATTTATTGCTACTAGCACAATTATCGATACAACTGGCTTTTTCACAAGCAAATCAAATGGCAATAGTTATTTTACTTTAACGGGAAACGCTTCAACGACTGGTTATGTTCATTACGAGGTAATTGGACATTTGGCAGCATATTGGTCGCCTGCTTTAGGAGACGTAGAAGCGACAACAACTATTCCTCATGTAGTAACGGTTAATTGGCAACCGACTGAAATTCCTACCGTGGCTGATATTTTAGCCGCTAGCTCAACTAATCCTTTTTATGACGATGCGGTTATGTATGAAGCAGCTTGCAGTGAAGATGATTGGAATACACCACCGCCAGAAATATTTGGTATTGATGTACCAGCCCTTAATTTAACAGTCATTGGCTGTAAATTTAAATTAGGTTTTATTATTGCCGGAAATAAATTCACAACCCTGGCAACTGACGGAATTTATAAGGCGGGAAATATATTAAAAAATGTCTTCCCTTTTAATATTTACACTAATTTAAATGATACCTGGAAAGCAAGTGCTAATAAAGATGTTATGTCGGAACTTGCTTTTCTTTCGCCGGTAAATGGAAATTTAACCGCTCAAATTCCAACTACAGGGACCTCGACCGCCACGGTTGTTTTATGGGGTAAAGATATTTTTACTTCTAGCTCAACTCTGGGAACAGTTAATGCCGAAAAAACTAATCAATTATTCTTCGCCATTAAAACAATTATTAAATGGGCTTTGTGGGGACTTTTTGGTTTTTGGGTAATTAAAAATGGTAAAGCCTTCATCGACAAGATGACAGGCGGACAATAAACATATGAATGCAATAATTCAATTT
>RZYM01000135.1 GCA_009930305.1 Bacteroidia bacterium
TTGTCCATCTACTGTAACGGACATCGATGGTAATATCTATTCTACTGTAAAAATAGGCAAGCAGTGCTGGATGCAGGAGAACCTGAAGGTAACACATTACCCCAATGGGAGTCCTATAGCTTATGTTACTGATAGTACTGCCTGGGTAAAATTAAAAAACAATAATACGGATGGAGCCTATTGTTATTACGACAATAATACCAATAGTGAATATGGCGCATTGTACACCTATGCTGCTGCCATTGCTTCGAATTGGGAGCGTGATAAAAGTAAAGGTCAAGGTATTTGTCCTGATGGCTGGCATTTACCGAGTGACGAGGAGTGGAAGATTCTTAAAGGTACAGTGGATACCAAGTATGGAGTTGGTCATAATGTATGGGACTCAATAGGTTGGCAAGGATATGATGCAGGAAATTTTTTAAAGTCAGCTTATGGATGGGATAATAATAAAAACGGTAATAACCAAAGTGGTTTTTCAGGTATTCCTGGTGGTCTTCGTTCTTCTAATGGAGGGTTTTTTGGCATTGGCTATTTAGGAAATTGGTGGACATCTACTAAATTTAACGACGGTCAAGGATGGCGTATTAGGTTTGGTACAGGATACAAAATGAATAGGAATCACTATGGCATGTCACATGGCTATTCAATTCGATGTATTAAAAATTTACAAACGTTAAAAAATGAAGGATACACGGAAACTAATAATAATGAACGGGTCGCATGTGAATTCCCGGAAAGTTTGTATGGTGAATGGTATGTAAATACCTTATGGAACTATTCTATAAGGAAATATAATGGTGGTACAAGAATTCGTACAGGAAACAAGTTTTATTATTTTGATAGTTGTGAACAAATTAATAAAGATCAGATAATTGTATATGCGAAAAAGGATAATGAAGAATACACTTTTTTCTTTCATGTAATAAATAATGTGACAATGAAAGCAAAAAGAGTTAAAGGACATAAAGAAGCCTGGACAAATGAAAAATTATCTCTTCATACAAAACGTTTAAGAAAATGAAAACAAATCAAATATTCATTTTGGTTTTATTAGGTTCTGATAAATATAATTCCCAATGACAATCCCGTGACATGAGAGCCATCTCCTTACCACTTAAATGGAATGAGCCAATGCTTTTCGATGATAGCCATGCCCTACATTATGGAGAGAGCGACTACTCCCATGGCTTTTCCATTCGCTGCATCAAAAATATAGAATGAATATTCGGTGAGAATGTTGCTTTTTACCCAAAAGTTAATTTTGAAATTTTTAAACTATGCTAAAACAAATACATATCGTAATTACTATTTTATTCCTGGCGGTTTGTACTCATTTGCAGGCACAGACGATATCAGGAGTTACGGCTCAGCAAAACGGGAATGCTATTGATGTTTCCTATTTATTTGACTATCCTGAGAAATATTTTTCCGGTACTACTCTTTTTGTAAGTGGTGATAATGGGAAAACATGGGAAGGACCGTTGGAGAATGTGGAATTTGATAATACGAAGTCGGAATCATCAGGAATAGAAACTATTCAATGGCAGGATCCGCAGAAAGCATTGGCAATAGGTGATCAACTTA
>RZYM01000136.1 GCA_009930305.1 Bacteroidia bacterium
GCTCTATTTACCCAACCTACACCACCTACTAGAAGTCCGCTTAATAAATCTTTGTCTGCTCGTTCTTCTATTATTTTATAACTAACTCCCTTTCTATCACAACTTGAGGGGCTAGTTTCTACCATCTCAAGTATCTCTTTTAAATCTACGCTTTCTCCATTAAATACTCTTGAGGAGTTTCTGTTTTTAAATATTTCTTTTACTGTCTTTACCTCCTTAGCACTATAAGTCTTTTCTTTTTCGTATTTACCTTGTAAGCTCTCCTTTTTACGCTTCTGGTGAGCTAGGTATCTTTCTTGATAGCTCATATATTTCTAAATATTTATCTACTATCTTTTTAACATCGTGATTTTCTAAGATATACTCACGATTTATTTTTCCATCTTCTTTGTTATACTTTTTAATTTCTTCTTCTAATTTGATGTCGGTTCTTAAATATTCTCCTGCGACATTTCCTTTTAGTTTTCCTAAGTCGTCTAAATATCCATCACCTCTTGCTTCCCAATATGGTCGCTTATCCCAAGTTATAACTGGTCTTCCACAACTCATAGCCTCTAAACAACCCCTGCCAAGACTTATAACTATATCAGCTTTATTGATAAGCTCTGGCATATTCATTTTACGCCTGTCTGGATAAATAACATTATATGGTAAATCAAGTTTTTCTTCTGTTATAGCAAGTATTGTTTCTGGTTTATCTTTAATCTCGGTGATTGGTTTAAAAAGTTCTGTATCTATTGGATTTTTAATAATCGTGTCTATATTATGCTTTTTAGCTACATTTTCATTTACCGCTACATACACATCAGCTCCTTTATATGGTATTTCTAGTGTTGGGACTGTTCCGTGAGAAGTAAATATCTTAAACTTAGCGTCAACATCTAAACAGGTGTTGTGATTGATAAGTGCTAAGTCGTATCCTTTAGGTTCATCGTCTATTAAATCTTTTAAAAGTTCGCTTACATATCCTTTAGCTTTTGTATATACACCTACTTGATAACCTCTACGCTTTAATTCTTGAGCCATTGTATATACCCAAGTTTCTGTTCCACCCAATTGACTAAGATGATTGTTTGTTAATAAGATTTTCATTTACTTCTTTTAATTTATTATACAATTCTTTGCTTATATATTCTTGTTTTCTATTCTCCATAACCCAATTATAGTTCTTTTCAGCCATTTCTTTAGCCTTATCAGTATTTTTTATGTAGTATTTAATACTCTCATAAAAATTATTAGTTAGGCTTTCTTTTGGTGCTTCATCACTGTAGGGCGGAACATTAGAACAAATAGTGGGAACTTTTAATGAGCTAAACTCATAAAACTTAATACAAGACTTATTAGAATTAAAGGAGCTGTCTTTTAATGGAATTATCGCTAAGTCTAAGTCCATCATCGCTACCCTATATCCGTGTCCAGTTGCGTCTACCCAGCCCCAATATTCAACTTGTTTAGGGTCTATGTTTTTAAATATACCTTCAAACTTAGCTCCACCAACAACAAACTTAACTCTTGGATATTCTTTAGCTATTTTCTCTATATCTTCTTTAATAGTCCACCAATC
>RZYM01000003.1 GCA_009930305.1 Bacteroidia bacterium
TTATTAATAATAATTTAATGTAAAACTATCAACGGAGTTTTAGCTTGAAAAACTAATTTCTTTGCTAAGCTTGCTACAAATATTCTTGAGAAAATATTTCTGTGATTACTTTTTACAGCCAATACATCAATTTGATTTGCTACATAGTAATCATTTAATTCTACTGCTAAAGATTTTTCTGCAGGAATTAATTTAAAAGCAGTATTAATGTTTGGATATTTGTCACTTATGTAGTTCTGTAAATAATCTATTTTACCTTTATATAAAGATGCAGGTTCCCCTGACTCCAAAATATGAACAAACATAATTGTAAATTTATAAGGCTTCATAAATTCCATCATGCTTTCAAATGCTTTTAAATCAGGATCGCTTAAACTTGTAGCGTAGCCTATATTTTCAATTTCATTAAAAGACTTTAATTCAACACTCTCAGGAACTGCAAAAACCGGAGCTTCGCTTATATCCATAACTTCTGCAGTAACGCTTCCAATTAAATCGTTGATTTTGCGGTCTTTACCACGTGTTCCCATAATAATTACCAATGGTTCATCTCCTCTGATAAAGCGTTTTATTTCATCTTCAGGAATACCTTTACGTAATACAAAAGAATATGATGCATCAGGTAAACGCCCTGCTTTTATTTCTTTATCATAAAAGTCTTTTGCGTTATTAGCAGCTTCAGACACATCGGATTCTTCATTTTTATATGCGTGCAAAAACACTATTTCTATACCAAATTTATTAGCTAAATCGAATGCTAATAAACCCGCTTTTATTGAGTAATCCGAATAATCGAATGGTACAAGAATATATTTTCGCTTTGCTTTCATAAGCTACAAAAATAACGCTATTTTATAACTCTGCAAAATTATATTTTATAACTTTGCACTGCCTAGTGAAAATTTTATTTTATGCAATTTGTATAGTTCAATTATAATTATTATTATGCAACAAACTCCTTTTGATTATTCAACAGTAAAATCGATTATTGACAGTTTTAATTTGCCTAATTTTAGCAAAGCAACTATTAGAGAGATAGTTAGCATCGCATTGCAAATAGAAAAACAGACAGGCAAACGATTTGCCAGGATGGAAATGGGTATACCAGGTATTCCTGCTCCTGAAATAGGAGTTGAAGCCGAAATAGAAGCTCTGAAAAGGGGAGTCGCTTCAAAATACCCCCTACTCTCAGGCATTCCTGAGCTTAAGAATGAAGCATCACGCTTTATCAAAGCCTTCATAGATGTTGATATTAATCCTGAATGCTGTGTTCCTGCTGTAGGTTCAATGAATGGAGCTTATGCATCATTCCTCATGGCAGGTCAGTGCGACGAAAAGAAAGATACAATATTATTTATCGACCCTGGATTCCCTGTACAAAAGATGCAAATACAGGTATTAGGATACAAAATAGCATCTTTCGATGTTTATGATTACAGAGGCGACAAAATGAAAGACAAAATAGAATCGTATTTATCGTGTGGAAATATTGCGGCTATCGTATATTCAAATCCTAATAATCCTTCTTGGGTATGCCTTACAAACAATGAGTTAAAAGTAATTGGAGAATTGTCAGAAAAATACGATACAATAGTTATTGAAGACTTAGCTTATTTTGCCATGGATTTTCGAAAAAGCATCGGAACTCCTTTTAAGGCTCCATTTCAGGCATCAGTAGCAAAATATACTAAAAATTACATATTGCTGATTTCAGGTTCAAAGGCATTTAGCTATGCGGGCCAACGTATCGGAATAATTGCTATGTCTGACTATTTATATACAAAAAAATATATAGCTTTAAAGAAAAGATATGGCGTTGATGAATTTGGCAATGTTTTGATTAGCAGAGTCTTATATAGCTTATCAGCCGGAGTAACACACTCTACTCAATACGCAATGGCTGCCATGATGAAAGCTGCCAATGATGGTAAATTTAATTTTATATCGCAGATAAAAATATATGGTAAGCGAGCTCAAGTTCTTAAGAAGCTATTCTTAGAAAATGGTTTCCACATTGTTTACGATAAGGATTTAGAAGAAGAAATCGCAGATGGATTTTATTTTACAGTAGGTTATCCCAATCTAAAAGGTTCGGAATTGATGTACGAGCTTCTATTTTACGGTATCAGTGCGATTTCTTTAAATACTACAGGCAGTAATCAAGAAGGGCTTCGTATTTGCACTTCATTTGTTGATGAATCGCAATACAATGACATAGAAGAGAGACTTAAAGCTTTTCATTTGAATCATAAATAATACAATAATCACAAAAAATAAAATTTATACAATGAAACCAATTAAAAATATCGAGCCTTTTTCACTGTGGATGATACGCCTTGGCGTTCTGCTATTCTTAATTTCAAAATACACTTACGTATTTAAGTCTTTTGAGTATAAAAATATTAACTACATCATTGACGCAGTAACAATATTATCAGGCATTTTATTGTTTTTCGGAGGTTTTTCTAAAAAATCAACACTTACAATAATATCAGGCTTATGCTTGTGTTTGTTGTCAATGTATCAATTGTATCCTTTGTTTATAAACGATAGATCCATTACTATTTTACTAAACACGAACGTTTACGCATCTTTTACTATAGCTGCGATAGGTTTGTTATTTGCATCTAAAGGCAACAAATAATAACTTTTTAAGTTTCTTTTTTACAACTATTATCACTACCTTTGCACCTTGTTTAAAAACAGGTTATTATGGCAAAAATTAAAGGTGCTGTACTGGTTAATACCGATCGTTGCAAGGGTTGCGAATTATGTGTTATTGCTTGCCCGTCAAATGTATTGGCTATGTCTAAGCAAGTAAACGCTAAAGGGTACAATTATGCATACATGGAAAATGAAGATGCCTGTATTGGTTGTGCGAGTTGTGGTATTGTATGCCCCGATGGGTGCATTTCGGTGTATAAAATAAAACTTGATTAATATGAGTGAAGAAGTAAGACTAATGAAGGGTAACGAAGCCATAGCCGAGGCTGCAATTCGTTGTGGTTGTGATGGTTATTTTGGCTATCCTATTACTCCTCAGTCAGAAATTTTGGAAACTTTGATGGCACTTAAACCATGGGAAACAACTGGAATGGTCGTTTTACAGGCAGAAAGTGAAGTGTCATCAATAAATATGGTTTATGGCGGTGCCGGATGTGGTAAAAAAGTTATGACATCATCATCTAGTCCGGGTTTTAGTTTGATGCAAGAAGGTATGTCTTATTTAGCAGGAGCTAATATTCCCGCATTAGTTGTTAATGTTATGCGTGGAGGTCCCGGATTAGGTACAATTCAACCAAGTCAAGCAGACTATTTCCAAACGGTAAAAGGAGGTGGACATGGTGATTATAGTCAAATTACATTGGCACCTTCGTCTGTACAAGAAATGGCTGATTTTACAGTACTAGGATTTGAATTGGCATTTAAATACAATATCGTATGTATGATACTATCAGACGGCTTAATCGGTCAGATGATGGAAAAAGTTGTTTTACCTCCATACACTCCTCGCAGAACAGAGGAAGAAATCAGGAAACAATGTCCTTGGGCATCACTTGGTAAACCTGCTAATCGCAAACGTAACGTTATTACGTCTTTGGAATTAGAGCCTGGACCAATGGAAGCTATAAACATATCATTGCAAGATAAATATCGTAAAATTGAAGCTAACGAAGTACGTTTCGAGGAAACTGAAATGGAAGATGCCGAATATATGTTTATGGCATTCGGTTCATCTGCCCGTATATGTCAAAAAGCTGTTGAATTAGCTCGTGCTGAAGGTTTGAAAGTTGGATTATTACGTCCTATAACTCTATTTCCATTTCCTACTAAACAGATTAAAAATCAATTATCTCATGTTAAAGGTATTTTATCTGTTGAATTAAACGCAGGTCAAATGGTTGAAGACATCCGTTTAGCTGTAGAGGGTAAAGTTCCTGTTGAACATTTTGGTAGAACAGGCGGTATTGTTCCTACCCCCGAAGAAGTAGTTGAAGCATTGAAACAAAAGATTGTAAAATAACAGAATCATGACAACTCAAGATATTATAAAACCTGAAAACTTGGTATATGCCAAGCCTTCAATTCTGAATGACAATACTATGCACTACTGCCCTGGTTGTAGTCATGGTGTAGTTCATAAGCTTATTGCAGAAGTAATTGAAGAAATGGGCATTGTTGACAAAACTATAGGTGTTTCACCTGTAGGATGCGCTGTTTTTGCATATAATTACATCGATATCGATTGGCAAGAAGCTGCACACGGACGTGCACCTGCAATTGCCACAGCCATTAAACGTCTACTTCCGGATCGTTGCGTATTTACATATCAAGGTGATGGCGATTTAGCTGCAATTGGTACAGGAGAAACAATTCACGCTTGTAATCGTGGCGAAAATATTGCAATCATCTTTATCAACAACGCAATATATGGTATGACTGGCGGACAGATGGCACCTACTACCCTTGAAGGTATGAAAACATCTACATGTCCTTATGGTCGTGATGTAACATTAAATGGTTATCATTTACCTATTACAAATCTTATCGCACAATTAGAAGGAGCTCGTTACGTAACACGTCAAAGTGTTCATACTGCAGCAGCAGTGCGTAAAGCTAAAAAAGCTATTCGTAAAGCTTTTGAAAATTCATTGGCATCGGAAAAGAGAGGTGCTTCATTTGTAGAAATCGTTTCAACATGCAGTTCAGGTTGGAAGATGAATCCTGCAGAATCAAATGAATGGATGGTTGAGAATATGTTTAAAGCATATCCTATAGGTGACTTAAAAGATAAATGACATGAAAACAGAAATTATCATAGCCGGTTTCGGCGGACAAGGTGTTCTTTCAATGGGTAAGATTTTAGCTTACTCAGGATTGATGCAAGGCAAAGAAGTAAGTTGGTTGCCTTCATATGGCCCTGAACAACGTGGTGGAACAGCTAATGTAACAGTTATTATTAGTGATGAACGTATTAGTTCTCCTATTCTCAACACTTATGATGTAGCTATTATTTTGAATCAACAATCACTTGATAAGTTTGAATCGAAAGTAAAACCAGGAGGTATATTAATTTATGATCCTTATGGCATTACAAAAGCTCCTACTCGTTCTGATATCAATATCTATGCTACAGAAGCAATGGATGCATCCATTGCTATGAATGCACATAAATCGTTTAATATGTTTATTTTAGGAGGTTTATTGAAGATTTGTCCGGTTGTTGATATTGAATACATAATGTTAGGATTGAAAAAATCATTACCTGTACGTCATCATAACTTATTACCTGTTAATGAATCTGCCATCAAAAAAGGTATGGAACTTATAGTTAAGAAGTAAATTTAATGCATAAAATGAAAATAACGCATAAAATAAAATATGCGTTATTTTTTTGTTCTTATATATATGATTATTATTTATTTATCATCTCCATGTATAGCTCCACTTCCTATACATATTCTGCAGTCAGTATCATATAACACACCGAATTGACCGGGAGCTATTCCTTGAACTTTTTCATCTGATTCAATAACATAACTATTAGCAGCTGTTTTTGTCAAATTACCGAATGTAAAATCGGGTGTGTGTCTTATCTTAAAAGCGACTCTTTTAGTATCTGAAAAATCATCCCATGGATCCTCTGTTATAAAATGTAAACCACCTAATGGAATTGTTGTTCCATACTGTGTAGCAACATCATATCCATTGGATACATAGACAATATTTTCGTTAGCATTTTTACCCACTACGTACCAAGGTCCACCTCCTAATCTTAACCCTTTACGCTGACCAATAGTATGAAACCAAAATCCCTGATGCTCTCCTATTATTTTACCTGTTTCCAGTTCAACTATTTTCCCTGTTTTAGTACCAATATACTTCTTTATAAAGTCGTTATAGTTGATTTTACCTAAAAAACATATTCCTTGACTATCTTTGCGCGAAGCACTAGGAAGTCCATTATGTGCTGCAATCATTCGCACTTTTGATTTAGGCAAATCACCTATTGGAAATATTATTTTAGATAATTGATCATAATTAATTTGGGCTAGAAAATCAGTTTGATCTTTTAAAGCATCAATAGCAGTTCCAAGGTAGTATTTATTGTTTTCGAAAATTGTGCGTGCATAATGACCGGTTGCAATTTTGTCAAAATCTTTTCCGTATTTTTCAATGAATGCGCCAAACTTTACTAGTCTATTACACATAACATCAGGATTTGGTGTAAGCCCTTTTCTAACAGAATCTAATGTATAAGCAACCACTGTACTCCAATATTCTTCTTGCAGTGATACTATTTCCATTTTAAGGCCATACTTCTTAGCAATTGCACTACATATTTCAATATCTTCTTCAGCAGAACAACCCATGTAACCATTTTCGTCCTCCATTCCTATTCGAATATAAAAAATAGTAGGTTCGTATCCTTGTTCCTTTAATTGATGTACAACGACCGAACTATCAACCCCTCCTGATACTAATGCAGCTATGTTCATTTAAAATAGTTGTTTTTTGCACTATTACTTGGTGTGTATGATGTTGAATTCTGATTTTTTTCAAAGAATTCACGTTCTTCCTTACTTAATTTTTCTGGTATGTAAATTCCAATATTAACTAATAAATCTCCTGTTCCGTAACGATTTACATTTGGTAAACCTTTGCCACGTAAGCGTAAAATTTTACCAGCCTGTGTACCCGGTTCAATTTTTACCTTAACAGGATTTCCTAATGTTGGGATTTCTACATTTCCACCAAGAATAGCTGTAGGTAATGTTAACATTAGGTTATATATTAAGTCATCATCATCACGTATTAGTTCTCCTCCATGCTCTTCTTCAATCAGAATAAGCAAATCACCAGGTACACCACCACGTCTTGCAGCGTTACCTTTACCTTGCATTGCAAGTTGCATACCTTCTTGTACGCCTGCAGGTATATTTATGGTAATAATTTCTTCATCGAGAACAACACCTTCTCCACCGCACTTAGGACAACGCTTTGTAATAGTCTTACCATCTCCGCCACATGTTGGACAAACTGTAGCAGTTTGCATAGCTCCAAACATTGAGTTTACTGTTCTTACAACTCGTCCTGTACCATTACATGTTGTACATGTTTTTATATCGCTTGGACTAGCTGCACCGCTTCCGCCACATTCAGAACAAGAAACATATTTTTTTACCTTAATTTTCTTTTCAACACCTGTTGCAATTTCTTTAAGACTCAATTTTACTTTAACCCGTAAATTAGAGCCTCTGTTTACTGCGTGACCAGATCTACTGCTACGGCCTCCACCTCCAAATCCGAAATGTCCGCCGAAAATATCTCCGAATTGTGAGAATATATCTTCCATAGACATTCCACCTGTAAAGTTTCCAAAGCCACCATCCCCTGCTGACCCGTTAACTCCTGCATGTCCGAATTGATCATAACGTTGACGTTTTTGAGGATTACTCAAAACATCATATGCCTCTGCAGCCTCTTTGAATTTTTCTTCAGCTTCTTTATTGCCTGGGTTTTTATCCGGATGAAACTCTATGGCTTTTTTACGGTAAGCTTTTTTTATTTCTTCTTCCGTTGCAGTCTTTGCAATTCCTAGTACTTCGTAGTAATCTTTTTTTTTCATATTTGTATTACTTAATCAGCTACAACTACTTTAGCATAACGAATAACCTTGTCATGGAAAGTATATCCTTTTTGTACGCAATCAATAATTTTACCTTTCATTTTTTCATCTCCAGAAGGAAATAGAGTTATGGCTTCGTGAAAATCTGTATCAAACATCTCGTCTTTTGTTTTAATCTCTTTTACATCATTCTGATTTAAAAATTCAATAAACTTACTATGTATTAGAGTAATGCCTTCTTTGATAGGACTATCTTCTTCCGGTAGATGATCTATGGCGCGTTCGAAATCATCAATTATCGACAACATATTAATAAAAATTTTCTCCCCGTTATATTTGATTAAATCGGATTTTTCTTTAAGAGTTTTCTTTTTATAATTATCAAAATCAGCCATCAGACGCAAATGAGAGTCGTTAAGTTGCATGTACTTATCTTCATAATCATTTTTTCCTTCTGATGTTGATGCAGATTCAACATTCTCCGTAACTACTGGTGTTTCTTGTGTAACTTCAGTATCTACAATTTTTGTAGCCTTTTCATCTTGTTTTTCAGTATGCTTGCTCATGTCAATTATAGTTTAATTTCTTTTGTATCTGCAAAATACTTGCCAAATAATTTTATCGCAATAAATCAATAATTTACTGCCAATTTGACAATAAAAAAGATGCCCTGCCGAGCATCTTTTACATTTTGACTATCTCCGCTTCTTAACCTGTTGAGTTTTCTGTCTTTGCATCTCTAATTGTTGCTTCTGCATCTGCTCTAAACGATCCATAAATTTAGACTTCTTTTGAGGCTTTTTCTTGTTTTCATTAAGTTTAGCTAAAACTTGTTCATCATTTACAAATAAACGGAATAAGAATGTTTGACCTATAGTAATTAACAATGACACTAAATAGTAATAACTTAAACCTGCAGCGTAATCATTAAAAATAAACAAGAACATTATTGGCATTAAATACATCATCCATTTCATCATAGGCATCTGCTGATTAGTCGGCTGATCTTTCATATTAATGTATGTGTAAAAAATATTTGTGACACACATTAATAAGCAGAATAAACTAACGTGATTACCATAGATTGATGAAATAATAGGAATATATGTATCCCAACTTAATATTGAATCAAATGTAGATAAGTCATCGGCCCACAAGAACGGTTGTTGACGCAATTCAATACATGCAGGGAAGAATGTAAACATTGCGTACAAAATAGGCATCTGAAGTAGCATTGGCAAACATCCTCCCATAGGGCTTACACCGGCACGTTTATAAAGAGCCATTGTAGCTTGTTGGCGTTCCATAGCCTTATCAGCTGGAATCTTAGAATTAATCTCATCTATTTGTGGACGCAAAACACGCATCTTAGCTGTTGACATATACGACTTAAATGTAAATGGCAGTAAGACTAGTTTAATACAAATAGTAAGTAGCAAGATTATTAATCCGTAATTTGTCATAAAACGGCCCAGAAAGTCAAATATAGGGATAATCATGTATTTGTTAACCCAGCCGAAAATTGTCCATCCCAGTGGCAATAAACTATCTAATTTAAGACGTTGATCACTATCAACTCCCTTGTCAAATCCTTTTAAAATTTTATATTGATTTGGTCCAAAGAAAAAGCGCATGTGTGTTGACTCTTCTCCTCTTGGATCAAAAGGAATTAGCATTCGAGTATTTAACTCCTTCAAATATGGTTCTTGAGATAATTCTGAAGATACATCTGTGCTTGAAAAATATGTATCAGATATCAATACTGATGAGAAGAATTGATCTTTGTAAGCAATCCACTTAATACGATTTGTTAAATCTTGATGCTCAGATTTTTCGTTGTTTAAGTTTTCAACATCGTCCTCCAAATATTTAAAATATAAACCTGAATATCTGTTTTCAAATTTACGACCGCGCTCTTGTTGCTTAATTTTCATCCCCCACTCCATATCCAAACCGGTTTCGCGTTTAGATAACTCATTTTCAAGATTATATGCATGAATATCATAATGCATCATATATGAATCTTCAGGCAATGTATAAGTAATACGTAATGCTTTGTTCTTTTCAATAGCTAATTCCAATACAATAGAAGAATCATTTCGACTTTTGAGTTGGAAAAATAAATTTTTACTTTCTACTATTCTGTTATTTGAAGTAACAAAGGTAATGTTAGATTTTACCTCCGAACTATCAAACAGAACAAGCGGTTTGCCTTCGTATGTAGTGTAATTTTTTACTTCAACATTAGATATGTATGCACCCTTGTTTGAGATAGTTACTTTAAGTTTATTGTTTTCTAATACGTAATCTACAGGTGTGCCTGTAACGAAAGTAGAAAACACTCCGAATTGCTCGGGATTTACAACATTATTAACGCTATCATTGCTTACCACTTCTGTTGTTAAGGTATGTTCAGCCTCAATTAAAACTTGTTCTTGAGCTTGTGCCAATCTAATAGAGTCTTGATGTGCACGTTGGCGTTCAATCTCTTCTTTTGATGGTTGACTATACCATGAATAGCCTACTAAAATTGCGATAATAAGTAAAAATCCAATTAATGTGTTTTTGTCCATAATTATTTTTTTATTGCAGCATTAACGAAACTAACAAACAAAGGGTGCGGATGCTCCACAGTGCTTGAATATTCAGGATGAAATTGAGTACCTACATACCATTTTAATGTAGGAACTTCTACGATCTCAACTAGATCTAATTCCGGATTGATTCCTGCAACTTTCATGCCTGCTACTTCATATTCAGCTTTATAGTTATTATTAAATTCGTAACGATGACGATGACGTTCGTATATAGGTGATGATTTGTATGCCTTTGAAACAAGTGAATTAGGTACTAAATCACATCTATAAGCACCTAAACGCATTGTACCGCCTTTATCTGTTATAGCTTTTTGTGATTCCATTAAGTCAATAACATTTTGCTTGGTTTTCGGATCCATTTCTGTTGAGTTAGCTTGATGCAATCCTAAAACATTACGTGCAAACTCAATAACCATACATTGCATACCTAAACATATACCAAAAGTAGGCATATCGTGTTCTCTAGCGTATTTCAATGCAACAAACTTACCTTCAATACCGCGTTGACCAAATCCAGGAGCAATAACAATGCCATCCATATCTTTTAATAGCTCTTCAACATTTATAGCATCAATATTTTCAGAATGTATATATACTAATTTTAATTTATGATTATTGTACGTAGCAGCTTGGAATAATGCCTCACTAATAGATTTATACGCATCTTGTAATTCAACATACTTACCTACCAAACCAATTTTAACTATCTCATTAGATGATCGTAACATATTAAGGAAGGACTTCCATTTAGTTAAATCTGATTTAGTATCATCTGGAGATAGACCTACTTTTTTTAATATTATGCTGTCTATATGTTGCTCCTGAATTTTTAGTGGAACTTCATATATAGTAGAAACATCTTTGCTTTGAATTACAGCTTCAGGCAACACATTGCAGAATTGAGATACTTTACGCCTAATTTCTTCATTAATATCATGTTCTGTCCTAAGTACCAAAATATCAGGCTGAATGCCTAATTCTTGCAATTTTTTAACAGAATGTTGTGTAGGCTTAGTCTTTAATTCTTTTGCAGCAGCTAAATAAGGTACATATGTAAGATGAACGCAAATACAATCAGTTCCCAATTCCCACTTTAATTGGCGTACACTTTCCAAAAATGGAAGAGATTCAATATCGCCTGCTACACCACCTATTTCTGTAATTACAAAGTCTAAATTATTCTTCTGTCCTAACAACAAAATATTTCGTTTAATTTCATCTGTAATATGAGGAATAATCTGAACGGTTCGGCCTAAATAATCACCATGACGTTCATTATTTATAACATTTTGATATATTCTACCTGTAGTAATGCTGTTGGCTCTATGTGTTTCTATGTCGGTAAAACGTTCATAATGTCCTAAGTCCAAATCTGTTTCGTGGCCATCTACTGTTACGTAACATTCACCATGTTCATATGGATTCAATGTACCCGGATCTACATTTATATATGGATCGAATTTTTGAATAGTTATACTATATCCGCGCGATTGTAGCAATTTCCCAATTGAAGCCGATATTATACCTTTACCAAGTGAAGATGTAACACCTCCTGTTACGAAAATATACTTTGTCTTTGACATATGATATAAATTAGGTATTTTTTAATGCTTACTTGGTTTTTTTGCAGTAATTAGGTATGTATCTACCATTTGTTTAAGTTCGTCTTTTGTGCGATAACCTCTTACATATGTAGCAGTTCCTGATTTATCTATAAAGAAAATGGTTGGTAGCGAACTAGCTTGAAATAATGCAGCCAAATTACGTTCCTTATCTACATTTATTCTGTATATTATCAGTTTACCTTTATAATCTTTTTGTAAAGCCGTTAATTCCGGTTCTAACATTTTGCAAGGACGACACCAGTCTGCATAGAAATCCAATATTACAGGTATCTTACTTTTTAGCTTAATAGCATCTTTGTCATTTTCGAAATCCCAGACTTTTTCTATGAATTGTGTTATATTAATGCTTTCTTGTGCATATAAACCACAAGAAACTGCAATAATACATGTAAATGCAAGTAGTTTTTTCATATTTATTGTTGATTTAGCTTTTCAGAGAGCCAAATTAGCTTTTCTGATGATTTCTTTTGATTATTTTTTAAAATAAATACTTCTTTCGTTAAAATAGAAAAGTTAACAGCTTCTTTAATAGCTTCTTTATCACGCTTTTCTAAAAAATAATTATAGCTTGATTCTTGACTTTTTAAAGTAACTTTCAAAGTCTGATCAGCATATTGTGCAATGAATCCGGCTACATTATTCTGATATTCAGGTGTAAATGTTACATACTCCCATCTACTACCCATATCATCAAAATGATAATTATATTCAGAACTCAATGGAACTTCTAGTGTCTCCGCAAATATATCTTTTGCTGTGATTCTAAATGAAGTGTGATCCAATTTACGTCCTAAAAAAACACTTACTAAAGTTAGTTCTCCATTATCTTTTACTTCACATAATATATTTGTGTGAGGCATATAAGCAATGGTTTGACTACGATGTGTATATAATTTATAATCAAAATATTCTGAATCTTTAGACAAAATAAATTGTTTTGAATATTCTGCTAATATAGGCTCTTTTATCAGTAACATACTATCGCAATAAGCAACATTACGTTTCTCTTCTTTTTGTTGAATTTTAAACATCAGCTCACGAGCCTGCTTACGCACTTCTATATCATTGTGATATGTGGTGTGTATACTGTCAATAACTTGTTTGGCAGCATTCAAATTGTTTTGTTCGAAATATTGCCGAGCTGTTTGATATAAATCAGCGGCAGTTCTTTCGGGTGTGTGAGAACACGAAAGTAACAATACAACTTGTATCAGTAATATAAAATTAAACTTCTTCATTATATTAATTCGCAAAAGTACTATTTTTTTGTGAGTTCGAGACAAACAGCGTACCTTTGCAGGGTTAATAAATTTTAATTCAATGCAAGCTAGCTGGCAAAATCCAATATTAGACTTGATTTCTGATTGTGCAGAGGCAAAACAAACAGAATGTTATGTTATTGGAGGATATGTACGTGATTGGTTACTGAATCGTCCTTCTAAAGACATTGACATTGTTGTAGTTGGTAGCGGCATAGAATTAGCTATGGCTTTAAAGGCAAAATTAGGCAAGAAAGCTGCATTAAGTGTTTTTAAGAACTTTGGAACTGCTCAAATAAAATACAAGGATACCGAAATAGAATTTGTAGGAGCAAGAAAAGAATCTTACCGTAATGATTCGCGTAAGCCAATAGTTGAAGATGGTACTTTGGAGGACGATCAAAAACGTAGAGATTTTACTATTAATGCGATGGCAATATGTCTGAATAAATCCAAATTCGGAGAATTAACAGATCCGTTTGGAGGTAAAAAGGACTTGGAATATAAAATTTTAAGAACCCCATTAAATCCCAATGTTACGTTTAGTGATGACCCATTGCGAATGATGAGATGTATACGCTTTGCAACTCAATTAAAGTTCAGTATAGAAGATGGTACCTACAGAGCTCTTGAAAGTAATAAAGAACGAATAAATATCATATCTCAAGAGCGAATTCTTGATGAATTGAATAAAATTATGATGTCTGATAAGCCTTCAATAGGATTAGATATTTTGTATAAATGTGGCTTACTCGAAATTATAATGCCTGAAATATCAAACCTTAAAGGTGTGGATATTATTGCAGGTAAAGGTCATAAAGATATTTTCTATCATACATTAGAGGTTGTTGATAATGTAGCTAAACAAAGTTCCAATTTATGGTTACGTTGGGCTGCCCTATTCCATGATGTTGGTAAACCTGCAACAAAGCGATTTGATCCTAAAATAGGTTGGATGTTTCATAACCACAACTACATCGGTGAAAAAATGATTCCGCATATTTTTAAGCGGATGAAGTTCCCTATGAACGAAAAAATGCGTTATGTACAGAAAATAGTTAGTTTACACATGCGTCCTATTGCTTTGGTAGAAGAAGAAATTACTGATTCTGCAGTTCGTCGTTTATTATTTGAAGGTGGTGATGATATTGAAGATTTAATGACACTTTGTGAAGCCGATATAACTTCAAAAAATGAGGCTAAGGTCAATAAGTATATGCAGAATCTGCAAATTGTTCGATTAAAGTTGAAGGATATAGAACAAAAGGATCATGTTAGAAATTTCCAACCGCCAATAGATGGAGCAGAAATCATGAAAACATTTGGATTAGAACCTTGTGGAACTGTCGGACAAATTAAAGCAGTTATAAAAGATGCTATTTTGGATGGTAAAATTCCTAATGAATATGAACCTGCTCATGATTTGATGATACAAATAGCATCTTCAATGGGATTGACTCCGATAAAATGAGTTTTTTCTATAACGTCATTCAAAGTTGAATGATATTATCAACATTCTGGATGTTAGTCGATCAACCGAGTTTGTGTATAGAATATCAGTAGTACCTTCCATTTCCGGGTGATTACGATTTAATTGATCTAGCAAGCCAAACGCAAATTTTATTTCAGGACAAAATTTGAAATATTCGGTATAAATATTTAAACCAACGCCAAATGCAATCTGCACGTCAAATGGATTAAGCAATATAGGCACTTCCGGATCTAAGTTTAAATTAAATTGTGGACCTCCACCTGCAATTATATATGGTCGCACATTTCCATAACGTTTTGCACTATATTTTATATAGAAAGGAATATCTATGGTTGTTGTAGCAACTGAAGTGGTTTTAACATCTCCTATTCTTTCGCCTGCAGGATTAAAACAAGTATAGTTAAGATGGCGCTCTCCCAAGTTTAATACCGGAGTGAATCGTATATTCAAGTATTCAACACAACGTAAATCAATAATCATACCGACATTAAATGCAGGTGATAATCCTGCAGATGCAGAATACCAACTATTACCATCTTCGTCTTTCCATATAGTAGATGGTTGTGTTACAAAATCAGCGAAATTCATACCCAAAATAAATCCAAAATGCCATCTTTGACGGTCAACTTGCGTCAATCTTTTGATTATGTTTCGATCTAATTGTGCCATCGACGGAATAGACACTAGCAAAAGTAGCAGTATGGTTATAAATCTGTTTTTCAACTATTTGTATGTATTTAAGTAACTAAATATTTACGCTATATAATATTAACTAAACGGAAATATTATATGTATATTTTGCTGTTATACTAATTTAGCAATTAAGGCTTCAATTGACAATTTTTCTTGTTCTCCCGATTTCATATTTTTTAGAGAAATCAAATTGTCTGCAATTTCAGTTTCACCAATAATAGCTACATAAGGTATTCCGCATTCATCTGCATAGCCCATTTGTTTTTTGAACTTAACAGAATCTGGATATATTTCGCATGCTATATCCGCTGCTCTCAATGCTTTCATGCATTTTAAACTATATAAAGCCTCTTTTGCACCAAAATTAAGAAATATAACTTGTGTTGATGCAGTCTCTGATTTTGGGTATAAATCAAGTTGGTTTAAGACATCGTAAATACGATCAGCTCCAAAAGAAATTCCTACTCCTGATACACCATCCATGCCAAATACACCTGTCAGATTATCGTAACGTCCACCACCTGTAATACTACCTATTTGAACATCTTTAGATTTTACTTCAATAATAGTTCCTGTATAGTAGTTTAATCCACGTGCTAAAGTTAGGTCTAATTCTATTTCGCAACGAATAGATGATTCGCTCAACATATTGAATAATGTCTCTAATTCTTCAACGCCTTTAGAACCTATTTCAGAACTATTTAATATTTTACGTAAATCATTGATTTTTGATGCATTATCACCTTTTAATGCAAGTATTGGTTGAATTCTATTTACAGAGTCCACAGATAAACCTTTTGCTGCTAATTCTGCATTAACATTGTCTAAGCCTACCTTGTCTATTTTGTCAATTGCAACAGTAATATCAACAATTTTTTCAGGAGCTCCTATAACTTCTGCTATTCCTGCCAATACCTTTCGGTTATTCAATTTTATGCATACATTAATCCCGAATTTTGTAAATACCTCGTCTATTATTTGCAATAGCTCTAATTCATTAAGCAGAGAATCACTTCCAACAATATCAGCATCACATTGATAGAACTCACGATAACGACCTTTTTGTGGGCGATCAGCTCTCCAAACAGGTTGTATTTGGAATCTTCGGAAAGGGAATTTTATTTGATCTCGATATTGTACTACGAATCTTGCAAACGGAACTGTTAAGTCATATCTCAATCCTTTTTCAGAAATTTTTGATATTACTTTAACCGAATTTTTCGTTTTTAAATCATCTTCATCAGCATTATCTAAAAAATTGCCAGAATTTAAAATTTTAAAAAGCAACTTATCACCTTCTTCTCCATATTTTCCCATCAAAGTTGATAGATTTTCCATTGCAGGAGTCTCTATTTGTTTGAAACCATATAAAGCATATACTTTTTTTATAGTATCAAAAATGTAGTTGCGTTTTGCCATCTCATCAGGCAAAAAATCGCGCGTACCCTTTGGTATAGAAGGTTTTGAAGACATAATTATTAATTTTAAGTTGCAAAGGTACAAATATTTTGAAAATTAACGGTAATTTTACGCCCATTATGAATATTCGCGAATTATCTTATTCTCGCCATTTCTTGGTTGTAGCAGATGGAAAACATTTTCCTGAAAAGGCATATCAAGCGGCATCCTTGTTTGCAAAAGGTTTTGCAAAAGGACTTACATTATTAGCATTGGGAGATGCATCAGAAGAGTTTATAAATATAGCAGAAAGTAAACGTCAAGAAGCAGATTATCCATTTATTTTTGAATCATGTCAAGGAACTCTTATTGATGTGTGTGACTTATCCGAACGCACTGAAACCCCTATTATCTTTTTTGAAATAACTAAAAAAGGTACATATTCGCATCTTATGAACATTTTTAAAGGATTACGGGATTTACGTATTCCTTTTGTATTGGTGAAAGAAGATACGTCTAAAATCGATTTCTCAAATATTATTGTACCAATCGGCTATTTAGTTGAAGAAAAAGAAAAAGCCCCCTATTCTTCTAATATGGGACGATTTTTACATTCACAGATATTGTTATTACAAGCCAACGACTATGGCTCAAAAACAGCTAAAAATGTTGAGAGCATTCGTTCTCTATTTGATAAATTCAATCTTAAATACGAACTTAGAAAGGCTGTTAATGATAGTTTTAAAGTAGAAAAAGAAGCCGTGTCAATAGCTGCCAAAGAAAAGGCCGGCATGGTCATTATTTCTACATCAAGAGATTATGGATTGGACGATATGTTTTTTGGCCCGAAAGAATTACACATATTAAAAGCAACAACAGTACCCTTAATGTGTATAAATCCAAGAGGCGACTTATATGTATTGTGCTGGTAAGCATTTATATTTAAAACACAAAAAGAGGATTATCTATTGATAACCCTCTTTTTGCTTATTGATAACTGCGAATAGTTATTTAATTAATACTTTTGTTGTTGCTTCGCCTATCTTAACTATGTAAATTCCACTGTTTGAAACAGGAATTATCGTTTGTTTACCACTATATAAAATACGGCCGTCAATTGTTGCTATCATAATGTTTTCATCATCGGCATTCTCAATATATATATTCCTATTTGTTGCATAAACTTTAGGACTATTCTCACTTACGCTATTTATTCCAACAGGGCTCAATGGAACTATATGATCTTCACCATCAACAGTATAATATGCTCCATTTTTACATATAAATCCGGGATCACCTTTAGTTTGCTGAGATCCGCTATTGAATATAATATACCAATCTGAAGGATTACCGATTGTTCCCTCTGGGAATAAATAAGAATATACGTTATTACCTAATGATGTCATCTTGTTTCCTGGCCAAGCTCCATTAATTTGAACAGTTGAACCGTTTTTATAATATACATAAGCATTTACTTGACTACCCCAACTATTAGGCTTTTCGAAGAATACTATTTGTTCTCCTTCATGACGAGTAGGATCAACTGTTGGTTCATCTGGATCTTCAGGATTTTCTGGTTCTTCTATCAACTCCTCTTCAGAGCCATCCCAAGTTGGCATAGGAATATTTACAGAAGAACTACCATAAATGAATTTGCCATCTACACCAACTTTTCCGGGAGCATTAGTTTTATTTGTATTTAAAACATATACACGTAGATTACCACTACCCGAGCATGATGCAGTTAATGAATTATTACTAACAACTTTTGTATCTCCGGTAACAGCATCTATATATGTTCCATTTGGAATATTACTGAATGTTGCGCCACCTGATATACATACCAAGGCATAACTATCTGTGTTAATGTCAACATAACGACGTTTAAACGCATAAGAACCACTACAATTGTCTTTACTATATTGACCTTTACGTAATGCAGGTACTGCCATACGAATTTGGCTTAATCTTTGAATGTGTTTTGCCAATGGATGATTTAAAGTTTGAGCAATATTACCACTTGCATTAGAATAATCGGCAAAGTCATTTACATTAATTGAGCCTTTAATATAACCGCCATAATATGCTCGTCCTGATTCCTTTAATGGAATATTAGGACCTTTATCTATTGTTGAGCCGGCTTTAAACTCTATTTCAGAACCATAATATACACAAGGAATACCACGGAAAGTATACATCAAACATAAATTTTCAGCCCATGCTGTGGTCCCTTTTGAATAACGCTTATCTTCAGGTGCACCATTTGGAGCATAATCATGTGAATCTACATATACTACATTCCATGTTGCATCATTATAGTATTTATCATTGTCTTTATTTGCAACGTTCCAAGCACTGCTGATATCAACAAAATTGTGATGCACAGTAAAGTCTATCACATTTAATCCGGAAGCTTTACTATAATCAGGTGTATGATAATCGTTGCCATTTAAAAATGCATTATTTGAAATCGGCTGTGCTTCTTTATTATCTAAATCAGCAGTTGCAGTAGCTTGTACCGATTTGTGATTGGTATGTGTATCACATTTATCTCCTTCTAATGCGACAATAGTATTCCAAGACTCGGGATTATCATCCCAATCATATTCCTGAGATTCTTTCCATGTATAATATAATGGAGATAAATTAGGATGCTCACGATACCATATTGAAGAATATCTTGCGCAGACTTCAGCATACATGTAAAATGGGAATCCACCACGTTTGGCTTTATATTGTTCTGCAGCAGCCTTAAATGCGGGTATAAATGCTTTATTAAATGATAAACGTGGAATATGACCTCCTGTATCAATACGGAATCCATCTACACCCATTGCAATAAATGTTGTATAACATTGTACAAGATAATTATAAACAGCAGGATTTTCAGTATTTAAATCAACGCAGTCTCCTGCTATTTGTCCCCACCAACGATTTGTTTCATCCCAATTAAATTGAGCATAATGGTGCCAATAATTGTGAGAATCATAATTTTGCTTTTGACCATTTTCGTCTGGTGTGTTTTTCATTTTTGACAAACGAGCTGCATATTGCTTTCCTGATTCCAAATCAGAGTAGTTTGATGGTAATAATCCACCTTCTGAAGCGTTTAATGGAACCATACAATCATCAATATTACTTTGGTCTGCATCCCAATCACGTTTAAACAACGGACATAAGTTTGACTCACCAAAATTACCGGTATGGTTAATTACAATATCCAATATAATTTTCATACCTTTTGAGTGTACTGCATTAACTAAATCTTCGAATGCTACATCATCTGATTCATAACGATGGTCAACTTTCGAGAAATTACTTGCATGATAACCATGATAATCGTACCCGGAAGCATTTTCAACTATAGGAGTTATCCAAACTGCGGTAAATCCCATGGCTTTAATGTAATCCAACTTTTCGATTAAACCTTTAAAGTCTCCACGCCATGCAGGGTCTCCGACATTGTAGCTTTGACCATCCCAACATTGAGTGTTGTTTGATGCATCACCATCATAAAATCGAGTCGTCATCACAAAATAAATAGACTCATCTCTAAAATCGGTACGTGTTTCTGAGAAGATTGTTCCATACGAGGAAGCAAACAAGGAAGAAATTGATGCCAGTGTCAAAAAAATAATACACAAGCATCTACGGAACAGCATCCGTTGATGTAATTTTTTCATTCTTTCATAAATTTTTAAGGTTGGTATCTGTATATATTGAGTATATCAGAAAACCGGCGGCAAATGTAATAGTTTTTTTTAGTTATTACAATTTTAAATTGCAATTTTTATATAAAAAAACTTGTGTAAACTATAACGGAAAATTGTTGAAAACTCATAGGCAAAAAATACATTATTAGTTTATTATTTAGTAATTTTGCCATATCAAAAGAAAAGGAAGGCTGAACAGTAATGCCAATATTTTAATTATTGTCTATAAATTCCTTTTAATCAGTATTATATATGTCTAAAACCGTCCAAAAAGTAGGATTTTTCCAACAAATTAAATCTTTTTTTACGGATGAGAAAGTTCGATTTATTATCGGATTAATCATTCTGTTTGGCAATTTATATGTATGTATCTCACTCATATCGTTTCTATTTACAGGTAGTGAAGATTTTAATTTACTAGGTACTGAGATACAAATTCCGGATTTCGATGAAAAGCCATATATGAATGTATGTGGAGCCGGAGGTGCTATTGTAGCAAACTTTTTTATTAATAAGTGGTTTGGAATATCATCATTCTTTTTGATATTTTGGGGCTTTTCTGCAGGTTACAAACTGGTTAATCCAACCAAACAATACTCGCTTTTCAAACAATTAATTGTTTGTGTGTTTTTTACAATATGGATTTCCGTTACATTAGGATTTATTTGTCCTGATATTGAAGCCATACCATATATTAAATTAGGTGGAAACCACGGAAATGCCATTAGTGCATTTTTGAGCAGTGTAATGGGAAAAACCGGCTTGGTACTACTTCTTATTGGTGTCATATTAATATTTTGCATAATTGCTTTTGTATCTACATTACCAGCTATTCGGAAATGGATGGATTTTTCATCTTGGAAAATATTTAAAAAGAAAGAAATATCTATTCCGGAGTTATCGGATAATGAAAATCCTATAATTAATGAGGAAAATCCTATTGATTCTAAAGATGATGATGATATTGAATTTACAATAAAGGATGCAACAGATGATTTATTGGAGTCAGAAGAAGAAGAATCTGATAAAAAAGAAGAGCCTATTATTACAATAAATCAAGATGACGGAATAGGATTTGAGGTTAATCAATCTACTGATGAAGGTTCCGAAATTTTAGATAAACCAATAGATTTACTTGAAAAATATGGCGAATATGATCCTAAATTAGATTTGCCACATTACAAAGTACCAACATTTAATTTACTTAAAGACTATAATCTACAAGATAGCATAGATTTAAATGAACAGAATGCTAATAAACAAAGAATTATTGAAACACTTAAGACCTACGGTATAACTATTAAGGAAATTAAGGCAACAGTTGGACCAACTATTACATTATACGAAATAATCCCCGGAGAAGGTATTAGAATAGCTAAAATCAGAAATTTGGGTGACGATATTGCTCTTAGTTTAGCAGCTGAAGGTATACGTATCATAGCCCCTATTCCGGGCAAAGGAACCATAGGTATTGAAGTTCCTAATGAAAATAAACAGATAGTCCCTATGCGTTCTGTAATAGCATCTAAAAAATTCCAAGAAAGTACATTTGATTTACCATTAGTATTTGGAAAGACCATTACTAATGAAGTATTTATGGTAGATATGTGCAAGATGCCTCATTTATTAGTTGCAGGTGCTACCGGACAAGGAAAGTCAGTAGGACTAAATGCGATTATCACATCCTTACTTTATAAGAAGCACCCTTCGCAGTTGAAGTTTGTATTAGTTGACCCTAAGAAAGTTGAGTTCAGTATATACTCTACAATAGAGAAACATTTCTTGGCAAAACTGCCGGATAATGAAGAAGCCATTATTACAGATGTCAATAAAGTTGTACAAACATTAAAGTCTTTGTGCAAAGAAATGGATACTCGTTACGATTTACTAAAGAAAGCACATGTTCGTAATATTAAAGAGTATAATGACAAATTTGTTAAGAGACAATTGAATCCGGAAAAAGGACATCGCTATTTACCTTATATTGTAGTTGTAATTGATGAGTTTGGTGATTTGATAATGACCGCAGGAAAAGATGTTGAGTTACCAATTGCACGTATCGCTCAATTGGCGCGTGCTGTAGGTATTCACATGATAATTGCGACACAACGTCCTACAACTAACATCATTACAGGTACAATTAAAGCTAACTTCCCTGCCCGTATGGCATTTAGGACGGCTGCATCAATCGATTCAAGAACTATTTTGGATGCGCCGGGTGCTGATAAATTAATTGGTCGTGGAGATATGTTATTCTCACAAGGTAGCGATTTAGTCAGAATACAATGTGCTTTTGTTGATACTCCTGAAATAGAAGAAATATGTTCATTTATTGGAAATCAGAAAGGCTATCCGGAAGCATTCGCACTTCCTGAAGTAGAAATAGAAAATGGTGGTGATACGGATATACGTGGAGTTGATATGAGTCAGAGAGATGCAATGTTTGAAGATGCAGCACGTTTAATCGTAATTCATCAAAGTGGTTCTACATCTATGATACAACGTAAATTCTCAATAGGCTACAATCGTGCAGGGCGTTTAATGGACCAACTGGAGGCTGCAGGCATTGTCGGACCGGCTGATGGAAGTAAATCAAGACAAGTATTAGTACAAGACGAAATACAATTAGAGAACTTATTAGCAACATTATAAACCTATAATAAAAAAGGTATGAAAAGGGACACCGCAATTTTTGACATTATCAAAAGAGAGCGTCAACGCCAAGAAAAAGGTATTGAGTTGATTGCCTCTGAAAACTTTGTTAGCGACCAGGTAATGGAAGCCATGGGTTCGTGTTTAACGAATAAATACGCTGAAGGTTATCCAGGCAAACGCTATTATGGTGGTTGCGAGGTTGTTGACGAAAGTGAACAATTGGCAATTGACAGATTAAAAGAAATTTTTGGAGCATGTTGGGCTAACGTACAACCCCACTCTGGTGCACAAGCAAATGCATCAGTATTTTTGGCGGTGCTAAATCCCGGAGATAAATTCATGGGACTTAATTTGGCTCATGGTGGTCACCTATCTCATGGATCATTAGTTAATTCATCAGGTCTTTTATATCAACCCATTGCATATAACCTAAATGAAGCTACAGGTCGTGTTGACTATGATCAAATGGAAGAAATTGCATTAAAAGAAAAACCTAAAATGATTATTGGTGGTGGATCTGCATATTCAAGAGAATGGGACTATAAACGTATGCGCGAAATCGCTGATAAAATTGGAGCGATTTTAATGATTGATATGGCACATCCTGCAGGATTGATCGCAGCAGGATTACTTGAAAATCCTTTGAAATATGCTCATATAGTAACTTCAACTACTCATAAAACATTACGCGGCCCTCGCGGTGGTGTTATAATGATGGGTAAAGATTTTCCAAATCCTAAAGGCATATTAACTCCTAAAGGTGAAGTTAAAATGATGTCGGCATGTTTAGATTCAGCTGTATTCCCCGGAATCCAAGGTGGACCTCTAGAACATGTAATTGCATCTAAAGCAGTTGCTTTTGGCGAATGTTTACAACCTGAATATAAAGAATATCAAAAACAAGTAAAAAATAACGCAGCTAAATTAGCTGAAGAATTGATGAAACGTGGGTTTAAAATTGTTTCAGACGGAACAGATAATCACTCAATGTTAGTCGATTTACGCTCTAAATATCCTGATTTAACAGGTAAGGTTGCTGAAAAAGCCTTAGTGGCTGCAGACATTACTTGTAATAAAAATATGGTTCCATTTGATTCAAGATCAGCATTCCAAACATCAGGTATACGTTTGGGGACACCTGCTATCACAACTCGTGGCGCAAAAGAAGATTTAATGGTTGTTATTGCAGAAATGATTGAAACCGTACTAAACGATCCTGAAAACACGAACGTAATTAATGAAGTTAAGAATCGTGTTAATGGAATTATGAAGAATTATCCTTTGTTTGCTTATTGATAAACTTAAAATTTTAATGCTATCATGAATAGTCTTGCTCCTTTTAAAGTGTTCTCGGGAACCAAATCACGTTATTTGGCAGAACAAATCTGTAAAAGTATTGGCTGTAAAATGGGTGAAATGAATATCCAATATTTTGCGGATGGTGAATTTGTTGTATCATACGAAGAATCAATTCGTGGATGCGAAGTATTTTTGGTACAATCAACATTTCCAAATTCTGACAATTTGTTAGAGTTATTGTTGATGATTGATGCAGCTAAACGTGCATCAGCTTCTAAAATTATACCTGTTATACCCTACTTCGGATGGGCTCGTCAAGATAGAAAAGATAAACCAAGAGTTTCAATAGGTGCAAAATTAATTGCAGATTTACTAAGTATTGCCGGTATTGATCGTTTGATATCACTTGATTTACATGCAGACCAAATTCAAGGATTCTTTAATGTACCTGTAGATCATTTATATGCATCTTCAATTTATTTACCATATATTAAATCAATGAAATTGAAAGATATGGTAATAGCATCTCCTGATGTTGGTGGTTCAAAAAGAGCTAGTAGCTATGCTAAATATTTAGGTGTTGATTTAGTTTTATGCCATAAACAACGCGCAAAAGCTAATGAAGTTGAGGCAATGAAGATTATTGGTGATGTAAATGGTAAAAACGTTATTATTTTAGATGATATGGTTGATACCGCAGGTACTATAACAAAAGCAGCTGACATCATGATTGACGGAGGTGCTATTTCTGTACGTGCTTTTGCATCACACGCAGTATTATCAGATCCTGCAACAGAACGTATCAGAAAATCTAAACTAACGGAAATTTACTTTACCGATTCAATTCCTTTACGCGATACATCTTGCGACAAGATAAAGATATTAAGTGTAGCTGATTTAATTGCAGATACAATTATTAAAGTAAATACCAATGAATCAATTAGTTCTAGTTTCCTGATTTAATAATTTGTTAATCTAAATTATAGCTATCTCAGCAAAGAGGTAGCTATAATTGTATAATAAAGTATCCATGGCCAGAGTAAGAAAACCACTCCCAATACTTGAAAATGTTACTATAACAGATGTAGCTGCCGAAGGTAAAGCTTTAGCAAGACATGATGATATGGTTATATTTATTCCATATGTAGTTCCGGGTGATGTTGTAGATGTGCAGTTATATCGCAAAAAGAAAAATTTTGCAGAAGGACGAGTTGTAGCTTTTAAAAGCTATTCTCCTATTAGAGAAGAACCATTATGTAAGCATTTTGGGACTTGTGGAGGTTGCAAATGGCAGAATTTACCGTATTCAGAACAACTCAAGTATAAACAGCAACAGGTTTTCGATAATTTAAGCCGCATCGGAAAAGTTAAATTACCTGAAATGTTGCCAATAAAGGGTTCTGCTAAAACAAAATTTTATCGTAACAAGTTGGAATTTACATTTTCAGACAAAGCATGGCTAAGCCTTGAGGAAATGAACAAACCGGATGCCGAAAAAACTAAAAACGCATTAGGATTTCATATTCCGGGTATGTTTGACAAAGTCCTTCATATTAATAAATGTTGGCTACAAGACGATATATCAAATGAGATCCGCAACAGCATTCATCAATATTGTCAACAAAATAACATATCGTATTTTGATTTGAGGAATCAGACGGGAATGATGCGTAATATAATTATTCGTACTTCTGCTACTACAAACGAGATTATGGTAATTATTGCTTTTTACGAAAAAGACGAGCAGGTTTGGAACAATTTACTTAACTATGTTACAAACAAATTTCCACAAATAACCTCATTATTGTATTTACACAATCAAAAAGCTAACGATACAATATCAGACCAGATTATACATACTTTTAAAGGAAAAGATTTTCTATACGAAACTATGGAAAATCTCAAATTCAAAATTGGTCCTAAGTCCTTTTATCAAACCAATAGTTTACAAGCATTTGAACTATATAAAGTAGTTAGAGAATTCGCTAATTTAACCAAAAACGAATTGGTTTACGATTTATATACAGGAACCGGCACTATAGCAAACTTTGTTGCAAACAACTCTAAAAAAGTAATAGGTGTTGAATATGTACCGGAATCTATTGAAGATGCTAAAATCAATGCTAAGCTAAATGGTCTTGATAATACTCTGTTTTTTGCAGGAGATATGAAAGATATTCTAAATAAGGAATTTATAGACGAACATGGACGTCCTGATGTAATTATTACAGATCCTCCACGTGCCGGCATGCACGAAGATGTCGTAAAAACAATCCTTAATGCAGAACCAAAACGCATTGTTTATGTAAGTTGCAATCCGGCAACACAAGCACGAGATTTGAATCTGTTAGATGAGAAATATAGTGTGGAAAAGATTCAGGCTGTAGATATGTTCCCACATACTCAGCATGTTGAAAGTGTGGTTTTATTGGTAAAGAGATAAAAAAAGCCTGAGCATTACGCTCAGGCTTTACTACTATTTTAAAATGTTATTTACTATTTCTTTTTAATTCATTTCTACTTTTTTTGTCAAAGATAAGGTTGAATAACTCAACATCTTCTCTCGTTCTAAATGTCACTACGTAATACATAATCGTAAAATTTAATTATCAACTGTGTGACTTTTTTGTATTTGCTCAATAAAGGTTATTTTGATTTTACTCCTGTTTAGTCTTTTCTAATCCAAGAGTCAAAAATCTGATCTGTCTGCATAAATCTTTGCTCCTTTCTTTTTTAAAAATAATTATTAAATCAATTCCCACTGGAATTCACTGCAAATATATATAGTTTTTTAAGTAAATCGTATATATTTTTATTATGCAAACATTTGCTATGATAAAATTCCTTGCCAAACAATGTCAGATTGTAACATAGATGTAATATTGGGGGCTTTTTTGTATATTCCGAATACTGTAGAACCAGAACCTGACATAGACGCATATATTGCTCCTGATGCGTATAAATCTTCTTTTATTGAAGCTATCAGAGGATATTTTGTAAAAACACTACTTTCAAAATCATTAAAGATAAATTTGCGCCATTGGTCTATACTTAAACTTTGCAATTGACTTAAATCAAAACTAGCTTTTGCAGGTACAACCATTCGATATGCATCAGCAGTTGAAACTGCAACATTAGGTTTAATCAAAACCATGTAATATCCTTTTAATGAGATGCTTGATGATTCAAAAATATTACCTATTCCGGATGCAAAAACAGCTTCATTTTTAATAAAGAAAGGACAATCAGCACCTAATGTTGATGAATAATGTTCCAGTTGATCATTAGATATTGACAATTTAAAATAATCAGATAATAAACGGAGCATGTATGCAGCATCAGAAGAACCACCTCCTAAACCGGCTCCAAAAGGAATTTTCTTTTCAAGTATAATAGATATTGGAGGTATTTTGTAGTCTTTTTCAATAAGACGATAGGCTTTCATTACCAGATTATCTTCAATATTACCATCAATTGCAATTCCATGTATCTTAAAACCATTTGTTTGAGCTAATTCTATTGACAAACTGTCACATAATGGTATTGGGTAAAATATTGTTTCTATGTTATGATATCCGTCAGGACGTTTCCCTACTATACTTAGTCCTAGATTGATTTTTGCGTTTGGATAATATGTAATCATATATGTGAAGTTTCCACAAAATTACAAAATTATATATATCAACATTATGGTTGTCGATAAATTGTTAAGGAAAAACTCTATTTTAATGTTAGTTCTAAGTGTAAATTTAGTACTTTTGGGCTATAAAATATAAGCATGGAATCATCTCAAGTAAAAAGGAAACAAACGACTACAGATTACGGTAAGGTTAAGCAAAAAGTGATTGATGAAATAGGCAAATTACCACCACAAGCACCTGAACTTGAGGAAGCTGTAATCGGTGCATTAATGCTTGAAAAAGATGCGTATTTCGACATAAGCGAGATATTACGTCCTGAAAGTTTTTATAATGACCATCATCGGTATATATTTGAAGCCATAACACAATTAGCTTTACAACGTAAACCCATTGATATGCTCACTGTTGGTGAACAACTAAAATCAATGGGCAAATTGGAAGATGCAGGAGGTCAGATTTATTTAGCTGAACTAACTAGTAAAGTAGCATCTGCAACAAATGTTGTGTACCATTCACAAATTATTGCTCAAAAATATTTAGCACGCGAACTTATACGAGTAGCTACAGATATTCAAACTAAAGCTTTCGATGAAAAAACAGATGTAGATGAGTTGATGCAAAATGCTGAAGGACAATTATTTGAAGTTACTCAGCGAAACATAAAAAAAGATGTCACCCCTATTGGTGAAATACTTTCTGAAGCAATTAATAGAATTCAATTAGCCGGACAACAAGAAAACGGATATACAGGTATTCCTTCAGGTTTTAAAGGCTTAGATGCTATTACAAATGGATGGCAACAATCTACTTTAAATATAATTGCAGCTCGTCCTGCCATGGGTAAAACAGCATTTGTATTGTCTATGGCAAAAAATATGGCTGTTGACTATCAAAAATCGGTTGCTATATTCTCTTTAGAAATGTCAAATCTGGAATTGGTAAATCGTTTGGTTGTAAATGTATCTGAAATTGAAGGCGAAAAGATAAAACGCGGAAAATTGGCTGAGTATGAATGGATGCAATTGCAATCTCGTACTACATACTTGGTTAACGCTCCTATTTATATAGATGATACCCCTAGCCTTTCTGTTTTTGAATTGTGTAGCAAATCAAGACGCTTAAAAAATGAGCATCATATAGATTGTATAATAATTGACTACTTACAATTGATGAATGCAAGCGGTATGAGTTATGGAAGCCGTGAACAAGAAGTAAGTATCATATCTAGATCACTCAAAGCCTTGGCAAAAGAATTAAACATACCGATTATCGCACTATCACAATTAAACCGTGGTGTTGAAGGAAGAACAGGTGATGAAAAACGTCCACAATTATCAGATTTACGTGAATCTGGTGCTATTGAGCAGGATGCAGATATGGTATTAATGATACATCGTCCTGAATATTATAAGATAATGGAAGATAAGGATCATAATTCGACAGAGGGTATTGCAGAAATCATAATTGCTAAACATCGTAGTGGCTCTGTCGGTGATGTGCGTTTGAGATTCAAAAAAGAATTCATCAAGTTTACTAATCTTGATGAAAACAACGATAACAACTATTTTGATACACCTGCAGGATGGGTTCCAAACAATGATCCTCTATACAATGATCCCCTAAACAATGATCCCCTAAACAATGATGTTAATTCTTTAACGTAGAAAAAAATATCTAATAAAAAATATATGCAAAAATTACTTTTATTAGCAGATGAAGCTATCGCATTAGGAGCCTTAGATGGAGGGCTTTCTGGTGTATATGCATATCCTGGTACACCATCTACCGAAATAACTGAATACATACAGCAATCAAAGGAAGCTAGTGAAAAAAACGTGCATTGTAAATGGTCAACAAACGAGAAAACGGCCATGGAAGCCGCTGTAGGTTTGTCGTTTGTAGGTAAACGAGCAATGGTATGTATGAAACATGTAGGATTGAATGTAGCTGCAGATCCTTTTATGAATAGCGCCGTTACCGGTATTAATGGCGGTTTAATTATACTTTCAGCTGATGATCCATCAATGCATTCTTCGCAAAATGAGCAAGATTCAAGATATTATGGTCAATTTGCACAAATCCCAATTTTAGAACCATCGAATCAACAAGAAGCATATGATATGGCATACGAAGGTCTTGAATTATCAGAACGTTTAGGACGTCCTATAATGCTTCGTATAACTACAAGATTGGCTCATTCACGTTCAGGGGTAGAACGTCGCCCTATTAAAGCGCAAAATGAATTGAGTTACCCAAAAGATCCTAAACAATTTATATTACTACCTGCGATTGCCAGAAAAAGATATGCAGATTTAATAACTTCGCAAGTATTGTTTCAAGAAAGTTCTGAAAAATCAAAATTTAATATTCTAAAAGAAGGATCAAATAAAAAAATAGGTATTATAGCTTGTGGTATAGCATATAATTATTTAATAGAGAATATTAATGCTACTGCAGACTGCTCTGTTTTGAAAATAGGTCAATACCCACTACCCCGTAAACAAATTGAAAAAATGATGTCAGAATGTGACAGTATCTTGGTAATAGAAGAAGGCTATCCATTGGTAGAAGAATCATTGAAAGGATTTACCGGTAAAGCATTAAATATTCACGGACGTTTAGATGGTACACTACCACGCCAAGGAGAATTAAATCCAGATTTGGTTGCTAAGGCATTAGGAATTGAATCTAAAAGCGATACAATCATACCACCTGTTGTTAAAATGCGTCCACCTGCACTATGTATGGGTTGCGGTCATCGTGATATGTACGAAGCTTTGAGTACAGTAATTAAAGAATATCCTAAAGGTCGTATATTTGGAGATATAGGGTGTTACACCTTAGGTGCTCTTCCTCCATTTGGTGCAGTAGATTCATGTTTAGATATGGGTGCTTCAATAACAATGGCAAAAGGAGCTGCTGATGGCGGTTTACATCCTGCTGTTGCTGTAATTGGAGATTCAACATTTACCCATTCCGGTATCACAGGCTTACTTGATGCAGTTAATGAAAAATCTCCTATTACCGTTATAATATCAGATAATGAAACAACAGCTATGACTGGTGGACAAGATTCTGCAGGAACAGGCAAAATAGAAGCTATTTGTATGGGTATTGGTGTTGAAAAAGAACATATACGCGTATTTGTTCCTTTGAAAAAGAATTTTGAGGAAATGACTAAAATAATACGTGAGGAGATTGAATATGAAGGAGTTTCTGTTATAATTCCAAGACGTGAGTGTTTACAGACTTTAAAACGTAAAAAGAAATGAAAGCAAACATCATTCTTTCTGGCGTAGGAGGACAAGGTATTCTTTCTATTGCCGCAGTTATAGGCGAAGCTGCTTTGCAAAACAATCTATATATGAAACAATCTGAGGTACATGGTATGAGTCAACGTGGTGGAGATGTTCAATCAAATCTACGTATCTCTGATAGTCCTATTGCTTCTGATCTGATTCCATTAAAAGGAGCTGATTTAATATTGTCACTTGAGCCGATGGAAGCACTTCGTTATATGCCATTCTTATCTGATAACGGATGGATTGTAAGTAGTTCGCTAACATTTAAAAATATACCCGATTATCCCGATGATGAATCTGTTTTAAATGAAATAAGAAAGATCAAAAATTCTCGTTTACTAGATGTAGAAGCCATCGCAAAAGAAGTAGGCTCAGTTCGTACATCCAACATGGTATTATTAGGTGCTGCCCTACCTTACCTAGGTATACCTGAATCATACGTTGAAAATGGAATCAAATCTATTTTTGCTAAAAAAGGCGAAGGAATTGTTCAATTAAATTTAAAGGCTTTGAGAGCCGGATATGATCACAAACAATAATACAATTAATAATTTAAGCATTATGTTAGACAAAATTTTATCAATTTCAGGAAAACCGGGTTTGTATAAATTAATATCCGGAACTAAAAAAATGATTATAGTAGAATCACTCGCCGACAAAAAAAGAATGCCAGCATATTCAAACGAAAAAGTTATATCACTAAATGATATAGCTATCTATACAGACGAAGAAGAAGTTTCATTGAGAACAGTTTTTGAAATGATTAAAACAAAAGAAGACGGTAAAGAAATTAAATTAGATACAAAAACAGCATCTCCGGAAGAATTACGCAATTATTTAACAAGCGTATTGCCTAATTTCGATAAAGAACGTGTACATAATAGTGATATTAAGAAACTTATCTTGTGGTACAACATCTTGACCAATAGCGGCGAAAACGATTTTTCTGAACCTAAAAAAGCAGAAGAGGACGAAAAAGCATAGGCATAAACTGCAAAGTGCGCATTTGAATAAAAAATATCAATTTTTTTTGACAAAAAACTTGCACAATAGCCAAATATGCATTACTTTTGCATCGCTTTTAAGAGGCAATAACAATCTTCCTTAGCTCAGTCGGTTAGAGCATCTGACTGTTAATCAGAGGGTCCTTGGTTCAAGTCCAAGAGGGAGAGCAAAATAGCATCTGACTTTTAGTTGGATGCTTTTTTATGCACTTTATAAAATACTACTCTAAGCTATTAAAGTTTATCAAGAAAAATCGTACGTACCACAAAAAAAGCTATTTTTGTAAGATAATAAGATAACCAAACTATATCAGCATAATATTTTCCATGAAAAAAATTTATATCTGCCTGTTTGCGGTAATATTTTATATATCATCGGCATCAGCATCTTCTGAATCTCAGGCCTTTGCAATGGCAAAAAATCTAGATATTTTTAACTCTGTATTTAAAGAATTGAATTTGCATTATGTAGATTCTATACCTGTTGAAAAGATAGTATCTGCCGGGATAAATGGAATGCTACAAAAACTGGATCCATATACTAATTATATACCTGAGGAGTCTGAAAAAGATTTTAAATTTATGACTACAGGGGAGTATGGAGGTATTGGTTCTCTTATTTCGTATAAAGACAGTATGGTATATATAAACGAAATATACGAAGGAAAGCCTGCAAACAAAGCAGGACTATTACCAGGCGATGTGTTTGTTACAATAAATGGTAATAGTATTAAAGGGAAATCAACATCAGATGTAAGTGGCCTTTTGAAAGGCACACCAGGTACCAAAGTTACATTAAGCATTAATCGTGCAGGCTCAAAAAAACCTCTTAAATTTGAATTAACCAGAGAGCATATTTATATAAATCCTATTACTTATTATGGTATGTTGTCAGATTCAATAGGATATATAAGATTATCGAGCTTTACTGACGATTGTGCAGAAGAAGTAAAAAAATCTATTATAGATTTGAAACAAAAAGGAATGAAGTCTCTAATACTTGACTTACGAGGTAATCCGGGAGGATTATTAAATGAAGCTATCAATATATGCAATTTTTTTGTACCAAAGGGCACTACAATTGTATCAACTAAAGGTAAATTAAATAATACCAGCAATGTATATAAAACGGCAATAAACCCTATTGAGCCTACTCTACCTCTAGTGGTAATGGTTGACGAAGGAAGTGCATCTGCATCAGAAATTGTATCAGGTGCCTTACAAGATTTAGATAGAGCTGTAATTGTAGGTGAACGCACCTATGGAAAAGGCTTGGTTCAGAGTACATATCCTGTGGCTTACAATGGTCAATTAAAAGTAACTGTCGCCAAGTATTACACTCCAAGTGGACGTTGTATTCAAGCAATCAATTATACTCTGAAAGATGGCGAATCATCTAAAGAAATTCCTGATAGTTTAACTAATGAATTTAAAACTAAAAATGGACGTATAGTGCGTGATGGTAGAGGTATAAGCCCGGATGTCAAAATTAAACCTGAAAAATATAAAACCGTAACTTACAATTTGTTGCTTCAAAACATAATTTTTGATTATGCAAATGATTATTATACGAAGCATGCTGCTTTAAAATCGATTGATGATTACAAATTTTCTGATAGTGATTTTGCTGATTTTAAGCAATTTACTATTAATAAAAAGTTCAAATACGAACTTCAATCTGAATCCTATTTAGAAGATTTAATTAGAACAGCCAAAGAAGAAGATTGCTATGAAAGCAATAAAGCCATTTTTGACTCATTGACAACATCGTTAAAACACGATATTAATGAAGATATGAACAAAGCTAAGGATGAAATTACCGAATTCATAAGTTACGAAATTATTAAACGTTATTTTTATCATCGTGGAGAACTTATTATGATGCTTAAATCAGATAAGATTCTAGATGAATCTCTTAGCATATTAAATGATCCTAAAAAATATGACTCATTGTTGAAACCATAATTGTGTTTTTACCTACAACAAATAAAGAATTAAATGCATTAGGTTGGACACAACTTGATGTTATATTGTTTTCGGGTGATGCTTATGTAGATCATCCATCCTTTGGTACTGCTGTTATTGCACGTATTTTAGAGGCAGAAGGCTTAAAGGTTGCTGTTGTCCCCCAGCCTAATTGGCGTGATGATTTACGTGACTTTAAAAAATTAGGCAAACCACGCTTATTTTTTGGTGTATCTGCCGGATGTATGGATTCTATGGTAAACAGATACACAGCTAACAAACGCTTACGTTCTGACGATGCCTATACACCTGAAGGAAGAGCGGGTTATCGTCCTGACAGGGCGACTCATGTTTATTGTCAGATTCTTAAAGATATCTATCCTGATACTCCTATTATAATTGGAGGAATTGAAGCATCATTGCGAAGATTCACGCACTACGATTACTGGGACGATTGCATACATCCAAGCATATTATCAGATAGTAAGGCTGATTTATTAATAACGGGAATGGGCGAAAAACCATTACAAACATTAGTAAGAAGACTATTGAATGGAGAATCCTTTGATAGTATTAAAGATATTCCTCAAACAGCATATTTATCTGATCCGCAGGATATTGAGATTGAATTGGCATCGCATGAAGTATGCCTCAAATCTAAAAAGTCACAAGCTGAGAATTTTAAAATTTTTGAAGAGCAATCAAATCTATATTGTCAAACATCTCGAATAGGTCAACGTATTGGAGATAAGATGGTTATTGCAAATCCTTCATACCCTCATTTAACTACCGAAGAATTAGATTCAATATATGACTTACCATATACAAGATTGCCACATCCCAGATATAAAGGAAAAACAATTCCTGCTTATGAGATGATTAAGTATTCAGTAACGATTCATAGAGGATGCTTTGGTGGATGTTCATTCTGTACAATTTCTGCTCATCAGGGTAAGTTTATAAGTTCACGTTCGGAGCAATCAATTTTAAAAGAAGTAGAAAAGATTACCCAAGATGCTAATTTTAAGGGTTATGTGAGCGATTTAGGAGGTCCCTCTGCTAATATGTACAATATACATGGTAAAGACATTACAATCTGTCAAAAATGCAAAAGACCATCTTGTTTGCATCCACATATATGCAATAATTTACAGACTAATCACGAAAGACTTATTAATTTATATCGAAAAGCAAGTAAAATTGACGGAATAAAAAAGATATGTATCGGTAGTGGTATTAGATACGATTTAGCAACAATAGATTATTTAGAGGAAGTAGTTAAACATCATGTTTCAGGTAGACTTAAAGTTGCTCCGGAACACACTAATGAAGCAGTACTTAATTTGATGCGTAAACCTTCATTTAAGTTTTTTGAAACATTTGATAAGGAATTTGAAAGAATCAACAAAGAGTCAGGTTTGCGTCAACAATTGATCCCCTATTTTATTTCAAGTCATCCGGGATGTACGGCAGAGCAAATGGCAGAATTAGCAAGTAAAACAAAGCGTATGCACTTTCAGCTAGAACAGGTACAAGATTTTACGCCAACTCCTATGACACTATCAACCGAAATGTATTATACCGGCTTAAATCCATATACTTTAGAGAAAGTTTATACGGCTAAAACTCTGGCACTAAAATTAGAACAACGTAGTTTCTTTTTTTGGTATAAACCTGAAGAAAGAGCTGCTATAATAAGGAAATTAAAACAAATGAACCGTAATGATTTAATACAAGCATTATATGGTAATAAATAATTTTTTAAAACGAGCGTTTATACTTTTATTGTTATGTGTAGGCATTACAGTTTCTGCGCAGAATAGCTTATTAAAAGATGCGTTTTATGAGTTAAGACATGCAGAAAATGATAGTATAGCTATATCGGTCAATGAAAAATTCTCGTCTATTTTAGGACAATATTTAAAAGAAGATTCTGCATTCGACGCATCATTCGATGATTTGACTGAATTAGGAACAGTATATTCTGATGATAATAAAGTCAGAATAATTTCATGGAATTATGTACTTTCTGATGGCCTTTTTGGCTATGGAACATACGTGTTATATAGACCAAAGAAAAACAAACCGACATCTATTTACTATCTATCTTCCAATAATCCAACAAAACCAAATATAAACCATAAATACGATGCGAATAATTGGTACGGATGTTTGTATTATAAAGTGTTCGCATATAAAAAAGATTATCTCGTTTTAGGATACAGCACTTATAATGATATTAGTAAAATTAAATTAATTGATGTTTTGCACATCGGTAATAAAAACATTTCTTTGGGCAGTGAAATCTTTAGACTTGATGAAAATTCAAAGCAAAAACAACAAAGAGTCGTTTTTGAATATAGTGCAAATGTTCAAATGAATTTAGACTACGACAAAACAAGCAGGCATTTTGTATTTGATCATTTATCACCCGAAGAACCTGATTTAGAAGGTATGTATCAGTATTATGGCCCCGACTTTACTTTCGATGCATTAAAACTAAAAAAAAAAGTGTGGACTCTACAAACAGATGTGGATATAAAAAACAAGCAGTAGATATGAATACAAGCGATTTTACATATAAAGTTGATAGATTTGCCGATATAGAAGTACTTAGGTACCTTGTTCCGGATTTTGAAAAACTTACACTGAAACAAAAAATATTGATATACTATTTGTCAGAAGCAGCATTATGTGGTCGTGATATATTGTTTGATCAAAATAATCAATACAATCTATGGATTCGTAAAACATTAGAAAATATATATATTAATTATGTAGGTAATCGTAATTGTCCTGAATTCTTGAGTTTTGAAGAATATTTGAAGCGTATATGGTTTTCGAATGGAATACATCACCACTATTCTACCAATAAAATAGAGCCATCATTTAATGAGGATTATTTTGAGCATCTTTTAAAGTCCATCAATTTTGAGGGTGATGAAAACTTGCTCAAGTCATTGATATTCAATAAAAATCTAGCTGCAAAAAGAGTTAATCTTGAACAGAACACCGATTTAATAACAAGTTCAGCTAACAATTTCTACAGAAACATAACACAAAAAGAAACAGAAGATTTTTATGCTTCTATTACAAATCCTAACGATAAAACTCCTATTTCATATGGATTAAATAGCCGCCTGGAGAAAGCAGAAGATGATACCATTACCGAAAAGGTATGGAAACTTAATGGAGAGTATTCAAAAGCAATTGTACACATCATCGCACACTTAGATAGTGCAATGGATTATGCAGAAAATGAAAAGCAAAAGCAGGTAATACAAAGTTTAATAGAGTTTTATAAAAGTGGAGATTTAAAGAAGTTTGACGAATATTCAATCTTGTGGGTAGAAGACACTGTATCGCAAGTAGATTTTGTAAACGGATTTATAGAAACATACGGAGATCCTCTCGGGTATAAAGCCAGTTGGGAATCTATAGTAAATTTCAGAAACGAAGAAGCCACTAAACGAACTCATATTATTAGTAAGAATGCGCAATGGTTTGAAGATCACTCACCTATAAATAAAGAATTTAAAAAAGAAACAGTACGTGGCGTTTCTGCAAAGGTTATTACAAATGCGATGCTTGGAGGCGATTGTTACCCTGCTACTCCAATAGGCATTAACTTGCCAAATGCAAATTGGATTCGGCAAATTTATGGTTCAAAATCAGTTACTATAGAAAACATCATGGAGGCTTACAATAAAGCATCTTATGGTAATGGATTTGCTGAAGAGTTTTATGATAACGATCAGGATATACAAGCATGGTATACTTATGGTTTTGCTACCGACGTATTACATACAGATTTACACGAATGTTTAGGACATGGATCCGGGCAATTACTACCTGGTGTTTCACAAGATGCTTTAAAAGCCTATGGTGCAACATTAGAAGAAGCAAGAGCAGATCTGTTTGGACTATATTATATGGCAGATCCTATAATGATGGAACTCAATTTATTACCCAATGTAAATGCTTATAAAGCTGCATATTACAGATATTTATTAAACGGTTTAATGACACAATCGGTTCGCATATCAATTGGCGAAAACATAGAGGAATCCCATATGCGCAATCGCCAATTGATAGCTAAATATGTATACGAAAAGGGTTTGCCTGAGAAAGTAGCAGAGTTGATTAATAAAAATGGGAAAACATATCTTGTTATTAATGATTACGAACGTTTGAGACAACTATTTGGCGATCTATTGGCAGAAGTGCAAAGAATAAAATCAGAAGGTGATTATGAAGCAGGTAAAGATTTGGTTGAAAAATATGCAATCAAAATTAATCCCGAACTTCATAAAGAAGCCATAGAGCGATATAAAAAATTAGATATTGCCCCTTATCGTGGTTTTGTTAACCCTGTATATTTATTAAAAAAAGATTCAAACGGAAAGATTATTGATGTAGTTCCAACATACGAAGAAGACTTTGTAGAGCAGATGTTAAGGTACTCAAAATATTACTCCTTCTTGTAACGTTTGCGTAGTTTTTTGGTCGATTTTAGATGACAAAAACTTTCATACAATTGTAGAATTGCTACATTTGCTTATTAAACATTATTGTAATGCCTAAACAAACTATGAAAGTCTCTTTTAACATCAATTACAACACAAAATGGGGTCAAAGACTATTTATTGTCGGCTCAATTTCTCCTTTAGGTAAGGGTTTATACACTAAGGCTCTTCCTATGAAATTTGTCGAAAACGGTCAGTGGACTGCATCAATCGACATAAAAAAACCGGAGAAATTCACATATAGATATTTTATATTTGGCGATGATAAACAGTTTATAAGTGAATGGGGAGGCCATAGAGAAATCGCATTGGAAGCAAACTGCGACTACCTCATTGATGACACATGGCGCACTAATGGTGTTGATAAGACATTCTACTCATCTGCATTTACCAAAGGTATTATAGCGAGAAAGAATGTGGCGAAAAAAAACGTACTACCAAAATCAGACAAAATATTACAATTTAACTTACCTGCACCAAGGGTATCTAACGAATTATCAATTGCTATTGTTGGCAATTGCAAAGAATTAGGAAACTGGAATGAAGGAAATGCTGTTGTGATGAATGATAAAGACTTCCCTACTTGGACAGCTTCAATTAATGCCGATAAATTACCTGATGTAATTGAATATAAATACATTCTTTATAATGTTAAAGAAAAGATTGCTATATCATGGGAAAGCGGTAATAATCGTAGCTTGAACATTAAAAATACTGATAGCGCATTTTACATTAAAAATGATGAGGTTTTTAGGTATTCAATAGCAAATTGGAAATGTACAGGAGTTGCAATACCTGTTTTTTCTTTAAGAACTAAAAATAGTTTCGGTATAGGTGAATTTTCCGATTTAAAATTAATGGTTGATTGGGTAAAATCAACAGGTCAAAAAATAATACAAACATTACCTATTAACGATACTACACGTTTCCATACAAATGCAGATTCGTATCCATATAGTAGTATAACTGTAATGGGTTTGCATCCTATATACATCAATCCGTTTGAAATAGGAAAAATAAATGACGGCAAAAAATATAAAGAATTTGAGGAACTAAGAAATCTTTATAATAAGAGCACCACGGTTATGTATAAGGAAGTTGCCGAAGCGAAATGGGAATATTTCCGTTTAATATATAAGCAAGAAGGTGCAAAAGTTATGGCTAGTAAAGAATATGCCAAATTCTTGAAAGAAAACAAAGATTGGTTATATCCTTACGCAGCATTTTGCTTTTTACGCGATAAAAATGATACTTCAAGTTTCCGCAATTGGGAACAATACTCGGTTTACGACAAACAGAGCATAGAAAATATCTTTGAAGATGCAGAAACTGCTGAAGAAGCTAATATACATTTATATCTTCAATATAACGCACACATTCAATTATTGGCTGCATCAGATTATGCCCGTCAAAATGGTGTGGTATTAAAAGGCGATATTCCTATAGGAATTAGTCCTGATAGTGTGGAAGCTTGGATGGAACCTGAATTGTTCAATCTTGATAGCCAAGCAGGTGCACCACCTGACCCATTCTCAGAAACAGGTCAAAACTGGGGATTCCCGACCTACAATTGGGATGAAATGGAACGTGATGGATATCGTTGGTGGAAAACGCGTTTCAAGAAGATGGAAACTTATTTCCAAATATATCGAATTGACCATGTGCTGGGCTTTTTTAGAATATGGCGTATGTCAGGTGGTGATGTACAAGGCTTGTTAGGACATTTTGATCCGGCACTCCCACTAGACGAAAACGAGATTCGTAATTCCGGAATGTGGTTCGAGTTTCATCGTATGGTACACCCATATATTCGTGAATATATTTTGCAAGAAAAATTTGGCAAAAATGCAAGTTTCGTAAAATCTCAATTTTTAGAACTCGTTTCACCTGATGTATATCGCTTCAAACAAATATTCAATAATCAAAGAAAGATAGAAGCCTACTTTAAAGAAAATAAAGAAGAATTAGGATTGGAAGATGTTTTAGCCGATCAAATGTATAAAGATTTGTTGGCTTTACATTGCGAGGTACTATTTATTGAAGATAGTAAAGAAAAAGGTAAATTCCATCCTCGTATCGGTTTGCACAATACATATTCTTACAAAGATTTAGATTGGCAAACAAAGAATGCAATAAATCGTTTATACGACGATTTCTATTATCATCGTCATAACGAATTCTGGAAGTCTCAAGCTATGAAGAAATTGCCTGCATTATTAAGCGCTACAGATATGTTGGTATGTGCAGAAGACTTAGGCATGATTCCGGAATGTGTACCTCATGTAATGAAAGATTTGTATATGTTAAGCTTGGAGATTGAACGTATGCCGAAAGATCCAAAAGAAGAATTCGTAAATATGAATAATGTTCCATATTTATCGGTTTGCACATCTTCAACTCACGATATGTCTCCTATACGTACATGGTGGAATGAAAATAGAAACTTAACTCAACATTACTACAATAACGTATTAGGTGAATGGGGATCAGCTCCTGATAATTGTGAGCCATGGATATGCGAGAAAATAGTAAATCGACACATCTACTCTCCTGCTATGCTGGTGATACTGCCATTCCAAGATTGGATTTCAATTAATGGAAAATATCGCAGAACGGATGCTAATGAAGAGCGTATCAATATTCCATCAGATTCACATCATTTTTGGTGTTACAGAATGCATTTGTCAATAGAAGATTTATTACATTGTAAAGACCTGAATCATAAAATATTAGATATGTCTAATAATAGTGGACGTAATGTAAAGATGTAATTAAAATATCAAATTTGAAGCCGGTACATATAATTATGTATCGGCTTTTTTATTGAATTATTTTTATGCTTAAAACAAAAAACCTTGATTTTTAATAGCCTCTAAGAGTCGTTTAGAAAAAGCCTCGTTATTATCTTTATTATACCTTATGTCGGTAAATACTTGAGCCAAACTTTCTTTTTTATTTTCAAGAACAAATTTTTGCATTTCGGGCAATGATTCTTTATAAGCGTACATTTCTTTAATATCTTTATTATCATTGTATATCTCATAATGAATCAATCCTTCTATAGGAAGTCTGTCTGTCTGAGCAGGTTGCTCATCAGGATAGCCTAAAGTAATAGTTGTAATGGGAATGACTAATGATGGCAATTCTAAAATATCGATAATCTCTTGCGCCATATAGTTGGTTGTTCCAAGATAACAGATGCCTAAGCCTTTAGATTCAGCTGCAATAGTAAATGTTTGGGCTGCTAACAATGTATCTGTAGCTGCCGAAAAGAATGACAAAAAATTATTATACGCCGGTTTTGCATTACTGAGTTCGCACCATTTTGAAAAACGTCTAAAATCCGCACAGAAAGTCAAAACAACAGGAGCTTCCGTAATCATTGCTTGATTAAAGTGACATGGCAATAATTCCTGTTTTTTTTTGACATCGCGAGTTATTATTACGCTATATGTCTGCATATTACCTGTGTTTGATGTTCTAAATGCTGTTTCAAACAATTCGTTTAATAACTCATTCGAAATATCTTTAGATAAATATTTTCTTACTGAGTATCTGTGTCTTATAAAATTTTGCATAATAATTCAATATTTATGTATCAAAATTAGGAAAAGTCTCCGAATTAAAAAAATTTTTTTTTGGAAACTTTTTACGTAGTCATATTTTACATATTACTAATTATCAGTATTTTGAAAAATATTTTAGAAAATTTCACAATTAATATTCATTTTAATTGTTCATTATTTGTGCAAAAATTTAATGTAAAATATTTGTTATGATAAAAATTTATGCCTAACATTGCAATCTGTTAGTGCTAAATTTATTCGGAATATAATATAATGATTAACAACAAAATATTTAACCTTATACCAATAATATTATGAAAGAAAAGAAAACTTACACTTTTGACGAAGCTATGCAAGCATCAACCGACTATTTTGGAGGAGATGAGTTGGCTGCAAAGGTTTGGATTAACAAGTATGCCCTAAAAGATTCTTTCGGCAATATCTTTGAAAAAACACCTGACGATATGCATCATCGTTTGGCAAATGAGGTTGCTCGTATTGAATCAAATTACCCTAACCCACTTACTGCAGACCAATTATTTGATTTGTTTAGACGCTTTAAATATATCGTTCCACAAGGAAGTCCAATGACCGGAATCGGTAACACATACCAAATTGCATCGTTATCAAATTGTTTTGTAATTGGTTTCGATGGCGAATCCGATTCTTATGGAGCAGTTATTAAAATTGATGAAGAGCAAGTACAATTGATGAAACGCCGTGGTGGTGTTGGTCACGATTTATCTCATATCCGTCCTTATGGTTCGCCTGTAAAAAATTCAGCACTTACATCAACAGGTATCGTGCCTTTTATGGAAAGATACTCTAATTCTACACGTGAAGTTGCACAAGATGGTCGTCGTGGAGCTTTAATGTTAAGTGTATCTATTAAACATCCTGATTCAGAATCTTTTATAGATGCAAAACTAGAGCAAGGTAAAGTAACCGGTGCTAATGTTTCCGTAAAAATCCATGATGATTTTATGGAAGCAGTATTGTCAGAAAGCGAATATAAACAACAATACCCTATCTATTCAAACACTCCTAAATTCGAGAAGACAATTAATGCCAATGAATTATGGCTAAAAATTGTCCACAATGCATGGAAATCAGCAGAACCGGGAGTTTTGTTCTGGGATACAATTATTCGCGAATCTTTACCTGATTGCTACAGTGATCTTGGTTATCGTACCGTATCAACAAACCCATGTGGAGAAATCCCTCTATGTCCGTACGATAGTTGCAGATTAATTGCTTTAAATTTGTATTCTTATGTTGAAAATCCATTTACAAAAGATGCTTACTTTAATTATGATTTATTTAAGCAACACTCAATGTTGGCACAAAAGATAATGGATGATATTATCGACCTTGAGATGGAGAAAATAGATAAGATTATAGGAAAAATCGAATCCGATCCAGAAGCAGAAGAAATAAAACTAACAGAAAAAGAATTGTGGCAAAAAATCCGAGACAAAACAGTAAAAGGACGTCGTACAGGCGTTGGAACAACTGGTGAAGGTGATATGTTGGCTGCTTTAGGTTTACGCTATGGAACAGAAGAAGCTACTTCATTCTCTGAAAATGTACATAAAAATTTAGCATTAGCATGTTATCGCGCTTCAGTTGATATGGCTAAGGAACGTGGACATTTTGAAGTATACGATGCAACAAGAGAAGTTAATAATCCTTTTGTTCTCAGAATAAAAGAAGCCGATCCTTCACTATATGATGATATGGTTAAATATGGTCGTCGTAATATTGCTTGCTTAACAATTGCTCCAACAGGTACTACAAGTATGATGACACAGACCACGTCAGGTATAGAACCTGTTTTTTTACCTGTTTACAAACGTAGACGTAAGGTTAACCCTAATGATGCAAAAGCACGTGTTGATTTTGTTGACGAAGTTGGTGATAGCTGGGAAGAATATGTTGTATTCCATCATAAGTTTGTTACGTGGATGGAAGCAAATTCATACCCAACCACAAAAATATATACACAAGAAGAGCTTGACGAACTTATACAAAAATCTCCATACTACAAATCAACATCTGCAGATATTGATTGGATGCAAAAAGTTCACATGCAAGGTCGTATTCAAAAATGGGTAGACCACTCAATTAGTGTAACAATCAATTTGCCTTCTGATGCAACAGAAGAATTGGTTAATGAGTTGTATATAGAGGCTTGGAAATGCGGATGCAAAGGATGCACAGTTTATCGTGACGGTTCACGTTCCGGTGTTCTCGTTTCAAATAAAAAGACAGACAAACCTGCACCATGCAATTGTTATCCTGAAATCACACCAAAACGTCCTCGCGAACTTGAATGCGAAGTAGTTCGTTTTCAAAATAATAAAGAGAAATGGATTGCATTTGTAGGTCTATTAAATGGTCGTCCTTACGAAATCTTTACCGGTTTATCTGATGATGAAGATGGCTTAATGTTACCAAAGTCAGTAACTACAGGTAAGATTATTCGTAACTATCATGAAGAAACTGGTGTTAAGACATACGATTTCCAATTTACGAATAAATATGGTTATAAAATTACCATCGAAGGCTTGTCACATAAATTCAATCCTGAATATTGGAATTATGCAAAATTAATATCAGGCGTACTTCGCTATGGCATGCCTATCGATCAAATTGTTAGACTTGTAGGTACTCTTCAACTTAATAACGAGTCTATTAATAACTGGAAAATGGGTGTTGAACGTGCATTGAAGAAATACATTCCTGATGGCGCTGATACCGGTCAAAAGTGTCCTCATTGTGGTGAAAAGCTCACATTTACAGAAGGTTGCATGAAATGTAACAACTGTGGATACTCAAAATGCGGTGGATAATTTGATTAAATAATTAAATACTATGAAAAATAAGGGCGGAATCTTTAAGAAACCGCCCTATTTTTTTATAATAAAGTTAAGATCATTTAGGCATATCTTCCATTGCCTTTTCCCAATCAATTACTTGTTGTTCTAACTGTTTTTTAAGTTCTGCATAATGCTCAAATGTTGCTGCATCAGCACTACCTTCGGCCATTTGATTTTCAATCTGTTTAATTTCGTTTTCTGTTTCAGAAATATTAATTTCGCACAATTCTACTAATCGTTCTGCCTTTTTAATCAGTCTGTTACGCTCCTTACGCTGTTCGTATGTAAGTTCAGTTTCAATAGGATCTACTTGAACTTTAGATTTATCTTCAGATAAAGATGAATTTTTAGCTGCTTTTTCAGGACTTTTCGCGACAAATGGCTTTACAGGGTTTTTGCGTTCAAGTTCACGTAAAGTTTCCATCTTTTTTGTATATAAGAAATCGTATATACCTCCAATATGCGGACGTACAGCACCTCCTCCAAATTCATATACCATAGTTACCAAACCATCTAAAAACTCGCGGTCGTGTGAAACGATAATGGCTGTACCATCAAATTCTTTAATTGCTTGTTTTAAAACGTCTTTCGAACGCATATCCAAGTGATTCGTAGGTTCATCCAAAATTAATAGGTTTACAGGTTCCAATAATAAACGAATCATTGCCAACCTACTCCTCTCACCACCCGAAAGTACTTTAACCTTTTTGTCTGAAGCTTCTCCTCCAAACATAAACGCGCCTAATATATCTCTAATTTTTGTTCTTATGTCACCAACGGCAACATAGTCGATAGTTTCAAACACGGTTAAATTTTCATCTAGCAAAGAAGCCTGATTCTGAGCAAAGTACCCTATTTTCACATTATGTCCTAATTGTAGTTTACCTTCAAAATCAGTAATATCGCCCATGATGCATTTAACCAAAGTACTCTTTCCTTCACCATTTTTGCCAACTAAAGCGACTTTCTCACCCCTATTTATAGTCATGTCAACATGTTCAAATACAGTATGTTCATTATACCTTTTGGCAACATTTTCCATAATAATAGGATAAGCTCCCGAACGTGGTGCCGGCGGAAATTTTAGTCTTAAAGAACTATTGTCTTCTTCATCAACCTCTATTCTTTCTATTCTTTCCAATTGTTTAATACGTGACTGTACTTGTACTGATTTGGTAGCCTTGTATCTGAATCTTTCAATAAAATCTTCTGTATCTTGAATTTCCTTTTGTTGATTGTTATATGCACGCAACTGTTGTTCACGTCGCTCTTTGCGTAATTCAACATATTTAGAATAATTAGCTTTGTAATCGTATATCTTACCTAAACTGATTTCAATTGTTCTTTTGGTAACTGCATCTAAAAATGCTTTATCATGAGAAACTAGTATTACTGCATTATGGCTTGATGCCAAAAAGTTTTCAAACCATTGAATTGATTCTATATCAAGGTGATTAGTAGGCTCATCAAGTAATAGAACATCAGGACATTGCAATAGCGTTTTTGCCAATTCAATACGCATACGCCATCCACCGCTAAACTCCTTAGTATGACGATCAAAATCAGAGCGCAAAAATCCTAAACCAAATAAAGCTTTTTCTATTTCAGCTTGAAAATTTCCACCACCTAATACAGTTAAATGTTCGTTTAAACTACTTATTTCCTCTATTAAATCTTGATATTCGTCCGATTCATAGTCTGTTCTCTCACACAACTCTTGGTTTTTGCGTTCTATTTTTTCTTGTAATTCGGATATATGACTGAATGCTTTCGATGCTTCTTCAATAACAGTTGTATCGTCATTGTGAATCATGTGTTGCGGTAAATACCCAATAGTTAAGTCTTTAGGATATGAAATTCTGCCTCTGGTAGGTTCTTGTAAGCCGAAAATTATTTTAAGCATTGTACTCTTGCCTGCACCATTTTTCCCTACCAATGCAATACGATCACGCCTATTAACTACATAACTGACATTATCAAATAATGTACGTCCACTAAATTCTACTGTTAATCCATCTATTGAAATCATGGCGCAAAGGTAAAAAGAAAATGGCATGGGCAAATTACAATCAAATGATTATTTAATGGATTTTTTAAAGTATTTTTGTGCTATGACTAAATAATTACTCACAAAGAATAAATGAAACCTTTTCTACAGCAAATCGCAGAATTATTTCTAAATACATCAGGATATAACATTTCAGAATGTTGTTTTGTATTTCCGAATAGACGTGCCGGTCTTTTCTTTCAGAAATATCTGACTGAAAATGCTAAAAGAACTATGTTAGCTCCTAAGATACAGACAATTGCAGACTTTTTTGCATCATACAGTACACTAAAACAAGAAGACAAATTCGGACTATTATTCCGTTTGTATGATGCATATAAGCAGGTCTTACCACATAATATCGCACCAGAACCATTTGATGATTTTATTTATTTTGGTGAAATGATTTTAAGTGATTTTAATGACGTAGATAACTATATGGTTAATGCTGAGCAGTTATATACTAACATTAAAGACTTAAAGAATCTGGATAACTTAGATTATTTGACGTCGGAACAAAAAGAAGTACTAACTAGCTTATTGGAATTTAAAGAAGACAAAAAAAACAGAGCTAAATTTATTGAGACGTGGAATTGGATGTTGCCTTTATATAATAAATTTAGAGAAATTTTGTTTGAGCACAGTTTAGCATACGATGGTATGTTACATCGTGAGGTTATTAAACAAGAAAGGCTTGATACAGAATATAGTAAGATAATATTTGTAGGTTTTAACGCCTTAAATGAAGCAGAAAAGGCTTTATTTAAACTATTAGGTACAAAAGCAGACTTTTATTGGGATTATAAATCTACTCCAATATTAGATAAAGCAAATATGGCCCACTTCTTTATGGAAGAAAACATTTCGCAGTTTCCATCAAAGCTTAAATTACCAGAAGAAACCTTGCCAGAACCTACAATAAAATGTATTGGCATACCGTCAGGTGTAGGACAAACAAAAGAAGTAGGTAGAATATTGTCAGCAATGGATTCGGTATCCATAAACACAGCAGTTGTACTATCAGACGAGCAACTATTGTTACCTACAATATACTCAATCCCGGATTGTATTGAGAATGTAAATATTACAATGGGATATCCCATAAACCATACCCCCATTCAACAATTATTGGAAGATTGTTTGCTATTACAAAAGAACTTGCAAAATGAAACATTCTATTTCAAAAATGTATTGGCAGTTTTAAACCATCCATATATTTTACGCAATAGCCCACAGATAAGCAATATTATTAATAATATTGTAAAAGAGAACAAAATAAGAATTGATGTATCAGAATTACTAAACGATGATATAGAAATTTATACTTTGTTGTTTAAAAAGGCTGACAATTTCATATCATATCTACAAGATATAATTGATTATTTGGCAAATAAAGATAATGCCGATGCATGGAGTCACGAATTTATTATACAAGCCTCATTAAATCTTAAACGCATAGGTATATTGCTGAATGAATGGCGATTAGATTTGCAAATAGGAACAATTTTACATATTATCCACCAAATTTTTGGAAAAATCAGTATAGCATTTAAAGGAGAACCTCTTGGAGGCTTACAAATAATGGGTATGTTGGAAACAAGATGTTTGGATTTCGATAACCTAATTATTACTTCGTTCAATGAAGGTATATTTCCTAAAACAGAAACTGCTACCTCTTTTATTCCATACAATTTAAGACGAGTATTTAATTTGCCTACAACCGAACATCAAGACGCAATTTTTGCGTATCACTTTTACCGTTTAATACAGCGTGCATCATCTGTATATTTAATATATGATACAAGGTCCGAAAGTTTAGGCTCAACCGGAGAAGAAAGCCGTTATATAAAACAATTAAAATATCTGTATAATGTTAATATTCAAGAACATATAATTCAATATCAAGTACAGGTTAATAAACCTAAATCTATATGCATCGAAAAGAATCAAGATATACAAGAAATTTTAAAAAAGTATTTACGCAGCAATAGTGAACCCAAAACAAAAGAAGAAGAGAAAAATAATTACCTATCATTCTCGGCTAGTAGTTTAAACGATTATTTAAAATGTCCACTTTCATTTTATTATTCGCATATACTAAATATTAAAGAACAAGATGAGGTCACCGAGACAATGGAAGGCAATCAATTTGGACAAATCTTTCATAAAGCCATGGAACTCATTTATACCGATAATATTAATCGCGAAGTAAATGAGACTACATTAAACATGTGGATTAAAGATGAAGTAAAACTTAGACAAATAGTTCAAGAAAGTTTTAATGAGTGCTATTTTAAGGGCAAAAGTACTAAGATAACAGGCATGAACCATCTAATAGAAGAAGTCATTATACGATACATTAAGCAAATATTGATATACGATAAAAAGAAATCACCTTTTACCCCACTCGCTGGAGAAGAACTATACGAAGGGTATATATATATTAATGAATTGCATTCATTCGCTCGCATATATGGATATATAGACAGAATTGATGACTGTAAGATGACAAAACAAATTTGTGACTATAAAACGGGCTCTGATAAGCTCAAATACGATAGCGTTGAATCTCTTTTTGATAAAGACAATAAAGATAGAAATAAAGCCGTATTGCAAATATATATATATATATGGTTGTATCTACAAAAACATACTAATGATAAAAATTTATCAGGTCATATATATTTATTAAAAGAATTACACAATAAAGACTTTTCTACAGAAATCCAATACACTCCTAACGATTTGAAAGAGTTTGTAGAAAAACTAAAGGACTGCATTATTGAAATTTTAAATCCAGACATTCCCTTTAGCCAAACCACTCAAGAATCAAATTGTAAGTATTGTTGTTATTCGCATATATGTCATAAAGGATAAAAAAAGCCGACTTAAAAAGTCGGCTTTAAAATTTATATATAATATTACTACTTATAATGCTTTTATCTCTTCACTAATCGCATTGTACTTATCTGTTTGCTCTAAACGTAAATACAATACTTTCATATTTTGTAATAAATCCATGTACTGAACATTATCTTTTTGCATTACTTCTTTAGCCGGTTCATAATACTCTAAAGCTTTTATATAGCAAGATTTTGCTTTGCTCATTTCAGCATTGTATTTTGCGTTGTCGGTTAAATCTTGAGCAGATTCTTGTATATGATCACCTTCAAATGCCCATGCACGACCATATACATATAAAGTGCGTGCATTTTTAGCATCAACAGACAATGATTTATTTAAGATTTCTTTTGCTTTTTCGTAATCATTTTTTTGAACAAGCAATTCTGCTTTAACGTTCATGTATTCGGTATTATTAGGGTCTTTAGCAATTACTTGGTCTAAGTACGACATGGCTTTGTCATACTCTCCTGCTCCTACATAATAGTTAACTAAACTACCAACAAAATAATCGCTTGAAGGAAATTTATCTGCACCTTCTTTTAAAGAAGCAACATAATTAATTGTATCACCACTATTTATATATGCGCTAACCAAAAGCTCATACACCGATTTCATATCATTATACTTTGTATCTTTCAATTCTAAAAGATCTTTAATAGCTTCTGCATTTTTTTCTGCACGAATATTTGAAAGAGCTACATAATGTTTAACCATCCAATATGTTGAATCTACTTTTACACCATCTTTTGCATCAAACATACTTAAATCAGAAATAGCAACATATTCATTGAACATTTTAGCTGCTTCATTAAATTTACGTTGATCAAAGAAAGAAGCACCTGTGCTAATGTATTGGTTATGCATTTCCATGAAGTCTGCCTTTATGGTTTTGCGTTGAGTATATTTTGCTTTGCCTTTTTTATCAAGCTTCCCATCATATTTATCAGCCACTAAATAATTAGTAAACATCTCGTCCAGACCTACATATAAACGATCATTATCAGGTGTCTGATTCAATAATGTTTTCTTGATTTCTTCATTTGCTTGCGTATAACCTATACGACCTGCAACATACCATGTCTTAGCCTCAGTACCGGTAACAGAATCAGCTTTAGCTTCTTCTATCGCTGCTCTGGCAGATTCATAATTAATAGGTTCTGTCCATAAATAATTGTAGGCTTTATTAACCTTAGCTTTTTGTGCAAAAACCATGCTAGATGATAAAAGCAGCAATCCGATACACATTAATGTCTTTTTCATTTTGTTATTGGTTTTAAATTATTATTCATTATCGTTATTTTCTAAATCTTCAACATTTTCGTTTTCATCACCATCATAATCCGAAACCACATCGCTGATACCATCTATTTTGTTAAATTCTTTGCTAGCTTCGGCCAATTCTTCAGAAATTTCTTCTTCAATTTGTGCTTCGCTTGCCACTTTACAGATAGATGCAATCTCATCTTCGCGTTTTTCAAGATTAATAAGGCGTACACCTTGTGTAGCACGTCCCATTATACGTAAAGAAGATACCTCAAAACGAATTGCAATACCCGACTTATTTATAATCATCAAATCGTTGTCATCCGTAACATTTTTAATAGTAACCAACTTACCTGTCTTGTCAGTAATATTGATGGTCTTAACACCTTTACCACCACGGTTTGTAATACGATAATCATCTAAATCAGAGCGTTTTCCATATCCTTTTTCAGATACTACTAAGATATCTTCTTTTTTCTCCTGATTAAGAGCAATCATACCTACTACTTCATCATCCTTACCATCTAAAAGCATACCGCGAACACCAGTAGCAGTACGTCCCATTTCACGAACTTTTGATTCATTAAAACGAATTGCACGACCTTTTTTATTTGCAATAATAACTTCACTATTACCATCGGTAAGACGTACTTGTATTACCTGATCATCTTCACGAATAAGAATAGCGTTTACTCCATTTTGGCGAGGACGTGAATAAGCTGCAAGAACTGTTTTCTTTACAACACCCTGTTTAGTACAGAATAATAAATAGTGAGACATATTGTACTCAGTATCCTGTAATTGTTTAACCTTAATAAATGCATTTACTTTGTCATCTTTATCGATATTAAGCATATTTTGTATTGCACGACCCTTTGAATTTTTAGATCCTTCAGGTATTTCGTACACTTTAAGCCAATAGCAACGTCCTTTTTGAGTAAAGAATAACATATAACTATGCATTGATGCAGGATATATATACTCAATAAAGTCTTCATCACGACTATCACTACCCTTAGACCCTACACCACCACGATTTTGAGATTTGTACTCACTCAATGGAGTACGTTTAATATATCCAAGGTGCGAAATAGTAATAATCATTTCATCATCAGCATAAAAATCTTCAGGATTAAATTCTTCTGATGCATATACAATTTCAGAACGACGTTCATCTCCGTATTTTTCTTTTAATAGGAGCAATTCGTCTTTAATTATTCCCATTCTACGTTCTATATGAGACAAAATATCATTCAAATCCTCTATCTTAACCATCAACTCATCACGTTCAGAATGTAACTCATCTTGAGATAATCCGGTTAATTGACGCAAACGCATTTCTACAATTGCCTTAGCCTGAATTTCTGATAGAGAGAAGCGCTCTATTAATTTTTCAATAGCATCACCAACTGTATGAGCTGCTTTTATAATAGCAATAACTTCGTCGATATTGTCTGATGCTATAATCAAACCTTCAACAATATGTAAGCGGTCTTGAGCCTTTTTCAAATCGAAGGTTACCCTTCTGGTTACTATTTCATGACGATGTTGTACATAACAATCAATAAGTTCGCGCAAGCATAACAAGCGCGGACGACCTTTGACCAATGCTATATTGTTAATACTGAATGATGATTGCAATGCAGTTTCCTTATATAATTTGTTAAGAACTACATTAGCGTTAGCATCACGTCTAATATCAATAATTAAACGCATACCTTCGTGGTTACTTTCATCAGCAATATTTGAAATACCTTCTAAACGTTTTTCGTTTACAAGTAATGCAATATGTTTTTGTAGTTCTGATTTATTAACCATGTATGGTAACTCAGTGATTATCAAACGCTCTTGATCTGCTTCTGTTTCAATTTCAACACGAGCTCTAATCACTACACGACCACGACCTGTTAGATATGCTTCACGAATACCCGAATAACCATATAAGATACCTCCGGTTGGAAAATCAGGAGCTTTTAATATTGAGATTAAAGCATCGTCCTCAATTTCTTTATTATCAATGTAAGCAACAATCGCATCAACCGTATCCGACAAATTATGCGGAGCCATATTTGTAGCCATACCTACAGCTATACCTGTTGTACCATTAACCAAAAGATTAGGAAGAAGACCAGGTAATACAGTCGGTTCATCCAATGTTTCGTCGAAGTTTTTGGTCATGTCAACTGTATTCTTGTCAATGTCAGCTAACATTTCTTCTGCCAAACGTTGTAATTTGGCCTCAGTATAACGCATTGCAGCAGGCGAGTCTCCATCAACAGAACCGAAGTTTCCTTGTCCATATATCAAAGGATAACGCATTGCCCAATCCTGTACCATATGAACCAAAGTTCCGTAAATTGAGGAGTCACCATGTGGGTGAAACTTACCCATAACTTCACCTACTATTCTGGCTGATTTCTTAGTCTGTTTATCATATGTGTTATTAAGTAATTCCATACCATATAAAACACGACGTTGTACAGGTTTCAAACCATCTCTTGCATCTGGTAATGCACGCGATACTATTACTGACATTGAATAATCGATGTAGGCAGTCCGCATTTCTTCTTCAATATCAACTTTTATAATTCTTTCTTCTTCAGTCATTTATATATATTTATTGCTATTATTTATTATCTTAAAAAAAGACACGCTAAGTTACTGCTTTTAGCCGAATTAACCAAAATTCAAGTCGAAAATATTATTAACAATCAGATTATTTTTGGCATATTATTTGCTATTGATAAAATGAGACATCATAAATGTCGAATAATTAGTCAAAAATTATAACTTTGTAAAAAAATAGAAATATGAACATAAAATATTCAGATAATTTATCTGAAATTATTAAATATAGCCAAGAAGAAGCAGAACGATTAGGTAATAGCTACATTGTTCCTGAGCACCTATTGTTAGCCATAATACGTGCCGGTGAGGGCAATGCATTTAATTTGCTTATTGCACTTAATCTCAATCTGACAGAGGTTAAGAAGCTAATCGAGTCAAATATACGCACCAATAACAACGTAATGGGTCAAGCGTTGCCCTTTCTGCAATCAACCGAGAAAATATTAAAATACGTTGTATTAGAGGCTCGTATGCAACATTGCGATACTGCTGATTCTGAACATTTGTTATTAGCAATTTTGAAGGATACAACAAACTTAGTGTCTGAAATGTTTCATACACAAGGAATTAGTTATAATACTATTCGCAATTTAGTAGAGAAAAAAGACACTCTACCGGCATCCGGTTCTACTGACAATGATAAATTCGATAATGATTCGGAAGATGATGATGACAACTACATGGCTAATACTGTCAGTAACAATGGAAAAACAACAGATACAGGCACATATACCAAATCATCAACCAAGACCCCTGCCCTAGACTCATTCGGTTCTGACATTACGGTAGCCGCAGCACAAGGAAAGTTGGATCCTGTAGTTGGTCGTGAAAAAGAAATTGAACGTTTAGCGCAAATTTTAAGTCGACGCAAGAAAAACAATCCTGTATTAATAGGCGATCCTGGTGTAGGAAAATCGGCCATTGTTGAAGGTTTGGCAAATCACATAGTAGAGCATCGTGCTCCTATGATCTTATCGGACAAGCGAATTATTTCGTTAGATATGGCATCGTTAGTTGCCGGAACTAAATATCGCGGACAGTTCGAAGAACGTCTTAAAGCCATTCTTAAAGAATTGGAGAATAACGACAATATTATTCTTTTTATTGATGAAATACACACCATTATCGGTGCCGGTGCAACAGCTGGTTCGCTTGATGCAGCCAATATGATGAAGCCGGCTTTGGCAAGAGGTCAAATACAATGTATTGGAGCTACTACTTTAGACGAATATCGTCAAAGTATTGAAAAAGATGGTGCACTTGAACGTCGCTTTCAAAAGGTTATTGTGAAACCTACATCAAAAGAAGAAACAATCGAAATATTAAATAATATCAAAGAACGTTATGAAGCACATCATAATGTTATTTATACCGATGAGGCAATTAAAGCCTGTGTTACTCTTACTGACAGATATATTAACGATCGTCAGTTCCCTGATAAAGCAATTGATGCAATGGACGAAGCAGGATCCAGGGCTCACATAAGCAATGCAATTATTCCACAAGATATTCAAGATTTAGAGCATCGTATTGCAGAAATTAATCAATTAAAACTAACAGCTGTAAAGGACGAAGATTTTAAATTGGCAAACGAATATAAAGACAAAGAGAAATCGCTTAATGTTTCCTTAACTGAAAGTAAAAAGAATTGGGAAAGTCAAGTTCGCAAAAATGCAATAGTCATTGATACAGATAAGATTGCAGAGGTTATTTCAATGATTTCAGGAGTTCCCGTACAAAAGGTAGAAGAAGCAGAATTTGCAAAATTACGCCGTATGGATTCTGCTTTGAAAAGTCGTATTATAGGTCAAGATAAAGCGGTTGATACCCTATGTAAATCAATTTTGCGAAATAGAATAGGACTAAAAGATCCTAACAAACCAATAGGTTCGTTCATATTCTTAGGACCTACAGGTGTTGGTAAAACACACTTAACAAAAGTGCTATCAGAATATATGTTTGACTCAAAGAATGCTCTTATTAGAGTTGATATGAGCGAATATATGGAGAAATTCAGTGTCTCAAGATTAATAGGGGCACCTCCGGGATATGTAGGTTACGAAGAAGGCGGACAGCTAACCGAAAAAGTTCGCAGAAATCCTTATGCCATAGTATTGTTTGATGAAATTGAAAAAGCTCACCCTGACGTTTTTAACTTGTTATTACAAGTCTTGGATGAAGGTCAACTAACTGATAATGTAGGCCGTACGGTTAGTTTCAAGAATACCATCATTATTATGACATCAAATATAGGCACACGCCAATTGAAAGAGTTTGGAAATGGTGTAGGATTCGCAACTGCTTCTCGTGCAGCAGATAGTGAATATGCATCAAATATTATCAAAAAAGCATTACAAAAGACATTCTCACCAGAATTCTTAAATAGAATCGATGATATAATTGTATTTGATCAATTATCAAAAGAATCTATTATTAAGATTGTTGATATAGAGCTTAAAAATGTTGTTAATCGTATTGAAAATCTTGGATATAAGCTAAATCTGACTGATGCAGCAAAAGGTTTTATTGCAGATAAAGGATACGATGTTCAGTATGGAGCTCGTCCACTTAAAAGAACATTGCAAAAATATGTTGAAGATGAGATTGCAGAACTGATGGTTAAAACAGACTCTATTCTTGTTGGCAGTACAATAAACATTGATTATAATTTAGAAACCAAAGAAATAGAATGCGAATTATCACATACGTAATTGGAGTTATTGTACTGTGTGGAATACCTGATGCTATATTATTTCGACTATTTTATAAGTGGAGAAATAAGACATTAATTAGACTACAATGGATTAGTATGGCTTTGTTTTTGGCTGTGTTTGCATACGCAATGGTTGCTATAAGATTCACAGTCAGTATGATACCAATGCTAGCATTTGGTTTTGTGCTATTCTTTATATATTTACCTAAATGGTTCATTTGGCCATTCGCATTAGCCGGACACCTTAAAATAGGGTCTGTTTTTGCAGCAATAGCCGCATGCCTCATATTATACGGCACTATTTATGGTAGGCGTGATATAGTTACGCGTCAAATTGATATATACTCAGATAAGATTCCGGAATCATTTGATAGTTACCGTATTGCTCTTTTTTCAGATATTCATTTAGGTAGTCTAAGTAAAACATCAAAATGGCTTAATGCTTTACCCGATAGTATATCCAAACATTATCCTGATATTGTGTTGTTTACAGGCGATTTGGTAAATATGTATGCCAAAGAGACTAATGGATGGGATGAAATGTTTTTACGCATCAATGCGCCAGACGGGAAATACGGAGTAATGGGTAATCATGATTATAGTGTATACCTTAAAAATAGAAGTATAAAAGCCGATTCAGCTGTCAATACGGAGAATATACGTAATGCATTTAATAGATTTGGTTTTACACTACTAAATGATAAAAATATATTTTTGAGGCGCGGAAATGATTCGATAGCTCTTATTGGTACTGAAAATATAGGAAATCCCCCATTCCCTATTATAGGAGATATAGACAAAGCAGTAAGCGGTACTGAAAATACCAAATGCAAAATAATGATGACACACGATCCTAATATTTGGGATGATGTTATTGTTGATAAGAAAGATATCTTACTTACACTTTCAGGGCATTCGCATGCACTACAAATGGGTTTTGATCATTTGGGTATTCATTGGTCACCGGCACAGTTTATTCATAAATATTGGGACGGAGCTTACCAAATAAAAGATCAAATATTGTTTGTAAACAGAGGTATAGGATACGTAGCATATCCATTTAGAATAGGAATGAAGCCTGAAATTACTCTTATTATTTTGCATCCCTCAAAGAAACATGGAACTAGCTATAAATTGATCAAAAGTCAATTAAAACCATAAGGTCCTTGTTGAATAACAAGAACCTTATGTGATTTTATTAGCATTTTACATTCAAACGTTCTAAGACTTGTCGAATCTTTTCGTATGTAGTGATGCGTGTAGGTACCAAAGGTAGTCGAAGTTTGTTTTCTATGAATCCCATAGCATTAAGCATGCTCTTAACACCTGCAGGATTACCATCAACAAATAACAAATCAAATAATTCGGTAAATTGATGGTGTATATCACGAGCATTGTCATAATCACCCATTAAAGCTAATCTAACCATACGACTAAACTCTTTAGGAAAAGCATTTCCAATAACAGAAATAACACCTGATGCACCTTGAGTAATCAATGGAAAAGCAATACCATCATCACCCGATATAACTAAAAAGTCTTTTGGTTTATTCTTAATAATATCCTCTAATTGCGTCATATTGCCTGAAGCCTCTTTAATAGCTATGATATTATCAAAATCATTAGCTAAACGTAATGTTGTTTCTGCTGTCATATTCGTACCTGTACGACCCGGTACATTATATAAAATTATTGGCAATTTTGATGCTTTTGAAATAGCTGCATAATGCTGGTATATACCTTCTTGCGATGGTTTATTGTAATATGGTACAACTGATAATATTGTATCAATGCCGTGAAAATCATCATTTTGAAGTTTCTCAACTAAAGCTGCAGTATTATTACCTCCTAAACCCATGACAATAGGTATCCTACCCGCAATCTTATCTATTGTCAATTTTACTATGGCCGACTTCTCATTTTCTGTTAGAGTTGGAGTCTCGGCGGTTGTTCCTAAAACCACCATATAATCAATGCCACTGGACAATTGATAATCAATTAATCGTCCTAATGCATCATAATCAACAGAACCATCTGTTTGAAATGGTGTTATCAAAGCAACACCCATACCTTTTAAATTCGTTGCCATCGTATATTCCGTAGCTTGTTAGCGGCGCAAAGTTAGCTAATTTTTTAGTTACTTCGATTGAATTTTTTCTAAATAAAACATTACTGTATCAAACATTAATTTGGGGGTATCTTGTTCGCTATGCATTTCTATCATAAAATCGTATTTTGCACCTTGAATCTCCCTCTTGTTTGCTATTTTAAACTTTGCGTTCGACATTGCTGCCAAATATTCCAAAGGATAGCAAGTCTTTGAGCTTAAGTTTAACAAAACATCGCAATCTAATTCCATGAAATCATCAAAAGTCTTTTCTAATGGTTTCCAAGTCCATTTGCTAAAGTCCTTTGCTGTAAGTAAATGAATATTAAATCGCTTTTGCTCTTCCAATGATTTATCCACAAACAGAGTGATTTCTGTTTTTATTTTGTGTGCCATACAAAAGTCTAATATTGCATACAAATCATTATACTGTTTTTGTGCATCAATATTTAGAGGTTTATCTATTAAATACAGAATATGCAAACTGCTTATCTGACTCAGATTCATAAAGCATCGACTTTGCTTCGATTCTAACTTCGACAGCATCCACAATGCAATTTTAGTTTTTGTTTGTGTTACTATATTCATAATTCCCCTATCATGTTTAAAAATGTATCTTCATCAATAATAGGCACATTTAAACTATTTGCCTTCTCTAATTTAGCCGGTCCCATATTATCGCCGGCAAGTATATAATCAGTTTTGGCAGAAATACTACCTGCATTTTTCCCTCCATAACGTTCTATAAGACTTTTAAGTTCGTCACGCGAGTGTTTAGCAAAAACTCCACTAATAACAAAAATTTTACCTTGCAATGTATCATTGTATCCTTCAAAAGCATCTTCCGTTATTTGAAATTGTAAGCCTGCTGCACGTAAATTTTCAATTAATGTTATATGCTTGTCTATTCTAAAATAATCATATACACTTTGAGCAATACGTTCGCCTATTTCGTCTATAGTTGTAAGTGTTTCGAGTGATGCAGCCGCAATATTGTCAATATTCTTCAATGAATAAGCTAATTTTTTGGCAACGGTAGCACCAACATATCTTATTCCAAGAGCAAATAATACACGTTCAAATGGTACTTGTTTACTATCAATGACACTTTGAATGATTTTACGGCCTGATTTTTCACCCATCCTATCAAGATATGCCAAATCAACTAACTTCAATTTATATAAGTCTGCTGATGTCTGTACTAATTTGTTGCGATATAATAAATCAATAATTTCTTCTCCAAGTCCATCAATATTCATTGCCTTTCTCGAGACGAAATGCTCTATTTTACCTTTAATCTGGGGAGGGCAATTATCTTCATTCGGGCAATAGTTGCCTGCTTCTCCATCTTCACGTACAAGCATAGCACCACATTCAGGGCATTTATCTATAAATTTAATTTTATCTCCAATTAAACATCTTGCATCTGTATTAACACCGGTTATTTTTGGAATAATTTCCCCTCCTTTTTCAACATATACCATATCACCAATATACAAATCCAACGCTTTTATTATGTCTGCATTATGTAATGATGCTCGTTTAACTATAGTTCCTGATAATTGAACCGGGTCTAGGTTTGCTACAGGAGTTATTACTCCGGTACGTCCAACTTGATATGATATTGAATTTAAGCGTGTACAGGCTCTTTCTGCCTTAAACTTATATGCAATAGCCCATCGCGGAGATTTTGCCGTAAAACCCAGTTGTTTCTGTTGTAACAATGAATTAACCTTCAAAACTATACCATCAGTTGCAACCGGCAAGTTCTTTCGTTCAGTATCCCAATAATTTATATAATCATAAATTTCTTGTAAGGTTGAACACTTCTTAATGTAATTTGATATTTTAAAACCATATAATGCAGCTTCTTGTAAGTTACCATAGTGATTGTCTGCCGGTAATTGCTCACCAAGCATATAATACATGTATGAATCTAACTTTCGTTTAGCTACAATAGCAGAATTTTGAAGTTTTAATGTTCCTGACGCTGCATTTCGAGGATTAGCAAATAAAGGTTCTTCTTGTTCCTCACGTTCTTTATTCAAATTTTCAAAAACGCTCCACGGCATCAAAATTTCCCCGCGCATCTCAAACAAATCAGGATAATTTCCATGTAATGTTAGTGGGATGCATCTAATAGTTCTAACATTTGCCGTAACATCATCACCCATTTCACCATCACCACGAGTTACTGCCTGAATTAATTGACCATGTTCGTATGTCAGAGAAATAGAAGTTCCATCATATTTCAATTCGCACACAATTTCAAACGGCTCGTTAAGTGTTTTTTTAATGCGTTCGTAAAAATCTGAAAGTTCTGCTTCCGAATATGTATTTCCTAACGACAGCATCAAGTATTTATGTTTTATTTGCTTGAATGACTGATTAATATCACTACCGACACGCATTGTCGGCGAATTTGGATCTGAATATTGCGGAAAAGCTATTTCCAGACTCTTTAGCTCAGACAATAATTGATCAAACTCAAAATCTGAAATCGTTGGTTGCGATAATACATAATACTCGTGATTATACCGATTAAGCAAATCTCGCAGATTATTAATTTTTTGTAAAGTTGCATCCATTAAGATTACAGAGTAAATTTCTTCAATCCACAAAGATAAAAAAAGAAAAGGGATTCCAATAGATTCGATTCTAAGAAAACAATAAAAAAAATGTACCTTTGCATTAGCTATTGTTTAAAATTTAAAATAACATATATGCGTATTGACATAATCTCTGTACTTCCTGAACTTATTGAAAGTAATTTTTCGTATTCAATACTAAAACGAGCTCAAAATAAGGGTCTAGCTGAAATACATCTGCATAATTTAAGAGATTATTCGACAGATATTAAACACCATAGGGTTGATGATTATCCTTTTGGAGGAGAAGCCGGTATGGTTATGCAAATAGAGCCTGTCGACCGAATAATTAGCAAACTTAAAAGTGAACGTAATTATGATGAAGTGATTTTTACATCACCTGATGGCGAAGTTTTTAATCAGCATATTGCAAATGATATGTCCCTTATGAACAACGTAATCATTTTATGTGGTCATTATAAAGGTGTAGATTATAGAATTCGTGAACATCTTATTACGCGTGAAATATCGGTTGGAGATTATGTTCTAACCGGTGGTGAATTAGCAGCATCTATAATAGCCGATGCAGTTGTTAGAATAATACCGGGGGTTATTTCTGATGAACAATCAGCCCTATCAGATTGTTTTCAAGATGACTTACTTTCGGCTCCTGTTTATACACGTCCGGCAGATTATAATGGTTGGAAAGTACCTGATGTCTTATTGTCCGGACATGATGCTAAAATTCAGGAGTGGCGTATGGAACAATCTTTAGAAAGAACCAAAAGACTTCGTCCTGACTTACTTAAATAACTTGCTTTAATACCATAAAAAACGTTCCACACCAAAGATGCGGAACGTTTTTATTTTAATTTATAACTTACTTAATAGTTCTTGAATGTATAGGCTAAACCTAGACTAACAAATTCTTTTAATTGTAATTTTGCTTTATCCCATCCATCTTCTGTTGTTGAATCATAACGAGGATGAATTGATACGCGTGCTGTCAAAATTTTGTACAGTACAAAGTTTGCTGTTATTTCCCAATCAACTTCTAAGCCAACCGTATGGTGACTATTACCCAAACCTAAATAATTGGTATATAAAGACAATTTACTCTCTAAACTGATGCTACTATTAAATTGTTGAATATAATTGCACTGAACCAGAGCACCGGCATCGTTCATTATTTGTTGGTTAATCAGCAAACCGACCTCTTTTGAAATACTTGTTGGTTCTGTGGTACCGTCACCCAATATCTTAGTAAACGTTCTCATATCATTAACATAAACCATTTTATATGCTATAGGTGAAATAAATAATGATACTTTTGCGTCCGATTTTTGACTGCTCCATTTATAATCCATACCTAATGACAAATAGAAACGTATAGGTGATGCCAAAGAACTGCTCATGTAGTTCTGGTCTATTGGGTATGTATCAAATAGTGTTGTTGAAAATTCTGCTTGGGCTGAGTAATACCATTTACCATATGCTTTATATCCCAATTTAGAAGTTAACTTAGAAAGATCGTCTGTCATGTGGAACTGACGTCCTACTTTATCGTCTTTAAACGTTGTAGATAATCCGTATTCTAATTCCAAAAAATTGTCCCATGTTAAATTATTGTAGTCATAGTTGATCCATCCCTTTAAATCTGCTAAACCTGCAAAATTACTATTACCTCCTGAATACCACGCTGAACTCCAATTAGTATTAGAAGAAACAAAATTTTGTGTTACTTGTAATGCTAAATCGGTTCCCATTTTCCATTTCTTTATAGGTGCAGTAGCTGGTTCCGGTGCAGGAGCCGGCTTTTGTTCAACTGGCGAAAACAAAAAACTACCATCAGCAGTTCTCGTTAACACGACTCCAGCATTAGCAGCATCCATCTGATCTAATATTTTATCAGAGATAGCATTTAATGATTGTTTCATACTATCGCGGCGTGACATTGTTGTAGATTCTTGCTGAACAAAAACCGCTTGATTGGATGATGCAGCTACAGATACATCTTTCACAATTTTGTTGTCTTGCGAATTCGCAACAACAACTGATAACGCTAAAAGCGAAATCAAGATAATAGTTTTTTTCATATTTCTAATTTTCCAATAATATGTTTAACTGATTTAAAATTATGTCTGTTTAAATATGATTCAATGCCATCAGCAATTTGTACAGATATAGTAGGATCAATAAAGTTTGCGGTACCTATTTCTACTGCCGAAGCACCTGCTAATATAAACTCAATAGCATCATTCGCATTCATTATACCGCCTAAACCTATAATAGGTATGTTTACAACTTTAAACACCTGCCATACCATCCGTAAAGCGATAGGTTTAACACATGGACCGGATAAACCACCTGTAATTGTAGATAAAACGGGCTTACGTGTCTCCGCATCAATAGCCATTCCCATAATAGTATTAATAAGTGATACAGCATCAGCACCAGCGTCTTCTACCGACTTTGCAATAGATGCAATATCGGTAACATTAGGCGATAACTTTACTATTAAAGTCTTGTTACACACTTTCTTAACAGCTGATACAACAGAATTTGCAGATTCGCATGAAGTGCCAAATGCCATACCTCCTTCTTTTACATTAGGACATGATATGTTTAATTCGATAGCAGGAATTTTATCTAAATCTGACAGCTTTTCTACTGTTTTTACATAGTCTTCGACTGATGCACCCGATACATTTATGATTACATTTGTATTATAATCCTTTATTTCAGGGTAAATATGCTCTATAAAATAGTCAACTCCTTTGTTCTGCAATCCTACTGCATTCAACATGCCTGAAGGTGTCTCTGCAAGGCGCGGATAAGGGTTTCCTTCTCTTTTGAGAAGTGTGGTTCCTTTTACAATTATACCACCTATTCGCGAAAAGTCGACAAAATCTTCAAACTCTATTCCATAGCCGAAGGTCCCTGAAGCTGTAAGCACTGGATTTCGAAGGCTTAAATCACCTATTTTTAAATTCACTTCTGCCATGTCAAATCTTTTATATTAAATATAGGACCATCCGTACATACACATTTGTGACCTTCATTAGTTTCTGTAACACAACATAAGCATGCACCTACTCCACAAGCCATTTTAGTTTCCAATGATACTTCACAATCTATATTATTCTTGCTTGCAAATACTCCTATTGCTTTCATCATTGGCATAGGGCCACAAGCATATATTTTATCAATAAGTAATTTAGACAAAATCGAATGAGACGTTACAAATCCTTTTTCGCCGATACTACCATCTTCAGTAGTAATAAATATATTACCATACTTATTGTAGTCATTTAAGTCTATTGTTTCTTTTTTAGACCTAAAACCTAGTAAATAATTGACATCAACCCCTTTTTGCTTCAATACGCGGCCTAAATATAATAATGGAGCTATTCCTACACCTCCGCCTACTAATAACGCAGAACTACCCTTAGAAAGCAAATTGAAGCCGTTTCCAAGAGGATAAACCATATTAAGTGTATCTCCTGATTTAAGGCGCGACAAAGTCTGTGTGCCATCACCAACTTTATTAATTAATAAATTGATTTCGTTTTTATCTATATTGACGTCGTGAATTGATATTGGACGTCTTAAAAAGGTAGTAGAAGATCCGTCTACACGTATTTCGGCAAACTGACCCGGTAAGATTGTAGGCAAATCACCATTATATGCTATACACAGCCTAAAATAAGATTCATTTAATTTGTCATTTGAAACAATATTAAAATCTGAAAGAAATTTCTTTGGCATATAGACTTGTTTTGTGCGTTCAAAAAAAACTCAAATTCAAACCGCGAAGTTACTTAAAAATAACAAATTATTAAAATTTGTATTTGTTTTTTTATCTGGCTAAAAAGTCTTCATACGTATTATCTGAAAAATATACTACAATTCTTGTAATTTCTTTTAAAGGTGCTGTTTTAATGATTTCCTTTATAACTGGCTGATAATAAGTAGAATCATCTGGAATATTTTGCTTTACAGACTCTTTTCCAGGCTCTGAGATTTTAATATTTTCTGCATGACTTACATCTTGACTGAATAAATCGCGTTGTTCTACCTTTTGATGCTTATACATTATATCCGAATCAAGCAATAACCAGTCCGGATTAATATTAGGAAACGCTTTCAATATTTTTTGTACAACATCGATGCTAGGCTTGTTTCGACCTGATCGAAAATGAGAAACAGCTGACGGCTGAATAGATATTTTCATAGCAAATTCCTTTGGCGTAAGCTTCTCTTTTTCTAATAAAAGACGAATTTTTTCTTGCATAATTGTAAAATTTATACGCTACAAATGTAAAAAGAATATTTTACAAATGCAAACTTTATTTTTGTAACTGTAAAATACATTTGTAATTTTTTGCTTTCATAATGTAAGTATACAAGTGTGAATCTTTCGTTTTATTGCTGTTTTTTATACCGTATACACTTAATAACATAGGTTAGATAAATTATATAAATATATGGTATATAAACTATTATATAATGGCATTTATTATACGTCAGCAATTTAACACTAAAAGTATACTTTTTATATGATTTTATACACAATCACTTTATTTAATCGTTGTAATTAATTGGGTTTTAAGTATATATATTAAGTCATAAAATTTAATTTTAGAATTACAGTTTTGCGATAATACATTTGTATTCATTTATACACTTGTATTAAAAAAGTTATCAATCATCCTGCAATTTGCCTGTATACATTTGTAAATCTATTTATGATTGCGCGTTATTTACATGTGTAAATAAAAATACCTTATTATTGTAACATATTTTTTGTTACCTTAAAACTATAAAATTTATTACCTTTACAAATCAAAATCAAACTACTCTACTTTAAATATTATGCAAGAAGAAAAGTTGAAAGCATTTGAACGTGCTTTAGATATTTTAGACCGTTTACGTATTGAATGCCCATGGGACAAGAAACAAACAAATGATACCCTACGCATCTTAACAATTGAAGAAACTTTTGAATTAGCTGATGCAATAATCAAAAATGACTCAAAAGAAATTAAGGTTGAACTTGGAGATATACTGCTTCATATACTATTTTATGCTAAAATTGCAGAAGAGAAAAATCAATTTAACATCGCTGATGTATGTAACACTCTGTGTGACAAATTAATATATCGACATCCGCACGTTTTTGGCTCTGTTCAGGCCGATAATGACCAACAAGTCATAAGGAATTGGGAAATATTGAAGCTACGCGAGGGTAAAAACAAGACTGTTTTATGTGGTGTGCCATCTGCCTTACCTTCTATTATAAAAGCACATCGAATTCAAGATAAAGCTCGAGGTGTTGGATTTGATTGGGCAAATAAGGAAGATGTATGGAATAAAGTAAGAGAAGAGATTAGCGAGTTGGCTGTTGAAATTGATAATAAAGATCAAGATAAAATTGAAGAAGAATTCGGTGATGTTTTGTTCAGCGTTATTAATGCAGCTCGTTTATATAAGATAAATCCTGATAACGCATTAGAGCGAACAAATCAAAAATTTATCAGACGCTTCAATTATATAGAAAGTGAACTCAATAAGAAAGGTATCAAAATTAATGATGCAAGTCTTGAAGAAATGGATAAATTGTGGAATGAAACAAAAGCAAATGAAAAAAAAGAAGATCAACAAATAAATTGTTGACCCTCTTTCACCAATAAACACGATTAAAATTGTATTCTACTGCAAATATTTATTTGACGCTGTTTGCAGTATATTTTCACATTCCGATATAATATCTTTTATTATATCTTCAGATGTTTGTATTTTTGTAACCAGTCCTGCACTTTGTCCTGCCATATAGCATCCCTCTGTTTCATTTCCCTCTTTTACGGCTTTGCGTAATGCACCTGTTCCTAATACATTAAGTTCTTCATCAGTTGCACCAGCTTGTTCCATTTTAGCAAATTTTCTGGTAAACGGTGTTTTCAATGCTCTTACAGGATGACCAGAACGTCTACCTGTTACAATGGTATCTGTATCATTAGCCGATAATATTTTTTGCTTGTAAATATCACTAATCTGGCATTCTACTGCAGATAAGAAACGTGTTCCGCATTGAACTCCTTCTGCTCCGAGTATAAATGCTGCTGCCATTCCACGTCCATCAGCAATACCTCCTGCTGCAATAACCGGAATTTTAACAGTATCACACACTTGGGGTACAAGTGTAATTGTTGCTAAATCACCAATATGGCCACCCGACTCGCCTCCTTCTGCAATTACAGCACAAGCACCTATGCTTTCAACTTTTTGCGCCATAGCTACTGATGGTACTACAGGTATAACTTTAATACCTGCATCTAACCACATTTGCATATACTTTCCGGGATTTCCTGCACCTGTCGTAACTACTGCAACTTTTTCTTGTGCCAATACTTCTGCAACTTCTGCTGCAAAAGGACTTAACAACATTACATTTACACCGAATGGTTTATCGGTTAAATTTTTACATTTACGAATTTGTTCTCTTACATAATTTGGATCAGCATTACCGGCCGATATTATACCTAAACCTCCGGCATTTGAAACTGAGGATGCCAATATTGATTCTGATACCCATGCCATACCCCCTTGAAAAATTGGGTATTTAATACCAACTAAATCGCAGATTCTACTTCTAAACATGATCTATATTTTTTTTCGGTTTTGTCATTACTGCTTTTTGACCATTCAATTACACATGCACCTGTTGTAAATCCTGCTCCAAAAGCACTTAATACTATTTTAGTTCCTTCTTTTAAACGTCCGTCTCTATTCATTTCGTCTAACAAAATTGGAATACTTGCCGACGATGTATTTCCATATCTTTCTATATTATGTGGAAATTTTTCTTCCGGTTGTTTTAAATGATTACAAATACTGTCAATTATTCTAATATTTGCCTGATGCAACATAAAATAATCAATATCATTTAAAGTTAAACCGGCTTTTTCCACTACATTATTTATATCAGCTACTGATGATGCAACAGCCAACTTAAACACATCTTTTCCATTCATCACCAACGGAGCTGCATCTATCTTTTTCTCAACATATGGTGAATCTTCCAAATCTCTTTGATAATATAAAGCATCAACGTTACTTACTGTGGTAAGTAATGCCGATTTTAAATCATCACCTTTTGATAGAATAACTGCAGCTGCACCATCTCCAAATAAAACACTTGTACTACGTTCTTTCCAATTTGTAAAACGTGATGGCTCTTCTGCACACACAACTAATACATTATTAATATATGGCTTTGTCTGCAAAAATGATTCTGCAATATCTAATGCATAAATAAAACCTGCACAAGCTCCATTAATATCAATGCAAGGACATGTTGCGTTAATTTCGCCCTGCAATATACAACTTAATGCCGGAGTTACATATCTATTTGCAACATTCGAACATATAATATAATCTAAATCTGCAGCTGTAATTCCTGCATTTTCAATAGCTAAGCGCGAAGCGTCAGTAGTTAAACCCAACAAATTGTCTTTTGAGAGCAATCTTCTCTCTTTAATTCCTGTACGTGTGCTAATCCAATTATCACTCGTATCCAAAAATTCAGCCAACATATCATTTGTTACTGATAAAGATGGCAAAGCTTTTCCTGTTCCAATAATTTTCATAATAGTATGCACTTTATTTGACTGCAAAGTAAGCACACTAAAATTGATCGATAAAACAAATGGGATTAGCTTCCCTTTTATACTCTATATATCACCCAAATGGGATAAAAATGTACGTTATAGGGGTGAATTTTGTTAAATAAAGGGGTAAAACGATTATTCTGACCTGTTTTTATTCGTGATTCTTAATTTACCCCTCTATAATTTAGTAATATCGTACTAATTATATCTATTCAGTTACAATATCCCCATTCCACTTAGAAATTCCTGTATTTAATTCTATCACTATATAATTGTTTTTTGATATAATTTCAGCAGCCTTTTTGCTTCTAACTCCACTTCTACAATAAACTGCTACTTTCTTTTTCTTCTTTAGTTTTAATATATTTTTCTCGAAATCTTGATTTTTAAAATCTATATTAATGGCCTTCGGAAGGTGTCCTGACGCATACTCACTTGGGGTTCGCACATCTACAAGCTGCAGTTTTTTACTCTTAAGTTGCTTTGCAAAATTCTCATTATTTAATGAGGTATATGTTTGAGCATTTATCGACATTATTACTGCAATAAAACTTAATAATAGTACTGACTTTTTAATCGAAAACATTATATACATAGTTGAATCAAGGCACAAATCTACATATTTATCTCAACGTAACAAATTTAATTTTAGTCTATGAATTGATTCAAAAGCTTTTTTATACTTTTACATATAACTATGCAGTAATTTTTTTGTCTCGTTACAAATCATTCTTTTTATGAAAAATCTGTTACTAATATTGCTATTATGGCTCCCTATTTCAATATTTGCTGAAGTAAGCATCGATAAAAACAATTGTACAATCACAAAAGACGGAAAGACTTTTCATCAGTATGGCAACGTTCAAATTGTTGAATCATTCCCTGACATCAAGGTTAAAATTGTCGAATCATTTCCCGACATTAAAGTAACGATTGTAGATTCGTTTGCTGATGAATGCGGCAAAGTAAAAGTTGTAGAATCGTTTTCCACCTTAAAAGTACAGCTTGTTGAATCTTTCCCTGACATTACAGTTAAAATCGTCGAGTCATTTCCTGGAATAAAAGATTTAAATCGATGATATTCAATTAAAAAGCATTACTTAAAAATATTTGTGTATAGCACAAGACCATTATGCTTGATTTCAATTCCTTATGGTATGATTAAAAGAATTTTTTACACAGCAAGAATTTAGTGCCAAAGAGTTATTTCAATTCCTTATGGTATGATTAAAAGAATGTCTTCCTAATATGACAATAGGAGATACTATATTTCAATTCCTTATGGTATGATTAAAAGTTTTAGTGTTTAATTATTTTATAAATATTCTCATATTTCAATTCCTTATGGTATGATTAAAAGGAAAACGTACAACTTGTGCTAGACTATTACGAAAATTTCAATTCCTTATGGTATGATTAAAAGAAACAGGTTTTGTAGCAACTCTTTGCACAAACAGCAGATTTCAATTCCTTATGGTATGATTAAAAGGTTTGGATTGGCACAAAGGGTGTGTGTTATAGTAATTTCAATTCCTTATGGTATGATTAAAAGGATAGTTGCAAATTTAAAAATAATTGTACATTTGGATTTCAATTCCTTATGGTATGATTAAAAGTCTTTTGACCACTTAATAAACGCCTTTGTCTCCTCATTTCAATTCCTTATGGTATGATTAAAAGTTCAATCAACTCGTACATTTCGGGCGGTATGCCAATTTCAATTCCTTATGGTATGATTAAAAGTATCATGGCAATTATCTATTTACGCATACCTTTTATTTCAATTCCTTATGGTATGATTAAAAGCACAAGCACTTGTAAAAACAAACGTAGGTAGTTACCTATTTCAATTCCTTATGGTATGATTAAAAGCAACACGTGGCTTTCTTCCAGCTGGTTTTTTGGTATTTCAATTCCTTATGGTATGATTAAAAGATTATATCTACAAGAAGCTACAGATGACCCACCTTATTTCAATTCCTTATGGTATGATTAAAAGGGAAAAGTTTAAATTAACAAAAGAGTGTATAATTTGATTTCAATTCCTTATGGTATGATTAAAAGTAACCAAACATAACCCTTATACTGATACTGATAAATTTCAATTCCTTATGGTATGATTAAAAGAATGTGTTTGCAGCTTCTTGACATTGTTTTTGTAGTATTTCAATTCCTTATGGTATGATTAAAAGCCTATTCTAACAAAGAACGGCTGTTTACTAACTAATTTCAATTCCTTATGGTATGATTAAAAGTTTCTGTTTGCTGCTCTACCCTCTGGCTTGTAAGTATTTCAATTCCTTATGGTATGATTAAAAGCAACACGTGGATTTCTTCCAGCTGGTTTTCTTATATTTCAATTCCTTATGGTATGATTAAAAGCATCACTTTACACTGCTTAATAGCTAAGTAATGATATTTCAATTCCTTATGGTATGATTAAAAGGTTACTTTAAATTGCGAGATTTTGCCGCTAACCTAATTTCAATTCCTTATGGTATGATTAAAAGCTTTTGGAGTTTTGGCAGCGGCAACCATTGCTTTATTTCAATTCCTTATGGTATGATTAAAAGTGTTTAAGGATAAAATTATCTTACTTCCTTGTGAATTTCAATTCCTTATGGTATGATTAAAAGTAATCCCGTGTTAAGACGTTTTGCAAGTTTAATCAAATTTCAATTCCTTATGGTATGATTAAAAGTTCAATCAACTCGTACATTTCGGGCGGTATGCCGATTTCAATTCCTTATGGTATGATTAAAAGAATTTATTGGCTGATATTGAAGTAGGAGTAAACTTATTTCAATTCCTTATGGTATGATTAAAAGAGTATAAAATATACATTATAATAGTCTGATTATAATGTATTTATATATAGGATTTTTATTAATATTTGCGTCGATGTGCAATGATATAAAAATACTGGTACATCGACACAAATGTAATAGTTTTATTTTAATATTTCAAAGAACTATTTGATTGGTTATAATCAAATTCTTAATAGAATATGATCAGATTATTTATGACAAGTTTATAAAAAATTTTCTGTACTACAACACTCTTTTCCAATAATCTCTTTTTCCATAAATGCAACATCTCTACTTTTAAAAACAATGATACTATCCTCCTCTATTTCCAAAAAAGAATTCGCAATTGACAACAATTCTCTAAGTTTAACTTCAGAAATATCGCCCTCAAAAACTGAATTTTGAATCCAATTAAGATACTTACGGCATAATCTCAACATTTTTGCCACACGTTTCTCTCCACAATCATATACTAATATAACGTACACTACCAATACATCTTAAATGGTTTATAATCCTCTATACCTAACAAATGCTTCGATATCTTATAACACTCAAGTTTAATTAAATGTCTATAACTGACATTACGATTTAAGCTTCTATGTGCTATCGTTTCATTTAATTTATCCTCAATTGCTTTGACGAATATCTTCTTGCCATTATTATTTAAAACGCATTTATTTAGTTTTTTATCAAAATGCTTTTCTTGCAATTCTTTTTTATTAAGGACTTTAAATATTGTTCTATCTATTATTAAAGGCTTAAAAATCTCAGAAATGTCTAATGATAATGAATATCGTCTTTCACCAGGCGTATGCAAATAACTAATTGTAGGATTTAATTGTGTTTGATGAATGGCTCTTAAACATTGAGAATAACAAATCATATTTCCGAATGAAATCAATGCATTAATTTCATTTTGAGGAGGTTGTTTTGTTCTTGTTCCCATGTCAAAATCATTAATTATAAGATTAAATGCACCATAATATGTTTGTCTTATCATACCCTCAATTCCCATTAACTTTTCAACTGTTTCTGTTTGAGAAATTCTATCAGACAAAGTCTTAATAATATCAATAACATCATTAATATCTTTACCTCTACGATTATAGTATTGTAGGTTTTTAATAATATTATATGCAGCACCTTCAACAAACTGTTGAGCTATATATAAACGTTTTTTTTTATTCTGATAAAAAGATGTTTGTAAAAGCAACATTTTTCCTGATAACAAATAGTCTTTTGGCATAAACGAACCTGTGTAATTCTCGTAATAATCAAAGAAATGTACAGATATATCATTCTGTCCTAGAAAATTATATAATGCACTATTAGCTTGTAATGATCCAAATACATAAAATTCACTTATATCTTCAACCGGCAAATAACGAACTTGACCTTTAATGGTTGAATGTAAGTTTGCATCTTCTTCGTATGGCGTAAACTTTAGAGTATTATCCTTACGTTCCAATAAACCCGGATTAAATAGATAGTATGTCTTTTTCATATAAGATTATCTTCAACATAACAAAATTCAAAATAACTACAACTCTTACAGATAGTCTTCTTTACAACGGGTGGACATTTATCATTGTCTATAATTCGTTTGATATCTATTTCCATTTCACGTATTATTTCGCGTTCAATATTACTAAGAAGGACTTTTTGTGTTTTTCTCAATGTAGGATATTCAAGTAAGCCGGTTACACCATCTATTCCATTTTGTTCAAACACGTATATGTAGTATTTCAATTGCCATTCATGTGCCTTTTCTACTTTATTAGACTTTTTAATTTCGTGTATTACCCTATTTTTAGCCTCATAAAAATCAACTTTTATACCATCAATCTCAACTTCTTCATATTTTTCTGACCGTTGCGGATATGACTCTTCATGAATAAGTTTTCCTTCATAAACAAGGTCTGATGTATGTTCAAACCGAATGCCGTTTGCATGAAGCCAAAGTTCGCGTTTACATACATGGTAAAGGTTCATAAGGGTGGCATTTATTTGCATATTTTACATAAAGTTTGAATTTACTATTTTTTCTGTTTTTATTCCATCTTTAAATGAATATATCTCGGAATAAGATTCGAGATACAAGAATCCATACATATCTTTACCATAAGTTTGAATAGCATCATAATCTTTACCACCCCTATATATAGAGAATGTGAAATTTGATATTAGTCCTTGCAATTTATTCATTGCTATTTTGTTTTTAACAAAATCAGAATCCTGATTTTGAATAACTGATTCATATGCATCCCATACTTTTTTACCCGAAACACTTTCTTCATACTGAATTCCAAATTCTTCTAAAATAGAAATATAATCCCTCAAAAAGCGAATAGGTATATCTATAGGTACAAACACTGAATCATTCAATGATTTAATAAGTTCTAATTGAGAATCTACACTTTGGTAATTTAATGACGATATGGCATTTTCTAAATCATGAATATTTTCAATAAACACAGATTTATTCTTATTATTTATCTTATTGATAATCAAATTGTAAAGCCTGTCAAAATCTTTAGTATCAAGAATGTTTTTATATTCGGATATATCCATTTCCTTGGCAAACTGATATCTACTATCTTTTCCATACAGCATCTTTTCGGAATCGTAATTGAATATAAAAAGTGTGCACTGAGGTTTATTTACGTTTCTATTGATTCTACCTGCAAGTTGTTCTTCACTATCAATAATAGATTTATCCTTAAAACCAAGATCCATATCTATATCAACACCAGCTTCCACAACTTGTGTGGAAATTAATAGCACTTTCTTTTTACGTAATTCCGTTGACTTTAACTTCTCAATAATTTCTTTCCGTCTTGGTTCTAAAATAGTCCCTGACAGCAAAAATATTTCATCAAAAAAATTATTATTTGCTTGTGCTATAGAGTAAAATTCCGATGCTGTTTTTTTGAATATGAATTCTATTATTGTATGAACACTATTGGGATAAATAGAATTGTTTTTTGCATAATTCTCTGATTGATTGAACAAAAATTTCTGCATATTAGATAAATATACACTTTTTGTATCATTATCAGGAACAGCACAATTGAGTAAACTATAATCAAATTTTACACGATTACAAAAATTTGGATTTTTGAAATAAATGGATTTATCTGCAATTAAATAAACGAAATCACTTGCTAATTTTTTATCATTTAGTAAATTCCCTATTTTAGGTAATGTCGCAGACATTACAATAAATTTCATATTAAAATATTGCGAATAATTATTTATAAAATAAATTATCTTATCCCATGTACTTGGAGAATATGATTGTAATTCATCAATAATCACAACCGAATTGGCCATTCGGTGCAACAAATAGTTCGTTTCCTTATTATTGGTTTTTAATACATCAAAAAAACGAACATGAGAAAGCAATGCAATTGGATAATTTACAAATAAATTGTCAATATAATTCAAATAGTCATCTTCATATTTCCCTGTTTGAAAAGACGCTTTGGAATGAATTTCTGCTATTTCATCTTCTTTTAAATCTAATGTTTCGGACAACGATTTGTAAGTTTGCGTTATTAAAGTAGTGAATGGGAAAACATAGAATACTTTGTTAAGTTTTTTATCTTCATCGAATCTCAACAATTCCGCCAAAGCAAGCATTGATACATTGGTTTTTCCGCTACCTGTCGGTGCTTCAATATAAAAGAGATTGCGATCTGCATTTTCACGCACGTTACATACAACTTCCGTAGCAATACATTTTCGCAAATTGTTTAAGTTTATATTTGAAGTTTTCTTTAATTTATCAATCTGAAACCTAATATTGTTATTTATGTTATCATAAACTATTTTATTATAAGTCTTACTGTTTTCTGACCTATTGATTATTTTTTCTCTTAACGAATCGTTAATTAGTCCGAAATCAGCATTTATTTCTGTCCATTCATTCATATAATGGGCTGTAGCAAGATAATCTGATGCTGTAAGCAAAGAATAGTTAAGTTTGCATAGTGCAAACAAAGGAAAATTATTTTCTTTTTGCACTAATTTCTCATTATACAATTCGAAAAGGAAATTAAAACTTGAATTTAACAATAGACAATTATGATAAGATTCTATTTGTGCTTCATCTAGTGATATATTAAACAATGACAAATATGGTCTTAGTTCAAACAATTGTTTATTGTTCCAAATGGCATCATTCTGTGCTTCTTGCAAACAAGTACTATGATGCTTAAATATTGTATAACTCAAATAAAGTGCCACATTTGAAACAAAAATTTGTTCCTCATCGCTTAATTGAGAATGTAGTATTAGTACGGAAAAAAAGTCTGCAAGATATATATATACGCCAATTATTGAATGCTGATTTTCAAACGAATGAGAAGCATTTAATATCTTAGATTCGTTTTTCATTCGAGACAATTGAAAATTTTGATTTACTTTCCCCAAATCATGATATGCTATAGACTTGTAGAACAAATCAGAAATTAACGTAACCAATGCACTAGAATTCAAATTTGAAGGAATAGCAGACCTTATTAAATTGTCAATTATTTTATTTAATTGTTGTTTTTGAATAATTGTTTTGGCATAGGTATATACCAAAGCAGAATGCTCCGACAGCAATTCTGGCTGTCGATAACTTTCTGAAACTTTTGGTAAATGAGCAAAATAACAATTACTATCAGTTATAAAGCCATTAAAGAAATCCCTATCAAAAATCATTTAGAATAGTTGAATAATTTTGTTCTTTTCTATTTTGTAAAAGAATCCTGCTTCACTCATATTCATCTCTTTTAAAAATTTTGCGTTAGAATAAACGAAATCTGCATAATCATATTGATACAAATCTTCATTGAAGCCAATAGGCAATTTTTCAAAATATAGCCAAGTTGGTTCAGTGCTAGCAGCAAACATACTCATATTCTTTGCCACATATCCTCTCACAGCTTCTGTCTTCGCAAAAATGGAAGAAATATTGTAATCTGAACTAAAATCAAAACTTGAATAATTATAGTCTTTAAAATCATCCCACCATGCTGAAAAGTCGTTTTTTCCCATATATGGCAAAAACTCAGCTTTATTAGATTCTAGATTTTGATACAATTTATTTTCGATTTCATCATCAATGTTTAAGAGCAAATAACAACGGTATGCAGGCTTAATTAAAAATTGTTCTTGCGGATTTAATATTCCTGCATCACAATTTGCATAACCGACTGCATTATTATATTTGACAATGTCTTTAGTATAATTACCTTTATCTGAATTCAAAGGCTCTATTCCAACTTTCAAATTCTTCAATTTACAGTAATATTCCGGCAATTCACCATTCTTTTGATAACCCTGCAAACCTGCTATTGCCCCAATAATACCTAGCAATGCGGGTTTATGAAGCATATTGTATGTCAGATAAAGTCCATCGTTTATGTCCGGTTTCTTAAAAAAACCGAAATCTGCTTTCAAGTCAAACGATATTAACTTTTTATTTGTCATATTTAAATTTCAATTGTTGTTACATTTTCAGGCAAATCTTCTAACTTGGTGGTTTGCTTGTTATAAAAAACTTCGATGGCTTCAATTTCAGATGATACTCCAGAAAGTTGTTCTTTTAACATGGCAAAATTATAAACACTTTTGTTATCAGACTTTTCTTGTTTCAGCTCGATCAAATTTGTGAAATTAGGAAGCACTATTTTGGAGTTATCATTAAGTTGAACCCATACCAACATTTCGTTTTCACAACCTGCTTTTGATGCCGAATCGTACCAAGTAACTCCACGACGCATAGCTTCTTTTAATTTACTTATATCGTCCATTGAAAGAGTTTTAGATCCTTCTCCTGCAATCCTTACAATATCACACAGGTTTTGTGGGTTAATTGAAAAATGATGAAGATAGTGACCTTCTTCTAATTTTGATTGACGACCTATTGTGGTCATTTCTCTATCGGCATTAGCATCTTTAGATTTGTTGCTAAATGGAGAAGTAATTTGTTCCGTATAAATACTGTTTTCTTTCCAAATATTAACACCATGATTAACTTGGACAGGTCCATGTAACGAAATATTTGTAACTCCTGCAAAAGTAGCCCCAAATAAACGTATATCAAGACACTCGAGTAAGTTTTTGGCAACTACCTGTTTTAATATATCCTTGCTCTTTACGGTACCTACTGGATAATCTCCAAATAATTTTTTATACGTTTCATCCAAAGAAATCGGATTCAAATTTTCATTTAAAGATTTAAAATAAAATATTTTATCATTTTTATATACATCTTTAAGATAATTTTTTACCGTATATTTAAATGCTTTATCGGTAGCATACACGGTTCCACTGGGCAAAGTACGAGGTTGTCCTGAAAAATCGGCATTGTAATTTGAGTTAATAGCCTTTACTACAACACAGCCGAAAACTCTGTTTTTAAATTCTTCCATAATTGAAATCTCCTTTTATTGATTATTACTATTATTTTTATCTTTCTTTGAATAAATTACGTTATTGCTGAAACATCCGGCAAGAAAATATTTCAGTAATGGCTTGAATTCAACGTTTCCATCATAGGTCAGAACCTCAGATGACAGTTTATGAAAAGCACCTTTGTAAGTACTAATTTCATGTTTGTAAATTGTAATTGTTTGAGCAATAGCATCTTGCAACTGTCCTGATTTGTGCTTTTGTAAATAAGGCTCTAGCAATGAATACTTTTTGTCGCTTGCCACACTTTGATCAATCAAATACGACGCAATTTGTCCGGCACCAAAAGCAAATTCTTCCGGTGACTCAATGTGATCTTCGCCTAGGGCTATGTCACTCATTTTTAAAATTAAATTAGTTACTTTTGAAACCATTTTTTCTTCTTGTTTAAAATTATTATTGAATAAATTATATATACTAAACCAAATATTAAGTTTTTCTTTTATTGATTTATTCCAGCTAAAAAAGAGACCTGAAACTTCATCTTTCTTAATATTCGACAAGATGGATTGGATCATTATATCATCAAACATCAAGCAGGTTATTGCATTGGTTTTAGATTTATAGATGTAATCATAAAAAGCTTTTCTGTATTTCATAATCAATAAATACATTATGTCGCCACCACTTACGTATGTAGGATCAATATCATCAAAATATTTTGTTAAATATTTATCGTCTTTTATCCTAACTAATGAGTTATTGAAAATTATTTTTACAACAATTCGTTCAAAATCAAATATATCTATCATCTCAATTGATGAATCTATTTTAAAAGTATCATCATGTTTTGTAGTAGTTTTAAATATATTACTTATTATTAGAGGTGTATCAAAACGATAGCGGAGCAACGGTACAAAATCAACATCATTAAGTATGATAGATTTCCTTTTTACGTAGTTAATGAGATAAAAATCAGATAAATGTGAAATGTTTCTTCCTGAAAATAATTGACTCAGTATTTCTCGAAATGAGAGTCGATCTTCTGACCCGTTAAATAAGTTGATGATTTCCTGATTAAGTTCTCTTTTGTCAATTATTATTGGCAAAGGATTTGGTAAAACATTATTATTCAATAATGTTTCGAAATCGTTTAACAATTTTGCATCTTTAGATGAAATACGAACATTAATATTGTTGGCCGATGTTTTGTGTTCTAAAAATGGTTTTTTTGAATTTAATCCATTCAAAAAACCACTTAACCCAAATATCTGTTCATTCACCGTTTTGTTGTAATCATTACTATTGAATAGTTTTTCTTTAAGATATGCATCATGTGCTATTATGTATTGTTCTTTTGTAGCATTTTTCAAATATAAACTTATGTAATCATCATCTTTTATTTCATCAATGATTTTTTGTTCTTGAAGATAAGAAATTACTTCTACACATTGTACTTTAAATGCTATTGACAATCGTTTTAATTGTTCATCATCTTGCAAACAAATATTTCGTGCATTTTCAAAGTAATCATCCAATAATTTGATTATTTTTTCTTTGCCACAACCATCTAATTTATCGTTAGTAAATGATTTCTTTTTAAAACTTAGAATATAAGGAGAACAAGAAAATATTTGTTTTTTCTTATCTAATACTTTATTCATCGTCGTTCCAACACGAGAACCCATTTGTTCATATTGAACTAATTCTGAAATAGGAATATTTTCTTTATTTTTGGCTGAATAAACATATATTTCATCCTTATTAACCCAATTTTCTTCATTATTCAATTCAACAACAACATGTATTCCTTGACTTAGTTCAACTCCATATTGCATGATTTCCGGAATATCTTCAATAAGGTTTTCTGTAAAATTTATTATTTCTCTTATCATATAATTAATTATTTGATTTTTCAACTCTTATACAACCAAAACCTTGACTATTCTCATTGCCAATGCCGCTTTCGTAGGCTATTTTCATTAGTTCTATTGGAGCGCACATACTGAATTTACATAGGTAGCAAACTATGTGAGTTTCTTCAGGTGTACCTGATTTTATAGTTATTAATTTTTGCTTAGGTTCGTCCAACAATTCAAAATTAAAATCGAAATCGTCTGAATATGGCAATTTATTATATGCTTCATATTTACTTAGAAGATTAGACTTAATCAAATTTTTAGATCTTTCATCGGTTGGAGATAAATGAGATACTTTACCATCTGAATTTTTGTACCTAATAAATATAGGTGACATAGTAACGAATTCCATTTCTTCAGTAAATATTGGAGTTGGTAATAATTCAACACTCTGAATACGAAATCTCACACGACTTAGTCGGTCACCAAGTTCAAAAACTTGTTGTGAAAATACACCTTGTATAAATTGCTGAGTCGATCTTTCACAAAGAAAAGATATTTGCCATTCAACTGTATCCGACAGAATTTGTAATCGCTGCGTATCTTTCAATATTTTTCGTTTCTCAATTTTTAATGGCGAATAAGTAAACAATTTGAATCTCTTACCCGAATCCAACTGATAACCATTTTCATGTAACCAAAGTGAAAATTTCTCACTTGCTCGTGACAGTGTATTATATATCACAGCAGATTGTTCATATTGATAATTAATCGGTATAATAGAACCATACTGTTTTTTATCAATAACTAATGTTAACTTAAAACGCATAATATAATAAATTGGAGATATAAAAAACTATAAGTATCTTACAGAGGTGCATTGTTTTTTCGATTTTTCAAAGTTATAAAAATAATTTAATAATTAACGAAACTTAGCAGTAAAATAATTGACAAAATTATCATCACTTGCAACAGAAAAAACTCACAAAATGTATCAAAATTTATAAACTCCCTCTATTACCCTTCCCCTACTTATTTCAAAATTCCCTACCATAGGCAATGCTTTGATTAAACATCTTTTTATAATCATCTTACTTTGTATTATTCAGATTACTTATCTTTGCGTCATGACAAAAATTGTATTGGCATTTGATTCTTTCAAGTCTTGCATGTGCGCTAAAGATGTCTGTGATGCTGCAAGTCAATATATTAGTGAGATACTTCCAAAGGCTGAAATCATTAATATTCCTCTTTCTGACGGGGGTGAAGGGATGTCTGCAATCTACAAAAACCATAAAGGAGGTAATATAAGACATTTATATGTACATAATCCATTGATGCAAGAGATACAATCTGAGTACCTCATATCAAATGATAATAAAACAGCTATTATTGAAAGTGCTAACGCAATAGGCATAGATTTACTTAAAGAATCAGAAAGAAATCCACTTTATACAAGTAGTTATGGTGTAGGTGAAATGATAAAAGATGCATTAGACATGGGCTGTAGATCTTTTATTATAGGTTTAGGAGGAAGTTCAACTAACGATGGTGGTATAGGGATGTTACATGCTTTAAATTGTCAGATATTAGACAAAAACGGCAAAAATGTACAATGTATAGGCAAAAACTTAGATAAAATCTGCACTATTGATACTTCAAATATGCATCCTGCATTAAAAAATAGCAATTTTACACTAATTTGTGATGTAGATAATACTTTTTGTGGAAAAACAGGTGCCGTATACACCTTTGGAAAGCAAAAAGGAGCATCAGAAGAACAAATAAAAGAATTGGAAGCCGGAATGTACAATTTAGCATCAATCGTAAAACAAAAGACAGGATTAGACTTAACAAAAACACAAAGTGCAGGAGCTGCAGGAGGATTATCCGGTGCATTTTTAGCTTTTTTGAAATCAAAAAGAGAATCAGGCATAAATTATATTTTAGACCTTGTTGATTTTGACAAACAGATAAAAGGAGCCGATTTAATACTAACAGGCGAAGGCTGTGCCGACAAACAGACACTATACGGCAAAGTACCTTATGGAGTATTACAAAGAGCTAATAAACAAGCCATCCCCGTGATACTTATTGCCGGTAAAATTAAAGATGTAGCCGATTTACAAAAATTGAATTACAAATACATAAAACAATGTACACCCGATAGTGTATCATTATATAAAGCACTAGAGCCTAAAAATGCAAAAATACACTTACGAAAAGCCATTATCGATATCTTAAATTCATTAGGATTATAGAACTTTTGTATTCAAAATATCAAAATTTTATGGGATGTTCAAAAAAAAATGCAAGCAAATTCTTGTTTTAAGGAAAAAAAAGATAACTTTGAAGCCGTTTAAAAACAGCTTGTAAAAGCAAGTTACATTTAGAAAGTAAATATGGCTCAAATCAATGGCTCAATCACACAAATTATAGGTCCGGTTGTGGACGTATATTTTGAAGAAGGAGGAGATAATCTACCAAAAATTTATGATGCTCTTCAATTAACAAGATCAAATGGTTTAAAACTAATCTTAGAGTGCCAACAGCATATCGGCGAGAACTCAGTTCGTGCAATTGCTATGGATTCTACAGATGGCTTGGTACGAGGGATGGAAGTAACTCCAATGGGCGCACCAATTTCAATGCCTATCGGTAATCAGATTAAAGGTCGTTTGCTTAACGTTACGGGTGATGCCATTGATGGTATTGGTTCTATTAGCCGTTCAAATGAATACCCTATTCATCGTGAGCCACCTAAATTTGAAGACTTAGCAACATCTAAAGAAATCTTATATACAGGTATTAAAGTAATTGATTTACTTGAACCTTATTTAAAAGGTGGTAAGATTGGTTTGTTTGGTGGTGCCGGCGTTGGTAAAACCGTATTAATCATGGAATTGATTAATAATATTGCCAAAGGATATGGTGGATATTCGGTATTTGCAGGTGTTGGTGAACGTACACGTGAAGGTAATGATTTATTACGTGAGATGTTGGAATCTAACGTAATAAATTATGGTGAAGAATTTAAAAAGAGCATGGAAGCAGGTGATTGGGATTTAACAAAGGTTGATCCAAAAGCACTTGAAGAATCAAAAATCACCTTGGTGTTCGGACAGATGAATGAACCTCCGGGCGCACGTGCATCTGTAGCTTTATCAGGACTTACTGTTGCAGAATCTTTCCGTGATGCCAACGCAAAAGACGGTAAGGGAAATGATATTTTGTTCTTTATTGATAATATATTCAGGTTTACGCAAGCAGGTTCAGAAGTTTCTGCTTTATTAGGACGTATGCCTTCGGCTGTTGGATACCAACCTACCCTTGCCACAGAAATGGGACAAATGCAAGAGCGTATCACATCAACTAAAAATGGATCAATTACATCAGTTCAAGCTATTTATGTACCTGCTGATGACTTAACCGATCCGGCTCCTGCTACCACATTCAGTCACTTGGATGCTACGACAGTACTTAGCCGTAAAATTTCAGAATTAGGTATCTACCCTGCTGTTGACCCACTAGACTCAACATCTCGTATCCTAGATCCTAATATAGTAGGCGAAAAACACTATAAAACAGCTTTACGCGTTATAGAGTTGCTTCAACGCTATAAGGAGTTGCAAGATATTATTGCAATCTTAGGTATGGAAGAATTATCTGAATCAGATAAGATTGCAGTACACAGAGCAAGACGTGTACAAAGATTTTTATCACAGCCATTTCACGTTGCAGAGCAATTTACAGGACTGAAAGGTGTTATGGTTCCAATTGAAGAGACAATACGTGGCTTTAACATGATTATGGATGGTGAAACAGACAAATATCCTGAAGCTGCATTCAATTTAGTTGGTAATATAGATGAAGCCATTGCTAAGGGCGAAAAAATATTATCCGAAAGTAATAATTAAAGATTATGAACGTATCCATTGTTGCTCCAAATAAAACATTATACTCAGGTAAAGCTGTTGCAATTACCGTACCTGGTAAGAATGGTTCATTTACAGCATTGGAAAATCATGCTCCAATTGTATCTATTTTGGATAAGGGGACTATTTCTGTTCAACCTAAAGCTGAATCAGAAAAAGTGTTGTTTGAAATAGAAAGTGGTTTCGTGGAAATTCACGACAATATTGTTACAATATGCGTTGAAGTTTTATGATAAAACGTTATTATTATATTGTTGCCATTTCTGCTGTCGTATTAGAAATTATAATGACAATTATACATCAATTGGTTCTTAGTTATAGCTATAGCCTTGATTATATGATTGTTCCATTATTCTTCATATCCGCAGAATTTATATATTGTAAGTTCTTAGGCATGGAGAAAAAAACGATGTCTTGGTTTATGATTTTCAAGACCTTAAAATTGCTTGTATCAATTGTAATATTGGGATTATTTTATTTTGTAATCAACAAAAGCGATTTTGGTTTATATATTAGATTTTTTGTAGCCTATTTTGTTTTCTTGGCATTAGAAACATGGATAGGATTAGATTACTCAAAACATAAAGTTAGATAATGTATCTTGCATGAAAAGACTATATAACATATTAGTTTGCATTCTGATATTGAGTTTTTCTTGCTCTGTCACATACGCATCAGAGTCTATACAATCTGATAGTATTACAACTGAAAAAGACAGCACAAAAAGCCTTGATATATCAAGCATACTCTTTGGACATACAGGTGATTCATACGAATATCATATAACTGAAATACATGAGCATCCTATAGTGATTCCTCTTCCTGTTATTGTTTATAGTGAAGAACGTGGATGGTTTACTTTTTTATCGACTAAAGTAACTGAAGGAGAAACATATAATGGATTTTTTATTCAAAAAGGTGGCTCGTATGACGGAAAAATTGTTGAGATAAATTCAAAAGGAGAAATTGCAAGACCATTCGATTTATCAATCACAAAAAATGTATTTGCCCTACTCTTTTCTTGTTTCTTGTTGATTATTATTTTCGTACCGATGGCGCGTTCGTATAAGAAACGGCCTCTTGATGTGCCTAACAAGAGTCAAAATCTACTAGAAATGGTTATTATGTACATGGAAGATGATGTAATAAAGCCATCTGTAGGCAAAAAATATCAGAAATATTCACCATATCTACTAACGGTATTTTTCTTCATTTTGATTAATAATTTAATGGGATTGATACCAATATTCCCATTCGGAGCAAACCTAACAGGAAATTTATCTGTTACCTTGATATTAGCATTGTTCACGTTCTTTATTACAAATATTTTCGGAACAAAAGAATATTGGAAAGAAATATTATGGCCGGATGTTCCGGTTATGCTTAAAGCCCCTATTCCATTGATGCAAATGATAGAGTTAATATCTACTCTAACCAAGCCCTTTGCATTGATGATTCGTTTGTTTGCAAATATTTTCGCAGGACACATGATTATTTTGGTTTTAACTACTTTAATATTTCTGTTTTCTGCAATTATGGGTGCTGCAATGGGATATGCAACAGTCGTTATTTCTGTATTATTCTCAGTATTTATGTATTGTCTTGAGTTATTGGTTGCATTTATTCAAGCTTATGTATTTACTCTGTTATCTGCCATATTTATTGGATTGGCTCAGGTTGAACCACACCATAAAACAAAAAAAGAAGAAAGTTTTTCTGTGGCTCAAGTAAACAAAAAAAATGATTAGTAAAATTAATAATAAAGTATTCACTTTTTAAAAACTAAAGTTATGTTATCTATTATTCTTCAAGCCGCCGTAGCCGGCGCTTCTTTAGCAAAATTAGGTGCCTGTTTGGGAGCTGCTATCTCGATTATTGGAGCAGGTCTTGGTATCGGTCGTATTGGTAGTACTGCAATGGAAGCAATTTCCCGTCAACCGGAAGCAACAAACGACATTCGTTCTAGCATGATTGTTGCAGCAGCCTTGATTGAAGGTGCTACATTCCTTGCTATCATCGTATGCTTGTTGGCAATCGTATTATAATTTATTGCAGTAATAAAAATCATGTGTCGAGAGTTTAAAATTCTCGACACATAAAAAAACCATAACATGAATCTATTCCTTCCAGAATCCGGTTTGGTAATATGGATGTTATTAGCTTTCTCGATTGTATTTTTTGTATTAGCAAAATTTGCATGGCCAAGCATACTTAAATCTATACAAAAACGTCAGGAATACATTTCTGATTCGTTGGTAAAAGCCAATGAAGCGATACAAACATTGTCCGGCTTGGAGCAAAAAGGTAAAGAGATAATTGCCAATGCACAAGCAGAACAACTTCGTATGGTAAAAGAAACAAAGGTATTAAACGATAAAATGGTTGCTGAAGCTAAAGAACAAGCTAAAATTGAAGCCGAAAAAATTATCGAAAATGCACATGAGAGAATACGTATAGACAAAGAACATGCCATATTAGAAATCAGGAAAGAAATTACAGGTTTAACAATTAGTATTGCAGAGAAAATTCTTAAAAAAGAATTGGAAGACAAACAAGCTCAAAGTCAGTATATTAATCGCTTGTTAAAAGAATCTGCTGATGATATAAAGGCCTCTTAAACCATGAATAACGGTAAGATATCCACACGATATGCGAGAGCATTACTATATAGTGCCAAAGAAAAGCATTCTGAAGACAAGGTATATATTGATATATGCTTGTTGAATAAGGCTTTTTCTGATTTTCCGGAACTAAAACATGCTATTAGCAGTCCTACTATAGCTGATGAAGATAAAATAAAACTTTTAACTACAGCAGTTGGTAAAAATGCAAATGCGGATACTTTATTGTTTATAAAATTCATTGTTCAGAAAAAACGCGAAGATTATATGCCGTTTATTGCACTTATGTACGAACGTTTGTATCATGAAGAAAAACATATCGTTCTGAGTACGGTTACAACTGCGGTTGAAATACCAAAAGAAACAGCAAATGCAATAACTTCATATATTTCAAAGTTGCGTAATGCTACTGTAGAATTACGTACAAAAACCGATTCTAGCATCATCGGTGGTTTTATCTTAGATATTGAGGATAATCGAATGGATGCCAGTATAAAAGGACAATTATCAAAACTTTACAAATATGCCGGACATTAAACCAAGCGAAATATCGAGTGTTCTACAAATGGAACTCGAAGGGTTTAAAAACGAACTCGCTTTCGAAGAAATAGGAAGAGTGCTTCAAGTAAGTGACGGTGTTGCCAGAATATTTGGGCTTAATCAAGTACAAGCCAACGAGTTGGTTGAATTTGAAAATGGCATAATGGGCATCGTTCAAAATTTGGAAGAAGACAATGTGGGCGTTATTTTATTGGGCGCAACACAAGATATAAAAGAAGGTTTTACCGTAAAACGTACAAAACGAATAGCATCAATTATGGCATCAGAAGGTATGCTTGGACGTGTTATTAATACTTTGGGCGAACCAATTGATGGTAAAGGAGATATTGTAGGTAAATCGTACGAAATGCCTTTGGAGAGAAAAGCTCCGGGAGTCATTTTCCGTCAGCCGGTAAATGAACCGTTACAAACCGGCTTAAAGGCTATTGATGCTATGATTCCAATAGGTCGTGGTCAACGCGAACTTATTATTGGTGATAGACAAACAGGAAAAACTGCAATTGCAATTGATACCATCATTAATCAAAAACAAAATTTTAAAGATGGCAATCCTATCTATTGTATTTATGTAGGAATAGGACAAAAAGGCTCAACTATAGCTAATTTAGTGCAAACACTAGAAAAACATGATGCAATGGCTTATACAATTATTGTGTCATCAACAGCCTCCGACCCTGCTGCAATGCAATTTTATGCTCCTTATGCGGGCGTTGCAATTGCCGAATATTTCAGAGATACCGGTAGAAATGTTTTAATCATTTATGATGACTTGTCGAAGCAAGCTGTAGCATATCGTGAAGTATCATTGATTCTACGTCGTCCACCAGGCCGTGAAGCATATCCTGGTGATATTTTCTACTTACATTCACGTCTACTGGAACGTGCTGCTAAAATTATCAATAATGATAATGTAGCTCGAAGAATGAATGATATCCCTGAATCTATTAAAGATATAGTTAAGGGAGGTGGTTCTATTACAGCTTTACCAATTATTGAAACACAAGCAGGCGATGTTTCTGCATATATCCCTACAAACGTAATTTCTATTACTGATGGTCAGATATTCCTTGAATCAAACTTGTTTAATGCAGGTATTCGTCCGGCAATTAACGTAGGTATATCAGTATCACGTGTTGGTGGTAATGCACAAATAAAATCAATGAAAAAAGTTGCAGGTACACTTAAACTTGACCAAGCTCAATTCCGTGAATTGGAAGCTTTTTCGAAGTTTGGTGCTGAAATTGATGCTGCAACACAAGCAGTCCTTGATAAAGGCGCGAAGAATGTTGAAATACTTAAACAGCATCAGTATTCGCCATTGTCTGTAGAAGAACAAGTTGCGATCATCTTCTGCGGAACAAATGGTTTGCTTAGAAATGTTCCGGAAAATAAAGTTGCCGATTTTGAGAAAAGTTTCTTAGAGCTATTGTCTGTAAAACATAAAGAAGATATTATGAACCAACTCAAAAAAGGTATCATTGACGATGATATGAAGGCAATATTAAAACAAGAAGCATTAAGTTTGGCAGAACAATTTAAATAATAGATATGGCATCACTAAAGGAAATAAGGGCACGTATCAATTCGGTATCATCAACACGTAAAATTACATCAGCCATGAAAATGGTATCTGCTGCGAAATTGCGTAAAACTGAAGATATGACCTTACAATTTCTGCCATATAAAGACAAACTTACTAAAGTATTAGTTCAATATATTGGTTCTATCGACGAAGAAGAGTTAAATATACCATTAGCAGAATCAAGAGAAATCAAGAAAGTTGCAATAGTAGCTATTTCATCTAACTCAGGACTATGTGGAACATTCAACACAAATACAACTCGATTATTGAATGAGGCAATATCTGAGTATAAAGATAAAGGAATTGCTATTGTTGTATACCCTATTGGGAAAAAAATAGCTGATTATGCAAAACGCTTGAATGTGGAAATTTGCACTGATTTTTTACATGCAGCAGACAAGCCTAATTACGAATTATCATCGAACATAGCTAGTTTATTAGCTGATTTGTTCTTATCCGGAAAAATTGACCGTGTTGAGTTACTTTATAATCATTATAAGAACGCAGGTGTTCAAATACCTAATAGAGAGATTTTCTTACCATTGTCGACAAAGACTGACAAAAATACCAATACCAATACTAATACTTTATACTTTGTTGAACCTGACAGAAATACATTTGTTAACGACTTAGTACCAATTGTTGTTCGTATGCGCTTGTATGCAACCATACTTGATTCTTCAACAGCTGAGCATGGAGCAAGAACAACAGCAATGCAAATTGCATCAGAAAATGCGGAAAAAATGATTGGTACTATTAAACAATTATATAACAGAGCAAGACAAGAAGTTATCACAACTGAACTTATTGATATTGTAGGCGGTTCTGAAGCTTTGCGTAAATAATCATAAATTTTATAAATATGGAAGTTACCAGACTATTTGATCTTCTGCCCCATTACAAAGAAATTAAACCAAATCAAGACGTTGCATTAGCCTTCAAAAGAAATGGTGAATGGAAAAAATATAGTTTGGACGATTACATTAATCAAACCAATTATGTAAGTGCAGGCTTATTAAAACTTGGTTTAAATAAAGGTGATAAAATAGCAATTATCAGTTCTAATCGTCCTGAATACAATATATTGGATATGGGAATCATGCAAATTGGCGCAATACCTGTGCCAATATATCCAACTATCAGTGCATCCGACTATAATTATATTTTAAATCATGCCGAAATTAAATACGTATTTTCGGAAGGCGAAGATTTATTACGTAAAATTGAAAGCATCTTACCAACAGTTCCTACATTAAAGGGTATTTACACATTTATTGACCGCGGAAGACATCAATATTTTGCTCAATTAATTGAATTAGGAAAAAGTAACCTTGATCTTAAACAAATAGAAACGATTAAAGGGACAATATTACCTGATGATACAGCATGTATGATATATACATCCGGTACAACAGGTATGCCAAAAGGTGTTATGCTTTCACATAATAACATAGTAATGCAAATAATGAGTGTAAAAGACACTCCTGCTAAATGGAGTGATAAAGCATTCAGTTTTTTACCATTATGCCACGCATATGAAAAAATGATGGTATACATGTATCAGTATTTAGGAATGTCTATTTACTATGCTGAAAGTATAGGTACTATTGCCGAGAATATAAAGGAAGTAAATCCTACCATGATGACATGTGTACCTCGTTTACTCGAAAAAATTTACGACAAAATATATTCTGCAGGTAAAAAATTACCATTTGGTAAAAGACAAATTTATTTTTGGGCTTTAAATCTTGCATTCCAATATAAAATAGATGACCGCAGTCCTTTCTACGAAAGTCAATGGCGTATAGCAGATAAACTCATATACAGCAAATGGAGAGAAGCAATCGGTGGAAATTTTGACATTGTGGTTTCTGGTGGTGCCGCAATTCAACCACGTATCGCTGCATTTTTTTCTGCAATAGGAATGCCTGTATTTGAGGGATACGGCTTAACTGAGACATCTCCTGTAATTGCTGTTAGTACGCGTGGTAAACATGGTCGTGCCGCAGGTACAGTTGGTATACCATTAGCTGGTGTTGAAGTTCGTATTGATAGTCAAACTAGTGAAATACAATGCCGCGGACACAATGTTATGAAAGGCTACTATAAAGCTCCTGAATTAACGGCAGAAATGATTGATAAAGATGGATGGTTACATACCGGTGATACCGGCCGTTTTAACGAACACGGACAATTAATTATAACCGGTAGATTGAAGAGTATTTTTAAAACATCAATGGGTAAATACATTAATCCATTTATCATTGAAGAAAAATTTTCACAATCTCCATTCTTTGATTGCGTAATGGTTGTAGGTGAAAATCAAAAATTTGCTGCAGCTCTAATTGTTCCTGATTTTGCATTTTTGAAATCATGGTGCCGTCTACACAAAGTGGTTTACACCAATAATGAAGAAATCATTAAAGATCCAAAAATAAAAAGCCGTTTCAAAGAAGAAATCAATAAATACAATAGTTTTTTTGGCGAGACAGAGAAGATTAAGAAGTTTGAATTAGTTGCTGACGAATGGACCATACAAAATGGTTTATTAACTCCTACACTAAAAGTTAAACGTAACCACGCAATCGAAAAATACAAAGGACTAATCGATAAAATGTTTGAATAAAACATTGAAATACAGACATTGAAATAGGCAAGTAAATTTGATTTACTTGCCTATTTTTTAACATTTGAAATAAAATATAAGACGTTTTGGTGTTAAAAAAATAGGTTTATTTTGTCAATTCCGGATTTTTTTTTTACTTTGCTTAATATTTATAACAAATAAACCGAAAGCCTATAGTAAAATACATTACTTAACAGATAAACTCTTATCGGTAAAGTTATGGACAAACTAGAGAAAATGTCCGATGAACAACTAGTAAAGTTGTATGCATCGGGTAATAATAGAGCTTTCGAGTTTTTGTTACTTCGTTACAAAAATCTCATATACACTCATATTTACTCTTATGTCAAAGATCAAGACATAAGTGATGATATTTTTCAAGAGACTTTTATCAAAGTTATTACTTGTATTCGTCAAGACAATTACACAGAAAGTGGTAAGTTTAGATTTTGGGTTATGCGAATAGCTCATAATTTGGTAATAGATTATTTGCGCGTTATTAAGAGTAGTAATACTGTTTTAGCTGACAATGAAGACTACAGTTTATTTAATAATGCTAATCTATCCGACAAGAATATCGAGGATAATTTTATTGAGAATCAAACAATTAAAGAAATACATGCTTTAATTGAAACACTTCCAAAATTACAACGTGAAATTATAATAATGCGCTTTTTTAAAAATATGACTTTTAAAGAAATTTCTGAAAAGAGCGGAGTAAGTATTAATACATCACTTGGACGTATGCGCTACGCCCTACTCAATATGCGCAAAATTGCACAAGAAAAACATTTATCGTTTTCACTTTAAAACAAGAATCAGTTTGTTGTTAAGAGCGTCCTATTAAAATTTAATAAGACGCTCTTTTCTGTATAATTTATTTTATTATGTTTTTTCCAGAAAAAAACATAATAAGCATACAATAATCTCAAAGTGTTGTCGTTCTTTATATAAATAACAATAATGCCTATGAAACTATTTACTCCTATTTATTTACCATATCAAGGTAATAAAACAAACACACAGGAAGTCCTTTTAGAGCCAAAACAAAGCACAATAAACAGATTGTTGGTTATTGCAGCATGCTATCAACCTCATACATCAAAAGGTGGTAATTAAAATAGCAAAGATTAAAGGAATAAATTAATTATCTTTGTAAAAAAAACTATGAACATTATCGCACCTTCTTTATTATCTGCCGATTTCTTGAACTTGGAATCGGATATACGCATGGTTAATCGTAGTGATGCAGATTGGTTACACCTAGATATCATGGATGGCGTATTTGTACCGAATATTTCATTCGGTTTCCCTATATTACAATCCATAAAAGACAAATGTGAGAAACCTATGGATGTACATTTAATGATTGTTGAGCCGGACAAATTCATAAACGAATTTGCAAAATTCGGTGCTTCAATAATCAATGTACACTACGAGGCTTGTACGCATTTGCATAGAACAATACAAAAAATAAAAGCTACCGGAGCTAAGGCTGCTGTAACATTAAACCCACATACCCCCGTATCTCTACTTGAAGATATTATCGATGACTTGGATATGGTACTACTAATGTCTGTAAATCCAGGATATGGTGGTCAAGCATTTATTCCAAATACTTTAAAGAAAACTCAAGTTCTTAAGGAACTAATTCTTAAAAAGAATGCGAATACGATTATTGAGATTGATGGTGGTGTTAATTTAGAGACAGGTAAAAAGTTGAAGGAATGTGGTGCTGACGCTTTGGTAGCAGGAAATTTCGTATTTAAATCGAAAGATCCAATAGAGACTATCAAACAATTAAAAGCACTGTAACATATATGAATTCTCCCATCTTATTCATTCATCAAAATCCTTTTTTTCGAATTGTTATTGCTCTGATTATCGGTATCATAGTAGGAATTTCCTTTAACAATATTGAAATAAGTTTTTTTTCTTTTATCACTGCAATCGTTTCCTATTTATTAAAACGATTCTTATTAAATAAAGACGAATATAACTTTAGGTGGATGCATGGTCTGGCATTTATACTAATTTTTGTTGGTATAGGCAATCTTATATGTGTTTTTCATAAAGAGGCTATCCAAAACATTCCGGAAGAACAAACATTTATTGCAACAATTATTGAAACGCCAACAGAGAAACCAAAAAGCGTATTAATAACTGTTGATTTACAAAACAAAGCCATAAAAAACTACAAATCTGTACTCTTTCTACAAAAAGATAGCAATGCTTTAAATTTATCAGAAGGAGATAGGATAATAACTCATGTAAATCTAAAAGGAACTGATTTATCGTTTTTCCATCACAAAGGAATTTATGCAACTGCATATGTATCATCTACTAAATGGCATCTGATAAAAACAAATACAAAGTTTTCACTAAACAATAAAGCCAGTGAAGCACGTAAGGCTTTACTTGTCGTATTTAAGGACTTTATCAATCCAAATAATTTTGGTTTGATTTCAGCTTTAACTCTTGGCGACAAATCATCTTTAAATAGCAAAATAAAGCAAGACTTTGCCCAATCAGGGGGCTCTCATGTACTTGCTGTAAGCGGATTACATACGGGTATTATATATATTGCTTTTTCTTTCATATTCAGTTTCTTAGGCAAGAACAAAATTGGCATTATTCTTAAACATAGTTGTATAATATTTTGCATTTGGATATATGCATTTTTGTGTGGTTTACCACCATCTGTAGTTCGTTCTGCATCAATGCTAAGTCTAATCTCAGGAGCCTATATTTTTCAAAAAAAATCCGCAACTTATAATGCGGTTTTTTGTTCGGCATTTTTTATGCTACTATACGAACCGATATATTTATATGATATTGGATTTCAATTAAGTTATTGCGCTGTTTTATCAATTCTAATGCTTTATAAAAAAATATATGGGTTAATTCCACTAAGAAACAAAATACTTGATCAAATCTGGTCTTTAACCAGTGTATCAATTGCAGCTCAATTAGGTACATTTCCCATTTCACTTTATTATTTTCATCAATTTCCAACGTATTTTTTATTAAGCAATTATATTGCTATACCATGTGCTACTTTGCTTATTTACTTATCAATATGCTTACTATTTACTTGTTTTATTCCGCTAATATCTAGCTTTATCGAAACTATAATTAATTACATAGCTAAATACATGCAAGATGGAATCAGTTTTATTTGCGAAATGCCTTATTCTAGTATAAATATTGAAATTGAATTGTGGCAAGTATATGCATTATTCGGTTTAATTATAAGTTCTTATATGATGCTTACAAAAAGACGATTCTGCTATGTGTGTTCACATTTATGTATAATAATTATTTTGTTGACTAACGGAATCATAGTTGATTTATGCAAACTTTTCACTACTTTTGCTGAAGTTTAGACTGCATAAATATGATTACAAAAATTATTCCTGAAGAGAAGATTATTTCAGTTTTAAAATTAATCAACAAGGCCAATAAAATCGCTATTGTAACGCATAAAAGTCCTGATGGCGATGCAATTGGATCGTCACTTGCTTTGTACCATTTTTTATTTTCACAAGAAAAAGAAGCAACTATTATTGTTCCAGACTCTTTCCCTAAATATTTAGATATTTTGCCAAGCAGTTCTGAAATTTTAGTCTATGAAGGTAACGAAACAGAAATTATTGAAACTATTAAGCAATGTGACCTTATTTTTTGTTTAGACTTCAATAATTTAAAAAGGATTGCAAAACTTAATACACATATTGCCGGAAGTAATGCAAAAAAAATCATGATTGATCATCATCCTGATTTTGTGGAATTTGCCGATATAATAATTTCACATCCTGAGATTGCATCAACAAGCGAACTTATCTTCAGATTAATATGCCGAATGGGATATTTTTCGGAAATGACAAAGCAAACAGCCGAATGTATTTGTGCAGGCATGCTGACTGACACAGGTGGATTAGCGTTCAACTCTAATAGTCCCGAAATATATACAATTTTCGCCGAACTGTTAAGGAAAGGCGTCGATAAAGATTTGATATACAGGCAATTATACAACAGCTATTCTGAAAACAGAATGCGTTTAATGGGTTACGTATTAGCAGAAAAAATGAAAATATATCCTGAATATCATACAGCAATAGTCGCTTTGGATAAATCGGATCTTGAAAAATATGATTATCAAACAGGAGATACTGAAGGTTTTGTAAATATGCCATTATCAATTGATAGTGTATATTTTTCAATATTTATAAGACAAGATCACGATCGTGTTAAGCTATCGTTCCGTTCGCAAGGCGATTTTCCTGCAAATAAAGTTGCTGCCGAAATATTTGGAGGCGGCGGTCATTTAAATGCAGCAGGGGCAGAAAGTCTGCAGCCGGTTGATGAAACTGTAAAAAGAATAGAAGAGGCACTACCCCGTTATTTCAATGATAAATAAACAGATATGAAATATATTATCATTTTAGGAGATGGAATGGCTGACGAGCCGATAGATATTTTAGGAAATAAAACGCCACTACAAGAAGCTAATAAGCCATATATGGATCTTTTAGCAAAAAAGGGAAGTTCTGGCATGTTAGTGACTGTTCCTGATGGTTTTAAACCGGGCAGTGAAATAGCCAATCTAGAAGTTTTAGGTTATGATGTAGCCAAATGCTTTGAAGGTAGAGGCTCATTAGAAGCAGCTAGTATGGGTATTGCCGTTTTACCGGGTGAAATGGCAATGCGTTGCAATATTATTTGCATTGAAAATAAAAAAATCAAGAATCATTCTGCAGGACACATTAGCAATGAAGAAGCTAAAGAGTTGATTGATTACCTGCAAAAAAAATTGGGTGATAATACATTTACATTCCACAATGGAATTTCTTATAGGCATTTGCTTATTATGAAAGGTGGAGATAAAAGAATTCTATGTACACCACCTCATGATGTTCCCGGTACTCCATTTGCAGATGTTATGGTCAAAGCATTAGTACCTGAAGCAGAGGACACTGCACGCAGACTTAATGAATTGACATTAAAGTCTCAGAAATTATTGGCAAAGCATCCTGTAAACTTAAAACGTATTGAAATAGGTAAAGACCCGGCAAATAGTATATGGGTGTGGTCTCCTGGATACAAACCCCAAATGAAAACTATGATGGAATCATTTGGACTAAAAAGCGGTGCAGTGATATCAGCTGTTGATTTGATTAAGGGCATAGGAATTTACGCCGGATTAGAATCAATTGATGTAGAAGGTGCAACAGGTTTGTATAATACAAACTATGAAGGTAAGGCACAAGCCGCTATTGATGCTCTTAAAACGCATGACTTTGTATTTCTACATATAGAAGCCAGCGATGAAGCAGGACATGAGGGAGACGTTGATTTAAAATTAAAAACAATTGAATACTTAGATAATCGAATTGTACGTCCTATTTACGAAGAAGTATCGAAATGGAATGAACCTGTAACAATTGCAGTTTTACCCGATCACCCTACTCCTTGCGCTATTCGTACTCATACTAATGCTCCTGTTCCGTTTGTTATTTACAGACCTAACGGGATTGCAGATGCAGTTCAAAATTATGATGAATTTTCTGCACAAAAAGGAAGCTACGGATTATTAAAAGGAACCGAATTTATCGAAACATTATTCAAAAAATAAAACTCATGAAATATTACAGCACAAATAAATTAGTCAATTGTGTAGATCTTGAAAACGCTGTTGTAAAGGGTTTAGCTGAAGATAAAGGTTTGTTCATGCCTGATAAAATAAAAGTGCTACCTGCATCATTTTATCAGAATATTGATAAAATGTCTTTTCAAGACATTGCCTATAATGTTGCAGACGCATTTTTTGGCGAAGATGTTGATGCAGAATCTCTAAAAAAAATAGTCTATGATACATTAAACTTTGATGTACCATTAGTTAAGGTTGAAGATTCGATATATAGTTTAGAATTGTTCCATGGACCTACATTAGCATTTAAAGATGTTGGTGCAAGATTTATGTCGCGCTTACTTGGATATTTTATTCAAAAAGAAGGCGAAAATAAAAAAGTAAATGTACTTGTCGCCACATCAGGAGATACAGGTAGTGCAGTTGCTAACGGATTTTTAGGAGTTAAAGGCATACACGTATATGTTTTATATCCAAAAGGGAAAGTTAGTAAAATTCAGGAAAGTCAATTTACTACATTAGGACAAAATATTACCGCACTCGAAATTGATGGTACGTTTGACGATTGTCAAAGTTTGGTTAAGTCGGCTTTTATGGATGCAGATTTGAATGCAAAAATGAAATTGACATCTGCCAACTCTATCAATGTTGCTCGCTTCTTACCTCAAGCATTCTATTATTTTTATGCATATGCACAACTAAAGAAGCTTGGTAAGGCTGATAATATGGTTGTATGTGTTCCTAGTGGTAATTTCGGAAATATTACAGCCGGATTATTTGCGAAACGTATGGGATTACCTATTAAACGTTTTATTGCTGCAAATAATAGAAACGACATTTTCTTACAGTATCTTTTAACCGGAATTTATACTCCACGCCCTTCTATTGCAACAATAGCAAATGCCATGGATGTTGGCGATCCTAGCAATTTTGCAAGAGTTTTGGATTTATACGAACATTCGCACGAATCAATCTGCAATGACATAAGCGGTGTTAGCTATAACGACACACAAATAGCATATACAATGCGTAATTGCTATGCGGTTAATAAATATATTTTAGATCCTCACGGAGCATGTGGTTATGAGGCTTTAAAAGATATGCAAAAACCCGATGAAACTGGCGTTTTCTTAGAAACTGCTCATCCTGCAAAATTTAAAGATACTGTTGAAAATATACTAGGAACGCAAATTCAAATTCCTGCAAAATTGCAAGAATTCATGAAGGGAACAAAACAAAGTATCGATTTAAGTAAGGATTTTGAAGATTTTAAATCATTTCTTTTGAAAAGATAATATGAGCGATACCGATAGAACTATTGTCTTGAAAAACTATGATAATTTAACATTAGCATATTACGAAAAGAGCGTAATAGAAGATGCTGGGATTGAATGTTTTATAAGCGGAGATAATATGGCGCAACCATTTACCATGTTTGCTCCAATTGGAGGTATAAAATTACATATATACGAAAAAGACGCTGAAAAAGCATTTGAAATACTAAATAGCCTTGGTAAATAAACCAAGGCTATTTTTTTAATACTATTGCTTGTTGATATAATCTACAATCCATTCGCCTACTTCTTTTGTTCCATATTTAGGATATGATTCAACTTGAATTTCAGGAGTTCTAACATTAGATTCCAAACTACAATCAACTGCTTTACGAATCAATTTACCTTCTTCTTTTAAATCGAAGTATTCAAATAGCATAGCTACTGACAATATCTGTGCCAAAGGATTTGCAATATTTAAACCTTTTGCCTGCGGCCATGATCCGTGTATAGGCTCGAAAACAGGAGTACTTTCGCCTGTGGATGCTGATGGTAGCAATCCCATTGAACCTGAAATAACAGAACCTTCGTCGGTTAATATATCTCCAAAAGTGTTTTCTGTAACCATTACATCGAAAAAAGTTGGAGATAAAATCATACGCATTGCAGCATTATCAACATACATGTAATCGACTGTAACTTCAGGATACGATGGTTCCATTTCTTGAGCAATTTGCCTCCACAAACGGCTAGATGCCAATACATTGGCTTTATCAACTACTGTCAGATGTTTTTTGCGTTTCATTGCATATTCAAAGCCGACTTTCAAAATACGTTCTATTTCAGGACGTGTATAAAGGTTAGTATCATATGCTTTATCATTATCTTGATACTTTTCTCCGAAATACATGCCTCCTGTCAATTCTCTAATACAAATAAAGTCAGCACCTTCTACTAATTCAGGTTTTAATGGAGAATGATGTATCAGACACTTAAATGTTTGCACAGGACGAATATTAGCAAAAAGTCCTAATTGCTTACGCATAGCCAATAAACCCTGTTCCGGACGCACTTTTGCCGATGGATCGTTGTCAAATTTAGGGTCACCTACTGCCGAAAACAAAACAGCATCAGCATTTTTACAAATCTTTAAAGTCTCTGCCGGGAAAGGATCTCCTACTTTATCTATTGCATCAGCACCACATATTCCATACTCATAACTTACATTATGTCCAAACTTTTTACATACTACAGTCATTACATTAACACCCTGAATAGATATCTCAGGACCTATGCCATCTCCTGGCAATACAGCTATTTTAAAATTCATTATTAATTATTTTGAATGTTTTAAATCAAATTCTTCGCGATTAAATGAGATATATTTAGGGATTGATGGTTTATAATCTTGATCATCCCACAAACTACTTGTTATCATTAAATCTGCACTATATCTGTTACATGCGATAGGTACGTTATGAACTCTACACTGACGCAATAACATTTGAATATCAGCCTCGTGCGGTTGTGGGTTTAAGTCATCAATCAAGAATATTGCTAAATCAATTTCATGTCTTACAACCATAGCAGCCACTTCTGCATCACCTCCTAATGGGCCTGAATGCATACATATTATATCAACAATAGCTCCTTTGTTTTCGAGTGCTTTTTGTATCAAATAACCTGTAGTTCCTGTGCAAACTAATTTATGTTGTTTTAGTAAATCAACATTATACTCTGCCCACTCCACCATATCAACTTTACGTTGATCGTGGGCAACTAAAGCAATAGTTAGTCTTTTCATAATTTGTAGTTTTAGTTAAGACGAATCTGTTTACTGATATTTTTCAATAATATTCAACATTTTTATTGTGGCTTTAATAGCTGCCTCCGTTTGGTCTGCATCTAAGCCATGTGTTTTAAATATCTTACCATTCATATCCCATGTAATTATGGTTTGTACAAAGGCATCTGTATGACCTCCAGGAGGTATTGTAACAGTATAGTCAGATAATATAGGATGCTGTTTATCAAGCTTATTGTATATAGTCCACAATGCCTTCATGAATGCATCATATTGTCCATCTCCGGATGCTGATTCTTGATACAATTTTCCATCAAGTTCAACAGAAACATTTGCAACAGGTTTCAAGCCTTGTGTCAAAGATAAAGAATAGTTATTTACTTTAACTTTTTCTTCCATATTTTCGTTCTTAAGTATATCAGAAACAATATAAGGAAGATCTTCAGGTGTTACCTGCTGTTTTTTATCACCCAACTCAATTATACGTGATGTTACTTTTTTCATTGATTCATCGTCCAAATCAATGCCCAATGATTCAAGATTTTTTCTAATGTTTGCTTTACCTGATGTCTTACCTAAGGCATATTCTCTTGTACGACCAAATCTTTCAGGTAATAAATCGTTATAGTATAATTTACTTTTAGCATCTCCGTCAGCATGAACTCCGGCTACTTGAGTAAATACATTTTCACCGATTATAGGCTTATTATTCGGAATTCTTATACCTGAATATGTTTCTATAATCTTACTTACCCTATTTATTTCATGCTCTTTTATATTAGTTTGTAAATGCAATTGATCATGGATAACAGCTATTACACTCGACATGGGTGCATTTCCTGCCCTTTCTCCTAAGCCATTGACAGTTACGTGAACGCATTGAATTCCTGCTTTAACTGCTGCATATACATTTGCTACAGCTAAATCGTAATCATTATGAGGATGAAAATCAAAAGACAATTCAGGATAACGCTTTAGCATCAATGTACAATACTCGCTTGTTTGAGTCGGATTAAGAATTCCTAATGTATCAGGAAGCATAAAACGCTTAATATTATGTCCTCTCAATTCATCAACTAACATGTATACATATTCCGGGCTGTTTTGAATTCCATTACTCCAGTCTTCCAAGTAAACATTTACAGATATGCCCATTTCATCGGCGTCATTAAGAACATTAATAATATCTTTCAAATGTTCTTCAGGTGTTTTTCCTAACTGCAATGTACAATGTTTCATTGATCCCTTACACAGCAAGTTCATCACTTTACATCCTGCATCGCGAATCCATTCTAATGAATCCTTTCCATCAACAAAACCAAGCACTTCTACTCTATCGGAAAATCCTTTAGATTCTGCCCAACGCATAATTTTGCGAGCTGTATCATATTCGCCTGCAGAAACACGCGCTGAAGCAATTTCTATGCGATCTACGCGCAAATCTTCTAATAGCAGACGTGCTATGCTTAATTTTTCTTGAGCTGCAAACGAGACTCCTGATGTTTGTTCACCATCACGAAGAGTTGTATCGAGTATGCTTATCATATTATTCAGTGTTTCACTAATATATTTTGTGTTCTTTTTCGTATTGCTCTATATTTGTTCGATGATTTAATAAATAATCAATATCATCAAAACCATTAATAAAGCATTCCTTTTTGTATGGATTGATAGAAAAATGCTCGATTTCACCACTCGATTCATTAATTATAACCTGATTCTCAAGATCAATTGTTAGTTTTGTTTGGGGGTCAGTTTTTACGGCACTGAATATATTGTTCAAGAAATTATCAGAAACAACAACCGGTAAAACTCCATTATTCATTGCATTATTCTTGAAGATATCTGCAAAGAAACTTGATACAACAACTCTAAAACCATATCCGGCAATAGCCCATGCAGCATGTTCACGGCTTGATCCTGATCCAAAATTCTTACCTGCAACTAAAATCTGTCCATTATATGTCTTGTCATTTAAAACAAACGATGAAATGGGATTATTCTGCTTATCGTATCTCCAATCGCGAAACAAATTATCACCGAATCCTTCTTTTGATGTCGCTTTTAAAAATCGAGCAGGTATGATTTGATCTGTGTCTATATTCTCTAATGGTAATGGAACGCATCTAGAACTTAGCTTTATTAATTTTTCCATATCTATTTTGTATTTTATTATTTTTCTCTTGGATCAGTTATTTTACCGGTAACTGCAGCAGCTGCTGCAACAAGTGGTCCTGCTAATATAGTTCTTGAACCTGGTCCTTGACGTCCTTCAAAATTTCTATTACTTGTTGAAACAGCATATTTTCCTTCAGGAATTTTATCGTCATTCATTGCTAAACAAGCTGAACATCCAGGTTGACGTAATTCAAAGCCGGCATCCTTTAATATTTTATCCAGGCCTTCTTCTTCTATTTGTTTTGCTACCATCCACGATCCCGGTACTAACCAAGCTACAACATTATCAGCTTTGCGTTTCCCTTTTATGTATGATGTGAATAAACGGAAATCTTCAATTCGTCCATTAGTACAACTTCCAAGAAATACATAATCAATTGGTTTGCCGGTAAGTTTTTCGCCTGATTTAAAGCCCATATACTCTATGGATTTGGTAAAAGACTCACGTCCTGCTTCGGGTATTGTATCTATAGAAGGAATGGCTGAATTAATACTCATTCCCATTCCAGGATTAGTACCATAAGTAATCATCGGTTCAATGTCTTCTGCATCAAAATTTATTTCTTTATCAAAAACTGCATCCGAATCAGAATACAATGTTTTCCAATATGATACTGCATTATTCCAATCTTCTCCTTTAGGAGCAAAATCACGACCTTTGATATATGATATAGTAGTCTCGTCAGGAGCTACCATACCGCCACGTGCTCCCATCTCAATAGACAAATTACACAAGGTTAATCTTCCTTCCATAGATAGATTTCGTACTGCAGATCCTGCATACTCTACAAAATATCCGGTAGCACCACCTGTAGTTAGTTTTGCAATCATATACAAAGCCATGTCTTTAGCAGTAACCCCTTCTTTTAGTTTACCATTAAAATTTATACGCATAGTTTGCGGACGAGATTGAAAAACACACTGACTAGCCAAAACCATTTCGACTTCGGATGTACCAATGCCGAATGCTATAGCTCCAATTGCACCATGTGTAGATGTATGAGAGTCACCACATACAATAGTCATACCGGGTAAAGACAGACCATTCTCTGGCCCAACAACATGTATGATACCATTTTTAGCATGCCCCATGGGATAATACTCAACTTTAAAATCTTTAGCATTTTTGTCGAGCGTATCAACCTGATTTTTTGAAATAGGATCCTTAATAGGTAATTCTTGATTTATTGTTGGAATATTATGGTCCGGTATACATGTTATCTGCTGCGGACGAAACACATTTAATCCTCGTTTACGCAATCCATCGAATGCTTGTGGGCTAGTCACCTCATGACAATACATTCTGTCTATGTACAATTGTGTAGGACCGCCTTCGACCTTAGATACTATATGCGATTCCCATATTTTATCAAATAATGTTTTCCCCATGACTTTATTATTAGTATTTTTAACTACAAATATAATTTTATTTTTCTACAAATTTGTTAATTGCATCTATATATGCTTCAACTGATGCTACGACGATGTCAGTATTAGCACCGAAGCCATAATATACCTTTCCATCGTACAAAACTTGCATATGTACCTTACCCATATCATCACTACCCTTATTTATTGATTGAATAGTAAATTCTTGTAAGGTCATCTCTCTGCTTATAATAAGTTTTAAGGCTTTTATTGCTGCATCTACCGGTCCGTTACCTCCTGCTGATGCTTCAAAATGTTCGCCTGCTATAATTAAACCTATATATGCTAAAGGTTTTACTCCTTTACCTGATGTTACTTGCAAATAATTCAACTGAATACGCTTACCACTGACTCTTTCAATTCCTGCCAATACAAGTATATCATCATCATGTATATCCTTCTTTTTATCGGCTAAATCCAAGAAGTCTTTATAAATCTTATCCAACTTATTTTCATCTACATCTACTCCCAGTATATTAAGACGATGGTTCAATGCTGCTCGTCCACTACGTGCTGTCAGAACAATAGAATTGTCATCAATACCTATATCTTTAGGATTCATAATTTCGTATGTCTGCATATTCTTAAGCACACCATCTTGATGGATGCCTGACGAATGAGCAAATGCATTACGTCCTACTATGGCTTTATTAGCCTGAACTGGCATATTCATAAGATTTGAAATAAGTCTGCTTACAGATATTATTTTCTGCGTATTAATTTGAGTATCAACATTTAAATGTTTATGACACTTAAGTATCATTGCTATTTCTTCCAATGCAGTGTTTCCTGCACGTTCACCTACTCCGTTAACTGTAACTTCAACTTGTCTTGCACCATTAATAATACCTGACATTGTATTGGCTGTTGCCATACCTAAATCGTTATGACAATGTGTAGAGATTATTGCCTTATCAATATTTGAAACATGTTCCATCAAATATTTTATTTTTTCACCATACTCTGACGGTAAACAATATCCGGTTGTATCCGGTATATTTACAACGGTTGCTCCTGCTTTAATTACAGCTTCAACCACACGTGCCAAATACTCATTATCTGTACGGCCGGCATCTTCACAATAAAATTCTACATCTTCAACATATTTTTTTGCATACTTTGTAGCTGCAATTGCACGTTCAATAATTTCTTCACGTGTTGAATTAAACTTATACTTTATATGATAATCGGACGTTCCAATTCCCGTGTGAATACGCTTTTTATGAGCATATTGCAAAGCTTCGGCTGCTGCGTCTATATCTTTTTCTACACTTCTTGTTAAAGCGCAAATTGTAGGCCAAGTAACTGCCTTTGAGATTTCAACAACAGAATTAAAATCACCCGGACTAGACACTGGGAAGCCTGCTTCAATTACATCAACTCCAAGTGCTTCAAGAGCTTTTGCTACTTGAATTTTTTCAACAGTATTTAACTGGCATCCGGGTACCTGTTCACCATCTCTTAATGTTGTATCAAAAATGAATAATTTGTCTGCCATTTTATTGTATTTATTAAGTTGTTTTTAAAACATAAAAAAAGACCTTTCAGACTTGGAAGTAAGAAAGGTCTTTAGATTTATACATACCAAACTTACTTCCCACTGCTTTGCAAGAGAATAATAATGCTTAGTATAATTGAAAAATTTGTCATCTGTATTTTTTTAACGTTGCAAAGGTATAAGTATATTTTTAAATACACAAATAAATTATTAGCAAAATACGTAAATTTGTTATAAACAACAATTTTTTACATCAAATTAATTACAATATAGTTACAAAAACAACGATTAAATTATAAAGACTCCAATATTCACACAACATAATTTATTTTGCTTTTTTGTACAATAATGTGTAAACTTGTACCCGAAAATCAAATTACAATGAAACAGAAGTCATACTTATTATATTCAATACTAATTCTTTTTACCCTAAACTCTTGTAACCCAAACAATAATCAATGCAAAAATGATGATGAAACTGTTGACACTGTAACAATTACAGAGTACGGCATTCCTATCGAAAAATACGAAATGGAAGAAGGCATCGTTAAAAAAGGACAAACCTTGTCTGATTTATTTGCTTCTCTTGGGGCATTGCCACAAATTACCAGCCAATTAAATACACTTAATGATTCTATATTTAATGTCAAAAGTGTAAAAGCAGGTAACACATATCAAATATATTTCACTAATGATTCTGTAAGAGTCCCACATTACTTTGTGTATCATAAATCTGTGGTTGATCATATGGTTTTTCATTTAATTGACAGTTTGCATATACATCACTATCAAAAACCTATAAATAGCATACTAAAAACTTCTTCTGCAGTTATTGAATCATCTTTATGGAATGCAATAGGAGAACAAAATTTAAATCGTGCATTAGCTATAGAGTTATCTGATATATATGCATGGGAAATAGACTTCTTTGGTATACAAAAAGGCGACAATTTTACTGTATTGTATGATGAATTATTTGTTGATAGTACTTCTATTGGAATAGGTAAAATTCACGCAGTAAAATTTAATCACGAAGGTAAAGATTATTATGCATACCACTATTCTGATTCAATTACTGAATTAGATGGATATTGGAATGAGAAAGGACAAAACCTTAAGAAAGCATTTTTAAAAGCCCCATTAAAATTTTCAAGGATATCTTCCGGCTTTTCTTATGCCAGAAAACATCCTATATATAAAATAGTACGTCCACATACAGGTGTAGATTATTCTGCTCCTAAAGGCACTCCTGTTATGGCAATCGGCGATGGAAAGGTTGTTTTTAAAGCCTATAAAGGTGGCGGAGGAAATACTATTAAGATTAAACACAATAGTAGTTACACAACAGCCTATCTGCACCTATCAAATTATGCAAAAGGAATAAAAACAGGTTTACACGTAAAACAAGGACAAGTGATTGGATATGTAGGTAGTACAGGTGCATCTACCGGACCACATCTAGATTTTAGAGTATGGAAAAACGACACACCTGTAAACCCATTGAAAATGGAATCGCCATCAGCTGATCCTATTCCGGCTAATTGCATGAATAAGTTTAAAGCTATATGCGATAGTTTGACAACATATCTTGATTGATAGCTACTCCGGAAGAGGCTCTGTATGTATACTTAAAAGAGTGTTATTACCATAAATAACTCTCAATTGCTTTTCCAAATCCGTAGCAATATCATGCGATTTTACAAAACTGATATTTCTGTCTAATTTAATATGGACATCAATAGCATAAGCATTACCAACTTTACGAGTACGTAAATGATGGTATTTCTTAACTCCATCAGTATTAGTAATAACACGAATAATATCTTCTTCTTCTTTTTTGGGAATTGAGGATTCGAGTAATTCTTTAATACTTGGTAAACCTAAATCAATGGCTACCTTAATAATAAAAACACTAACTAATGCTCCTGCAAGAGGATCTAGTATTCTCCACTTTTCACCTAAAAATATCGCACCTCCAATACCTAAGGTCGTACCTATTGACGAAAATGCATCAGATCTATGATGCCATGCATTTGCGATAACAGCCTTATTATCAATTTTTTTACCAACCATTACAGTATACCAATAAAGGCCTTCTTTAACGAAAACAGATACCATAGCAGCAACCAAGGCTATTATTTTAGGACTTTCTAATACCTCTCCATTAATTACTTTAATTGAATTCTGAACTCCATTTAATAGTAAACCTATTCCAACAGCAAGTAAAGCAGCACTTATCAATAATGTTGCAAATGTTTCATATTTACCATGTCCATAATGATGGTTTTCATCACAATCTTTAGCAGTTACACCTACAAACGCTATTACAATCACATCTGTAGCAAAATCAGATATTGAATGTACTGCGTCAGCAACCATTGCAGAACTCTTACCGATTATACCGGCTACTAGTTTGATAGCGCTTAATAAAAAATTAATTACAAAACCTACCCACGTTACTTTTTTTGCTTCACGTGCTCGTTGTTGCAATTCTGTTGTCATAATGAATTAAATAATAATTAGTTAGTAAATATAATAAAAAAAAACTATTCGAAATACTTGACTATATTAGATAGAAAAACACCGACAAAATTGTCGGTGTTTTTTTTATCATATGAATTCTCACATTAACGCAATGCAGCTTGTGCTGCTGCCAACCTTGCGATAGGCACACGGAAAGGAGAACATGAAACATAATTTAAGCCTACTCTATGGCAGAACTCTACTGACGAAGGTTCGCCACCATGTTCACCACAAATACCACACTTAAGATCAGGACGTACGCTACGACCTTTTTCTGTAGCCATTTGTACTAATTGTCCAACACCATTTTGGTCTAATATTTGGAATGGATCATTATTTAAAATCTTCATATCCAAATAAGCAGGCAAGAATGATGCTATATCATCACGACTATAACCAAATGTCATTTGAGTTAAGTCATTTGTTCCGAATGAGAAAAATTCTGCTTTTGTAGCTATACGATCAGCAGTAAGTGCTGCACGTGGAATTTCAATCATAGTACCTACTTTAAATTCGATGCTACTTCCGCGTTCTTGAAATAATTTTGCAGCTGTTTCGCGAATGATTCTCTCTTGATTAGCAAACTCATGCACAATACCTGTTAGTGGGACCATTATTTCAGGATGTGTTTCAACACCTTCTTTTTTCAATTCGAGTGCTGCACCTAAAATAGCACGTGTTTGCATTTCTGTGATTTCAGGATATGTATTTCCTAAACGGCAACCACGATGACCTAACATAGGATTAGCTTCGTGCAAAGAATCAACACGTTGACGGATATAATCGTAAGAAACACCCATGATTTGAGCTAATTCACGTTGTTCTTTCTCTTCGTGAGGAACAAACTCATGTAGAGGTGGGTCTAATAAACGTACTGTAACAGGGCATCCTTCCATTGCTTTAAAGATTCCTTTAAAGTCTGCTTGTTGATATGGAAGAATTCTTGCTAATGCTTTACGACGTCCTTCTAGAGTTTCTGCCAAAATCATTTCGCGCATTGCACGGATTTTGTCACCTTCAAAGAACATATGTTCTGTTCTACAAAGTCCTATACCTGTTGCACCAAAACGACGAGCAACTTTTGCATCGTTAGGAGTATCAGCATTGGTACGAACTATCAAACGAGTATATTTATCAGCTAACTTCATCAATTCTGCAAAATCAGCATCAAGTTCAGCTTCTTTAGTTGCAACAGCACCTAAATAAACCTCACCGGTTGATCCGTTTAATGAGATGAAATCACCTTCTTTTAAAGTAGTTCCGTTTGCAGAAACTGTTTTTGCTGTATAATCTATAACTAATGATCCTGCACCTGATACGCAACATTTACCCATTCCACGAGCAACTACAGCAGCATGTGATGTCATACCGCCACGTGCGGTTAAGATACCTTGTGCAGCAGCCATACCGGCTAAGTCTTCAGGAGATGTTTCAATACGAACCATTATAACATGTTCGCCTTTGCTTGCCCATACAGCAGCATCTTCAGCATTGAAAACAATCTTACCGCAAGCAGCACCAGGAGAAGCAGCCAAGCCTTTTGTAAGTACTTGAGCAACTTTTAATGCAGCTTTATCAAATATCGGGTGAAGTAATTCGTCCAATTTATTTGGTTCAACGCGCAATACAGCTGTTTTTTCATCAATAATACCTTGATGTAACATATCCATAGCTATTTTAACCATAGCTGCACCTGTACGTTTTCCGTTACGAGTTTGCAAGAACCACAACTTACCTTCTTGAACGGTAAATTCCATATCTTGCATATCTTTGTAGTGGTTTTCCAATTTTGTTTGAAGTGCGTCTAATTCTGCATATATAGCAGGCATTGACTCTTCCATTGAAGGATATTTTGTAAAACGATCAGCTTCTGATACATTGGCTAATTTTGCCCAACGTTGTGAACCTAATTTTGTAATTTGTTGTGGAGTACGAATACCAGCTACAACATCTTCGCCTTGAGCATTAATTAAATACTCACCTACGAATTGATCTTCACCGGTTGCTGCATCACGTGAGAAGCAAACACCTGTTGCTGACGTTTCGCCCATGTTTCCGAATACCATGGCTTGTACACTAACTGCTGTACCCCATTCTGCAGGTATTCCTTCCATTTTACGATATAATATGGCACGCTCGTTCATCCAGCTATCAAATACAGCACAGATCGCGCCCCATAATTGCTCATATGCATCTTCCGGGAAATCTTTGCCTGTTTGTTTCTTAACAGCTGCCTTAAAACGTGTAACTAATTGTTTTAAATCTTCTACGCTTAATTCCGTATCCAACTTAACACCTTTTGCAGATTTTACGCTTTCAATAATTTCTTCAAATGGATCTATGTCTGTTTTATTTACCGGTTTCATACCTAAAACAACATCACCGAACATTTGAACAAAACGACGATATGAATCCCATACAAAACGAGGATTACCTGTTTTGCGTACCATACCTTCAACTACTTTATCATTCAAACCTAAGTTTAAGATGGTATCCATCATACCAGGCATAGATGCGCGAGCACCTGAACGTACTGAAACTAATAAAGGATTTTCAATGTCACCAAATTTTGATTTCATTAAACCTTCAATATGAGCCACAGCTTTAATAACATCATCTTTAAGAAATGCTACTACTTTGTCCTTACCTATTTCATAATATTCGTTACAAACTTCAGTAGTAATTGTAAAACCCGGAGGTACCGGTACTCCTATTAAATTCATTTCAGCAAGGTTAGCACCTTTACCGCCAAGCAGATTTTTCATATCTGCCTTTCCTTCAGCTTTTCCGTTTCCGAAGATGTAAACGCGTTTTTTGTTATCCATAAACTATTTAAATAAATTATATTATCTAGATTTTACCAAACATTTGGAATAAGAGGGCGCAAAGGTAGACAATTTTATTGAAATACTAAAGCTAAATATAAAAAATATTCGCACACGTTTGAAATTTGTTTCTATGACAGATTTCCGTACATTCTTTCTCCAAAAATCCCACTACCGACACGAACTATTGTAGAGCCCTCTTCAATCGCTATTTTGTAATCGTGCGTCATACCCATTGAAATCTCCGAAAACTTATCATCATTTGCAAAAAAATCGGATTTAAGTTTGGTATAAATTTGCTTAACTTGACGAAATTCTTTACGTATATAATCTGTATCAGTTGTAATAGACGCCATGCCCATTACTCCTATTATTGAAACATTACAAAATTCTTTGTAGACATCTGACAATAACATCTGTTTGCATTCTTCTATATTGAATCCGAACTTAGTTTCTTCAACAGCTACATGGAATTGCAATAAACAAGGTATCACTCTATTTATTTTCTGAGCTTGCTTATTAATTTCCGATAATAAATGAAATGAATCGACCGATTCTATACATGATACATAAGGTACTATGTACTTCACTTTGTTCGTTTGTAGATGTCCAATAAAATGCCAACGTATATCTTTTGGTAAAGTTTGTGCTTTAGGTACGAGTTCTTGTGCGCGACTTTCTCCAAATAAACGCTGACCCACTGAATATGCTGCCTCTATTCTATCATTAGAATTATACTTAGATACGGCAACTAAACGTACTCCTTTGGGTATTTCATCTATTATACGTTTAATATTCGATTGGATTTCTTGTTGGATTTCGTTCATCTAAATTTTATGTCTTCAATTACATCTGTTCCGACTACATCATTCAACTCTTTTATTAAACGAGTACGCATCAACATAAGTTCATTACGCAAAGCTGAAGACGTTAAACTAACATACAAAATTTTATTCTTAATAGACAAATCGCGAGTATAGGAATTAATAGAGGGGCCAAGCACCTGTTTCCAAGATGCAATTAAAGTAGTTTCATTTATTTTTGACTGTAAACGAAAAACTTTTAAATACTCTTTTAATATGTCACCTATTGGCTGAATATGTTCTTTTCTCACGTGCTTGCTTATTGAATTTTTCCAGATTCAACTCTATAAATTTTATAATTACGAACAGTCTCACTTAATAATTTATCCAAATGTTCGCGATTTGTATCTGTAATAAATATTTGACCGAATTCGTCTCCTGACACTATTTTAATAATTTGTGTCACTCTTCCGGCATCCAATTTATCAAAAATATCATCCAATAATAATAGTGGAGTTTCGCCTCCATTAGCTTCTTTCAAAAAGTCAAATTGAGCCAACCTAAGCGATATCACAAAACTTTTTCCTTGTCCTTGCGAACCAACCATTTTAATAGGATAATCTCCTAAAGTCAGCTCCAATTCGTCTTTATGAATACCTTTTGAAGTATATCCTAAAATAATATCACGACGTCTGCTAAACTCTAACTGTGATTTCAATTCTCCGTCTTGTAAATGAGATCGATAATTTATTCCTACTTTTTCTTTCTCTTGTGATATTAAATTATAGTATCGATTAAAAATAGGCACAAATTCTTTTATAAAACTAAGTCGTTTTTGATATAAATAAACTGCCAGTTCTTCCATTTGTAGTTCGCACACATCATATAAAGAGTCTTCGCTATCTTGACTTTTTAGCAATGTATTGCGCTGAAGCAGTAATCTATTATAACGCAGTAATTTGTATAAATATTCGCGATCGTATTGCGAAATCACACCATCCATAAATTTTCTGCGTATTTCGCTACCGTCAGCAATTAGAGATGCATCCTCAGGTGATACAATAACCAAAGGTACCAAACCTATATGGTCAGACAAACGCTCATATTCTTTACCATTACGTTTAAAAGACTTCCTCTGCCCTCTTTTTAGTCCAATTCCTATTTCCTCTAAAACACCTGCTCTATCAAAATTACCTTGAACCATCATAAACTGTTCATCGTGCCTAATATTTTGCAAATCAACAGGAGTTAGACGACTCTTGCAACATGCCAAATAATATATGGCATCCAACAAATTCGTTTTACCTACACCATTGTCACCTATCAAGCAATTAACACCTTTTTCGAAGTCAATTTCTAACTCGGCAAGGTTCTTGTAATTTAATATTGAAAGATGATTCAAATACATGGATTTCTTTTACCATCAACTATTTAATTGTAATAAATGGTAATTGAGCTCCTGAAAAATATTGAGGCATTTTACCATCCCATTTGTTTATTGCCATTTCTTGCAATACCATTGGTGATAATGATGCTTGTTTTACTTTTTGCGCTTCAGCTTCAAGTTTCATACGTTCTAGGGTAAATTTAGCAGTAAGTGCTCCTTGTTCTGCAATTTTCTTATCCTCAATTGCTTTATTGAAATCATCACTAAAATCATGATTAGTGATTAGTAAACTTTTTACCTTAATACCGCTACCTGCTACTTGATTTGCGAATGTAGAATTAATTCTATTTGAAATCTCAGCACGTTTTTCAACGAATGTTTCGATTGGATACTCGGCTATCACAGCATTAATTTTTTCAGATAATGTCGGACGAATCAAGGTGTTTTCTATATCCATTCCATAAGTTTGAAATATTTTATCAACTTGTTTTGCATCCAAAGAATATACTAAACTTACATCAACTGCAATTGTTTGTATGTCACTTGATGAAACTTCTGTATGAAGTGATAGATTATGGTCGCGTATTGACAGCTTCTTTACCTCATCAACAAAAGGAACTTTTGCATTCAAACCTTCGTCAGCTATTGTTGTAAGACGTCCAAAACGTAATATAACTCCCCTTTCACCGGTGTCAATTGTATAAAAACTTGAGGCAGTTAAAATAATTAGTATTATAACTGAAACAGCAATTAATACGTACTTGATAATGTCTTTTTGTGCCATGGTGTTTTGTTGTTGATAAATCATAATTATTATAATATTAGTTGGCAAATTTACAAAAAATACTTGATACTTTAATGTACATAAAACAAAATAGAGCATCAAGATTTAATCATCAGCTAAACAAGGCATAAAAACGACAAAAAAAATGTACCTTTGCAGCCTATAATTAAAATTTCTGTTTATATCAGAGTAAATTTAGTCTATACAGAGCATTATGGAGTATAATTTTAAAGAAATTGAACAAAAATGGCAATCATATTGGAAAAACAATGCCATTTATCATGTTGAAATCGACAACAATCGTCCTAAATATTATGTTTTAGATATGTTCCCTTACCCATCGGGTGCGGGCTTACATGTAGGGCATCCACTTGGATACATTGCTTCAGACATATTTAGTAGATATAAACGCTTACAAGGATTTAATGTTTTGCATCCAATGGGATATGATGCTTATGGATTACCTGCAGAACAATATGCTATTCAGACGGGACAACATCCGGAAATCACGACTTTTAATAATATTAATCGCTACAGAGAACAAATGGACAAAATCGGTTTCTGTTACGATTGGAAAAGAGAAGTCCGTACTTGTGATCCGGAATACTATAAATGGACACAATGGGCTTTTATTCAGATGTTTGACCATTGGTATAATAAAAAAGAAGATATAGCACGTCCTATTTCTCAATTAATAGAAATATTTAATGAGCAAGGAAATGCACAAGTTACAGCTGCATCAGCAGATACCACTATCTTCACAGCCGACGAATGGAAGAATATGGGCGAAAAGAAGCAACGCGATATCTTAATGAATTACCGCATCGCTTACAAAGCCGATACCATGGTAAATTGGTGCCCTAAATTAGGTACTGTATTAGCAAATGACGAAGTAAGTGAAGGGCTTTCGATAAGAGGCGGATATCCTGTTGAACAAAAAGTAATGAGTCAATGGTGTTTGCGTGTATCTGCATATGCTCAACGTCTATTAGATGGCTTGGATAAAATTGATTGGACAGAATCTCTTAAAGAAACGCAACGTAATTGGATTGGTAGAAGTGAAGGTGCCGAAATGAAATTCAAGATTGCGAATTCTGACAAATATATGAACGTGTTTACCACACGTGCCGACACCACATTCGGTGTTACTTTTATGGTTTTAGCTCCTGAAAGTGAATATGTAGCAGAAGTTACTACTGACGAGCAAAAAAATGCTGTGAATGAATACATTGATGCTGTTAAGCGTCGCACAGAGCGCGAACGTATCGCAGACAAAAAGGTTACAGGGGTATTCTCAGGAGCCTATGCAATTAATCCTTTTACAAATGAGCAAATACCTATCTTTATTTCCGACTATGTTTTAGCAGGTTATGGAACAGGTGCCATTATGGCTGTACCGGCGCACGATAGTCGAGACTATGCATTTGCAAAACACTTTAATTTGCCTATAATCCCTTTGATTGAAGGTTGCGATGTAAGTAAAGAAAGTTATGATGCAAAAGAAGGTATCATGATGAATTCAGGATTTATGACAGGACTTTCTGTAAAAGATGCAATAACAACAGCAAAAAAATATATCACAGAAAAAGGTATTGGTAAAGTAAAAATCAACTACCGTTTACGTGATGCTATATTTAGTCGTCAGCGTTATTGGGGCGAGCCATTCCCTATTTATTATAAGGATGGACAACCATACACATTAGACGAAACTTGTTTGCCTCTTGAATTACCTGAGATTGACAAGTATCTTCCTACCGAAACCGGTGAACCTCCACTAGGTCGTGCTAAAAATTGGCAAACAAAAGATGGTTATCCTTTGGAGTTGAACACAATGCCAGGTTTTGCTGGTTCATCAGCATACTATCTGCGATACATGGATCCTCACAACGATAAAGCATTGGTTAACAAGGATGTAAACTTATATTGGAAAAATGTTGATTTGTATATCGGAGGTACAGAACATGCAACAGGACATCTTATATACAGCCGTTTCTGGAATAAATTTTTATTCGATTTGGGTTTAATATGTAAAGATGAACCATTCGAAAAATTAATTAATCAGGGGATGATACAAGGACGTTCTAATTTTGTATATCGCATAATCGGAACAAACAAATATGTATCATATAATCTGAAAGATAAATACGAAACTCAAGGGATACATGTAAATGTAAACATAGTTTCAAATGATATACTTGATATCGAAGCATTTAAAAACTGGATGCCAGAGTACAAGGATGCGGAATTTGTTTTAGAAGACGGCAAATACATTTGCGGTTGGGCTGTAGAAAAAATGAGCAAATCAATGTTCAATGTTGTAAATCCTGATGATATTATAAAAAAGTATGGTGCCGATACTTTACGTTTATATGAAATGTTTTTAGGACCACTAGAGCAATCTAAACCATGGGATACAAATGGTATTGATGGAGTCCATAGATTTCTGAAGAAATTCTGGGGATTATTCTTCAATGGTGAATCTGTAGCTATAAGTGATGTTGAACCTACTGCAGAAGAGCTGAAATCATTGCATAAAACAATTAAGAAGATTACATCTGATATAGAACATTTCTCATATAATACTTCTGTATCGGCATTTATGATTTGCGTCAATGAGTTATCACAAATGAAATGCAATAAGAGAATGATTCTCGAACCGCTTACCATACTTATTGCTCCATTTGCTCCACATATAGCAGAAGAAATGTACTCTATGCTTGGACATAAGACAAGTGTGTGTGATGCAAAATATCCCGAATATGATGATAAGTTTTTGATTGAATCAAAGGTCAAATACCCTATCTCATTTAACGGGAAAGTTCGTTTTACCATAGAATTACCAGCTGACACAGATAAAGCAGAAGTTGAAAGAATCGCATTATCTGATAGTCAAACAGAAAAATATACCGAAGGTAAAACTCCTAAAAAAGTAATCGTTGTTTCGGGAAAAATTGTCAATATAGTGTTATAAAAGGCTTTGCCAATATGAGCGACAATTTAAAAGAAAAAATGATAGGTGCTCTAACTTGGAGTTCAATTGATAGAATTGGACAACAAGGAGTACAATTTATAATTGGAATTGTATTAGCTCGATTATTGTGTCCTGCCGATTATGGATTAATCGGTATGGTTATGATTTTTGCTCAATTTGCTTATGCTATGGTCGAAAGTGGCCTGGGAGCTGCGCTTGTGCGTACTAAAGACCTAACTGAAACTCATTGTAACACAGTATTTTATACAAACTTAGGCATCTCTGTTTTTTTGTATGCAATACTATTTTTTTGCGCTCCATTAATTGCCGTTTTTTTTAACCAGCCTGCATTAACAGCCATTTCTCGTGTAACATTTATGGCTATACTTTTTAATGCAATGTACCTCGTACCTTTTAATTTGGCTGGTCGCGAGTTAGATTACAAAACAGTTACTAAGGTAAATCTCAGCAGCACTCTTATAGCCGGTACGGCAGGTATCACGATGGCACTTTGCGATATGGGAGTATGGGCACTTGTTGTACAACAAACCGGTTATCATTTTGTAAGAATGTTATGCTTTCATAAATGGACGCAGTGGAAACCGAAATTGCTCTTTTCTTTTAATATATTGCGCGGATATTTCAAATTTAGCGCACACATGCTTGGTACTTCTTTACTTACAGTTATTTTTAATAATATATACACGTTTTTGATAGGTAAATTTTACTCAATTAATCAAGTAGGATATTATACTCAGGGATATAAATTCAGCGATAGTGTAAATTTTACATTTCTATCAATATTAGGAACTAGCTACAATCTTTTTGCAAAGATTCAGCATCAACAAGAAAGAATAAAACGCATACTTGGAGAATTGGTGAAATATACCTCTATAATTACAATCCCTATCACAATGTTTTTGATAGCAAGTGCCAAGCCTTTGTTTTTTGTATTATTTGGAACAAAATGGCTTGATTCCGTTCCCTTTTTTCAACTAATATGCGCCGCGAATTTATTTGCTCCTATATATCAAATAAACATACACTCACTTAATTCGATGGGAAAATCGCACATAACATTTCGTATGGAATTATTTAAACGCGTGCTTATTTTAACATCCATATTAACATGCTTCACTTATGGCATAAATACTATGTTATACGGATACATCTTGTCTTGCTGGATTGCATTTATTTGTTCAGTATTGTGCGTATACAAATTTGTAGGAAACAATGGTAAACAACAATTTACGCAGGTATTACCGGGTATAATTATAGGATTGGCAGTAGCACTGCTGGTAATCGGCACTCGCTTTATATCAAACAATTTATACTTAACGCTGACATTACAAGTATTATTTACCTTTGCCTTATATATTATAATTATCAGAGTGTTTTTCAAAGATCTGTTTTTGAGGCTTATAGCTTACGTAAAAACAAAAAAAATTAAACTTTAATGACGAATCGCACATTATATTTATTTACCGATTCGTGGCCTTACGGAAATAGTGAAAGTTTTTTGCAAGACGAGTCTCATTTCCTTAGTAAAACATTTTCTGTTGTAAGAGTTATTCCTTTACATAAAGATAATGGAATAATGCGCAACATTCCAGCAAACTTTGTTGTAATGAAAAGTCTTCTTAATGAAGATCCTAAGCATAAAATCGCATTGTTGAAATCAGGAGTTTTCAATTCGTCTCCATTGTTTTTCGCTTTTAAATTATTTTTTAAAGAAAAAGCATATAAAAGCAGAAAACGCATTTGGAATTTTGTAACCTCGCTACTGGTATTTCGCAGCGCATACAAATCGTTTAAATTGCTTCCTTCAAGCAACGATTTACTTTATTTTTATTGGGGAGACAAATCAATAAACATCCTACCCTTTTTAAAACAAAAATTTAAAACCAAAGCTATAGCTCGATTTCACGGATCTGATTTATACGAAGAAGTTAAAGGCGGATACATTCCTTTTAGAAAACGGGTTTTACCTTATTTAGATATGGCAGCTCCAATATCTGAATACGGACATCAATATTTGAAAAAATATGGATTTCTATGCCCAAACCGCATAGAAACATCGCGTCTTGGGGTTCTTGACAATGGTCTGAATCCAACTGCATCAAACGATAATACACTTAATTTACTCACTTGTTCAAACATAATTAAAATTAAACGCTTGTCGTTACTGCTCGAAGCTGTAATGTATTTGCCGTTTAATGTTAAATGGACACATATAGGTAGCGGACCATTACTTAAGGATTTAAAAGAACAATCGAAGCAATGTCCTGACAATATTAAAATCAATTGGATGGGGCAACAAAATCACGAATTTGTTATGCAACTATACGCCAAACAGCATTTTGATATCTTTGTTAATGTTAGCGAAACAGAAGGCATTCCCGTTTCTATTATGGAAGCATTGTCGTTTGGTATTCCGGTTTTAGCTACAAAAGTTGGTGGTGTTGCAGAAATTATTGATGAGAATGTGGGGTATTTGGTATCAAAAGACATTAAATCTGATGAGTTAGCATCACTGCTTACTAATTTTTATGCAAACAAAGCAAACGCAGAACTACGAAACAATGCCAGAAAAAGATTTGAAACAATGTGTGATGCCAACGAAAATTATTCACATTTTTGTTCAACGATAGAGAATTTATAACCATGGATTTACGCATATCCATACTTATACCTACCTACAATCAGCCCTTATATATTAAGAGATCTGTTGACAGTGCATTAGCTCAAGATTATCCTAATATAGAAGTAATTGTATCTGACGACAGTTCGTCTGACGATACAAAAAATATTCTTAAAGAAATAACAGACAAGCGTTTTATATACATTCGCAACAATCCGCGATTAGGACGTGTAGCAAATTATAAAACTTGCTTATATAAATACAGCACAGGCTCGTGGGCATTAAATCTTGATGGAGATGACTATTTAACAGATTCCCATTTTATATCTGATGCAGTAAATTTAATTAAAAGCTACAATGATAAAAATTTAGTTTTTGTTCAGGCAGGAGGTTATTTGATTGATATAGATGGGAACAAAAAGGGCCAAAGAATGCCCGAAATCAAAACTGAACATTGTATAGTAAGTGGCAAGCAATATATTTACGATTTTGCTAAAAAACGTAGATTCTTGCATCTTACAAGTTTATATAATACAGCCACTGCTAAAAACATTGATTTTTATAGATATGATATTTTATCTACCGACTTAGAATCATTCTTACGCCTTGCTTTGCTAGGTAATGTGGCATTACTTAATAAAAATGTTGGAGTATGGTTTCAACATGGCAAAAATACATCGTCATCTTCATCAATAAAGAAAAAATTAGAAAACACGCTATGGATAGATTCTGTTCGCAACTTTGCTTTACAAACAAAAACGCTGACAAAATTTAAAGCAAACATTTGGTGTTATATTGTAAAGCAACAGGAATTAACAGGCTACTTTATGGTTGAAATAAGCGGAAGTAAAAACAGACTGAAAACACTATGGTGGATTTTTGTTCACTATCCGGCTACTTTTTTCTTCCCTGTTTTTGTAAAAAAACTAATCGACTATAATTTCAGACAATTGCTCGGTTAAAAATTTGCGGGAATAATACTTTGAATTATAATTTAAGCAGCAAATTTCATTGTTATATACTTTTTCAATAAAATTTGATAAAGACAAGCTATCACCATATGCGAATACACCATTCATTCCGCATTTATTAATTATATTCGCAGCGTCGCCATTGACGGGTCCAACTAAAGCTATTTGTTGTTTTGCCGCAATGTATTCAAATAATTTACCGGTTAAAATTCCCTTGTTATCACTTATATTCGGAATTATAAGCAACAAAATATCAGATGATAACATATAAGAAACAGCCGTTTTATGTGGAACATAATCTACATATTCAATCTTTAAACCTAAATTGTCTAACTTGTCTTTACTACCCTGATAAACTTGTCCTACAAAACGTATCAATAATTTTTGTTTAATTGTTTTAGATAATTGTTTTACGGCAGCAATAAATGTATCAATTTCGTACTGCGGACTTAAAACTCCTATATAAGAAATCACAAAATTTGAATTGTCTTTATTCGTTTCTACATTAGAAAAATCGTCTTCGTCATATCCGTTTGATATTACATTTATCTTGCCTTTTACATCAACTTTTTTTTCGAACATGCTTTTGCATGATTCGCTAACTGTAATTATCTTATCGGCAGTTTTCAAAACTTGAATTTCGTAATGTTTGTTGATATAACGAGCAAGTTTTGTTTGATACAAATCTTTATTATAATAGATTTCAGTCCAAGGGTCACGTAAATCAGCAATCCATTTAATTGCAGGAAAACGTTTCTTCAATTTTAAACCTATAAGCTGTGTTGAATGCGGTGGACTTGTTGTTATAAATGTTTGAATATTCTCTTGCTCTATTATCTCGCAAGCCTTTTTATATGCATATCTGTTCCATCCTCTCCTAGGGTCAGGCAAGAAGAAATTTCCTCGTACAAAACGTGATATTTTTTGAAAAAGATTAGGTTTCTTCTCGTTCGAAAAGCCCCCATAGGGTACTTCTTTTGTAGGAGATATTTTTTTATATAAAGATAGAATTTCGCGAGTTTTTGTTTTTTCGACTCTTAAATCTTTGGCTACATCCACCATCAAAGAATCATCATATTGGGGATACGAAGCATAATGTTCATCAACAGTAAGCACTATTGGTTCAACATTGAATTCTGGCAGATACTTAACGAATTTAAGCCATCTTTGGACTCCTGATCCACCACTTGGAGGAAAATAATATGTAATGATTAATATCTTTTTTTCCATAATGCAAAGGTAACAAAAAAATAATACTGCTCTTCATTTCGCTATTATTAAGCATCATAACATTGTGTTTTCTGTTTATTTTTTGTATTTTTGCAATCTTAAATTTATGGACAAAACTTTGCAACATATTAATAGTGAAAATTTAACAGGATACCGCAAAGAACTTGTTGAAAAAGCAAAAAGCGCAGCTCTTAAAGCATACGCTCCATATTCTAATTTTAAAATTGGCGCTGCCGTACTAATGTCTGATGGACAAATATATACAGCATCCAATCAAGAAAATGCCGCATTTGGAGAATGTATATGCGCAGAACGTGTTACCCTACTATATGCTACTGCAAATAATCCGGATGTTGCACCCAAAGCAATGGCAATTGCTGCAATTAACAATGGTAGTTTTACAGAGCAAATTATCACTCCTTGCGGTGCTTGCAGACAAGTGTTTGCAGAAATGGAGAAACGCTATAAATCCCCTATTGAACTAATCTTGTATAGTACAAACGAATCTGTTCTTGTTAATTCTGCTGCAGATTTACTTCCGCTTTCATTTTCATACGGAATAATGGAACAATAAATCATGCCGTTGATAAAGCAAATACATAAATACGTAATAAATAGTTTTTTAAGAACATTTGCCATAACGTTTTTAGGCAGTATTTTTGTATTGGTCATGCAGTTTATGTTCAGATATGTTGACGACTTGGTTGGTAAAGGCGTAGGCATAGGCGTTTTGGCAGAATTTTTCTTGTATGCTGCATTATCAATTATTCCAATAGCACTACCTCTATCAATATTATTAGGTTCTCTAATGACTTATGGAAATTTAGGCGAAAGATTTGAGTTATTAGCTATGAAGGCTGCAGGAGTTTCATTATTTCATAGTATGCGTTCATTAATTATACTCATTTCATTCATCTCTGTAGCTAGTTTCTTTTTTGCTGATAATGTCTTGCCTAAAACGCAAGTCCGAATGTGGACACTACTATTCTCTATACGCGAAAAATCGCCGGAATTGGATATACCTGAAGGTTCATTTTATAACGGAATATCAGGAAGAAACCTGTACGTTGGTGATAAAGAAGGCCACTTTCTAAAAGATATTATAATATACGATTATTCTCGCGGATTCAACAATACAAGTATCATTATTGCAGATACAGGAACAATTCAATTATCTAAAGACAAACAATATTTAATGTTAAACCTAACAAACGGCGAAACATTTGAAAATATGCAGCAAGGAAATTCTTCAGGCGACACTAAAATAATTCCATACAGAAGAGAAACCTTTAAACAAAAAAATATCGTTATTGATTTTGATGCCAATTTTAAAGAAATGAGTTCCGAATTTTTGGAAGGTCAATATGTTAGTAAAAACACAACTCAGCTACAATATACCATAGACTCAATTAGCAATAGATTGGATTCTACTTCAACTGTATACAAAAACAAGAATGTTAATCGTAACTACTTTGAAAATGGCGGTAATGCAAAAATGATTGTAAAAGCAATAGATACAACCGATATCCAAAAATATGATTATAAAATTGCATATTATCAACTTGATAGTTTACAAAAGATAAAATTAATTGAAAATGCTATGTCAAGAGTAGCTAGTGTTAACAGTGAAATTTTGTATAGGGCATCAACATATGATTGGGACATGGGAGAGATTAGAAAGCATGCAATAGAATGGTATAAAAGGTTTACCCTATCTTTTGCCTGTTTAATCTTTTTATTTATCGGTGCGCCACTTGGAGCCATCATACGTAAAGGCGGTATGGGAATTCCAATTGTTATATCAACAATTCTATTTATTGTATATTACATCATAGACAATGCCGGTTATAAAATGGCACGAGAAGGTATCTGGCCGGTACCTGCGGGTATGTGGCTAAGTGCTGCGGTCTTGCTTCCATTCGGAATATTACTAACATATATGGCAGCAACGGATTCAACTTTTATGTCGGGTGAAGCTATGATGATTTCAATTAAAAAGTTTTTTCGCAAAGAAAATATTATCTTTGTATATTATAAGAAAATCAAACAAAAACTTAGATTATGCCGTTAAACACCATTAAAGAAGCCATTGAAGACTTCAAAAAAGGTAATTTTTTAATTGTTGTAGATGATGAAGATCGCGAAAATGAAGGTGATTTTATAATTGCAGCTGAAAAAATAACACCTGAAAAAGTTAATTTTATGCTCAAGAACGGGCGTGGTGTCTTATGCGCACCAATCACTGAAGAGCGCTGTCAAGAATTAGAATTAGACCGTCAGGTTAGTAACAACACATCTATATTAGGGACTCCATTTACTATTACCATTGATAAGCTTGATGGATGTACAACAGGTGTTTCTGCAGCAGATCGTGCAGCAACAATCAAAGCTCTAGCCGATCCTAATTCAACACCTAATACATTTGGTCGTCCCGGTCATATTAACCCTTTATATGCAAAAATTAAAGGTGTGTTACGCAGACCCGGACATACTGAGGCTGCAATAGATTTAGCTCGTTTAGCAGGTATGTATCCGGCTGCAGCTTTAATTGAGATTATGAACGAAGATGGCACGATGGCTCGTATGCCTGACTTACAGAAAGTTGCTGAAAAGTTCAACATAAAAATAATCACCATTAAAAATTTAATTGCATACAGAATTCAATTAGAATCAATCGTAGAAAAAGGAACTGAAGTTCACTTACCTACTCAATATGGAGATTTTCATTTAATTCCATTTCGTCAAAAATCAAATGGTCAGGAACATATAGTGCTTAAAAAAGGTACATGGACCGAAGATGAAGCCGTATTAGTTAGAGTTCACTCATCATGTGCTACAGGTGATATATTCGGGTCATTAAAATGCGAATGTGGTGAACAATTACACAAAGCAATGCAAATGATAGAGAAAGAAGGGAAAGGTGTTATTGTGTATATGAATCAAGAAGGGCGTGGCATCGGTCTAATGAATAAAATTAAAGCTTACGCTCTACAAGAGCAAGGAATGGACACTGTTGATGCAAATATACATTTAGGATTTGATGCTGATGAACGCGATTATGGAGTTGGTGCAAGTATACTCCATGAAATTGGTATCAAAAAGATGCGACTAATTACCAACAACCCTGTAAAACGTATCGGACTTGAGGGCTATGGATTACAAATTGTAGAAAACATTCCTATTGAAGTAGGTATAAATAAATACAACGAGAAATACATGCGCACCAAGAAAGAAAGGATGGGACACACATTAAAATCAGTTTAGTAAAAAAAATATTTGTTTAGTAATAATTTTTTTTGTAACATTGCAGCCGGAACGCAACATTACAAAATATAAAAAACAATCATAGCAAAATTCTGCTGTGATTGTTTTTTTTTGTATTGTTATTACAAGAAATTCAGCTATTAGTAACATATATAAGTGAAGTTGATATTTTAAACTTCTAATAATTATGAAAAAAAATATACTCATTTTATGCATCATCACATTGTTCTCTTCTTGTAATCACACTTACAAAGATGGTGATACATGTGATATGTCAATATCTGAATTGCAAGACAAAATTAAAGGCGGTTGGGCTGGACAAACTATTGGATGTACATACGGAGGACACACCGAATTTCAATACAATGGAACCATTATTAATGATTATGTGCCCATTCCATGGACTCAAGGTTATATAAAATGGTGGTACGACAATGCTCCCGGTTTATACGATGATGTTTATATGGATTTGACATTTGTGTCTGTTATTGATAAATTAGGATTAGATGCTCCGATTGACTCTTTTGCCGTTAAATTTGCGAACTCTCCATATCCTTTATGGCATGCAAATCAGGCAGCAAGATATAATATATTAAATGGTATTATGCCACCATCTTCTGGTTATTGGAAGAACAATCCTCATGCAGATGATATTGATTATCAAATCGAAGCAGATTTTGCTGGATTAATGTCTCCATGTATGCCTAATTACGCTTCTGAGATATCAAACAAAGTTGGTCACATTATGAATTATGGTAATGGATGGTATGGTGGCGTATTTATTGGTGCCATGTATTCATTGGCTTTTGTTTCGGATGATGTTAATGAAATTGTTAAAGAAGCTCTTAAAACAATCCCAACACAAAGCACTTTTTACAAATGCATTTCAGATGTAATAAAATGGAAAAAGAAGTACCCTACTGATTGGAAAGCTACATGGTTCGAAGTTGAAAGGAAATGGACTGCAGACATATCTTGTCCGGATGGTGTATATAAACCTTTTAACATTGATGCAATGGTTAATAGTGCATACGTAGTTATTGGATTACTATATGGTAATGGTGATTTTGCAAAAACTATTGACATTGCCACACGCTGCGGACAAGACTCTGATTGTAATCCAGCATCAGCCGCCGGAATTTTAGGAGTTATGATAGGATATGATGCGATTCCTGATTATTGGAAAACGAATCTTAAAGAAGTCGAAAACACAGCATTTGTATATACAAATATATCATTACAAGATGTATATAAAATGAGTCTAAAACACGCTCTATGGTCAATACAAAGAAACAGAGGAAGTGTCACAGACGACTCTGTTAGAATAGTTTATCAGACACCCCACCCTGTCAAATACGAGCAATCATTTGAAAATTTACGTCCTATTGAAAGAAACAAAATTTCAAATATGTCGTTAAAGGATTCGACATGTAGTGTTGCTTTTAACGGAGTTGGATTTGTCTTATACTCTCCAAACATAACATGCAATGACGATAAGTACACAGCCGAAATTGAGGTATATGTTGATGGCAAAATACTAGAAACAGTTAGTTTACCAATGAATTTTACTGTACGTAAGCATGAAATGTGTTGGAACTACGATTTATCAAAAGGGAATCATACATTGACATTTGTATGGAAAAATCCGCAAAAAGATATAGAATGTAGGTTAACAGAAATCTTGATATATGATAACATATAAAAATTAAACAATTTATAAATTAAAAAACTTCGAACATGAACAAATTATTTGCTAAAAGTGCATTATTTGCATTAGGAGTGATGCTATCGGTCGTCACTTATGCTGATGTTAGTCTTAAAATTATGTCGTTTAACATTCAGCAACCGTACAATACTAATTGGGATGGACGTAAAGGATCTGTAACGTCTATCATCAATACAGAGAAACCTGACGTAATAGGAAGTCAGGAAGCACATGCTTATATGCGCGATTACATTGTACAACAAACAGGTTATGTAGCATTCGGTTGTGGTCGTGACGGCGGTGATAATGGCGAAGCAAGTTTTATTTTTTATAAAGGAGACAAATATACTCTAGATAATAGTAAATCAGGAAATTTCTGGTTATCATATAATCCTGGTTCACCATCAAAAATCGGAGGTGATTACAATCGTATTTGCTCATATGTACGTTTAATTGAAAAATCGACAAATCAAGCCTTCTATTTGTTCAATATTCATAACTATATGCCGGCGGAAAGCAGCTATAGATTGCAAGCCGCAAAAATATTGGCTCAACGCATCAAAGATACTGTAGGAGATGATCCGGTATTCTTAACAGGTGACTTTAATTCTGCAGAGGATGATGCTGTAACACAGTGGTTAAAATCTGGTTCTGATAACCCTTTAAAATTCAGAGATAGCTATCGCGATATAGATCCAAATGGTAGTGTAACTACGGGATTCGGCGTTAAATTCGATTATATTTACTATCCAAATAGTAATAAATATAGTTGCTCATCTTCTTGGGTTGTAACAAATCCTGCAGGAGCATCAGACCACATGCCAATAGTTGCTAATGTAAAATATTCAGGTTCATCAAATCCTGTTGTAGTAGAATCTGTATCATTTAAGGATGTTAAAACGACATACGAATCAGATGACACATATACAATTGATGTTGATTATGTTGCAAAAGAAAATCGTGATGTATATTTATGTATGTACGACAATACAGGAACATGGAACGTTATTGGAGAAGTTCACAAAGCAGTTTCCGAAGGTTCAAGCAGTATTAGTTTCGTAATGCCTGTAGCACCCAGACCGACTGTTGGTGATGGATATATATTCAAATGCGATATACGTCCAACAGGAGGAGCTTGGGATTCTTTTATTGACATGAAACTAGTTGAAGATATTACAATCACACCTAACGAAGGCGAATTAGACTTTTCAGGATGTAATATGATGAATCAGATAGATGCAGAAATATCATACTACGCTCCCGGTTGGAACGAAATACATACAGGTTCTGCATCTGTTGAAAATGATGTTGTAGAACTTTCGTTTCCAACAGCAACTACCGACCTTTGGATGAGTCAAGCAAAAATAACAACTCCTAATGGAATTAATCTAACAGAAGGAGTTCAATACACTCTTTCCTGCACTATTACCTCAAATGTAAATATCGCTGATTTTGAGATAAAAGTAGAAGAAAAGGTAAACTCATTTTTTGGAAGAGCTAATGTAGCTTTACAAGCAGGAGTCCCATGTAAAATAAAAGTAAGCGAAACAGCAGCTGCATTGGCAAATGCCTATATCATAATCGGTACCGGAGGGCATGGAGACAATACAAACATGAGTATAAGTAAACTTATAATAAGAGAATCATCTTGCCAAGGCGTAAATACTGATATTAACGAGGAAGAATCAGGAAATATTTCAATATATCCAAACCCGGTAATGGATGTTTTACACATTATATCATCTAACGAAGAAGAAAAACACAGCGTAATAAACACAAACGGAATTCAAGTGTTACAGGCTAAAGGGAATGATATAAATGTATCAGGATTATCCAGCGGATTATATTTCATAAACGTACAAGAAAAATATTATCGTTTTATTAAACAGTAATATCTGTCGGTTAACAAATAGAAAAGAGAGACGCAGTGCCTTTCTTTTCTATTTAATAAACCTTGTTATATGATACAATTACTAGCCAAATATAAAGTTAACTTCCGGAATTAAATCTATTCCAAAACGTTCTCGTACCGATTGTCGAATCGAATCTGATAAGTTAATTATATCCAGGCCATTAGCTCCTCCTTTATTGATTAATACTAATGCCTGACTTCCGTGAACTGCTACATTACCTATAGATTTACCTTTCCATCCACATTGTTCAATAAGCCAACCGGCAGGCACTTTCACCTCATTTTTGGATAAATTGTAAAACGGCATGTCCGGATATGTTTTAAGTAAGTTTTCGAATGCTTTCAATGATATTATGGGATTCGTATAGAAACTTCCGGCATTACCCCATACTTTAGGTTCAGGTAATTTCTTTTTACGTATATCTAACACAGCCTTTCTTATATTCTGAATTGAAATCTCATCGTATTTTTTTATTTCATCAGCCAAACTACCATAGTTTACATTCAAATCCCAATTCTTTTTACGTAACTTATAATGAACTGCCGTAACAATATATTTATTTTTAAATTCTCTTTTAAATATGCTATCACGGTACCCAAATTTACATTCCGCATTAGTAAAGATGCGCTCTTCACCCGAACTAACATTCACACATTCAACCTTATCAATAACATCTTTTACTTCTGTGCCATAAGCACCGATATTTTGTACAGGAGTTGCCCCTACTTCACCAGGTATACCTGATAGGTTCTCGATACCACCATAGTTTTTTTGAGCACAATATGCCACTAAATCATCCCACACTTCACCTGCACCTGCACGAACTACAACCATGTCACGTGTGCCTTCAACAGCATCTATACCTTTAATCTGAGAATGCAACACAACTCCTTGGTAATTATTGATAAATAACAAATTACTTCCACCACCAATTTGTAAAAACTTATTTTCAGACAGCAAATCACTATGTAGTAATTGCTGTAGTTCTTCTACCGAATCATATTCAATAAAATAATTAGCTTTAACGTCAATACCAAAGGTGTTGTTCTTTAATAAAGAATAATTCTCGTAAGTTTTCATATATAGCTTGTATTACGCCCTAAAATTAAACGTTTTTAATCAGTTTGTCAAACAAATCTGAGAATTGTTTTGCTTGTAACTTTCTTGAGTACACACTAATCTTATCCGAATCTTGTTCTAATATTGTATAAGAGTTCGTTTTCCAATACTCCTGCCACTTAGCTATAAAATCACAGACTTCATTTGTTGTAGTTGCGGCAATTCCACAATTCGTTTCTTTTATAATATCAGATAGACCGGCTTCATCACTACGTACACAAAGTATTGGCTTACATGTAGCTAATGCTTCAAAAAATTTAGTAGTCATTATGCCTTTAGGTCCACAAACTGTTTGTTTATTTGTAAGTACCAAAATAATTGAACTTGATTTTAAGACAGATGGTATTTCAGACACAGGTATGTATGTTTTGATATCCATGTAAGATTTTACTCCATATTTATCAGCAAATTGTTTAATTATATTTGCCGATGCATCATCAACATACCAACGCACAACCAATGTTTTCGGATTAATTATATTTAAATCATTCATTTTCTTTAATGATTCAAATAACAAAGTCGGATCTTGCATGTCAGTACCTATAATTCGACCTGTATAACATATTACAAAATGCTCTGTAGTAATTTTTTCAGGATAAAACAACTCAGGATCATAACCATTATAAATAATTCTAACATTATCATTAAATGCCGATAATAATTTCTTATGCCATGTAGACACTGTAGTGATTGCATCAGCCTTTTTTAATATTGCATTGCGGCGTTTTAAAATAAAGATTTTTCTTATATCGTGCAATCTGTCATTCAACCATGGGAAAGAATATATTTTGTGCTTAGCAAACTCATAATGAACATATTGCTCTATCACATCGCGTACATCAACTACTAATGGAACTTTTAATTCTGATGCTATACGTGATGCTGTAGACAAAGGGAATTGCATAAATGTACTGCATAGTACTAAATCAAATTTCTTATTTTTGTAAGTCCTTTGATACAATTTGTACAAAGCTTTATCTTTAGTTGCGAATAAAACATCAGCTACAGACTTAAACAACCACTCTATTTTCGTTCCTTTTTTATAATATGATAAACATTTGGTTTCTGGCATTTTAACCAGTAAATCACACCCCACAGACAAATGTTCTTCTGTTAAAACGGAAATTTGCCAGCCATAATCTGCAAGATATTTACATAAATATCCCATTCTAGGAGCAAATGCCGGAACAAAAGAGTCACAAACTAGCAATACTGATTTCATGCCAAAGATTGAATAATATTTTTAAACAATTCTCGTTGATATCCACCGGACAATACCGATACCGAACTATTATGCCACAGTCCTACCCATTCACCATTATGCCTACGCACAGTATTGATTAGTTTTAAACAATATTGATACGCATCATCATAGTTAAAATTCATATATTCAGAACGATCAAGGGTACAATCCATAACTACTAAAGAATGTAAGCTTAAAGTTGTTAGAAAACAAGTACGAGGATTAATCCATTTTACGGGCTTACAAGTTCCCAATCTAAAACCGGCAACATCAGCATAACCCATAGTATAATCATCTGTTATACCACAATCCACTAAAGCCATCATATCCTCCGGCTCACGCGATGTTAAATAGTGGTTTCTACACTGGGTTATCTTACAAGCTCCTGCAAGTTCTAATTTTTGCTTTTCGCCGGCTATCAATTCGGGGTTTAAACCTGCTTCGTAGCTTATATGTAAGCCATAATTCGGATATAGCTCAAATAAACGTTTTATGCCATTTGATGAAAGCGAATAATATGGTTTATCATATATAGAAGTAGTATTCGGAACTCTTATAAATACTTTTGACAATAAATTAGGAACCTCATTTTCAATTGATTTCATCCATGGGAATGTATACAACAAATCCTTTTCGATTCCGCCGAATAAAGAAACAAAAGCATCTTTAAAATGATTATGAACGATTCCTCCTACAAATCCTCTTAAATTTTGATATTGCTCTATTTTGTCAGCATCGTGTGTCATTACACACGAAAATTTATGATCCAAGTTTTTTACTTCTACTCCTGTAAGATTTAAACATGAGCGCAACAACTCTCCATATTCATCAACCACACATCTGTCAATAAAACCTGCTCGATATGGTAAAGAATCTTTTCCTATAAAACGTCCGTGTATATCTCTTTTTTTATTTATTGTCTCTTCGTATCGAGTCAATAAAAAGAAACTTGAAGCAATAATATCCGCCTTAACTATTACAATATCATTTTGTTTTGCAATTACCGGTTCTCCAAATAAAATAGGAATTCCATTAATTTCTTGCAATGGTAATTTCGGCATTGAATTGCTAGTTCCAAATACACCTTCATTAAAAAAATCAGATGGGACAATAACTACTTTGTATTTACTCCATAAAGACCTATCACCCGTATATCCAATCATATTGGCATATTCAGGCGCTCCTATCAAAAATTCTATGATATAATGAATTGCTTTTTCCAAAATTAATGTAGTTTTTCCGTCTTGTGATTACAAATATAACACTTTTTAATTAGTTTGACAAAAATAAATTTTCTAGTTTAAATAAAAACATTTACCTTTGTCGCGGTTTAAGAAAAGCGAACACAAAAACCATTGGAAAGGTGGTAGAGTGGTCGATTACAGCGGTCTTGAAAACCGCCGTACCGCAAGGTACCGGGGGTTCGAATCCCTCCCTTTCCGCTTAAGATGAAGCCTAAATGCAACATCAAAAGAGTCAAACCCTGCAAATTTTGTTTGTAGGGTTTTTCTTTTACTACAAGCATCTTCTATCAAAGCTTTTTGTAACTTTGCCAAAATCATATTTCAACTATGGCTGACAATTATTTAGAAAACAAATACGACAATCTTTTGAAAAACAAGACAAGTATGAGTGCAAAAAAAGCTACTGCCGTATCAAGTTTGATGCTCAAAAATAGAAGTTATAGAGGATACGACCAACGTTGTATAGTTACATTCGAGCATCTAAAACATATAGTTTCTGTTAACGATAAAATTCCATCAGCCAGGAATCAACAAGTATTACGTTTTAAGTTAGTTGATTCGGATAATGCAGATAAGGTATTAAATCTTATAAAATTAGGCAGTGCACTACCCGATTTACATCTTCCGATAAAAGGTACAGAGCCACGTGCTTTTATCATAGTATGCAGTATTATTGATGCTGACAAATGGACTTATACTGATTTGGGCATTTCTTGTCAAAGTATGCTATTACAAGCTGTTGAAATGGGATTAAATGGTATATGCATCGGTGCATTTAATAAAGAAAAGATCAAAGAAGAATTTAATTTGGATGCTGAACCTCTTTTGATTTTGGCTATAGGCAAGGGTGCTGAAAAAATACGTATCAAGTCAATTCAAGCAGACAAAGATCACAACTATTACAGAGAAAACGGGGAACATATTGTTCCTAAAGTAAAAATCGATGAGTTAATCTTTTAGTAAATCCATCACAATAGCGACTTTTTCGGCATTTGGTAACATTGCGTCAATCCAATGAATTTTAAATCCACGTTTTTCCATACCGCGAAACCAAGTCATTTGCCTCTTTGCAAATTGATGTATTGCTATTTCCAATTGTGACACCATTTCGTTATAACTCAACTCGCCTATTATGTATTGTGTTAGATATTTATATTCCAAACCGTAATATATAAGATCCTCAGATTTAATACCCTTTGCCAATAAATCCTTAACTTCATCAATCATTCCGTTTTGTAAGCGCTCATTAAGTCTTTCAGTAATACGTTTACGTCTAATATCTCTATCAATATCTAAACCTATTATTAAGCTATTAATAGGGTTAAACTCTTGTTTGTCAGGAGTTTGTTGTTTATAATATTCTTCTATTTCTATAGCTCTAATGGCACGTTGAGCAATATCTACGTCAGTTCTATTGTGAAGAGTTTTATATGATTCCAGAATTTTCACTAATTCCGGCAATGACTTTTTCTGTAATTCGTTGCGCAAATCCGGATTCTGGGGTACATCAAGTAATTTATATGCTTTTAAAACCGATTCGATGTATAAACCTGTACCTCCACACAATATAGGCAATTTACCTTGTTCTTTTATCTTATTGTATGCAATATGAAAATCGTGCTGATATTGAAATAGATTATACTTAGTTCCTGCTTCGCAGATATCTATCAAATGGTAATTAATATGTCTTCCATTAATATCATAATCGGATAAATCTTTGCCGGTACCTATATCCATACACCTATATACTTGGCGCGAATCAGCGCTGATGATTTCTGTATTTAATCTATCTGCAAGAAATGTAGCAAAAGAAGTCTTGCCACAAGCTGTTGGACCTAATATTGTTATAAGTTCTATCTGTTTCATCTTGCAAAAATAAAGAAATAAAAAATACGCTATTAAAAATAGCGTATTTAATAATTGGAAAAATTCCAAACTGTGACCTCGGAGGGGCTCGAACCCTCGACCCATTGATTAAGAGTCAATTGCTCTACCAACTGAGCTACGAAGTCTTTTAACGGCGACAAAGGTAGTACTTTTTTTACAAACAACAATGTTGTATTACTATTTTTACGCCAATACCTATTAAAATTATTCCACCTACTATACCAAATTTGAAAGAAAATTTCTTTCCAAAAAACAAACCTAGCATTGAACCCCCAAATGAGAAGACAAAACTTACTATTGCAATGATCGAAATAGCTATCCACAACCATTCTTTATATGGAATGAAGACAAAACCTGTTGCAAGTGCATCAATACTTGTTGCTATCGATAAAAGTATTAATGTATGTATCGAATAAGGATTTTTCTCAGGAGTCTCTTCTTTGGTATTTTTAGGCTTTACATCTTCAAAAATCATTTTGCCACCAATTATTGATAAAATCAATAAAGCAAGCCAATGATCTACACTTTCGATATATGCAGCAAAATTATATCCAAGCAAGTAACCTATTAAAGGCATAAGGCCTTGGAATGCGCCGAATAAGAGAGCCATTGCAAAAAACTTACCAAAATCAAACTTATTTAATGTACCCGCTTTTGCAATAGATACTGCAAAACAATCCATAGACAAGCCGATGGCAATTAATACAATGGTTATTATGTCCATTAGTAGTTAGCTAAATAATCACAAACATGATTATAAATATTTTCAGCTGTAAAGCCGAATTTTTCGTCTAACACATTATATGGAGCAGAATATCCGAAATGATCTAATCCGAATACGCATCCTTTTAAGCCTGCAATACGTTGCAATGTCATAGGTAGTCCTGCGGTCAAACCAAAAATAGGAATATCACAGTCTACAACAGTGCTACGATAGCTTTCAGGTTGTGTAAAGAATAAGCCTTCGCTAGGAACTGATACGATTTTAACCTTCAAGTTTTTCTTATCTTCCAACAAACCAGCAGCCTCGAATAATGTTGCAACTTCAGAACCGCTTGCTAATAATATTACATCCGGTTTGTTTACATTTTTAACAACGTAAGCACCTTTCTTCATATTTAAAGCATTTGCATAACGATCTGCAGGACGAGGTAAACTCTTTATATTTTGTCTGGATAATATTAGTCCTGTTGGAGAATCAGTATTTTCCAATGCCATTTGCCATGCAACAGTCGTTTCACTTTCGTCTGCAGGACGCAATACCAACATTGAATTTTTACCTTTGTGGTTCTTTAAAGCTTCCATCAAACGAACTTGTAGTTCTTGTTCAACAGGTTGATGTGTAGGGCCATCCTCACCTACTCTAAATGCATCATGCGACCATACATAAATAACTTGTAAACGCATAAGAGCAGACATTCTGAATGCAGGTTTCATGTAATCAGAGAAAACAAAGAAAGTACCACATACCGGAATAATACCTCCATGTAATGCCAATCCGTTCATAATACAAGCCATTGTAAGCTCGCTTACACCTGCATTTAAGAAACCTCCTGAAAAATCGCCCTTAACTAAAGGTTTGCTGTTTTTCAAGAATCCGTCTGTTTTATCTGAATTAGATAAATCGGCAGATGCAACAATCATGTTTTCAATTTTACCCGAAAACAATGATAACATAGAGCCCGAAGCTGAACGTGTTGATTGATCTAATTTATTTTGAATTTCAGAGAAGTTGATTTTACAGAATGATTTATCATAGAATTTAGAATATTTCTCACTCAATTCCGGATTTTCTTTCTTCCAAATTGCAGCTTCAGCCTTACGTTTTGCAACAATTTCGGCTAATTCAGTCTTTCTTTTTTCGTATAAAGCAGCAACCTCGGGGAATATACAAAATGGATTTTGAGGATCACCGCCCAAGTTGCTTATTGTATTTTCGATTGATGCACCTGCATTTGTAAGCGGTTGTCCGTGAGTAGAAACTTTATTTTCAAAGCTTTGACCATCAGGACCTTTTGCACCTTTTCCCATTAATGTTTTACCAATAATTAATGTAGGTTTTTCTGTTTCTGCATTAGCAGCTTGCAATGCTTTACGTATTTGAGAAGCATCATTACCATTTATTGTAATAACATTCCAGCCCCATGATTCATATTTTTTAGCTGTATCTTCATTTGTTACTTGATTAACAAATGTTGAAAGCTGTATATCATTTGAATCATAGAACATAATCAAGTTTGATAAACCTAACGAACCGGCTATACGTCCGGCTCCTTGTGATATTTCCTCTTGAATACCACCATCAGAAATAAATGTATAGATTTTATGTTTTGTCCATTCTCCAAACCTAGCAGCAATAAAACGCTCTGCAATAGCAGCACCTACTGCCATTGTATGTCCTTGACCAAGTGGACCTGATGTGTTTTCTATACCATGTATGGGATCTACTTCAGGATGTCCCGGAGTTATACTTCCCCACTGACGAAATGATTTCAAATCATCCATCGTATATTTACCTGCCAAAGATAAAACAGAATACAACATAGGCGACATATGACCCGGATCTAGAAAGAAGCGGTCTCTATTCTCCCAGTTTGGATCGGAATAATCATATACCAAGAACTCGGAGTATAACACATTAATGAAATCAGCACCACCCATGGCTCCACCAGGATGTCCGGACTTTGCTTTTTCAACCATTGATGCCGCAAGAATGCGAATGTTGTCTGCAGCTCTGTTTAGTAAGGATATTTCGTTCATGAAACTAAAATTGTAATCTTTGGATTGCACAAAGGTACAAAAATACGATGAGCCAACCTCATATCATAGCAAGATATATGTTATAATACAGAAAAAGATTTCAACAATTTTAAGTAATTGGTTAAAAATGAAGACATAAAAAAAATACAAATGCACATTATGCATCTATCAAAAAAAAATAGATTATATCAACCGAAAAAAATTACTGTGTAGGTTTCTTTTTGTAAGGAAACTGATAGCATAGATTAAAATCAACTCCCCAATTAGTGGCAGAAGAACCATAAACACCATATCCCGGTATATATGTAGGATATTCAGGAGATGCCTGATAGAAATGTTGAAATGTTTGAACTCTTACCGTCAAGCCCATAAAAAAGCTCTTATATATTTGAACACGAACTGTTGCCAAAAATTCGACCCAACCTGTATCTACCGATTTCCATTCTGTTGCGGCAGATGTACTTTCATTCCAATACGTATTATTACAAACAGCATCAGATAATTTATAACCAAGATGTGCATAACCATATCGTACTCCAATAGCTAAAATATGATCATAACGCCTTGTGTCTTTATAATTGATAAAATTGTAATTAGCTCCGGCACGGAAGAAAAATCCATTAGATTCATAACGATAATCAGTGTTTTTTTGATCCATAAACATCATTCCGAAATCTATTGCGGGAAATAAACGTTGCCATAATGAGACGTCTGCCGAAACTTCAAATTGGAATCGTCCTCCATTGAACATAGTTGCTATTGGGTCATAAATATCCAGATTCAGATATGCACCTTGATATATATATTTGTTTTTATTTACTTTATTCATGACTTCCAATTGCACACGCCTCTGTGCAGCAGAATCATCCACAGCGGTTTGCGATGATTGCGCGTAAATTGAAGTAGCCCAAAGAAACAATGAGAAACTAAAAAAATATTTTAAGATGGACACCATTTTCTAAGTTTTTAACTTCAGCATTATAAATTTCTATAGGAGAATTACTCATCGTGGGTGATACATCAACAGATATTATTGTCTGAAACATAACACAACCGCATTCCGGACTTATCAATTGAGGTCTTGGAGTATGATCAATATGCATGATATACTCTTTGTCTAATTCACCTTCAACTGTTGATGCTATCGTAATTTTAAAATCAGTCTTTTCTGCATTATCATGTAATGGCAGATATATAACAGAAGTATTCACTTTGTTATATAGAATAGAATCGGATCCAACACCTTGCACCGTCAATCCATTAAGGGTGTATGGCTTAAGTGTAGTTGAATCCATAAATGCGACCCCCATTCTTGCTTTGGTAGGGACATAGCAATCTCCACTGCAAGAAACCATGCAGATAACAATTATTATTGCAGAAAATATACAATATATTGGTTTGCGTTTCATCAATCTATGCAAAATAATTCTTTATCTCATTTTTAAGAAATGCTATAGCAGCCATAGTTGGAGAATCGGAATTTTGCTCGTATGTTGAAAGTATCAATTTTGCAAGATCGTATGAAGAATCTTGTGGAGATACCTGAGCTGCACATGCATTAATCAATTGAACAATGTTTTCTTTTGCATTTTTAACTACATTCCAAGCTTCTTCGCTAATATAAACCTGCTGCGCTACATTATGCTCATATTCAGAGCGTATTGCAGTAAGCAAAGCTGAATGAAATTGCAAACTATTCATTGAACCATCTTGAATACGTACAAGTAAAGAATCAGGACTGATTCGTTCTAGAAACAAAACAATTCTTTCGTACGCAGTAAGACGTATTGGCAAAGTCGTTTTTTGAGATTCCTTATATAGCAAATATTTGCGTCTGGAATATTCTACTTGCATATATTTGCGTAACATCAAATATACAACAGCAAAAACAATTAGTGCAGGAATCGTATATTTCAATATTTCAAAAAAAGCATCCATCTACTATAAATTTAAGTTTTCAGCAATTTGATAATTATTTCGCTCTTGAGATGATCTACTTATTAATTCTCCTAAAAATCCGGTCATGAAGAATTGTGTTCCAAGTATCATTGCTAATATAGCTAAATAAAAATAAGGGCTACTTGTAACAAGTGGGGCTCTAAATCCTTGTATTATTGCATTTAATTTCATTGCACCTACAATAATTACCGAAATTAAACCGAATAAGAACATTATCGATCCCCATACTCCAAAAAAATGCATCGGCTTAACCCCGAATTTTGATAAAAACCAAAGCGTTATTAAATCTAAGTAACCATTTACGAAACGACTAAAACCAAACTTACTTTTGCCGAATTTACGCATTTGATGATTTACTTCCTTCTCGCCTATTCTCGAAAATCCGGCGTTTTTTGCAAGATATGGAATGTACCTGTGCATTTCTCCATACACCTCGATACTCTTAACAACCTCAGATCTATATGCTTTTAAACCGCAATTAAAATCATGTAAATAAATACCTGAAACTTTTCTTGCAGTTGCATTAAATAACTTACTAGGTAAATTCTTAGTTAACTTTGGATCATATCTTTTCTTTTTCCAGCCTGATACTAAATCATAGCCTTCATTTTTAATCATATTGTACAATCCGGGGATTTCTTCAGGACTATCCTGCAAATCAGCATCCATTGTGATAACAACATCACCCAAAGCTTTTTTAAACCCGCAATACAAAGCCGGAGATTTTCCATAATTGCGTCTAAATCTTATACCTTTAGCTTCCTTATGTTTTGCAGTAATTTCCGATATCACATGCCAAGAGGCATCATTACTTCCATCGTCAACAAAAATCACTTCGTATGTATATTTATTTGCATCCATAACTCTTTTAATCCATGCAAACAATTCAGGCAAAGATTCTTCCTCATTATACAAAGGAATTATTACAGATATATCCATGATTGAATTTAATAATTTTTTTTATGTATAGACTTTACAATACCTGCAATAGGCAATCCAAATAATACACCTACAACAGAATATATCCATATCGATTGTACTGCAATTTGCGATGCTGTAGGCGTTCCAAATTCAACAATCATTTCTTTATATGGAGCAATCTGTGGCATTTCTGCCAAAATTGCATCTATATTTGTAATAAGTTCAGCAAACTGTAAAGATAAATAGTCAGGTTGTATAAAGCGATAAAAAATGTATTGTACTACAACTAAGAATAATGATGCGAAAAAAAACATAAAGAAACAGAAACGGAATAATGTGCCAAATGTTATATCTTCAATTTTAGATTGTCTTGTAAATCGAAGAGTAAATATATAGGCTATTACTGGAAGTAACATAAATAAAAACGACACTACAAATGATCCGGCTACCGAATCAATAGTTAAAACCTCAACTAAAAAACGCACAATTAGGAAAATACCTAAAAAAGCACCATAATACATGGCAGCGCGATTCGTAATAGCTCGTATCTGTATTTTTTCCATCTATCTATCTAATTATCCTACAAAAGTAGCGAATATCGCTTACCTGACAAAACTCTTGTCAAAAGTTTTAAACAAAAACATTAAGATATTATGTTTTTTGAATTAAATACACTACATTTGCAAACGGAAAGGTTCTACACGACCAGCTCCCTTCTAATCCCCCAGGGCTTGACCGCAGCAAGGGTGTGTTGGTTGAGCGGTGCGATGTAGATCGCCTTTCCTTTTTTATATAAAATATTCAAAACCTTATACATCATGGCAAAACCGGAAGAATTAAACTACACTCCATCGCACAATATTATTGCAGGTGGTACTTTGATTAAAGGTGAAATTACCACAGAAGGCGATTTTAGAATAGACGGAACAATAGATGGTATTATCACTTCAAAGGGTAAAATAATTATCGGCGATAAAGGCAAATTTATAGGCAAAATCAAAGCTGCAAATGTTGATGTAATGGGAGTTGTTAAAGGCGAGATTTTCGCAGATAACACACTTTCTCTAAAATCAACCGGTAAAATTGAAGGAGATATCCAAACCAATATTTTGATTATTGAACAGAATGCCGAATTCAATGGTAGCTGCAGCATGAGTAAGGAACCTCAGAAAGTACAAAATCAGGTTAATACTACTACAAAACCTGATATGATTAACATCACTAAACCAGAAAAGAAATAAAACGGATCGGTTTATTATCGGATACGCACGGGTATTGGGATGACCGATACCTGAATTTTTTTGCAGATTGCGATGAAATATGGCATGCCGGAGATATTGGCACTGCTGAAGTTTACGAGAAACTTTTATTATCAAAACCTGTAAAGGCTGTTTATGGAAATGCAGATGGACAGTACTTCAGACAAAGAATTAAACAGGATGCAATTTTCGAAATTGAGAATGTAAAAGTTCTAATTACCCACATCGGAGGATATCCTGACAAATATGCGCCTGGCATTACTGAAAAATTGAGAACAAACAAAATAAAGCTATTTATTTCAGGCCATTCGCACATACTCAAAGTAAAGTATGATCCTAAATTTGATTTAATACACATCAACCCCGGAGCTGCCGGAAGACAAGGATTCCAATTAGTCAGAACACTAGTTAGATTTACGATTGATGGAGATAAACTAAAAGATCTTGAGGTAATGGAGATCCCATTGTCTAATTAGTTCATAACTAACTATTCTTTAAACCTCCATTTGTTGCAATATCTTGTTCAAATTCAAGCAGATTTAGTGATGTTTCAAAATCAGATTTTTAAGGTTAAACATTAAGTGAAATTTAATAATTATTGTCGCTTTGCTAATTGCCAAACCTGTATCCAATACCAGATTCAGTATTTAGCAATCTGGGGGTTGTCGGATCGTCTTCAATTTTTTTTCGCAACTGTGCAATAAATACCCTTAAATACTGGGTTTGTTCAATATAACCCATTCCCCAGACTTCTTTTAAAATATATTGATGTGTTAAAACCCTTCCTTCGTTTTTTGTCAATAAGGCTAAAAGAGTATATTCGGTTGAAGTTAGTTTAATCAATTCATTATTTTTTCGTACTGTATGATTTGCTAAATCTATGGAAAGTGTTCCAAATTCTACAACTGGATTTTCTGCAATATTCTGGCTTTGACGAATGGCAACCCTAATACGGGCAAGAAGTTCTCCTGTTCGGAATGGTTTGGTTAGATAATCGTTTGCACCGTTATCAAGGGCTTTAACAATATCCTCTTCCGAATTACGGACAGAAAGTATAATGATTGGTTTCAGATACCATTCCCGAAGTTTATTAATCACTTCAAGCCCATCTATATCAGGTAAGCCCAGATCGAGGATTATTAGATTGGGTTGGTTGGAAGCAGCAAGTATTACACCTTCCTTTCCCGTAGAGGCTGCGACGATTTTGAATCCATTAGCAGAGAGTGTTATCTCAAGCAAACGGCGTATTTGTACTTCATCGTCAATTATCAAAATGGTATCCTTAACAGTCATTTAATCATGTTTTTTATTTAAAGTGTTAATATCGGAAATTTCTACCGGAATTTTTATTGTAAACAAAGCACCTCCATTTTGGCGGTTTTCTACAACTACAGTGCCTTTATGTGCTTCAACAAAACCCTTTACAATAGACAATCCTAAACCTGTACCCCCCGCTTTTGCATCTTTGCCACGATAGAACTTATTGAACACCGAATGAATATCGGTTATAGAAAAACCTGTTCCCCTATCCATCACCTGGATTGTAAGAAAACCGTTATCGCAAAAGAACTTCACCCTTATCTGACTTCCGGCAGGAGAATGTTGGGTAGCGTTAAGTATAAGGTTATGAATTACCTGTTCCATTAGTTCAAAATCTATGTTAACCATAGGCATATTGGATGGAATGATTACAGAAAGTTTAAATGGTTTTAATTCGGTTTGCAAAGAATCGGAAACTATGTTTATGAGGTCGTGAATATCGCACCAATCAAGACGTGGAGAAATAAGACCTGATTCGAGCCGTGACATATTCAAAAGGTTTTCGATTAACCTGTTGAGTCGGATTGATGCGGTATTAATTTCATTATATAATTTCTTGCGTACTTCTTCTGTATATTCCTGCAAGAGCAAGGTATCGGAAGCACCTAAAATGGTTGCTACCGGGATGCGTAGTTCGTGTGAAAGAGAATTAAACAGAATTTTATATAATTTTTCGGATTCACTTATGATGTAAGTCTTTTTTGCAGCCTCACGTAACATCTCACGTTCATATTTACTAGTGATTTGAGGTAAACAAGCCTCCCAAAATTGTTCTTCACCAAAAGTAAATACCCTGTATTGTTTAAAAGCTATGACCCCAATCGTACTGTTATTGCCCATCAACGGGAAAAATGTATAATCGCTTGAAGGAAGGGTATCGGTATTTTTACCAGCTTTAGTTGAGTTTTTAAATACCCAATTGGCAATACTCCTGTCGTTTTCAGAAAAGTTATTTGCCGAACTATGTATAGATTGGTATTCGAGTAAACCCGTATCGTTCTTAATGAAAATAAAACAATCGAGTTTAAAGTATTTTTGAATATAATTTGAAGCAACTTTAGTTACTTCATCTAAGCCATTGATTATGGTAAGGTCTTTAGTGAGTTGATATAAGGCATTTGTCCTTTCTTCACGTAGCCTTATTTTGAGTTCCTGCCGCCTAACCCGTGAGGTTAAAATCCCATTTAAGAGTGCGATGATAAAAAACATAAGCAACATAAGCACATCTAAGGGGTTATCGATGTGCAAGGCAAACTGGGGCGGAATAAAGAAAACATCCCAAATAAGAGCACTTAATACAGCAGCAAGTAAAATAGGCCCTGTTCCAAAAAAAAATGCCAAAATCGAAACAATAAAAAGTAATGCAAACGAAACAGCCTGATAACCTATTAAGTCTTTTACAAAATAACAAAGGATTGAAGAAATAATAACAAAAACACTTACAGTGAAATACTGTTTGTAACCAGATGTAAACGAAGGTAAAGAAACCTTCTTTTTCAAATTATCTTTTGATTCAATTTCTGCACCAAGAATATAAACATCTATTTTGCCGCTTAGTCGGATAATCCGATTGACAAAAATATTTTGTCTAAACCTCGAAAAGATATTTTTTCCTCCAGGCTTCCCAATTATAATATGGGTTACATTTTCATTATATGCAAAATTAACAATTGCTTTTATTAAATCAATATTTGAAATGATTCGCACTTTTATTCCAAGTTGCTTTGCGAGTTTAATATTCTTATCGAGCTGCTCCCTTTCTTTTTCGCAAAGGATATGATCTGTTTCAACATACAATGCCTGAATCTGGGCACCCATTGAATATGACAGATTTTTTGCCCAACGCAACAACCTAGCAGAATAAGGACTAAACCCGATTGCAACCAGTAAATGTAAGCCCGATTTCCAAGGGCCACGTATTCGCTTTTGCTGCATGTAATCATGCAATTGCTTATCAACCCTATCGGCTACAATACGCAACGCCATTTCACGCAAAGCGGTTATGTTACCCCTCCTGAAAAAGTTTTCAACAGCTTCTCTTGAACGTTCGGAGGTGTATACTTTACCTTTGGAAAGTCGTTCCAATAATTCATCGGGAGAAAGGTCAACTAACTCAACTTCATCAGCACTTTCAAAAATTTCATCGGGCAAAGTTTCACGTACAATTACTCCTGTAATTTGCGCTACGGTTTCGGAGCGACTTTCGAGGTGCTGTACATTTAAGGTTGTATAAACATTGATACCACTTTCAAGGATTTCTTGAACATCTTGAAATCGTTTTGCATGACGGCTGCCTGGGGCATTTGTATGAGCTAATTCATCGACTAAAACAGTTTGCGGTTTACGAGCAATAATCGCATCCAAATCCATTTCCTGCAACAGAGTAGATTTGTACTCATACGATTTCCGAGAAATCAATTCAAACCCTTCGACCAGTTTGGCGGTTTCTATTCGATTATGGGTTTCAATATAGCCAATAATAATTTCGTTGCCTTTAACTTTTTCGGCATGGGCAGTTTGTAACATGGTGTAGGTTTTACCCACACCGGCACACATACCAAAAAATATTTTCAGCTTACCCCGTTTGCTTTTTTCTTCTTCGTTTATGAGCGAAGCTAAAAGTTCATCGGGATTTGGGCGGTTATCATCGAAATTATTCATTTTATTTTATCAGCCTCAAAATTAAGCAATAAAACATTTACTCGTTCTTCACCAAGTATTAAAAATTGAGGTGATTCAGTTAGACTATTCACACATTCAATCAAATTCAGTTTTTCACTACCATTAAAGTTTCGAGCCTTGGCTATCCTGTTTATTTGCAATAGTGCCGCTTGCTTTGAGATATGAGGGTCGAGACCGCTTGCCGATGCAAAAAGCATTTCAGCCGGAATTTGAGTTAAACTATTCAATTGATTGAACTCAATGAAATACTGTCTCCTTTCATCTACTTGTTGTTTTAATTTTGAATTTGTTAAACCATAATTTGAACCACCAGAATGCAGCGGATTATATGAAATTGCAGAAGGACGGGAAGTAAAATAGATTGTTGAGTCAAATTGTTGCCCGATAAGTTCACTCCCGATTATTTTATTATCTTTTATTAACATGCTCCCGTTTGCTTTTGAGGGGAACACAAGTTGAGCAAACCCTGTAATAAAAAGCGGATAAATGACACCTGTTAAAACAGTAAAAAACAGGAAAATTTTTAGAGATGTTATAATTGTTTTCATTCTTTTCATTCTTTTATTCTTTTATTCTTTTAGTGGAATTGAAATATTGTATCATATCATTCAAACTTTTAATTAAAAAATCGAGTTCGAAAATTTTACCTAATTAAATTAGTATCAAATCCCTGTCAACTTCTTTGTTTAAGGTCTCTACTTATCTCATTTACCTTTCTGTGGATGAGATTTTCCTTTAGATTAATTATAAGATGTTCCATACTATAAATTAATTAAAAGGTCAATGATTTTAATTCCAACGAATGGTGCAATTAGACCACCTAATCCAAAAATCAATAAATTACGGGTTAAAGCGGTATTAGCTGAAACAGGACGATAACGGACACCTTTTAAAGCCAAAGGGACTAAAAAAATAATGATAATAGCATTAAAAATTACTGCACTTAGGATTGCGCTTTGAGGCGAACCAAGGTTCATTACATTTAGTGCCGAAAGAGGTCCTATTCCTGAACTATTTGAATAGAGTGCAATAGCAATGGCCGGAATTATAGCAAAATACTTGGCAACATCGTTGGCAATACTAAAAGTAGTGAGCGAGCCACGGGTCATAAGTAACTGTTTGCCAACCTCTACCACTTCAATTAATTTGGTTGGGTTACTATCAAGGTCAACCATATTTCCGGCTTCACGGGCTGCCTGAGTACCTGAGTTCATAGCAATTCCTATATCGGCTTGAGCAAGTGCAGGTGCATCGTTGGTGCCATCACCAATCATACCAACCAAATGTCCGTTTGCCTGTTCTTCCCGGATGCGACGCAATTTATCTTCGGGTTTTGCCTCAGCCATAAAATCATCAACACCAGCTTCTGCGGCAATGGCAGCAGCAGTTAAAGCATTATCGCCAGTAATCATTACGGTTTTAATACCCATTTTGCGCAACTCTGAAAAACGTTGTTTAATACCTCCTTTTACAATATCTTTAAGATGAATAACTCCCAACACTTTATTGTCTTCCGCAACTACAAGGGGCGTAGCCCCTTGGCGTGCTAATTCGGCAACTATATCCTGAACTTTTTGAGGGTAAAAACCATTGTTATTTTGTACAAATGAGCGCATGGCTTCCGATGAACCTTTCCGAATTTGATGCATCTTTCCATCATCGATTTTTATGTCAACTCCACTCATTCGTGATTGTGCAGTAAAGGGAATAAAAGTAGCATTCATTTCATGCACTTCTCTACCACGAATATTAAATTTTTCTTTTGCAAGTATCACTATTGAGCGACCTTCAGGTGTTTCGTCCGATAATGAAGACAACTGTGCGGCATTGGCAAGTTCCTCAACCGATACACCTTCGGCTGGTATAAAATCGGTTGCCATACGGTTACCAAGTGTGATAGTCCCCGTTTTGTCGAGTAAAAGTACATCCACATCTCCGGCAGCTTCAATAGCACGCCCACTTGTAGCAATTACATTACGTTGTAAAAGCCTGTCCATTCCGCTAATACCAATTGCACTAAGTAAACCACCAATTGTTGTAGGAATCAAACATACCAACAAAGCTATTAGTACAGGAATAGTTAAGTTTTGAGACATTGGTAAACCCGAAGATTTAAGGCTGTAAGAAAAAAATGCAGGAAGTGTAACAACTACAAGAAGAAATATGATTGATAAACCAGAAAGTAAAATTGAAAGAGCTATTTCATTGGGTGTTTTTTGTCGTTTTGCACCTTCAACCAAAGCAATCATACGATCGATAAAAGTATTGCCCGGTTCTGTGGTAATGCGAATTAAAATTCGATCACTAATTACTTTTGTACCACCGGTAACTGCAGAACGGTCGCCACCACTCTCGCGGATAACTGGGGCTGATTCGCCCGTAATTGCCGATTCGTCAACACTTGCAACTCCTTCAATAACTTCACCATCAGAAGGAATAACATCTCCGGCTTCGCAAATAACGATGTCGCCTTTTTTAAGTTCGGTTGCAAATACTGAAACTTCTTGTTTACCCTCCAATTTACGAGCTTTCGTTTGTGTACGGTTTTTTCGTAAGCTATCGGCTTGAGCTTTACCTCTGCCTTCGGCTATTGCCTCAGAAAAATTGGCAAACAACACGGTAAACCAAAGCCATATTGCTATTTGAAAATTGAATAATGAAAAACAACCCTGAAAAATCTCGATAAAAACTATAATGGTTGTAAGAAGCGAACCAATTGCCACAATAAAAATGACAGGATTTTTAACTAATAAAGCAGGGTTTAATTTTATAAAACTGTCCTTGACAGCCTGTAACAATATTGCTTTATTGAAAATTCTTGTATTATGTTTCACACTCATTGTTTTTAGAAATTAAAATGTTATTCCTCTACTCATTAGTAAATGCTCAATTACAGGACCAAGCGATAAGGCTGGAAAAAATGTTAGCCCTCCAACAATAAGGATTATCGCTATCAATAAGCCAATGAACAACCAATTATCAGTACGAAAAGTTCCTGCCGATGGTGGCGTAATTTTCTTTTTTGCCATGTTTCCGGCAATTGCAAGCACTGGAATGATAACACCAAAACGACCGATTAACATACCCAAACCTAAGGTTAGGTTATAAAAAAGCGTGTTGGCATTTAATCCGGCAAATGCACTGCCGTTGTTTCCGGCGGCAGAACTGTATGCATAAAGAATTTCGGAAAAACCATGTGCGCCAGAATTATTAAGGCTTGACAGTCCGACATTACTTACCGAAGCCCAAGCAGTGAAGATTAGTATTACAAAGCTTGGAGCAAGAATGGCTATGATTGCCATTTTTACCTCAAAAGCTTCTATCTTTTTACCTAAATACTCGGGTGAACGACCAACCATGAGTCCGGCAATAAATACGGTAAGGATTATAAATATTATCATTCCGTATAATCCGGCACCTACACCACCGAAAATAATTTCGCCCAACATAATATTAATCATTGCTACCATTCCGGCTAATGGAGACAGACTGTCGTGCATAGCATTTACTGAACCGTTTGATGCTGCACTGGTTAAGGTTGACCAAAGAACGCTGTTTGTAATCCCGAAACGGGTTTCCTTGCCCTCCATCAACGACAAATGCCCGAAAATATGAGTTGAAGAATACTCGGCGTATAGCGAAATGCTTAATCCGGTAATTAGTAAAATAATCATAACCGAAAAAATTGTCCACCCTTGACGAACTGAACCAACCATTTTGCCATAGGTATAGGTCAATGCAGCCGGAATAAGCAGAATAAATAACATTTCAAGAAAATTACTGAATGGCGTTGGGTTTTCGAAAGGATGTGCGCTGTTTGAATTAAAAAAACCACCTCCATTTGTTCCAATTTGCTTAATTGCAATTTGCGAAGCAACTGGCCCCATTGGTATAATCTGTTGAGTTCCTTGCAATGTCTGCACGGTTTCATAGGTTTTGAAATTTTGTACTACACCCTGACCTACTAACACAATTGCTAAAAGGATTGACAAAGGTAAAAGCACATACAAAATCGAACGTGTTATATCTGTCCAAAAATTCCCAAGCTTATCTGTGGTTTTGCGTGAAATACCTCTGATAACAGCTAATAAAACGGCTATGCCCGTTGCTGCACTTACAAAGTTCTGCACGGTTAGCCCAATCATTTGTACAAAATAACTTAGCGTTGTTTCTCCTGCGTAACCTTGCCAATTGGTATTGGTTACAAAACTTACTGAGGTATTAAAGGCTGAATGCCAAGAAACATTATCTAAATTGGCGGGGTTTAAAGGTAAATAAGCCTGAAATAGTTGGATTAGTAATACAAAAACGAATCCAACGAAATTAAACATGAGCAAACTAAAAGCGAATGACTTCCAGTTTGTTTCTTCATCGGGGTTTACACCTATGAAACGGTAAGTCAACCTTTCAAGCCAACCGAAAACAGGGAGCATAAAATGCTTGCTACCAGTAAATACCTTGCTCATATATTTGCCTAAGATGGGCGTAAATCCAATTAATAGGGCAAAGAACAAAATTACCTGAATTACATCGAGTGTTGTCATCGTTTAAAATTTTTCAGGTTTAACAAGCGAAAAAAGAAGGTAACCCAAAATAAACAGAGCGATTACAGCCCCAACCACATAACTTGTCGAGTTATTCATCTCAAGAGTTTTGGTTACTACCAATAAAATTGTTGCGTTCATATCTAATCATTTTACCACGATACAAAGTTGCAACGAAACTTATAAGAGTTTTGTAATGATTTATCGGATGGGTGTAAAGAATTTATAAAGATTGTAAGAAATTAGCTACGAAGCAGGCGAATGGGAAGATTACTCACAATTTTAATTATTGAAAAAGGTGTTCGTGAGCTCCCGTGCGGTCGGTTGCAGCTCTTTTGTAATCCTTTGGTTTCAGCGTTGACTTGTGGGGCCTTGGCAATGTGTGCAATGTGGATGGGCTGTTGAAGTTACGAATCCTAATGCGCCCTTAAAGGCGCAAAAAAACATACTATCCCAGCAATTTTTTATACCGCGTGTTGGACACTGGTTTTAGAGCGTGCTGGAGTTCGTGGCCACTTCATTATTCACCGTTACTGCCCTTGCCAGCGAGCTCAGAACTTTCAATTTGCTCTGAAACACGCATGATGTATACACTGTGTTAGCGGCTAATAATTTTTTCTAAATATTTTATTGTTATTCCGTTTGTTTCTTCTGCTTTAAATTCTCTGTAGCCAAGTTTATTATATAGAAAAAGATTCTTTTCACTTTTAAATCCGGTAAACAACTCGAATCTTGTTGTTTTATTGAATTCTCTCTCTACAGTTTCTAAGAGAAGTCTACCAAATCCTTTGTTTTGATAATCTTTATCAACAATCAGTTTGCCAATGTAACAGGAATCGTTTTGTACAAATGCTCTAACCGAGCCTATAATTTTACCTTTAAATTCTAGTTTAAAAATGATCTGGTTGAGAAAGTCATTTTTTATACTTTCAAAGTTCTGTGTTAACGGTGCAATTGCATAATCATTATAAATTTCGGCCTCAGATAAATAACAACACTTTTGCAAATAAAGAATCTGTGCTAAATCACTTTCATTCGCCTTTGTTATAGTATAATCTAAAACTGCTGTCAACTCAATTTTATTATTATCAGGATCCCTAATCACACTTTCATAGTATCCATCTCCAGTAGTTCTTGGATAACTATCAATGGTAACCCCTGAAATTTCAAATCTTTTTGTCAAGTTATTCACTTGTTCCTTTGTCCCAACGCTAATTGCAAAATGAGCAAGACCAATCCTTTCATTATTATCTCTATCACCTATATCCGGCCGTTGCATTATTTCAATTCTTGTATCGCAACCAGTAAAGGATAAGAAATACGAAGAAAAACTATTTTTTATATTATCGTATCGGACGGACACTTTACAATCAAAGAACCTTAAATAAAAGTCCTTCAATTTATCCAAATTCCTAGTCCATATAGCTATGTGATCTATTTTCATGAGATTTTATTGTGTTTTATGACCGCGGCCGAGGTTATGGGCATTGGCGTGTGTTAGCGGTTCGGTATTTATTTTACAGTTCTCTCGTGTTCTTTTCTATTTTTGTGAAATGTACTAATCCGTCCATTTGCGTCAATGTGAAATGTGTAATAGTCTCCTTGAAAATATATGCTTTGGGTTCCATATTTACTATATCTAGAATCAGGATTTTCTTCTCTGAACTTTTGATAAGCATCCTCTATTTCTCTAATTATATTTTCCATTACCAAAAAAACATCACCTTCATTCCATTGAAAATTGTCTTTGTGTTCGAAATGTTGATTGACTTTAAATTCTTCAACATGTCTCATGTATATATGTAGGAAACTGTCAATATCCATATAAATTGGGTATTTTCCCATTACATTTAATCTTTTCTCATTAAATATTTTAACTTTCATAAATAATTCAGTTGCTTGTTCTAAATTTTCCTGAAAAAGCTTTTCGAAACTACTTCCTGCTTGTTTAAGATAAGAGTCAAGAATCATTAATCTTTTGTTAGCCTCATGCTCTTTGAGAATTTTTAATTTTTGTTCTTCCTCTTTTCCAATTTCTTCTCGCATTCTTTTCATATCTAAGAACTCCATTTCAATGGGAGCTCTCATTAAACCTGCCTCATCAAATATTTCTTGTCTTTCTTGCTTAGTCAAATTCTGTGGCTCAAAATAGAGTTTCCCTGCTAAATAAAAGTCTCTTTCATGAGGAGACAATTTAATTCCTTGTTCTACAAGTCTGTTATGAAAACCGTACATCCACCCTAAATCACCACCTTTTAGTTGTGGCTCAAATTCAATTATATGCTTGTTTAAAACTTTCTTTTCAGTGTTATGAAATGTGTTTTTGTGAATGTTATGTAAGAAAAACATATCAACAATATCTTGAGATTCTATGCCATTTTCTAAAAGATCTTTATTCTCGGCTTCACTTAGTTTAGACAATAAGTCTTTTGCTCTAACTCGACCATGAGTTGAGAAATTTTCATTTTGGATTCTTTTATCCAATTCTTCACGTTCAGACTGAGTGTAAACAAATTGAACAGTCAACATGTCTCCATATTTACTGAATGCTTCACTTCCTTTTTTAAAAGTCAGATTAGCCACACAATCGTCTTTTCCGACCAGTTTGTAAATCTTTTCAATTGAATAATCCATATTTTTATCTTTTTTGTATGCTGACCGCTAACGTTTGGCGGTATGAAATATTGAGGATTGCGGGCTTTTTACCTGTCAATTTACAGTTAAATTTGGTGCGGACTACTACGCCCCGAAAACCACTGAAACCCTTATTAACTATACCGCATGTTAGCAGTAGCTGTTTATTATTCGATCATTTGTTTTATATGTTACTGTCAGCTCTTTATTCATTTTTTATTTTGTTTCTTGTGCTATTCTCAAAAGTTCATTCATTGTTTTCCAATTTCTTGTTGTTGCCCCAACTTTTAATTTTAGCTCTAAAAAGCTGTTGGTCAGTTTTGTTTTTCCGTAACCGTTTGGACAATACAAATAAACTGCCTTGTCATAAAAAAATATTTCTTCTCCGCTAAGTTTCTTTTCTTCTATTGTGCTATATTCAGTTTTTTGAGGTTTTGAAGATAAAAAAGTAATGTGTAAAAAAGTTTTATCCTTATCGGTTTGTTTTAAAAATGGATTGCTGTCAATTATTTGTTTCAATTTATCTATGGTCAAAACGATTACGGGAAGGTCAAAACCAAAGTCTTTTTCAATTTGTCGTGTTATCGTTTTTGCAAGTTCATCTGGTTTTGCTTTGTCTCCTATAAAAATAACATTTCCACTTTGTACATAAGTTGCAACGCTTCGAAAACCTAAATTTTCATATGACTTCCGTAAAGCATCCATTTTGATAAGTTTTTGTCCGCTTACGTTAATTCCTCTTAGTATTGAAATGTAAGTTGTCATTCGTGTTCTATTTGCTTGTTACATGGTCTTCCTACGGTTACTGCTAACGGCTCATGGTATGGTCTTGTGAGGATTATGGATTTCCTATCAGTTTACACTGACCTTTTTTACGAGCCACAAACGCTCGCATACCGCTGAGACCCGCATGCACTATATCATGTGTTACCTAATGGCATTTTTATCTAAGTTATTTTTCAATTCAAATTCTTTATAAAAGTCAAGTGTTCCGAAGGTTACAAACTTATTAGATTTTAATTTTTCATAAAAAGAATCATTATCAATTGATAAATTAATTATTTCTAAAAGTTGTCCCAAATTTAAAAAGCTACAATTAAAAAATGGAAAATGGTCGAATCCCTTGTCCAAGGTTTTAAGTTTTGTGTATTGTTCTCCCCAAGTTTGTTGTTTCTCTTTTAAAATATCAAACTTTTTAATAATTTTTTCTTCCTCTGAATAAGTTCCGTAAGAATGAGTTAACAATGCATTAAAAAATTGATTAATTATAGTCCTGTCATGAAACCCTCCAAAATCAAGTTGTGTTAATGATATTCTTTCAATTGTTCTATTTTTCCAATTAACTGTTTTAGAATCATTTGTTTTAAGGTCTGTAAGTGTTATTTCTCCTTTTTCCCTTAAGACTAATTCTGTTCTTCCTGCTTGCAATTGGGAAAATAATATGCTATCTGACAAATCAATTAATATATCAATATCAATCCCTGATTTTGCTTTTCTTGTTAAAACTTTCTTTTTAAATTCAACTAAAATGATAGCTTCATTTGTTTCAATAAGAAGGTCGCATTCACCGTCAATCGAATCAACAGTATAATTTCCATGACAGAATGTGATATTATGAATTTGCAACCTATTATAAATTAAGCCCTCAAGTGCATAACCAATATTTGAGTCAAAATTTTTCACTTTGGCCAATCTAAATTTTGTTGCTAAAGATTCAAATAATGAAGGGGAACACCATGATTTATCCATCAACAGGTATTTTGTTTCTCCTAGCTTTATTAATGGATTAAACTGAAAGTCAACTTCTGTAAAATCAGATGGCAATAAATAATTTGAATTTGGATTAGAAGAATGAGACATTAAGTCAAGAACCCTTTTAATCTCCTGTTTATCAATATCTCTAAGAACTTTGCTGATTGCTGACAAATAAATAATTTTTACACCATTTATATTTTTAACAGAATTTAAAATTTCTCTTATTATGGAATAGCAATTTTCTTTGTTTACGCCTATTATTTGAAGAAATATTTCATCTTTTATCTCGCTAAATAATTCTTGTAATATTTCTAATGAAAGTTGTGGTCGAATCTGAATTAGTGAGTAAATTGAATCCCAAAGAGCAATCTCAGTACAAAATTTAATTATTGTTTCTCCTGTTTGGAAAAAATTTGTCCATTGATTATAATGCTGCACATTATAACATCCAGTTACAATAGCTATAGATAAGTTCTGTATTTCGGTTAGTTGACGGTGAATATTTTTATTAGATGAATTCTCATATGGATATTTCACACAAAGATTTAATAAATAACCAAAAGGTATTTGAGGCTTCTGGTGCATACTTAAACCATTACCTTGTCGTGTAAGATGATATCTTTCGAAGTAACTCGAATAATTATTTTGCTTCAGGAGAATAAATATTCCATTTGCCAATGTGATACCACCAATTTCTTTTATTAAATCATCTAATCTATTTATTGCAAGTTCAGTATCTTTAATCTCAATGTCATCATTAACAATCGAAACCTTGCATCCTACTGAAATTAATTTCTTTAATTGAGTTACTCGGTCATATTCTTGTGGATAATGTTCTCTCAATCTATCTGGCGACAAATCATATGAATTCTTTGAGACTAATTTATAATCTTTCAAATTTGAAATTATTCGATTCCATGATTCGGTATCATCTAGTAGAGGTACTCTTTTAATCCTTGCATCCTTAATTGCAAAAAGAGTTTGTAGTATATTTAAATATTTAAGTACAGGCTCATCAAATAATAAGAACTTATAAATCAAATTTTCTGCAATTTCTTCAAGTTTATTAACAGAAATGCTATCATTCTCTGTTGCTCCATTTCTATCAAAGTCTGCTTCGAAACGTTTTATTATCTCATCTTGAAAAAGTCTCGGTGAATAATGATATGTAATGTCAATACCAAGTCTTTCTGCTAGCAATCTATAATCATCCTTAACATCATCAAGTGTAGAATTGTTGCTGTCGATTAATTTGATAAGTCTATCTGTCATTTCGGTTATGTAGTATGTTTCTTATGCTTGCAGGTAACGGTTCGGCTATGGGCAGTGGCGGATTGCGTGCGACTTTCTATCAAGGTACACATAAAGTTGAAGCGTGACAGAATACTTTAATAACCACTTAGCCCCCAATTGGGTTTGAGCCTTTGTTGTACACTGTTATTTTTTTGTCTTTATATACACAAGTTTTATTGAAGCCCTTTCTGTTAATCTCTCATCAATATTAAATTTATCCTTTAAAGACTTTATCAATGGAGTAAGTTTTTCGAAGCCATAATTTCTTGGATCAAAATCTGGTTTTTTCTTAATCAGTAGATTACCTACATCCCCCAAAAAAGCCCATCCATCTTCATCCGCAATATCATCAACTGTCATTGATATTAGAGTTACAATTTCAGCATCAATTTTCTGAATGGTCTCTTGTTCACTAATCTGAGAATTTGCTTGTTTATTAACCTCATGTGAATCAGACATAACAGAACTCTTTAAGATTTCAAGGTATATAAACTTATCACATGCAACAATAAATGGATTAGGTGTCTTTTTCTCACCGAACCCAAAAACCTTCATTCCCGATTCTCTAAGTCTAGTTGCTAGTTTTGTAAAATCACTATCACTCGATACAATGCAAAATCCATCAACTTTATCGGTATATAAAATATCCATAGCATCTATAATCATAGCAGAATCTGTTGAATTCTTACCGGTTGTATATCCATATTGTTGAATTGGTGTTATAGCATTTTCTAATAATACATTTTTCCAACCAGACAAATTTGGTTTTGTCCAATCACCATATATTCTCTTAAAAGTCGGTATACCATATTTAGCAATTTCTTCCATCACTCCTTTGACATTAGAAGATGGTACATTGTCTGCATCAATTAATACAGCAAGTTTTAAATCATTTTTTATTTCCATAGTTATTTATTATTAGATGGTTTCTGTTTTTATAATTTTGCCAAAAGGTGATGGTATAGTTTGTTGACGATTTCGAAGCGATTTCTTATCAAGTTACAATGAACTTTAATAGAAGTAAAAACCTTGTAACATGCACTGCAACGGCAATTTTATATACCGTGTGTTGGGCGCTGGCGATTTTTTAATAAATTCAATCATCTCGTTACTATTAAAAATCTCTTCAATTATTTCAATCACAGTTATTACTTCTTATAATCCTCAATTTTTACACCTGCTTTATTTATATAAAATTTTTCTTCTCCGAGTTGCACATGGGCTTTGTTATCGTTAAAAGAATTTGCATCATCATAAACAAAAGGAATCACAATTTTTCCGGTTTTATCAATATAGCCGTATTTTCCATTTAATTCCACCACAGCTAATCCGTTTTTAAACCCTATCAAACCCATATTATCATTTTCATTATATAGAAACGGAACAACAACCTTTCCTGTTTTATCAATAAAACCCCATTTCCCATTTAATTGGACGGCGGCTAACCCTTCTTGAAAAACATTGGCAAATTTATATTCCGGTTGAATTATCATTTTTCCGGATTTATCAATGTATCCCCATTTCCCGTATAATTTTATGGCAGCTAATCCTTCTATATAGTCCTTGGCATCTTCATATATAATGGAAACAACAATTTTCCCGGTTTTATCTATAAACCCGTATTTGTTATCTAAAGTCACCATTGCCAATCCGTCTCGAAAGTTACCACATCCTGTTCGAAACCAACTAAATCCATCGTATTTCATCGGGATCACAACGTTTCCGGTTTTATCAACATAGCCCCATTTCCCATTTAATTTCACCAATGCCAATCCTTCATGAAAATCCTTGACACGTTCATATATCATGGGAACAACAAGCTTTCCGGTTTTATCAATAAACCCACATTGTTCGTATGATTCTACGGAGGCTAATCCTTCTTTATAATCAGAAACATAATCATATCCCTTTAGAGGAGCAAGAATTTTATCTGTTATTGCATCTGCTATATAATAACCGGGAAGTGTTTCGCCCTGATTGGTTGACAAATGTACAATCTTAACAGAATCAGTCGATTGTATGGTAGTTTGTGCCTGAATGGTTTGTGGCAGTATGCCTGTAAGGCAAAGTGCGATAGTTAGAATTTTTGTTTTCATTTCTTTTATAGGTTAATATAATTATTTATAAAATTGATTGTAAGATATTATTCATTTTTTACGCATCGTACAGAATACCCGGCTCGTTTTTCCTCGCTGCCTTTAAAAATATCTCCATAGGAAGTTATTTTTCTATAGATAGCAAAAGATAAGTTGTCGGTTATAGCTGCCCACCATCCTGTATATCCTCCCATCCCGTCAAACCCGCCATTTATACCGCGAATACCGCTTGGCAGGGCTTTAAAACCACTCATGGCAAACGAGGTGCTGTCGCCCAATATACCGTTTAACCATAAAGCAGTATCGGCTTTTAGCATATTGCCCTGATTTGTCCCTCTCCAATTGTTTTTTTGTACATCAATTGTATCTATGCCTAATGCCATTTCAAGGTTTGCCCAATTTTTTTCGGTAGCAACATGCCACCCAGCCGGACACAAATTGCCGGTATTCACCGCGTACCAATTATATAAGCAACCGTACTTTTCCAAATTGCTTGAGTCATTTTCAAACCAACATAAAGCCGGAGTTATAAGAAACTTCCATTCCACATCATTTGCAACTATGGGAATGGATATTCCATCATTGTATTTCGTTGTTTTCAGGTTTTCAGCGAGCCACTCTTTGTTGCCTATATTTATCGTTGTGTAAATATTCCCGTCTGCATCGGTTACCATGTTGTTTTTATGAGCTTGTAGTGTTATACACAAGCAACTTAAAAGGATGATGATCTGTATTTTTAATTTCATTTGGGTATTTTTCTTCTAAAGAACGCCAACGTAGCGAGGCTATGTGCAGTGGCGAAATTTTGCACGTCGTTTGCACTAAGTGTCACGCTACAAAAATACAAAAAAATTGATACGAGAACTTCCCCTGCCATTGTATATAGCGTTTGGCTGTATGCACTGTAGGGGCGATCGGAATTCGACAGTTTCAAACTTCTCGAAAGTTGATGCGAGACGAACAGCTTAAACTCCCACTTAAACCCCTATGGCGTATGACAGATTGTTGGCAGCCGTGTATTTTATATATCTTTAAATAATTCCATAAATCTACCATTTTCGCTAAAATCTGGTTTTGCAACTTCTTTCAGGTATTTATCAAAGAAATCTACTTTATTAACCCATTTACCAAAAGTTATATTGTCATGCTTCCATGTGTATATTAATTTGTCATTAAGTGGATTGAAATCTAAATATAGATATGTATCATTTGTTATCGCCATCTCTTCAACCCATTTCCATGCATATTTCCATTTAATAATAAAGCGTCCATCTTTTGCAGAAGAATCAAGAGAGGTTGATATTCTTTTATTCTTCCATGCATCTTCTACATTTACTATCCATATAAGTCTTTGTCCTGTCAGTTCCTTATAAAATCTATTTCGTTCAATAACTGCCCACCCATCAATTCTACATTTTTGAATCTCGATAACAAATCCATTTGTTTTTATATCTGCTCTATGCTCTCTATTTGCTCCGCAAATTACCTCACAAGCATCATCAATCAATGACCCTTTCCATGCAGCATGCCAATCTGTTTCAGGCTCGTAACCATTAGGCAAATCAGGCTTATCTCCTATATATTTCCAATATTGTCTGTATTTACCAACACATGCAATAACATCATAGTCTCTAAACCATAAATCTTTTCCGATAGCTCCGGAAACTACATCCTTGGCTTTAGTTTTCTTATTATTAAATGATGCATATTTCATTGCTGTTCGTTTTTTTACATGGCTGCCAACGCCCGAGGCTATGGGCATTTGGCGGTTTGCGGTTTCTTTTTATTTATGTTTCTTCTCTTTTTTTGTTGGTTTTAGAATAAACAGGAACCCCCCAAATGCTAAATACAAAACAAAAAAAGTCATTAATATTAAGTATGATTCAAAGTTGTAATTGTCGCTATATTGAATTATACCTTGATAAACTGAAATTCCTAACCGAATAAAATAAACAAAATATAAAAACAAGAAAAAAAGCCATCCAATTAAATTATTGTATATAATTTGATATAATAAAATAGCTGTCGGAATTATTAATATATAGTAATTCGGTATTCCAATCGAACTATTTACATTCAAATATTTTATCATGTTTGTCAAAAAAAGAATGTCGTAAAGTAATAACATTACAATATAAAATCCTTTTTGAAATTTACTTGTTTTTAAAAGTATGCCGATTTTCTTCATGATTAAAATGCATTAAATCTCCAACGTCTTATATTAATATGCTTTGCAGTACTATAATTGTTAATCACATTGCCTGTGCTTAGATTCTTATAATAATCTGTTTTTGTGAAATAGATTGCGCTTTCAATTGGTTGTCCTGTGTAGAAAGCAGAATTGGGATTTCCAGCCCCCAAAATACTACTTGCACCAGGTATAATATTCATTGCTCCAGAGTTGCCCTGAACAATACTTGCAATACCATATTTAGGATTAAAACTATATAGAACTTGTGTATGGTGTGCATTACCTTCATTATTAACATTCAAAATTATGTCTCCCGATTTTGCATTGTTCATCGTAATACCAGTAGTATTATTCGTGTTTTGAAGGTCTCTTGCACCAGTGGTAGTTAATACATCATTTTTAAATGTTGCAACATCTGTGTAATTATCATAACGGGCATCAAAAGTGCCTGAACCATTGACTATCGTGACAGGTAAACCATTTTGACTTGCATAATCCACTAATAGAGATAAATCTAAGTCTTCGCATGTGAATTCCTTACCGTCTTTAATATATTGTTGCGTCTGAGATTGAACAAAACTTTGATAACCTTGAATATAATCCTTATTCCACTGATTATTTATTGTCCATGCACTATCTCCATTCATATCAATAAACCTTACAGGGTTATTTGCAGCATAACAATATGGTGATTGTGAAGAATATTTTTCTGCAAATCTATCTACTGTCAGAAACTTTGATTCTAATGGTTTTATTGGTAGTGAACGGATTAGTTTGTTATTACTTGAATATAGAGAGAGAGTAAGATTATTTTCATCAAATGAAGCATATTTTACAGAATCTTTCAAATCATTATTTAAAATTTGAAAATGACTATCAGGCAACTGTAGCATTTCTTTCTCACTCTGCTCAGGGGCAAAATTATCATAAGGTGTTTGAGCATTTGTGAAACCACAGTACAAGACTATAAAAACTAAAACGGATAATAGCTTTTTCATATTTGTTGGTTTATTAGGTTAATTTTTTTTTCTATAGTCAATTATTGACGAAGCTTTTTCTCTGTATTGCTCAGTCGTTATAGTCGAATATCCGATTTTCGTGATATACTTATTCGTTGTATCCATTTGATAAAACAAATTTTCAAGTTGTGGATTGTCTACTATTTGACGGTAATTGTTCATCCCTAATTTTGCCATCTTTTTATCCAACTGATATTTCAAGTCTCCAAATTTCCAATTTTGTAATTGGCTAACAGGAAAATATCTCAATCCAAGTTTGTAGCACTTCCTAACAAAATCATTGGAGTAGATGCCTGTTTTACTTTCATAAATATTCAGCAAATCATAAAGGCAAAGAGCTATTGACTCTTTCTCTGAGAGCCCCTTCATGAACAATCCGCTTTCAATCGCCTGCTCGGAGACATTAAATGACTCCATAATAAAGCTTGATCGTGAGAAAGTACCTGAAGTCAATTCCAAATTCCACCACTTGCCATTTTCGTCTTTATGTTTAACATATACATGCATAGGAGCTAACGCCAAGCATGCTTCCACTTTCATATCGTTTGCTAGAATTTTGTACATATACGGTAATGAATGGCAATTCCCTTTCTTTGTTTTGAGTAAGCGTGTAACCATTCCAGCTTCTTGACCTCCGTCTTTCACAAATGTTTCATAATCATATTTATACGGGCAATTGTTGTTCTCTGCAATACTATCGGTCATAAAAGTAAAAATTGCATAGTTGCCTGCAGTTCTTTGACTTTGCAATCGTCTATCTACAATTACTCTATCCAAAACTTGCTTGATGCGCTTCAACTCTTTATCATAATCATTCCAGCTCAACTTTCCACCGTAATATGCATTTTCAACAAGAAAAACTGCTTTTTTAAAACTGATCGGTTCTTTTCCTATTAGCATATTATTCAATCGATTATATACACGTTCAAAAAGATAATGATTCTTGTATTGGGTCGTATCATTTTCATTTACATACGATTGAAATACTTCAGTCTGTCTAATGTTGGGATCATCATTATGTCGAACAGACTGCTTTTTTATAGCTGTTTGTGCTGATACCGACATTACAATAATCGTAAACGACAAAACAACCATCACAAACACTCTCATCATATATTAATCTGATATATTTTATTTCTTAATTTTACAAAAACAGCAAAAATATTTAAATACTGGTTCTAATATGAAGCATAACGGACGGCGGTATAAAAAGTTGACGATTGCAGGCGAGTAGCTTCTCAACATATCACTAATGCTCGTGCGGGTTACAAAGTTTGAATTTTGGAATTACACCGCCATTTCTTATAGCTTGTGTTAGGTTCAGGTGATTGTCTTCCTTATTTGTTCTTCGAGTTGTTTTATTCTGTCTATCAATTTGTTAAACATCAAAGAATCTCCATAAATCATCGTGTTTTGCATTGTTTCGTAATCTTGTCGCCAATCATCAATCACTTGTTCGGGTGGGACGAGACAAATATTTGAACGAATATCTTGTGAGTAATCAACGCCGTTGATATGCGTGAATTTTTCTCGATGGTGGCGTATCGTATCCCAAAGTTCGTTGTTGGAAATTGCTTTTATGGCAAAATCTTTGTCCATCATTTTTTCCAAATCGTACAAATGACGGCTTTTTCTGTTTGCATGCATTAGTCCGTCATTAGTAAAAATTTCGTGCAACAAAAACGCCTTCTCAATAAATGTCTTCTCGGGAACTGCTGTGATAATCTGCGAATTTACAAGCGAAGTTTCAATTTGTATATTCTCGGAAATCATACTTTTTACTTCGCTTTTTTCGATCGGTTCAATCAAAGAACGTGCGCCAATTTCCAATACAATTTCTGAACTGACATAAGGCAAATTGTCAAACAATGACTGATAACGAATATATATTTTTCGAGGTTCGGGGTGGGTTTTATCGCCCTCTCCATCGGGTTGCGATTCAATGCTGCAAAGATTTTGCAAATCGTATTTTTCAATGGCATTTTGCAGTTCTGAACAAAAAGTTTCTTTTACAAATAAAGAAGATTGTTTGCGAAGTTTTTTAATTTGCTTAACAGTTAAATCGCCCTGTAAATCAAATAATTTTCTATCAATAGCCAAATCAATATCTTCCGAAAATCGCTCAATTACATTCCAAACTTTACTCAACGAAGTTCCACCCTTGAAAACTAATTTATCGGCAAAAGGCAATGAAAAAATCAGTTGTAAAATAGTAGTAACCCACAAATCCTTTTCAACGATTTGCGGGTATAAGTCATTTACGTTTGCACTTGTTTGTTCGATAACAAGTTTGCGTTGCTCTTCCGTAAATTTGAAAAAATTATTCATATAGTTTGATTATCAGATTCTTAATCCACGCCGGCATTAGTTCTACGTCTTGCAAAATTTCTTCTTTTGGGGCTTGTTGCAATATATATTTTAACCTATCCATATGTTCCTGCGTTACCCTTTCTTTCGTGATTTCTTTTAATGCAAAAACGATTAACATTGCCAAATCGCTTTTGAAAGAAAGATTTTTGGGCACGGTACGTTTAAATAAAATTCCCTTCCCTTTTCCAACTTTTATCCTGCGTGGCGAACCATCTGTCAAATAAACAGCGTTAGCTGGCACTTGCGTAGAAAGCCCCAAGCGATTGAGTGCATAAATTCCTGTGGGTACAATTCTCGCTTTGTCTTTTTTTGCAATGGCTTTTGCAATGGTGTTTATGGACGGATACAATATACCTAATCCCAATTCTTTATCTATTTTCGGATACAAATAAATCCCCTCTGCAAGACGCAAAATCAAGCCGCTTTTGCACAAGCGCGATAAAGTGTGTCGAACGGCAATATTTGTGCCGAAAGCCGAAAAATCGGAGGAGAAAAGTATCTTTCCTCTTCCTTTTTTCTTTATCAAACTTTCTATTTGACTATGAGTTGATTCTGTCATATTTTTTTTGTTCTACTTTGGCATAATTTTATGATAAATGTGTGCCAAAATTACTTTGCAAAAGTACAACTAATTTTTGAAATGGCAACAGATTAATTTGGCAAACTAAATCTACGCCGCTTGTCGCCCGCCACTTGCACTCAACGACCGAGGCTATGGGAATTCGCGGTCGTTATGCACAGTAATTTATTCGTTCAATGTTATTTCAAAGTCTTTCTGTGGCATAAATTCTGTTTTGGACCACAAATATAGTTTTTTATCGTTGATAATTTTAACTGTGTCTGGCTGATAAGTGAATGACTTTATCTTTAATCCTTTTTCTGTAGATAATGAATAAACAGCTTTGTTCAATGGTTTTCCCCACGATTGAGTTGAGGTTATGATATATTTATTTGTATAAGATTTCTTTTGACGATAAAATATATTTAAGTCAACTGTGTCATTAGCAGGAACAGTTATTTTGAAAAGTATAGAACTTCTTAGTTTAGTAAAACTCAGGTTGCTTAAAGTATTCAAATTAATAACCCTTATAGAGTCAATCGAATTAGTTTCATTCGCAAAGGGGAAGATAATTTGTTGCGTTTCAGGTTTATTGTTTGTGTTTGAAAATGAAAATATCCCATTTATTGTAAAATAGTCATTTTCCAAGGAAAAGTCTATATGCTCCTCAAAAAAGGATATTTTTGTTTGAGCTTCTGTGACGAATACAAACAAATAAATGACAATAATTACAGATAAAAATCTTCTCATTAGTACGCAATAATTACTTTTAAATTTGCATAGTTTTTATTATTCACAAAGAGTCTGACAGTGTAATTACCAGCTTGCAATTTGTGCTGAAGATTAATTTTCCCTTTACTTTCATTAATATTATGTCTCTCAATCATTTGTCCGCTCATATTGAAAAGCTCAATATAACTGTTTGAGGATTTCACAGGAATAGCAACTTCATAATTAAATGAAGATTCTTTAATCGGATCTGGAGTAATTTTAAAAATATTTTCTTGATTACTTTTTATGCTCTCAACAGAAGATGTACTATAATAAATGTGAAAATCAACAGTCACAATTGTATCTGGTTCTGTAGTAAAAGTAACTGGTGTCACCATCACATAATATTTTGAAGAAATTTCAGAATTCGCTGTGTAATAGTATAATTTGTCAATATTATGTTTTGCGGAAGTTATTCTTGCTGAATAATTTCCACTTTCATCGAATTTAAAATTATATAAGCCATCTCCTGCTAACAAAGTATACGCTGACAGAAAATTATTAGGATCATAAATTTTACCTTTAATTGTTCCAAACATTCCAATGGTATCATTCTCCATTCCGATTGTAGGAGATTTATCTTTAGTGTAATTTTCTCCAATTAAAGCAATTGATTGTCCTGCTCTCAAAGGATTTATAGTTGAAGTCGTCAGGTCTCCAAATACTAAATTCGGGTAAAGTGGATCAGTATAATAATTTATTGAAACAGAAATACTGTCTCTTAATGGATTAATACTCAAATTTGAAATCAAGCTATCATTTCTTACTTCCAATATGTTAGTTTGACTAACAATATCTCCATAAAAGTGCTTCAACTCCGAAGTGCCTGATAAAGATTCGATGTAAATTTTTTCAATATATTCAACAGACATAATATCTGGAAAAAACTTCAATTCAATCACCCAATTACCATTCGAGTCAAATGTCAATTCTGATATTGCTGCATTGCTCGGTGGAACAATAGGATTAGCATTTAAAAATTGTGTTGCTAAGATTATTAACCCTAATACTATAATTTTCTTCATAATTGTCAGATTTTTTACCATTGCGCCTAACGGTTGCGTGTATGAAACATTGGGGATTGCGGGCTTCGTACCTATCCGCCGACATAAACGCCGATGCGGGGCAGAACGCTTGATTTAACCACTGAACCGACACTTTTGGGTAAGTACTATTATGGGCTAGTTTACATTTTCAACAAATCATTTTTTTTTGCATTAAATTCGTCCTCAGATAAAATTCCTTTTTCTTTTAATTCAGATAATTCAATCAATTGTTGAATGGTAGATTTTTCTGTTTTGTTTGACATAATAAGCCCAACGATTGAATAAGGAATTGCATAAAGCATTCCTAACATACCCCATCCTGCTGCTTCGTCATTCAGGCTATTTCTAAATGCTAAAACACAAATAAGACTTAGGCTAAACCAAACAATACCGATAATTGACATTACTTTCATGATTTTTCTTTTTTTGTTTTCCTACTCGTATGGCTTTTCGGTGCCGCCCCGTTTTTATATGGTCGCAGATCTCCAATTTTTAAATTTTTACTTTTTTCTTGTTTCTGGAAAATTAATTCCAAGGGTCAGTTCTTACAAACTGTCAAACTTCAATGTCCGTGATTCTCTTGGTTGTGTCATTCAGCTGTGTAGCTGTCTTTGTACACTTGGCGATAATGGTTGAGTGTATGAAACGTTTGTCATTTCGGAGCACTTTCCTGTCAAGTTAAAAGCACATTTGATATTAGCCAAAATGCTTGATAATGCACTAATTGTCAAATATTTTATACACATTGTTAGTAGCTCTGGATTTTAAATTTATCAAGTTGTTTTTTCAATGTTGTTTCTAGTTTAGATTCTAATATTGTTATGTCTAAATCACTCTCTTTCCAAAATGGAATTTCCATTGCCGTTACTTTGATTTTGTCGTCTATATTAAAACCTGATTCGATTTCAAAAATGTCAGGTTCGTTTATGTCATCTGTTATGTTTGGATACAATAGGAAAATATCTGTGCAACCCCTGCGAAAAGCATAGCTTGTCATTTGATAGAGGTCAGTTTGTGCAATTCCCTTTTTAATGTCGTTTTTGAAGTCGGGTGAACGAAGTTTGTATTTCGTGTCAATAATAACTCTTCGCTTTTCTACTGTTTTGGAAGTCAAAAATATGTCGTGTTGCATATTGAATGCTTCCGGATTACTTGATAAATATTCGTTTGACTTTTGATATTCTACTTTCCAATCATTAGAAAATTTGTTGGCTAAAAAACCTGCAACAAAATCTTCAAAAATGTATTCCATTGGAAATAACAAGCACCATTGCGATAGATCGTATGTATTGCTTGAATAAAGTTGTTGATTCAAAACTAATTTACAACTGTCAAGAACTTTATTGTATTCCTCAAAAAAAGAATTGAGCGTAATATTTTCAACTTCGTAACTATTACAAGGAATATCTTCAACTTCATCTAAGATAAAAATAACTTCTTGAAGTTTTTGCAAGTTTTCCGCAAATTTAGTTTGATTCATTAAAAGTCTCGAGCAATATTTGATTACACGATTTACTTTATTATCAAATAAAAACGGTTCGTAGTCGCATTCTATATTTTGAAAGTTTCCACTTACCAAACTGTTTGCAATGTATCGTTTGAAATTTATTGAACCTCTTGGCGTTTGCATCGCTTCTTCAATAGGTTGATACATTGTTAAAGGTTGATTTGAAACGGTTTCTAAAAATTGATTTGCTATTAGATTAATTATTAATTCGGGAAATTCGTCAACAGAAAATCTGTCAAGTTGTGCCTGGCTAAAAGGAAATTTCCATTTGTGACAATAGTTGAACCAAAAAAATATATGGCGAAGCATATCGTTTTTGTCTTTCTCTGGGCAATTACGAAATACTTTCGGATAAATTTCAACTAAGTCGTTTGCTGTTTGAATAAAGCCAACGTAGTTGTTTGCTCTAATTTCGTTGTTTGAAAAGCGTAAAAACGGTTGATAGTTTTTGTCCGTTTCGTTTTCTTCTGATTCTTCCGTTAAGTCTGTAAAATTACGTTGTCGCCAAATTGATTTTAGCGATTGAGACAAAGCTTCTGAATTTTCAACCTTTACCCATTTGTCATATTCAAACAATGTTTGTTTCATTTATCGTTGTGAAATTATCCAACCAAATTTAGTTGAGTCGTATTCTACTTTCCAAATCGTTTCATTGAAAATTTCTGAAACAATTTTTGTTTTTCCTGAAAAATACTCCATTAAAAGCGGAATAACTTTGTTTCTTAAAGTTGTTTCAATGGCTTCATCCTTCATAAAATAAGCATGCCCTATCAAGTAATCGGCAGATTCTTTCTTTTTGTAAATCGCTTCATTGATTTTTTTAAGTAAAGTTTTCGATTCTGGTTTCAAACTTTCATAATCTGGATAATAACCAATAAATTCAAATCTTCTACGCAAAGCAATATCAATAAGAGCTATAGACTTGTCAGCCGTATTCATAGTTCCGATGATAAAAAGATTTGGCGGAACGCCAAATTCTTTTTCTCCATTTGGTAATGTAATTTTTAATTCATTTGGCATGCCAAGTCTTTTATCGTCTTCAAGCAACGTAATAAGTTCGCCAAACACTTTTGAAATGTTTGCACGGTTAATTTCGTCAATTATTAAAACAAAGTTTTTTAAGGGTTCTTTTTTTACTGTCGTAGATTGAAACTTGTAACCTTTTTTGTTTAGAAATTCTCTAAACTTTTCAACTAACTCAAAACTGTAAGTTGCGTGTTGCTTTTCTAACGCTGGAACATTTTCTAATAATTTTACGTCTTTGCGACTTTCAACATTTGCAAGGTAAATGTTGATTAATGCGTCATAGTGCATCCCTATTCGTTGATTATTCCACAACTCGCCATTTTCCTTTTCGCCAGTGTAAATGAAAACTTCGTTCTCAACTGCATAAATTGAAACTTTATTTTTTAGAGCATATTTGCCATTCTTTTCAATTTCTGCTTGAACATATTCTTGAAACTCTTCAAACTTTTCTTTAACCCAATTTTCTTTTGAAATTGTTTGTTCGTCTTTTAATGAGTTTTCGTAGTTTTCTTTTGCACGTTTCGCTACTTCATAGAAAATGCCGTAATATTTTTTGAAACTTAATTCGCTTGTTGTTTCGCTAACATTCGGGCGAATACCAACCATAAAATCTTCATAAGAATAATTTTGATGAAACGTCACGAATTCAATTTGTCCTTTCTTTCGCAAATCATCAAAAACTATTTTATTGTCAATGTGACTTTCTGAATAACTTTCAATTGCTGCAATTTCAATAGCCTTGTCAATGCTGTTATATGTTTTTCCCGTTCCGGGAGGTCCAAACAAAATAGAATTTAACGGCATATTTGTAATTGTTGGTGTTGTCATAATTTGAGTTTTGGGTAATTGAGCAATAAATTCTGAATAACTTTTGATGGCTGCGGAATAAAATCTTGAAGTACCGTAAGACGGTGCTTGCATGTAATAATATTTCCCATCTGTTTTTTCCTGTTCGCTTAGTAAGTCTTCGTAAAGAGCGTTTAAAATTGTTAGGTTGTCTTCTTCAAAAATTTCTTTGTGTGTTACTTTTGTTAGAATATCAATTGCTCTCACATAGGAATTTGCTTTCTGGCTACCTTCTTTGTTAGTGCTGTTTAACCAAGATGTGTATTGTTGTTTGTAATTTGTTTTAAAAAAATGGTTGAAAATATCATTAACATCCTCGTCTGCAACTTTTTGGATTGTATTTCTATATCCACCCATTCCTTCTAAATCAAAAGCTTGGAAATTATTATTCCATTTAATTTTTAAAATTCTTCCGTTGTTTTCGTTTTTTATTACTTCTCCAATTGCCTTTATTCTTAATATGCTTTTTCGGTCTTTTGTTGCATACGATGATTTAATAGCTACTTTGTCACCAATGTTTACTGCATTAACTACATTTAAAAATTTGTCTTCATAACCGTTTTCCCAAATACCATTTTGGATAAATCTATCAGTTTGGTCGTTCCCATCCCATGAAGCGCCAAGTACGTAATACGAAATATTTACAGTTTTATTTTTTGTTTTTACTTCGAAGCCTAATTCTATCAAATATTTGTTAGTTGGTTCACCACCGCTTAGTTCCCAAATATGTTCTCCGTTCAACAATTCGTGAGCATATCTCATAATTTCTTTTGGTGGGTATGCTTTACCATTTATTATTACGTCAAACTTTGTTGATGGCTCAAGTTGAATATTTTCTTTTTCAATTTTTTCAACTGCTTTTTTAATTAAGTCTTGAGTTATTTTTTCTGGTTCAAATGCCATTTTATTCTTTTATTAATTTTTGAATATCAATTGTTGTATGTTGTTTTTAACCTGATCGCTAATGTTTTAGCAATTGTTTTTTATTTCTTTTATTTTGTCAAGTGTTATTGTAAATAGTTCTTTGTAACTTTCAACTGTTTGAGGATATTCAATTTCAACATTATATTTTATTGCCCAAAATCTAAAAGTCAAACTTGCAATGCCCCACAAGTTGTCTATGTCTTCTAATTTTATTTTCTCAATCGCTTTTTTAAGTCTTTCATCAGTGTCTGGGTGAGTGTCACCACCGCTTAACGATTCGTCAAGCAATATGAGCGAACTGATACCTGCAATAATTCCACATTTAAATGTTATACCACGTTCAGAAGAAAAGTTCTGAGAAATTTTATCAATTGCATATTCGTCAGCTTTGTATTCCTCTGTTTTAAATTCTTCTGCATTTTCTGGATAGTAGGTTAAATGTTCATAATATTGGTGACCAAATTCGTGAAGTAAAATAAAGGTCATTGCTGCCGTATAAATTCCATTTGTTTTTTCAATATAATATTTATCGTATTCATTATATTTTTCAGGATTTGGTAACTGAGAAAACTGCCAATCTTTATATGTTTGCAACAGGTCAAAGCCGTTATTTAAAACAGCTATTGCTTGTTTTACAAATGGATTTTCTAAGTCAAATTTCCCTGTATATTTTTTTTCAATAATGGGTTTCTGTATGCTTTCGTCAAATACTACAACAAGTGAATAGCAAATGCACCATAAATATTGGTTGAAATTTTCATAAAGTTCAATTTGTTTTGAAGAGTTAATGTGAGCAATTTCCGTTATTTTTGTTCTGTTGGTGTGATATTGAATACCTGCTTTAAATCCATTATAGTATATTTCTGTTTTGACGTCTTCTTTAAAGTCAGGTGTTATATTTATAAACCAATCTAAAAAGTTAAACTTTAACACTCTTACTGGAAGATCGCCTTTATGTGTCATTGGATTATAAAAGTCGTATTGTATCATTTTTTCTTCTTTTATCATATTTCAATCTGTTATTTTGTAATATTTATTATGAAAAAAAAAGTAAACATATGTGATATTTTTTCATTTTTTTTCTTGATACGTTGTTGTCCGTCAAAATAAGCGCTAACGGTAAGTTGTATGAGTAATGGCAAATTGCGTGCGACTTTCTGTCGGCACAACACGAAAGTCAGTATGGAAATCAGACATTCCAAAATGAGCATTCACCCGCAATTGCCTATAGGTATTGTTATGGGCTGGCATTTTTTATCTAGGTTTTTAATCAAATAAATCCGGTTCACTCTCATCCGGATAATTATTTACAATTTTGTATTTTACAATTTTGTCTCCAACTTTAAGCACTTCAACATCTACAATATATCCTCTTTGCTGCCAATCAACACCATCTTTTGAGGTTGTCATTTCTTTCTTAGCAAGGGAATTATCATCCTCAAAAATTACAGATATAGGATAATTTGGTAAAATATTTTCAATAATTCCCTTATTCCCTTTATTTACCTTGTCTTTGTCAAAACAAGTTTGATACCAATAAAATAAAACTTTATTTCTTAAATGATTTGTTTCTTGTTCTTCAATAAAATTTTTGCTTTTTAATAATTCAGGAACTTTATCTGTTATTAATTTACCTTCTTGCTGAGTAAAACTTACAGTTTGATCGCCATAATTCACATTCACATTGCAATTTGGTCCACAATTTATAATCGGTTGAATCAAATAAGATGTATTTTCTATACTTTTCTCTGTAATTGTCCTATCTTCTTTTTTATCTCTAAGTATGTATTGTTTTACCTTATTTATATGCGTTAAGAAATCAAATAAAATATTAGTATCAGATAAAAAAGGCAATGAAGTAGAAACAACACCGACAATAAAATCAACAATATAGCTTCCTTCTCGTACTTTATCAATTTTTAATTCTCTATCTCCACCATTTAGTCTTTTAAACTCATCATTTAAAGCCATCAAAGATTTGGAAAAATCTTCAACAGAAATAGCATCATTAGTGTTAATAACAAAAGTTAGACTGTCTTCTTTTTTCATAAGTATTTTATTTATTTCAAAATATCTGGTTGCTTTTTACACTTGCCCATAACGTTTGACGATATGAAATGCTGGGGAGTGCGTGTTTGCGAACCTATTACCCGTTACTGGCCTTGCCAGCGGGCGATGAACTTGCAAATTGCTCTGAAACCCGCATAATGTATATAATGTGTTCGCAGCTGGGCTTTTTTAATCTTTCGGTTTATTCAATTCAACGTTCAGAATATCGAAAGTTTTTATTATCTCATTTTTCATAAGCAGAAGATAGGAAGAATTTACTACCCGTCTGTCAGATAAAAATGTCCCATTTTTTAATGTAACATTTACAATTTGATAACCCATTCCTTGTTCCGGCAGGTCAGCAAGAATGTCAATGTATTTTTGCGGCAATTTTACTTTTTCATTCATTCTTAGTATGGTTTTCTCTCCAAATAAGTTCTATCAGAAGTCCCATTGTCAAATAATGCTTCTATTCCACCTCCATTATGATCATTTGCAAGCAGAACAACTCCTGGTCTATATTGGTCATTGGATTTAGGTCTGATGTAAAATGCCCATTTTATTGTTTCATCATTTGGTAAAGCATATCTATCAACAGGGTCGTCTAAATACCTTTTACAAGTCAGATAATCCGCTTCTGTTGTTGTATATGAACCACTTCTCAGTCTCATTTTAACAAAATCTATTCTTTTATCATAGGAATATGCAGAAAGGCGCACAAACATTTCTGAACCGCTTGCATATCTTGGAGGATTATCAATAGCCCCAGTGGTTCCAGAATGTCTACCTTTAGTATTCATACTACTTTCAGAAAATGTCCGAACATTTCTCACTGCTGATTGCTTAACTAAAATAGGACTTTCTAAGGATATAAAATCTGATTGGCTAAACATTTTTGTGTAACTCTCAAGAAGAATTTGGCGCTTAATAGTGTTGAAATCATTGTCAAGTTCGACAATTAATTCACTATTATAAACTACAAATCTTTCTGTTGAAAATCCGCCTTGTCTTTTTGCATCAATGATTTGATAACCCATTCCTGTTTCTGGTAACAAAAGAAGAGATTGAGTAAATTGAGATTGCGCTTTGTAAATCATTTTCTAAATTTTATTAGTTAGTACTTTATGTGTCGTAGTTTTCTTAGCTTTTCAGCATACAGCATGTTAGGCAAGGTACTTATTTAATCATCATTCTTACAATCTCATTTAGTTCTTCCATATTTTTCCGTTGTACCTCACTTATTGGTTTCTTATAGTCTTCAAGTTTTTCAATGAAATTAGAAAGAGCACGTTTTGTTCCTAGAATATATTTAAAGGACGATTCTAATTGAGATGAATTATTTGCAATCATTTTTGCCGCTGACATTCCTGCGCTTTCAATAGTTCTTGAAATTCTATGACTACCATCTGATTGCGAATGTGGCATAATTGTTAAAATATGACTCGAATCCAACGGGAGCATTATCATATTTTCTGGGTCAAATGGTGCTATATGTCCAGGATTTATATTTGATAAAACAACAGGATTGTCACTTGTAAATAGTTCATTTCCTGATGTTATCTTGCTTACTAAAATTCCGTCAAATTTTCTAATATTTATTAGTTTAAAAGCAACTTTCAACTGTGTCAGAACTTGTACTTCTTTTTTCATCTTCCTAAATTCTTTCTTAATTTCATCAAGAGTTTTGCCTTTAATTGAATATCTGAGGTCCTCGTACATAAAGTAATCCTTTCCAGTCTGCTCACATAAAGAATACATTCTATCTAATACAGTATCAAAAAGGTCATTATGTAAGTGAATCCATTTAGAAGTGCGATACATCATTGTAATAATAGTCATTACAATTTTATAGTGCATTTCTTTATTAATTTCTCTAATTGACTCGTCTGTCAAAGTTTGGTAAACTTCATTATATACATTTTCAACATTATCTGAATAAAATGTCTCAAGAGCTTGTCTTTGTTCTTCAGTCTGTCCTGTAAGTGTATAAATGTCTGTTTCCAAGCATACATTAGTAATATTAGGAAATATTATCTTTTCTAAATTATTTTTATCTATGGCATTAATATTATAGTTCTTCTTCCTTTTTATAGCAAACTTTTGCAAATAAGTTCTCGGAACATAATGCTGTCTTGTAGCTTCGTGGCTCATCTCTTTCTTTGTATTTTTCCTAACTTCTGTGTATAGTTATTCATTTTTTATATAAGCTATAGCATGTCGTATATATTTGCATTATTGACTAGTCCTAAATAAGCGTTACAGTTTTTACTGCTTATTTTAATAGGACAAAGTTAATGTTTTTTAGAAGATTGTTTCAGGACTAGTCCTGAAACAA
>RZYM01000137.1 GCA_009930305.1 Bacteroidia bacterium
TCATATCAAGATATATAATTTGAGTGGTAATCTTGTTTCCAATATTGATAATATCCAAAATGTGAATTTTTCATTAAATACATCACAACTTAACTCTGGTATTTACTTTATTTATATAGAAGATTCATCCAAGAGGTTTTATGTTAATAAATTTTTAAAACTCTAACTATGAAAAGAAATCTAATCCTGGGCATGCTAATCTTGTTTAGCATAAATCTAATCGGACAAGTTACTTCTTATTCTACTATAGGAGGGTTGCCAGTTGAAACACCATTACAATTGCCATTAAATGAGTTAGTTCTATCTTCAGCATCATCTGATTGTCAATTACCAGATTATATTGATAATTTTACATTATCAGATGCCTATTTTCCAGATCTTCTTTGGCAAAAAGGGCATAGTTGTGTCCATGTTTCAGAAATATCATACTGCCTTACATACGAGATGAACAGATTACGTAATGTTCCAGCTGGTGACTGGTTAACTCAAGATGCAAATTTATATTCATATTACTATTCATATAATTTTAAAAATGATGGAAGTGGATCGACTTCTACAAATTATCTTTCTGGATATAATGTTGCAAATTCAAATGGGATTCCAATGTATAACGATTATTATAATGTTGCATTGGAAGAAGATTCAACTAGATATAAATACTGGATGACAGGATATGATAAATATCTTAATGGTAAATCAAATACAATTAATGGGTATAGTAAAGTGACATTTACAACTGATTCGGATTGCCTGATTAATCTTAAGCATTGGTTATCTGATCATAACGAAGGGGAGAATGCTTCAGGTGGTGTAGCTACCGTTACAGTTTATACTGATGGTCTCGAGTATGGAGATCATCCAACTTATGGGACAATAATTGTTCAACTCTCTGATGAACCACAGTTTCAGGATGAGGGTCATGCCTTGACTGTTGTTGGGTATAACGACAATATCGGTTTTGATTATAACGGTGATCAGCAAATAACTACAGATAGTGATATAAATGGTGACGATGTTGTAGATCTAATGGATTGTGAGATTGGAGCATTGAAGGTTGCAAACAGTTGGTGGCCCACATGGGGAGATGACGGGTTTGCTTGGCTCCCGTATAAATTATTACCTACAAATCAAATGCAACACAATTATGCATATGTATGCCATGCAGAGGTTGCAGAGTTGCCTGATTATGAACTTAAAGTTGAATTTTCTTATGAAAGCAGGGGTAGTATTAGCCTTGCTATTGGTACAACAAGTGATGCTATTACAGACTTAGGTATTATGGATTATGAAATAATGGATGTATATCATAAGACAGGGGGTATTGGAAATCCTATGCAGGGTATTAATACAGATCCTATTGAGTTAGCATTGAATTTTGGGAAATTATATGATGATGTTGATTTTGGTCGGGTATTTTTTAAGATTCATGATTTTGATCAGAATGATCGTATCCCCTCTACCAACCCCGTCTTATATGCCACCGGCAGAGCTGTTAGCTTTGCCGCATGAAAGAACGAAAACAGTACACTAAAGCTCAAATGTATGC
>RZYM01000138.1 GCA_009930305.1 Bacteroidia bacterium
GGGTGTGCATCTTTTAACGATTTGCCTTGTAATCGTTAAAAGATACTGTTACGGCAAAAAACAGCCCGCCGATTGACGAGCCGTTCGAAAGGTGTCTATTTCTTTTTGTGGTCAACGACCGAACTTACTTTAACACCGAGGACATTTGAAATAGCGGCTGCTCTGCGGTCTAATAAGTCACCAAGTGCATCTCTATTTTCTTCGCTAAGTTTGCCTTTGTGAACTTTTACGAAATCTTTCACAGCCTTATCAGCATCGTATAAGTCACTATTGTCGGTGTAAATGGTAGGTTGCTTTTTCATAAGATTTCTCCTCGTATAAGTATTTTATTATTCGCTAAGTTCCTGAACATCATCACCGTCAGTGTACCAAGCATAATTCTTCTCACCGCATTTCTTGCATATTATGTATGCAGTATGCGAGTCTGATGTATTTTCATCAACATACTCAGAGCCGCTTAGCGGTTCATTGCAATTTTTACAAGTACCAACATTTTCTATTTCTATAGATTGAAACGCATCTTCTTTTGATTTTCGCTTTTTGCTTATGTGCTTGTACAGGAAGTATACACCTGTTCCAATTGCAGCAACTGCTGAAACGACAACTATTGCAATCGTTGCACCATTTCCGTTCACTTCGATTTTAGGTGATCTTGTTAGAATCTTGTTTGAACTTTGGGGAAGTGCAGCATTTGATGAAAGGATTTTCGTGTTATCGGATACTGTTCTGACCGAAAGATTAGAGACCTCTGTTACGTTTGAATTTGGTGTCCAATCATAATGATAGCCGCCTGTATAGTTGCTGCTAACATATTGATTTCCGAAAAAAGGGTGTCCAACATTTCCTGCCATTTAAGTACCTCTCTTTTTATTTGAATAGTTTTTTAGACCAATTGGCCGATGTTCCAATTATCGTTCCAATAATCGGAACTACAAACGGAAGTGATTTCATAAGTACATCGAAAACTGTATCAAGTTTATCTGTTGATGTACCACCTGCCGCTGTTGCTGCTACCGTTCCGACAACTTCCTGAACCTTTGAATAATCGGACTCATCCAGTTCATCTTCGCAGTCTAATAGAAGCGCTACAACCTTCGGGAGAACTTCATTTTCCTTATTGTTTGAAATCTCATAATCGAGGACTGAACGGATTGCAATATATTGAGTAAAGTTCATTGGCGTTTTCTTGTTTTCAAGGTTGCTGATGGTTTGTTTGGTAACACCAATTTTGTCGCCTAACACTTCTGCCGTCCACCCGGCAATCTTCCTGATGGCCGAAAGGTTATTCTGTAGTCTTTTAACTTGGATTTCTCGTTCTTTCATTTTATTAGACACAATAAGTGCACCTCCATAATTGACATCATAACACGTGAACTTTACACTGTCAAAAATTTTTACCGGGTAAAAGTAGAATTCAATCGCTTAGCCAAGATAATACTTCAATAAAAACAGCCCGCCGATTGGCGAGCCGTAAATAGTTGAATGTTAAGCTGTGACTTCCGAGCCGTTTTTGAATCTGAATGTCATTGCGCCATCTTGGTTG
>RZYM01000139.1 GCA_009930305.1 Bacteroidia bacterium
TTGATTAATAATTGTAATCCGACCATTTTTATCAACAATAGAAAACTTTTTCATATTACGGTAAATATAATCAAACGCAGCAATAGGTATTGTCACCTGCTCACCACGCTTGATTTTCATAATTGTTTCTAAAACTCTGTCTGGATTTCTAATTTCCTCAATGCTTCTTTGGCGTGTTTTTTGCATCTCTTTTTCTATTGCTTTCTGGTTCAAATGTTCTCGATAAGCAATAAGAGATATTCTAACCGTTTTAGAATTTAAGATTTTTTGGACTAAGAAAAACAGCACCAATAGTAAAAAAACACCAAATAAAAAGTTTGTAAATGACATCACTGCTACCTTTAAAAAATATTGGTAGCTTGCCTATAATATATATTACTATGTTTTAATATCATTTTAATAAATATGGGGACTGCATACTTTTCGTTTTGAATTAATATGTAGTCATTAATAAAAAATATATAATATAATAATATATAATACTAAATAATAAATAGGCAAGCCAACCACTGACAATCTAAGCGAACGTTAAAACAGGGGAAGTGCCACTTTCTGATTGATGAAACACCATTGCTTTATTCCCTGATGCTTCAAGCACATACTGACTAGGTTCACTAATCTTTTCTAATCTCTCCCGCTCTGCATCAGATAATTTTTCCTTGATAAAATTCCCATTTACAACAACTCCAGACATCAGAAAAAGTTTCCCATTGTATGCACCCCTATATCGTTTTAGTGAATAAACCCAACGCTTATCTGTATTGCTAAACATGACTTCTCTGTAATCCAGTAAGTTAATCAACAATCTCTTAATATTGTTCTTACTACTCATTCCAAAATCATCAACAATTTGTTTCTTTGCTTCTTCAGCAAGTGCAATATTCTGATTCTCAAAAAAAGTAAAAACATGTTCGCTTAACTGATGAACTAGAAAATAATAATCCAATAAATAAATATCATAAGCCTCTGATTTTACAATTGGGCTCAATCCTGTATCTGTGTGAAACATTACTGCCTTGCTAAGAACATTTTTCATTAATCTCTCTGCTTTTTCTCCATCTAAAAACTGAACAATGTCCATTGGGTTTGTGTAAAATTCTAAAAACTTACTCATACTAAAACTCCTCATCGTTGATTTGATTTAAAATATCTGGCAGACCAAAACGAGAGAAAATCTCTTTCTTGGCACCATTGTCATTTCTCATGTCTGCTTCATAAAGCTCAATAATTCCTGACGTGTATAGCTGATTTAATCCTTGTAATCTTGTAACCTCATTTTGTAAAAATTGAATACCTTCTTGCACGGCTGGCATTACCTGCTCCCAATCTTTAAACTTCTTAGCTCCTTCTTGTGTATGATTTACCCTTTGTTCGATTTCCTCAATTTCTTCTTTACTTAAACACATATTTTTCACAAATCCGTTAATTAAATTTCTAAGACAAAAGCATTTATCTCTTTTAAACGCTCTAAAACGCTCTAAAATCGACGAACTACCTTTCGTTAATACCCTAACATACTCCAGCATG
>RZYM01000048.1 GCA_009930305.1 Bacteroidia bacterium
AAAGCTTAGACTTTTCATCACTGCGTATGCTATCAACTGCTTTTTGAAGCTTAGTGATGACAAAAAAGCTCTTCTGTTTAACTAGCAGTTTGGGTTAATTTAATTAATGCTGGCAAAATAATCGGCATATTTAACTTGATTGGATGATTTCGACCAATAGTCGTGGATAGGTTTACACCATAGATAGTAGCATCCTCGCTATCTGCTGGACATCCCACTGCCCCAAAAGCTCGACCGTTAATATTAAAATGAGAATAGTCAATGGGATACTCTTTCTCACTCGCAACTTGATTATCCCCTGTATTTGTAGGATAGACAAGTGATTGACCAAGTACCGCAGATACGCCAATTTCACAGGTACCCACGCAATCAGCCGTACAAAAAGAGCACATACCAGAGCAAGGAGTAATTTTGTCACTTCGCATTTTGGTATGGTTAAATGCGGAAGAGAGTTTAACATTATAGGACATTTGAAACCTTCTTTTAATTTATGATTTTATTAGCTAGATGATTCGGCATGATAGTTTGATCTTTATCAATTTATCATTCATTTACAAATCGCACGATGAAATAACTCTGTAGCCCAAATGTTCAATCATGACACGATCTTTTTCTGGGCACTCCCCTTTGGTTGTAAGATAATCACCAATAACGATCGCATCAATACCTGCTTCAAAAATATCATAATGGGATGATGTAAATATTGTTTCTCTCCCTCCCGCAAGCATTAAACGAGTTTCAGGTAAAGCAATACGCACCTCACGAATAATCTCTAACGCCTCTTCTTCATTCAGCGTATCAGTTTGAAGTGGCAAGGAGGGATGATGAATAAAAAAATTAAGAGGCATAGTCAAAGGATTTAACGATTTAACACTCTCTATAAATGAAACTCGATCTTCTTTTGTTTCACCAAGACCAAAAATTCCTCCACAAAATAAATAAAGTCCTGCTTCATTTACATTCTTACACGTTTGGTAACGTGCTTCCCATGAATGTGTTGTACAAACTTTGCTATAGAAATTTTTTGAAGTTTCAAGATTGTGATTGTACGAATCAACGCCAGCTTCTTTAAGTGTTTTGAGTTGTTTAAGCGTTGCAATACCATTGCAAGCAATAAGATGTATCTTGGATAATTCTTTTTTGATCGCATGTGCAGCTTCGCATACGTAGACCAGCTTTTTATCATCTAAGCCAAGCCCTGATGTCACTAGGCAAAAAGCAAGTGCACCATTTTTTACTGCACTTTTTGCTTCTAGGACAATTTGATCAATGGATTTATATTTGTAACGCTCAATTACGATTTTGTGATGAGCGCTTTGCGTACAAAATCCACAATCTTCAGTACAACTTCCACTGGAAATATTTGAAATAGCACATAAATAGATTGATTTTTTCGTAGATTTCATGGTTCTAGTCCACAAAAAGTTCAGCTATACTATAAAGTACAGCGTGCCCACAAAGCGTAATGCGGTCTTTATTCATCTTGCAGTAAAGCGTTCCACCACGCTTGGAAGCTTGACGTGCAACGAGCTGATCTTTACGAAGTTTAGATATCCACAAAGGTGCAATATGGCAATGCCCAGAACCGCAGACAGGGTCTTCGCTTACACCCAATTTTGGGGCATAACTGCGTGTCACACAGTCATAGAGCGAGCCTTTTGCGCTAATATGGAGCAATAAGCCCTTTAATGTTTTGACTTTTTCAAGATCAGGATTAGCGGCATGAACATAGTTTTCATCTTCTAAAACACAAACTAAATCGCGTCCTAACCATGCTTCAACAATAGGATATCCAACCGCTTCTTTCATCGCCTCTGTAACAGGTATAGATGTCATCTCAAATGATGGGAAATCCATCTCATACATATTTTCTTTGCGCTCTACACGTAATACACCGCTTAATGTTTCAAATTCAAATATCGTGATATTAGGTTCTACGAAATTTGCCAATACAAATGCCGTTGCAAGTGTTGCATGACCACACAAATCTATCTCGCCACCAGGGGTAAACCAACGAAGGCGGTATTTTCCATTTTCTTTACATGTAAAAGCGGTTTCAGAGAGATTGTTTTCCATAGCGATATTTTGCATCATCTCATCACTGAGCCATACATCTAAAACACACACGCCAGCAGGATTTCCCTCGAAGAGTTTTTCAGCAAATGCATCAACAACGTAATATTTCATGTGATAATATCCTCTAGATTTTTAAAGAGGAATCATATCATACATACATTCGTAAAATTGTATGTAAAACAATTATGTTTTGTGCAGTAAATCTCTTAAAATTATTAAACCTTTCTCTAAATTTTCTAAACTACTTGACGCTGTAATAGCAAGTCGTATCGCTGAAATTGGTTTTGTTGTTCCCACAGTAAAACGCTCTGAACTGTAGACTTGAACACCCAAATTAAAGGCTTTTTCTTCAATATACTTCGCATCTAATGTTTCAGGTAAAATCAACCAACGAAAGGTCGATGAATTTTCACCACGTACATCAAAATCTACTAAAATTGTATTTACAATTTCATTGCATTTCATTGCTAAATGACGTCGTTCTTGAGCTAATTTCAATGCTTTACCTGATGCAATCATTCGAGAAGCAAGTTCTAACAAAAAAGGTGAAATTGTAATGTTCAGATTATAAAGTGCATTAGCTATAGCATTTTTGTATCGTAAAGGTGTTACAATATAAGCTAACCTAAGACCTGGAGAAACGATCTTTGAAAGACTTGCAATATAACATGTCTGCTCTGGTGCATACATTGCAACTGTGCTTCTAGGAGTTTCGTTTAGAAGGCTATGAATTCCATCTTCGATGACGATAATATCTCTCTCTTTTGCAACACGTGCTATCATTTTTTTGCACTGTTCTGACATCAAATGTGTGGTTGGGTTTTGATACTCAGGGATAATATAAATACCTTTAATGTTCTCATTTTCACATGCTTGAATTAAGGCTTCTTCACTCATCTCATTATCAATGTGACGAATAGGAACAAGCTGAATCCCAAGCATATGTGCTGCGGATTTTAATCCTGGATATGTTAGTGGGTCTGTTCCTATCTTATCGCCTGATTTAAAAAGACCAGATAAAATAGCAACAATAGCATTTTGCCCACCTTGTGCTGGAACAATGGAATCTTTCGTAGAAGGACAGCCCATATGCGTTAAAAATTTCACTGCTGCTTCTTTTTGCCAATGTGTTGCCATAAATGTCCCATACCCAAATAGTTTCCCAAAATCAGTCTCTTTTAACATTTCCTTAATCACTTGAGTTATTTCATCATAAGTATTCTCTTCAGGGATCATTGATCCCATTTCTATTAATGGGAAATTAGTCTGCTTAGGAATTAAACTTAAATTAGTTAAAGAGTCATACGATACAACTGTGCCACTCCCTATTGTTCCACAAATAAGACCTTTCTTAGTGCATATTTTAAATGCCCGAGAAATAGTACTCACATTAACATCTAAAAAATAGGCTAATTCCCTCTGTGGAGGAAGTATCGTACCAGGAAGAAGCCTTCCATTTTTTATATCCAACTCTAATTGTTCTGCTAAGGCAATATAAAACGGTTTATGATTGGTAATAATGTTAGGTTTCCATGTGAGAGGCAAATGATCAAATGATATGAGGGACATACTCTTTTTCCTTGCAAAAAGCGTTATTGTACAATTATAACTAAGATTATTTTTTAAAATATACCTTATTATCATGATTGAAATGCTTATAGTTATTCAAAGCATAAGAGCTCGAACGTCTTCCATAATATTATGGAAGACGTGTATCGAGGGTATTTGACAGATTGTGTCGTAGTATGGGAGATTTTTTTAATGATATCAGATGAAAAAACTTCCTTTTTTTCAAATTCTTAAAAAGTGAAAAGAATAAAAAAGTTGACCGTCATTATTTTTTAATGAAACCCTGTTCTCTCCATCTTCTACCAGCCACTAGTTGTTCAAAATCAAAACCATTGTCTAAGATTAGATGATCAGCATGATCTGTAATAATAATTTGTGGTTTAACACCTGTTTCTTCATACGTAGTTTTGCAAAAAGATACTAATTGCTTAAAGAGATTAGTTACTGCTTTTAAATCTTCATCTTTTGTTTCTGTTCCTTTTTTTGCTTCAATATCATCAATATCAAACTGTTGATTTTCATCTTTTATTGATGTTGGGAAATAAACTTGACTAGGTTGGTCTAAAAACAAAATTGGTGGAATTAAAGACCTATCACCCAAAGAACAAAAGAATTTATGTAAGGCTAAAAATAAAGTGATATGACTATATAACCAGTTGGCACCACTTCCCATAGAACGAAGATATATTTTCTCGCCATTTTCTCTTTCATGCCATAATTCAAAAGTATCTAGCGAAAATTTTAAATTTATTGGGATATAAGTGTCTTCAAAATCAAATTTTTCACCGATTTTTTTCATTTCATCATTGATATATTTTTCTGCATTCGTTAATTTCTTCTTAACATCAAATTTTAAAGCTAGATCTTTGTCGTAATCTTTAATTCTTTGCTTTGATTCGTTTATTTGCAGATCAAGAGTAGAATGATCTTTTCCGACTAAGCTTTCAAGTAAATTTTCTATTTTAAGTTTTACTTTTAATGCTTGTTCTTCTAAACTTTTATTTTTTTCCAATCCACTTGTGATTTCTTCTAATTTATTTATTTTTTGATAGATGATTCGAATTTCTTTATCTAAATTATTAATCTGCTCTTGAATTTCTCGTCTATCACTTTCAAATGAATCTAATAAATAATTTGATTTTGAAAGTTCACCATTCAACCAACTAATAGCATTACTTAAATCATTCGCTTCATTTAATATTTTTTCATTATGAGTATGACAGAATGGGCATTCTGATACTTTGATTTGCTCTTTATTTTCACTTGTTAAATTTTCAACATTATGAAAATATTGATTTGCATACGTTATAGAGGATAAAATATCTTCGAGTTTATGTTGTAAATTTCTTTTTTTTGAATAAAGTTCATTTTTTTTATATTTTAATTCGTGTAATTCTTTTAAACTTTGCGCTGATTCATAATTAGCTGAAATTTCTTTTTTTTCAAGTTTTTGTAATGAATTAGCGGGGTTTAATAATAAATATTTTACATCTTCTTCGACTAATTTATTGCCAGTTATTGCAAAATACTCGTTTAATAAACCATCTAACCTTTTGCCATTAAACTCATTTTGTTCCATTATGACTTTTTGTTGATTTTCTAAACTTTTTAAATTTCTTTGTTCATCAGCTAGACTTTGTTTAATAGTGTAGTATTCTTGTTTGACAAAGCCTGTAAAAATTTTAAACTGATCAATTGTTTGCTCTCTTTTTTCTTTTTCATCAAACCTATAAAATAAAGAATGCTTATTGGCTATTAAATTTTGATGTTGCAACAAAAAAGGTACCATATTTCTAACTGATGGACGACCTTTTTTCCTTCCAGTATAATCTCTTGTACTTTTGTCTTCATCAATATCATTTATATCTAACCCTAAATGATGACCAAGTTCCACATTGAAATCTTTTGGGAAATAACTTTCTTGAAAATATTCTTTTCTCAAGTTCATAATATTTGGTAATTCAGATTCTAATTTTAAGAACTTTTTTGACCAACTTGGACTTCTCCCTATAGTTATAAAAGTATCTTGGATGGCTAAAACCATAAAATATACATCTGCACTATCTGTAATTATGCCTGATGGTATTGTAAATTCACTACTACCGAAGCAATAATCAAAAAGCTCAATCATTGCACTTTTACCAGTTGATGATTTACCAGTAATTACATTTACACCTGTATTAAATTCAACATAATGAATTTTATTTGATTTATCTATTACTCCTAAATATTTTATATGGCTTTTCATAGCTTTTTTACTCCCAATAATCTATATATTGAAACAACATCTAAATCTTTAAAAATTTTATGTAAATTTGATGAGGCTTTAAACGAGTGGTCTAAGTTTTTTACTTTATTGTCAATTCTTGTTAGGACTTCAACTGATAAATCTTCATGAATTTTAATCCACTTATTATCGATGGCATGCTGAATACATTGATTCGTTATTTCTTTGTAGTTTTGAATTCTCTCTGGTAAACCAAAAATATTTTCTCTCTTATTTTTATCTTTGCTATCTATAAAACTATGAATACTACTTGTTGTCATAACAGTTTGAAGTGTTTGTTTACTCCGTACATTTAATATTAGTGGCAAAACAAGATAAGCTAATAAAATATTTTTTTGTTTTCTAGGAAGTTGACCATAAAATACTACAATTAGTGGAGTAAAAGCAAAAGGGTTATTATGTACTTTATAAACACTATCAACAAATTTATTCATTTCCTTCAACCTTTAATTTCCAGATAATTTTTCTTGGATTACTCTCGCTATCATCATCTGCCATCTGATGTAAAAGACCATTCCTGAATCGCTTTGGAGTGTCATGGAAGTTTCTAAAAGCTAGTGCATCTTCTCCAGTGACATTATTATAAAAAATTTTCGAATCTCTTATAAGCTTTGTATGTTCAGTTCGCAGTGATGCCGTTCTGTATTTTGATATATAAGTGTCATGTATTTCTTTTTCATAATTATCATAATGTATTTTAGATATTTGATAACCACTTAACTCTTCTAGGAGTATTTTTCTTGTGTAAATAAGATCGGAAATAGCATTACTTTTCACTTCTTTATAATTTATTTCATTAATTTTTCTTACAAAAGTATATTCTGAATATTGTTTTTCTTCCATTTCTGTTGCCATTTGACTGCGATATGTTGCAGGAAAAATAATAGTTTTTGAATTATAATCAGCATGTAAAGATTCTGTTTTAGTTTTAAAATCTTGATATGTAATTTCCCACTTATTAGTATCGGAAGTGATTGGGGGGCTTATTATATAACCCATTAGTGAATTAATATAATCAATTTTTTTCTCAGAAGGTATCCCATGTGTTTTCGATTGAAGTAATATCTTATAAAGTTCTTCATCATTTTCTTGTGAACTTAAAATTATAAATTTATTTAATATTTCTGACAATCTTTCTGTTTTTAATGGTTCTAGAACAGATGTTAACAATCTTTCTGTTTTTGATGGATCCGAAATGGAAGTTTGCAATTTTTCTGCCTTCGACACTTTCCTCTTATCTTGCTCTTGCAAAAATGATGTATATATGTTTTTCAAAATGGATAATTTCTCAGTTCCATTTTTACTATTCCATTCTATGAAGTCAGAAGTGGTACCTATCTCTTGAGTAGTGAGAAGTATTAAACTTTTATATATAATACCCCAAGAAAAACAAACAATTTTTTAGAAAGTTTTATTCTCTTTGAGTAAAATTTGATTATAAAGAATAGGGGAAATAATGAGTAGAAAAAG
>RZYM01000140.1 GCA_009930305.1 Bacteroidia bacterium
CAAATAGACTTTGCAAGTCTGATAAGCATGAAAAGGAGAATGCCTATGAACAGAAAAATAAGTTTAAAAAAATATTTGTATAAGAACAAAACAACTATTGTGGTCTATTTTGTACTGCGGGCATTGGTTGTTTTTTCGATGATACGTTCATTTCTGCGAGATGATTATGAAAGTGTGTTTTTAGGTGGTCTGACGTTAGTGTTGTTAATTATCCCAAGCTTTTTGTCGCATAAACTTAAATTAGAGTTTCCTACAACCTTTGAAGTATTTGTGCTATTGTTTATTTTTGCGGCTGAAATATTAGGAGAAATCAATAATTTCTATATTCATGTGCCACACTGGGATGCGATGCTTCACACAATAAACGGCTTTTTGTGTGCTGCATTAGGGTTTGCGTTAGTAGATATGATGAATCGTGAAGAACGTTTTACTTTTCAGCTATCACCGAAATTTTTAGCGTTGGTAGCGTTTTGCTTTTCCATGACAGTAGGAATATTGTGGGAGTTTTTTGAATATGCCGGCGATAGTTTTTTTGCTTTAGACATGCAGAAGGATACGATCGTACATACAATTAATACGGTAAAGCTAGATGCCAGTAATACAAATACGGTGATTCATGTAAAGGATATTGAGGATGCGATTCTCGTATATTCTGATGGAACACAAGAGGCTCTTGGACTTGGTGGTTACATGGATATTGGAATTATAGATACAATGCAAGACCTGTTGGTTAATCTAATTGGTGCAATTGTTTTTTCTGTGATTGGATATATGTATTTAAAGAGGAAAGGCAAGGGGAGGTTTGCTTCAAAATTTATTCCTCAAGTGAGTAGAAATGAAAATGTAGAGAACAGATTGGAGGAAGCATAAAGATGGAGTTGTTAATAAAAGTTTTGGTGTGTTTTATTGCAGGAGCTGGAGCCGGTATAGGAACAGGCTTCGCGGGAATGAGTGCGACAGCAGTTATCGGTCCTATGCTTGTGACATTTTTGGGTATTCCTGCTTATCATGCTGTAGGAATTGGACTTATGAGTGATGTCTTAGCCAGTTCAGTAAGTGCATGGACGTATAAAAAGAATGGGAATCTGGATGTGAAAAGAAGTATTTTGTTACTAATTTCTGTGTTGACAATGACAGCAGTAGGAAGTTATGTAGCAAGTTTTCTACCGGAAAAGACTATGAGTGGAACCATGCAGATTGCAATGATTATCATTGGATTAAGATTCTTGCTAAAACCGGTACAGACCACAAAGGAACAGATGGCAGAACAGAGCAAGAATAGTAGGATTGTTAAGTCTATTGTTGGTGGAGCTATGGTTGGCTTTATATGTGGAACTGTCGGTGCAGGTGGTGGCATGATGCTTTTGTTCGTGCTTACTTCTTTCTTAGGTTATGAAATGCATATGGCAGTAGGAACAAGTGTATTTATTATGGCATTTACAGCATTAACCGGTGGAGTTAGTCATTTTGCTGTGGGTGGAATGCCTGATATTATCAGTCTTGTGCTT
>RZYM01000141.1 GCA_009930305.1 Bacteroidia bacterium
TCTGCAATTGCTCATAATAGGTTTTTCTTGGGTTTTGAAATTAACTCGCATTATTGTGAACTTACTAAAAAAAGAATAGAACATTATCTAGCTACAAACCCAGCAAATCAACTATCCCTTTTTTAATTCATATATTTTCAATAATTTTTTACTTTCGATCCGCGAAGGAATGTGTGCTTGCTGACCAGAAGCAGATTTTTGTCCTACCCAATCAGTATGATCTAGCCAGCCAAATCTTATTATCAAGATTTTAGGTTTTGGGTTACTTTTATCAAATTTTTCAAAGTTTACAGCAAGATAATACCCTGATTTGGTCCCTTTCGTAGATTCTGTTTTTTGAGCATAACTTCTATTACCAAAAATCTTATTGGGGTGACTAGATGTTTTTATTTCTATAGAATATTTAGTATCTGATAAATATACTAAGTCCTTGTCGTTAATTGTGTTATTTCTCGACCATTCTCTGGGAGATTGGCGATGTAAGTGCAATGCAATAAGTTCATGTAAAAAAAAACCCATTATTTGTGGTTGTGGAAAAATATCAACTCCAATTTTATATACGCCAATAGAACTATTAAAAATATCTTCCCATGAATTTAACACTTCTTTTTGGATATTTTCAGTTGATAGTGGGTGATTTGAGATTAAGTTTTTTGTAATGGACTCCCAATCTTCGTATTGTTTATTTTCATATGGATTATAGTAATTCATTAATCTATACCTTCAAATATTGTGTTTATTTTAATATTTAAACCGTGAGCAATTTTTTCAATATTGATAAGTGATATATTGCGTTTGCCAGATTCAACACTGGAAATATATGTTCTGTCTAGGCCGACTATTAACGCGAATCTTTCTTGACTTAACCCAGTTTCTTGCCTTAAGGCTTTTACTCTGTTACCAAAGGATTGCAATATCACTCAATAACACCTGCCTCAATTTATAATCATGCCATATTCAATTATTATTATTATGGAAAATAAGACAACGGACTATAAGTAACAACATGGACAGAATATCTCAAGACTTAAAATCCACCGAGATGAGTCATTAAAAACCCGAATTGAGTTGTAATTGGGGTCAGACCTACACATTTGACATATTTACTTAACCCTTGGGAAATACGGTTTGGGCTTTTGTTTATTAGAGCAGTTATAAAGGGTTCAAAAAACTTGGCCGGGCCTTTACGTATCGAATATTGAGGATCCAGAATCAGACCAACACTATTCGGAAATCTATCCCTGATAATGAAGAGATCCCCCAAAATTGACTTGTACGGTTATTTGCCGTACAATTTGAAGGTGCATAGTGCATGCTATACGATAATATTTGGGGGAACGAGCCATGGATACATGTATTAAAAACAGAACAAGTAAAAAGGAGCGGATCGAGGCGAGGGTTCCCGGGGATGTAAAGGACCTTATCTTGGCGGCAGCTAAGCTGGAGAATCTCAGTTTAAGTGATTTTGTAATATCTTCTGCCTTGTCTGCAGCGAAAGGT
>RZYM01000142.1 GCA_009930305.1 Bacteroidia bacterium
ACAAATACAAAGGGGGTAATACAAATGCATGCAGTTCGAAACATTAGATTATGTACAAAAGATTGTCTTTGCTTATATGTTTGCCCTACTGGGGCAACTGATACAGAAACGGGGCAGATTGATGCTTCAAAATGTTTAAGTGGATGCCGTGCATGTGTAGATGCCTGTCCTTCCCATGCGATTTCTTTGATTCCTGATGATTTTCCTCCTCAACAAGAAAAAATGAATTCTGTAAAAAATGCACTTCTTTCATTGGCAGAAAGTAAAACTACTCAGGAGAAAATCGCCAAAAACATTGCAAAAACTACAGATAACCCTATTCTTAGACAACTAGCAGAAGCAATGAGTAAATCAAATCGATTGATGGCAGAGGATCTGCTACGCGAGTCTGGATATATGCTTCCACAAAGCCAAAACGTGTCCAACCTTTTAGGCTCATTACTGAATGAAAATCAACCAGATGATTTTCCTGAGTCCACAGTAAGACGATTGTTAGAACTTTTGGATAAAAACAATAAAACAAAAACTACTTCCACCGGAGTAAAGGAGAAAAAAACTATGGAAAAATATCGTTGCAGCGTTTGTGGTTATATTCATGAAGGACCAATGCCTGAGGACTTCAAATGTCCAGTGTGTAAGCAACCAGCTTCGGCCTTTGAAAAAATCGAGGAAAAATCTTCTTCTGTAAACAAATATGTCGGAACCAAAACAGAACATAATTTAATGGAAGCATTCGCGGGCGAAAGCCAGGCCAGAAATAAATACACATACTTTTCAAATATAGCTTCAAGAGAAGGCTATGACCAGATTTCAGAACTATTCTTAAAAACAGCTCGAAATGAGCAGGAGCATGCCAAGCTTTGGTATGAAGAACTTGGTAATTTAGGCTCTACTGCCGAAAACCTTTTACATGCTGCGGAGGGTGAAAATTACGAATGGACAGATATGTATGACCGATTTGCAAAAGATGCTGAAGCTGAAGGATTTACTGAATTAGCTGCAAGATTTCGCAGAGTTGCTGCTATTGAAAAAGCCCATGAAGAACGTTACCGTGCTTTACTTAAAAATGTGGAAATGCAACAGGTATTTGAAAAGGGCGAAGAAACCATGTGGGAATGTCGTGTATGTGGACATCTTGTTATGGGTAAAAAAGCTCCTGAGGTATGTCCCGTATGCAAGTACTCACAGAGTTATTTTGAAGTAAGAAAAGAAAACTATTAGATTCTTTGTTTATGAAGAAGCGACTGATTGAATTGCTCAATCGGTCGTTTTTTTATTCTAAATATGATTATTCTGCGATATAGTTTTCCATTGAAGTCTATTGATTTACTAGAAATATTTTATATCCATTTACAGTGTACCAATTACTGCTGACAACTCTAATATAAATTCAGACTCCATGTGATTCTGTCACAGAACTAGTAGAAGTATTATTGCTATAATCTACACAGTCAAAGAGAAAGGTGGAAATTAATTATGGCGAATGTAATTATAATTGG
>RZYM01000143.1 GCA_009930305.1 Bacteroidia bacterium
CTTTCAAAGTGTATTTCGCTATTAATCAGCATTGGCAGTCTCTTGTTATATCTGTAATTAATTAGCTTAAACATTTCTCTTAGATCTTCCTGTTTAATGCTTTCTTGCTTGTAATAATTAGTTACTGACGATTTAAAAAGATCATCTATGAAAAGCAGTCCGCAATTAGCAATTTTCCCAAACTCCAGATTATAATTATCTTCATCATATTTACAGGCATGGAGTTTTTGAAGTATTTCATCTGCTGTATAATGCTTAACATTTACATTATGTTCTAGCAGCTCCCCACTTATTGCAGTTAGTAAGTGCGACTTGCCTATTCCTGATTGCCCCAGGAAAGCAAAAGACTTTTTGTTGCCAGTTTTAAATTCTTCCACAAATTCCAATGCCAGGTCTTTTGCCATCTTTTGAAATGGTTTCTCAGTTTTAAAATTTTCAAATGTTTTGATGTTTACCAGTCCTGCAAGTCCGCTATTGTCGGTTCTTTGTTGTATTTCTTTTCTTATTCTGCACTTACATTTGTCTATAACCTCGTATCCATCTTTGCTTGTTATAATAATTCCGGTGTCCTGACAGGTTTCGCATTCAAAAGGATAAGATTCCTGCTCTTCTTGCGATATCTTCTCCTTCAGAGTATTTTTCAGCTTCTCTAGTTGTTCTTTCATTATTTCCTCCAATCTTCTGATTTAAATAACTTTCAAATTTAGTTCCGAATAATGTTTCAGGCCTTAAGAATTTATTCATCTTTTCATCTTGTGACCATTCTTTATATTTTTTATCAATTACTGTTTTAAAATCATCAACTGTAAAACTTTCATTCAGCCTGGCATTAATAAGTGATTGAGTTTTTTTAGAACTGGGAAGATATTTTGTGTTACAAACCTGGTTTAAATAATCAACTATCTCGACAATATCTTTATTATTATAATTATTGTCATTATTATTAATTATTGTTTGTGTTGACTCGTGTCGCTTACGCGGCGTTTCTGTGGCGTTTTTGTGGCGTTTTTTCTTTTCCGTATCTTGATAATTGTCATAGTTTATAATGGTTATAAGCGTCTTTTTTGTGTCGCTTTTATAGTCAATCATTCCATCATCTTTTAACATTTTTAAAAAAGTAGTAACTTTGGTATTGCTCCACTTCCACTTTTCTTTTAGTTTTCTAATGGAGGTAATCCGACTGCCCTTCTTGACCAAGATTAATTCCTGCCCTAATAAAATCTTATTGTCTTCGTGGTTGGCCATCATTATTAGATCAATCCAGGCTTCATATTTACTAAAAACTCTTTTTTCTTTATATAACCAATGGTTTTGTATGCTTCGGTGTAATGAGATCCAACCACTCAAACAAACTCACTCCTCTCTGCACTCACTACAAATATCAACCCAGGTATGGGAACGCCTCTTTGTTACCCATCCACTTGCTTTCTCCGCTGCTTTGGCCTCCTCCCAGGAATGGAATTCTTCGTTATCTTGGTTGAGGACTTCCCCGCAGATA
>RZYM01000144.1 GCA_009930305.1 Bacteroidia bacterium
ATAAAGGTATAGGGCCATTCTTGTCAATAGAAAGACAGCAAATGTACACAATAAAAAGTTCTTTTTTCCGGTTGACTGAAATCTATTGACAATGGTTTTCCATTGTGTTAAGATTTGTCTTGGGTCAAAGGTTCTAAGAAATACAAAGAAAGTCTTAGATTTGATTTGTCTTGTTTAGGGATTAAGTCCTAGCCCCTAAGAAATACAAAGAAAGTCTTAGATTTGATTTGTCTTGTTTAGGGATTGGGTCTTAAACAAACCTTAACGCCTCAATGGAGAGGTCTACCCATAAATCCAAAGAAAATCAAATCAACCCATTAAATTATTTTTCTCCTTACCAAAACCCAAATTATGAAAGGGGGAACCAGTAAACCAATTGACAATCTTTACTTTCTATAGTATAATATGTGCAACACTAATAAATGGAGGGGACAGCAATGAATTATCTTCAGCCACACAATGAAAATAGTGGTATTACCAATCTTTCCTGTATAACTCCTGTAGGCTACCTGACCTACAAATTTACGGATAACTCTCTGGTAAAGGAGTTAGAGTTAGTGAACAGTCTAAGTAAATACATGATGCCAAATATATTGTATTTAGCGTCTAAGTATTCTTTTAGAAACAAGAAGGAATCCAAACGTGGGATGTTTACTGCGTGTTCCCCCTTTACAGAGGATATTCTTCTCCCCCTACTGGAGAAGTTTACTACATTTGAAGGGGAAGAGTTTACTTTAAGTAAGGAGGCATTGTGGAGTTTTGTAAACAAGGCCGGATTATCCTTTCTTGATTCCAACACGACTATTATAAACAAGGCTGTTTCTATGCCAAAAAAGATGGAGTTTAATGAGTGGTCAAAATTTGTTAATAGAGTTAATGACAATATTTCACAAACTACGCCATACGCCCCCTTCTTTATTTTTCCAGCGTCGTTACTGGTTGGTGACATCCTTTCTCGGTCTGGCGCAACATTTAGAATGACTTCTGATACTTCTTACAGAGTATCCCTGTTGGAGTACACTTCGGACTTGCTGGCTTTTGACGCTGAGAAAAAGTACCCATCACATATTGCATTAAGTTTAGACAATGATAGCATTCTTTTTTCTTTTATTTTTGATTTCTCTAACTCTGGCGGGGCTAAAGAGTTGTACTCTTTTTCAAATTCGTTTCAGCAAAAATACCCAAATATTATGAACTATAAATATATTGGAAAATCACACCCATTTTACTACCCTGTAATTTACACCCCTCCTATATCACATAAATTGGGGTAATATAAATAATGGGTGGTAAAATGCATTGCAATGAAGGGTGCGAACCAAATAGGTGTGGATGGGATTGCATGAATATAGCATATAGTGAGGAGGTAGTCAAGGAATGCGATGAAAATAACGATAAGACTGAAAAGGCTTGTGAACTATTCCGACTCACTGTATAATATACATAGTAAGGGTGGCGCGGATGAATAAGCAGCAAGTGATCCAGTTTGA
>RZYM01000145.1 GCA_009930305.1 Bacteroidia bacterium
AATTACATTTTTAGGTTCGTACCCCATATACCGTACCAAAATTGAATCGCCTACTTCAATAATGTCTGTATTCACAATCAATTTGCCATTATTTGTACCAATTCTATGTAGTTTATTTGGAATTGAGATCTCGGGATATTCCAAAGGTTCTTTTAGTTGATTTGTCACATGAATCCTGTATTCCCGTACACTCATAACGAGGCGACGGTATCCGGTGGTAGCACATCCATATCCTTGAATAGTTGCCTTTGCTTTTGAAGTACCTTTCCCACTGTCAAGGACTTGCCAGGTTCGGTGTAGCACTCGACAAGGTCCACCTTATCGAGCAGCCCTTGAATAGTATATTGTTTGAAAAGATTGTTCTCGCTCATTTGTCTTTTAATATAGGAAAGATAGATCAGCGCGATGAACTCGACAAAGAGCTTTCCCTCCAGGCTCGCCTCGGAGGAGACAAGCATCCTCTTGCCGCTGAGCCGCTCCTTGATATTCCTGACTTTGCATCACAACAGGAGGCAATTAAGCCTCTAATCGATCCAAATATCGAATAGGGTGGCGCATAGTCAAAGTCAGGAAATGTGCTGTAACAGTTTGTAACACCCAAAAACAAATCAAACAATTTGCTCCATTGTTTCCCTTGTTTTCTTATAGTCTTGATAAAAACTTTCAATTTCTACCCCCCCTGGTAACACCATATCAATATTTACCCCTGAAACTACTTGTTTACACGCGGTCAGGTGTTTAATGGGACTCTATTGGATGAATCAATGTTTATATTTAATTGCGAGATAGCATGTTGGAAGTGATATGTCAGTTCTGATTCCTGAAATCATTCGGTGTCAATCCTGTTTCATTCTTGAACATTCGGGTAAAATGCTGGGGGTATTTGAACCCCAACGAATGGGCAATCTCGCTGATCGTTTTCTCCTTGTTGAATATAAGGTTCTTTGCCAGGTTGATGATTTCGAATTGAATATATTCTTTAGCCGATTTCCCTGTCTCCTTTTTGATCAGATCTCCAAAGTAATTTGCCGACAAGTGGAGTACATCTGCAAAATAGGCCACGGAAGGTAATCCGAATCTTTGAGGCTTATCTGATGAGAAATAATCGTTCAACTTCTCTTCAAATTTCTCAATTATTCCCTGATTGACATTTTCTCTGGTGATAAATTGCCTGTCGTAAAAACGGTTGCAGTAATTCAGAAACAGTTCTATATTGGAAGTGATGAGTTTCTTACTGTGCTTATCCACACTTTGTTGCAACTCATATTCTATTTTTGCGAAACAATCCAGCACTATGTGTCTTTCACGTTCTGACAGGTGCAATGCTTCATTTGATTTGTAACTGAAGAAATTATAGTCGCTGATAATTTTTGCCAATTGAGTACCCTGAAGCAGATCCGGATGAAATACCAGCGCATGCCCTTTGGGTTGATAGACCAAACCATCATTATCCAGCTCCATCACTTGTCCCGGTGAAACGAAAACA
>RZYM01000146.1 GCA_009930305.1 Bacteroidia bacterium
GGAAACGGAACGCAGTCTGCCCTTATTGCGTTTGATATAGAAAATAAAGAGTTACTTGATATACCAGAGAAGGAAAGGACAGATGAACAAAGAATATTAGCTAACTCTGCTTATAAAACTGCTAGTGTAATGTCTAACGAATACCTTAGAAAGCCTAGTGTCATTAAGAGAATTGATGATATATTAGAAGAAAGAGGCTTTGTTGACTCAATAGTAAAACAAGAACATTTCAAATTGATTAAAGGAGCTGATGAAAACACTAAGATGAGAGCAATTGACTCCTACTATAAATTAAAAGGAAAGATTACAGATAAGATAGACCACACCACTAATGGAGAAAAAATAGCAGGATTTAATTATATACTCCCAAGAGAAACAAATGGAAACACAGAAGAAGATAACACCAACGATAAGCCCTCTACCTAAGCAACATTTAGCTTGGCAGAAACTTTTAGATAAGGTAACTAAATATATTTTATTTGGAGGTGGCGCTGGTGGGGGGAAGTCTTGGTTAGGGTGCGAGTGGTTATTAGTAATGTGTTATCAATATCCAAAATCTAAATGGTTTATTGGAAGAAAGGAGCTTAAGCGTTTAATGGCATCAAGCTATGAAACATTTAAAAAGGTTTGCTCTTATCACAAAATACCAGACAAAGACTGGAAACTAAACGGACAGTATAACTATATAGAGTTCTTTAATGGCTCCAAGATAGACTTACTTGATGTTAACTTTGTCCCAACCGACCCATTATTTGAAAGGTTTGGCTCACTTGAATATACTGGCGGGTGGCTTGAAGAAGCCGGGGAGATAGACTTTAAAGCGTTTGATGTTTTAAAGACTCGTGTAGGAAGACATTTAAATAAAGAATATGGATTACACCCTAAACTACTTATAACAGCTAATCCTAAAAAGGGGTGGCTTAAAAGATTATTTTACAATCCATTTAAAAATGGAACACTTGGCAGGGCTTATGCTTTTATTCGCTCTTTATACTCAGACAATAATTATACATCAGACATTTACGGAGAACAGTTAAGCGAAATATCAGATAAAGCAACAAGAGATAGGTTAAGAGATGGCAATTGGGATTATGATGATGATAAGGCGTGTTTAGTTAAGGGAGAGGCAATTGAGGACTTATTTACAAACACAGTAGAAGATGGTAATAAATATGCGACCCTAGATATAGCTAGATTTGGTAAAGACTCAACTAAGTTATACCTATGGAAAGGATTTAAAAACTATAAAAGATATACTTGGTTCTTTCAAGATACAGAGATTACAGCACAAAAAGTAAAAGAAGTATTGGAAGAAGAAAAAATACCATACAGTCGTGTGATAGCCGATGAGGTTGGAGTAGGTGGAGGTGTAGTAGATAAGCTAAGGGGAATAAATGGCTTTATAGCCAACTCAAGTCCATTAGAACAACTAGGCGCTAAACAGATTGATGTTGTAAGAAATGGAAAAATAGTAAGCATTACTCC
>RZYM01000020.1 GCA_009930305.1 Bacteroidia bacterium
ATTTACTCTCGGCTTGCACTATCACTAACATTTAGTTCAAAATAGGCTGCGCCTCGGCAAATGAAAATAAATTTTCATTTACTCTCGGCTTGCACTATCTTTGCATGTTGATTAGAGAATATAATTAAAATGAAAAAAGACAATAAACTAAGTTTTTTCAAACGAATAAGAGTAAAATATAAGTTATCTGTACTTAATGAGGGAACCTTGGAAGAAGTGTATCACTTCAGATTATCTGTCCTTAGTTTTTTTGTGCTCTCGATGGTAATATTATTACTCGCAATGGCTTTGTTTTCACTTTTGATATGGGTAACACCATTGAGAAAATTATTGCCTGAAAACGTAGATGTAGCATTAAGGAAAGAGGTGGTTGAGGATGCTATAAAAATAGACTCTTTAACTCAAGAAGTTGAAATGCGACAAGTTTATTTGAATACAATTAAGGAAGTTGTTATGGGTAACATTCCTATTGATACTACAATGACATCGGATTCTTTAATGGCGCAGAAAAGAGAAGAAGTTTTAATGGAGAAAACTGCAGAAGAAAAGGAGTTCTGCAAAAACTTTGAAGACGAAGAGAGGTATAATTTAACCAATACTGCAAATGCATCAACAGATATGGTGTTTTTTAGACCTGTTAATGGCATTATTACAACAAAATTTTCACCGGTGCAGAATCATTTCGGTATAGATATATCAACTCAACCACAGGCAACAATTTCGGCTGTTTATAAGGGTGTCGTCCTATCTTCAGGTTATGATCCTCAAGATGGGTATTTTATACAGATTTTGCATAAACAAGATTTTATATCAGTCTATAAAGGGGCATCCATGGTATTTAAGAAAACCGGCGATGTGGTAAATACCGGTGAGGTTATTGCAATTGTAGGACATGGCGATAAAAAAGATAAGCCTTCGTTACATTTCGAATTGTGGAATGGCATGCAACCACAAGATCCAAGTAATTACATAGTATTAGAATGAAAAAACGAATAGCGATATTGGGTTCAACAGGTTCGATAGGAACTCAAGCCATAGACGTAATTTCAGCGCATTATGATTTGTTTGAAGTGTACGCGCTGACGGCAAATAATAATGTTGATATGCTAATTGAGCAAGCACGTCGTTTTAAACCGCTGTTTGTAGTAATAACCAACGAACAACATTATGATAAATTAAAGACTGCATTGGCAGATGAAGATATAAAAGTGTTTGCCGGGATGCAATCTATTTGCGAACTTGTTGAGATGCCATCTGTTGATATGGTATTAACTGCTATGGTTGGCTATGCAGGTTTATTGCCTACCATACATGCTATAAAAGCAAGTAAAACAATTGCTTTGGCAAATAAAGAGACATTGGTTGTGGCTGGTGAGTTAATATGCTCTTTAGCACAAAATTATAATAGTACAATTATCCCTGTTGATTCGGAACACTCAGCAATATTTCAGTGTTTATCTGGCGAGGGAAATAATAAAATAGAAAAGATATTACTTACGGCATCCGGTGGTCCATTTAGATCAAAAACACTTGAGGAATTGCAGCATGTTACTAAATCAGATGCATTAAAACATCCAAATTGGTCGATGGGAGCAAAAATTACCATTGATTCTGCAAGTATGATGAATAAGGGTTTTGAGGTAATTGAAGCTAAATGGTTGTTTGGAGTTGAGAGTAGTCAGATAGAAGTAGTTGTGCATCCTCAGTCTGTTATACATTCGATGGTCCAGTTTGCTGATGGTGCAGTAAAGGCTCAATTAGGTATGCCCGATATGCGTTTGCCTATACAATATGCTTTTGCATATCCTGATCGTCTTGAAAATTCATATTCGCGTCTTGATTTCTTTGATTTGGCAAATCTGAGTTTTGAACGTCCTGATTTAAACAAGTTTAGAAATTTAGGATTTGCATATGAGGCTTTGAAAAGAGGTGGAAATATGGCCTGTATTATTAATGCTGCAAACGAAGTTGTAGTATCTGCGTTTTTACAAGAAAAAATAGGGTTCTTACAGATGAGTGATGTCATTGAATTTGCGATGAATAAGGTTCCGTTTGTAGAAAGACCGACTTATGAGGATTATGTGGCTACTGATTCGGAAACGCGTCAATTAGTGGCTGAACATAAATATTTACATAAATAATTACCAAAATATTTTTATATGCAGTTATTGATTCAAATATTGCAGTTGTTGGCATGTTTGTCGTTATTGGTTATTGTTCATGAATTTGGACACTTTATTACGGCAAAAATTTTCGGAGTGAGAGTTGAAAAATTTTATTTATTTTTTAATCCCGGTTTTTCATTGTTCAAATGGAAACCAAAGAATAGTGAAACTGAATATGGTATAGGGTGGTTGCCATTTGGTGGCTATGTAAAGCTTGCCGGAATGATAGATGAAAGTCTTGACAAAGAGCAAATGAAAAGGCCTATTCAGGATTGGGAATTCAGATCGAAGCCGGCATGGCAAAGATTAATAATAATGTTGGCAGGTGTGGTTATGAATTTTATTGCTGCCATAATTATTTACTCAATGGTTTTATTTACTTATGGTGAAAGTAATGTTCCTATGCGTGAAGCTAAGCTGGGAATGGATTTTTCGGAGGTGGCACATGCACAAGGCTTTAAAGATGGTGATATTATATTATCGGCAGACGGAGATAGTCTAACATACTTCGATGAGGAATCAATGAGAAAAATCATTGGTGCATCACAAGTAGTTGTTTTGCGAAATGGTAAGGAACAAACTTTGACAATGACAAGTACTTTTATGAAAGATATGATCGCATCTAAGCAAGGATTTGCATCATATCGAACTCCTTTTGTTGTAAGAGAAGTAATTCATGGAGGATCGGCTGAAAGTGCCGGATTGCAAGCAGGAGATAGTATTGTGGGCGTAAATGGAACTGCAATAATTACAATGGATGATTCGTATTCGATATTTCAAAATCACAAAAACGATGTAGTTAAATTAAATTTTTATCGTACAGGAGTGATAGATTCAGTTTCATTGGCTTTGGATTCTGCCGGACGCATAGGTGTATATGTTAAACCTTATTTTGAGGTGTATCCTACTGTAAATTACGAATATGGCTTTTTTGAATCATTCCCTGCCGGCATTGAAAAGGGTGTAAAGACATTTACCGGATATGGTAGCGATATGAAAATGGTGTTTTCCAAAGAAGGAATGGAGAGTTTGGGCGGGTTTGGTACCATCACAAGTCTGTTTCCTCAAAATTTCTCATGGGCGGCATTCTGGTATCTAACAGCCTACATATCTGTAATTTTGGCCTTTATGAATGTTTTACCAATACCTGCTTTAGATGGTGGACATATATTGTTCTTATTGTACGAAATAATTACTAGAAAGAAATTAAGCCCGGAGTTTATGATGAGAATGCAACAAATAGGGTTGTTTATCTTGTTGTTATTATTACTCTATGCTAACGGAATGGATATATTTAGAGCATTTAAATAATCTTTAAGTGAGATAAAAAAGCAGACGAATTCAATATAGTTCGTCTGCTTTTTTTGTATGGTATAAACTGATTTACTTCTTTAATAGAACAGCTTTATATGTTTCGGTGTCAGTGGTTACACCAACAATGTAACGTCCTCTTGAAAGACCTTTTAAATCAATGCTATACTCGTCAGTATATCCTTTTCTAAGAACTCTTCCGCTTAAATCAGTAATTGTGTAGGTGCCATCTTCTGATGTGTACAATATATCGTCTGCAGGATTCGGGAAAATATCAAGTTTGTCTGTTTTTGCATCATTCACACCCAATGGTATATTGTTGAAGAATTTCCATATTTCTGTAAGCGGATCAAATCCATTTACATTAGAAAGGTTGTGTAATGCATTCTCAATTTTATAAAACAAGACTCTTGGTGATTCGATATAGTTATATATTGTAGTTCCTTCAGCACCAGAACCTATCTGATATATGTTAGGATTTGCATGCGAGTTCTTATTAACCCATGATTTAACAGTATTTTCGATTGATCCATTGAATGATCCGCCTTCGTATGGAATAGTTTCGTCTGTTCTGCTATGCAATACCATAATGGGAATGTTTAATACTCCTGTTGTATCAACAGATGCCCCAACAAAACCACTTGCAATAGCAACTTTATTAATTTGGGAATTATCGCTAAATGTATATTTATATGCCATTGCACCACCTAATGATAAACCTGCCATGTAAATACGGTCATTATCAATGTAAATCTCACTATCGTTGTTGAGTTGATCTATAATGGTATTGATAAATTTTACGTCATCAACATTTGCATTTAATTCTATTTTGCCGGCTGCACATATGCTAGGGTATAATGTGCAAAATAATGCTTGCACATCCGGGGGAATAACATCATTAACTTCTGCGCTAGCGCCTGCACCCCATGCACTTGTCTTTATGCTTGTCTGAAAATCTGCATTATACATACCTACGACCGAAACAATATTTTCATCTTGCTCAGGTAATGCTTGAGGCAAAACTAAATATGTTGAATTGTTATCGGCTATATTTTGTGCAGTGACTGCGTCCATGCAAGTTTCTATAGTTTGTCCTAGGCCATGTAATAATATGGCTAATGGATATGTTTCAGACTGGTTAACAGAAGAAGGTGAATACAAAACGTAAGCCCTACTTTTACCATCAAGTGTAAATTCAATTTTTGTGGATGCGTATGCACTGAGCATCACACAAAATAAGAGAGTTGTTAATAGTAGTTTTTTCATTTGTTTTTATGTTTTATTTTGTAAGGGTATTTTTATTCGGTGTTCAACAAGGCTTCGCTAGGTTTACTTTCGTTGTGTAATCTGTCAACAGCAGTTACCACGTACTTTTTACATAATGCATTAGCATTTTCGGGTAAGGTGTAATACTTGTTGATAGTAAATCCCAATAAATTGCGTGTAGTTGTAATATCGATAATTTCGTTCATATCGAAAGCGTAAACCGCGTAATATCGAACTTTATTTGTTTCTAGTATTTCTATACCTGACTCCCATTTTAATAGCGGCTCTGCACCCATTAAATCGAAAGTAAGGTTATAAGGTGTGTCGGGAGATATACTGTCAATATTATTATAAAGTGGAAGAAGTGCAGGCTTTAAATGGTAACGTTGTTGTAAACTATCTTCTATTCCTCTTGGATTTTTTAGCAGTGCATCACCGCTCCAAAAACAATTACCTTCAATGTTTGCCAAGCTTCTTGTAAGTTCCATTTTCTGTGGAAGTTGGTTATATGTGCGCATTACATCCTCTCCAATGTACAAACGCACATTAGGATTTGTATTTTCTGCCCACCAATGAGCCAATACTTCAAAGTTAGCTAATTTGTGTCCTATTTCCCAATACAATTGTGGTACACAATAATCTATCCATCCGTTGCGTACCCATAGCATGATGTCAGCGTATAAATCGTCGTAATTGCATAATCCATTAGTATCACTGCCGTTATCATCTTGACGTTTGTTCCTATATATTCCGAACGGACTGATACCGAATCTTACCCAAGGCTTAGTTGATTTAATAGTTGTGTTTAATTCTTGAATCAATTTATTTACATTATCTCTTCGCCAATCGCCTTTGGTTGCATTTGTATATCCCTCAGGAATACCATATTTTTTGAACGTTGCATCATCCGGAAATTTAATGCCTTTGATAGGGTATGGATAGAAATAATCGTCCATGTGTATGGCATCAATATCGTATCTGCTTACTATATCCTTAACTACTTGACATATAAATTCTCTGTTTTCTGGAATACCCGGATTAAAGAATAATTGGTTGCCATAAGAGATGAACAGATAGCGTTTTTCGTAATAACGATGAAACCAAACGAGTCTGTTTGCTTTATTTGAATTTGCTCTATATGGGTTTAACCATGCATGAAATTCCATACAGCGTTTATGGCATTCTTCTATTAAGAACTCCATTGGATCAAATAATGGTTCCGGTGCCTTTCCTTGCTCGCCTGTAAGGAATCTACTCCATGGCTCAAGGTCTGACTGATAAAACGCATCACCCTCCGGTCTTACCTGAAAAAGTATTGCGTTGATGCCATCTTTCTGATATGCATCTAATTGTTTGCTGATGGTATCTCGCCATTGTTCGGGTGTAAGATCTTTGTAATAGTTGTTCGAAACCGTGTGCATCCAAACTCCCCTAAATTCTCTTTTAGGATGTAGGTTTGTTTGTGCCGAAATACTTAGAGTTCCGACTATTAATAGGGCTAATATAAATATACAGTTTTTCTTCATTATGAAAGGGCTTTTATGGCTCTGTTTAGTCGTCTTAATGTTTCTTCTTTACCAATAAGTGTGGTGATGTCGAACATGTGTGGTCCTTTACCTTCACCTACAATACATAAACGGAATGCGTTCATAATATTGCCTGTATGATATGAATTTGCATTAATCCAATCCATTACGGTTTTTTCTGAGTTCTCTATGCTAAAATCGTCGATTTGTTCAAGTACTTTGTACAGTTCCTGCATTTCGCGTGGAGAATCTTCTTTCCAACGTTTCTGAAGTGTTTTTTCGTCGTATGATGTTGGTGCTTCAAAGAAGAAGTGAATCTGTTCCCAAAAATCTGATATAAAATTACAACGACTTTTTGTAAGTCCAACTACAGATTTAAGCATATCTATATTTGGATTGATGTTATGATCTTTTTGTAGCAAAGGAAGTAGGGCAATTGCAAGTTCAGCATCATCTTTTGCCATAAGATATTGATGGTTAAACCATTTGCCTTTTTCGTAATCGAACTTGGCTCCACTTTTACTAACTCGTTTTAAAGAGAATTGTTCTATTAGTTGATCCATAGTGAAGAATTCTTCGTCTCCTTCTGCGTGCCATCCCAATAGTGCCAAAAAGTTAACTACAGCTTCGGGGAAGTAGCCTGCTTCACGATATCCTGATGATTTTTCGCCGGTTTTTGGGTCTATCCAATCTAATGGGAATACCGGGAATCCTAGTCTGTCTCCATCGCGCTTGCTGAGTTTACCATTGCCGTCAGGTTTTAAAAGTAGTGGAAGATGTGCAAATTGTGGCATTGTATCTTCCCAACCAAAATAACGATAAAGCAGTACATGAAGCGGAGCCGATGGCAACCATTCTTCTCCTCTGATTACATGACTTATTTCCATTAAATGGTCGTCAACAATATTTGCCAAGTGATATGTAGGTAGATTGTCTGCAGATTTATATAGAACTTTATCATCTAATATAGATGAATTGATAGTAACATCTCCGCGAATTAAATCGTGAATTGTAATGTTTTGATTAGGTTCAATCATGATGCGTACAACGTAAGCTTCTCCTGCATCAATCTTTGCTTTCGTTTCTTCGGGTGATAGAGTAAGCGAGTTTTTCATTAAACCGCGTGTATGTGCATCATACTGAAAATTAGGTATTTCTTGCCTTTTTGCATCTAGCTCCGAAGGTGTGTCGAATCCTATATAGGCTTTGCCGGCATCCAACAATTGATCTACGTATTTACGATATATTTCTTTGCGCTCACTTTGGCGACATGTGGCCTCTCCATTTTTAATTCCTTCGTCAAATTTGATACCAAGCCATGTTAGTGCTTCAATTATATATTTTTCTGCACCGGGAACAAAACGTTGCGAATCTGTATCTTCAATTCGTAATATCATGCTTCCTGCATGTTTTTTTGCGAATAAATAGTTATAAAGCGCTGTTCTAACACCACCTATATGTAGTGCTCCTGTAGGGCTTGGCGCGAATCTTACGCGTATTTTTGTATTGTCCATAATTGTAATGAGTTTTAGCTGCCAAATATAGTGATTTTTGGCGTAATTAACCGAGTTTAATAGGCAAAATACCAAGTTTGCGCATACTAAAAGTTTGATATATTATTTTTGTTAATGATTTGTTTAACAAATACGATTATTTATGTTGAACTCAATCTGTATTTTTAGTAGATTTGTTGGTTTGCTTTAGATTAATATTCATAAAAGTCGTGCATGGTATCTTATAGCATACTATAATAAGTGTAATGTTTTTTTTATATTTATTTCTAAGTATTCTAATATGTAAACAATAAATTACTTGTTATAATACCTGAAGAAGAAAACTTCTAATAATTTTTTCTATAAAGCAATCGGAAATACTGGAGGAAATCTATGAGAAAGTAATGACACGGAGAGAACTTTTTGCTGTATCTTAAAAAATATACAGAACGTTATCAGAAAGAAGCAAGAGCATTTTACAAAGAAAAGTTGATATTTTAATTACATTATTAGACTTATTTATTTAAATCGAACTATTTAATAGGAATCCCATAAGTTCTAATAATGAAGTATCATTGCTTATATTAACATAAAAATCTTTAATTAACTCAAAGTTTATTGCACGAGTTAAGTAATTACTAAACATTTATGCGTACATTTGCGACACAAAGATTAGAAGCAGTTCAAGGAAAACAAATATTTGAGAAGTTATTTGTAAATGATGTCTGTTTAATTGATGAATTTAAGAAACAGATTTCTGAAGGAGATCAATATTTCTCTGAATTTAAAACAATAATCTCATATATGGATTTATTTGCCAAAGGTTCATCTTTACCACAAAAGAAATTCAGAGAAATAAAAGGAGGCAAATTAAATGTAAAACAGTATGAATTTAAAAGCAAAAGTTTAAGAGTTTACGTTTTCAGTATCCTAGGAGGTAAAATGATTGTAATGGAAGGATATAAGAAAAACCAGAAATCCGATATTAGAACTTTCCAATCTATTGTTAAAGATTTTATTTCATCTACTAACTTGTAAAAACAATGAAACGAGAAGAATTAATCCAATCAAAAGAATACTGGCTTACAAAACTTCAAATTGATTTATTCAACGAAGTGGAAGCATATATGGAAGCAAATAAACTTAACCGGACTCAATTTGCAGAAAAAATTGGTTTTTCTAAAGGTTATATAAGTCAAATTCTAAATGGTGAAGCTGATCATAGAATGTCTAAAATCATCGAACTATCTTTAGCTATTGGGCTTGTTCCTAATGTCTCATTTGAAAAAATTGATGAGGTTATTTATAGAGACAAAGCAGGTTATAATAATATAACTTTTTCTGATATTGAAAGGAGTAAAAATATTTTAGCAATTTCTGGATATCTATTTTCAAACAAACCAGTAACAAAATGTAGTGACTCCAATGGAAATGAAAACAAATGTTGGAACAATATTATAAGTATAAATAACGCTAAAAATATCAAACACTACGCGTAATGATTGCAAAGAAATCAGAACTTGTTTTAAAAAGGTTTGTTGTTGTAAATAGTAAACTTTCTTTTATTGTTCCAAATAACAACAAAACGCAAAATTCATTCGATCTACTCAATTCTTATCCTGTTGATATCGATTTTAATATTGAAGAAGACGCTTCTAAAAAAATATATAGAATTGTTGTTTCTGTTAAGATAAACACTGAATTAGAAAAAGATAATTCAGGATATAGTATAGATGTAACAGGAATTGGTTTTTTTGAATTCGATCAAACTACAGATTTAACCGAAGATATAAAGATTCAAATGTTGCAATTTTCTGGACTAAGCATTTGCATTACAAATTTGCGTTCTTACATTGCAAACCAAACATCCTATTTCCCTTGGGGAAACTTTTCATTTCATGCCGTTGATTTACAAGATTTGTTATTAGCAAAAACAAAAACTACTGAGAAAAATGCATCTACTGAATAATTTTAGTTGATTTTATTTCTCTCGTCATTATTTTTTTTGTTTGATTTATTAACAACACAATCTCACGCATTTAACTCTAACAGGTGAAGTGATATTTCGTATATCGTTTGCTTTGTTCACGAAAACATAGTCAAAAAGCGTGTAACAAGCAGATTTAAAAAAAACTCCACACTCGCGAGTAGTATTTTTAGTATGCTCATTGCACAATATTACAACACTGGAGCACACTTAACTTTAGGCTTTTTAAAGGCTAATTCTGGTAATATAGATTTATTCCTATTTAATAGTCTTTTGTTGAACTTTGTTGCTATTCTGTTACTCACAAAGTAAAAACAGAGATTCTATACTTGAATATTTGGCAAAAAATATAAAAAATCGGAATAATTGGGCATCTTAAAATTAAGTAAGGGTTTGACCCCTGAAATGGGAAAAAAATGAAAATGTTCCAGTAATGTTCCAGTAATAAAATAAAAAACCTTTATAAGTAGCTGAAAAATCAACTAAATATAAAGGTTCCTGGGTACCCAGAGCCGGGATCGAACCGGCATGGAAGTGAATCCACAGGTGTTTGAGACCAGCGCGTCTACCAATTCCGCCATCTGGGCTTAGCGGCTGCAAATGTAGATGTTTTTTTTAAGATAAAAAAATTTTTTTATCCGATTTCTTTCTCCTACTTTTGTGATATAAACAAAAACCTCTTACTTCATGAATTACAACAATTATTGTGTAATCATGGCAGGCGGTGTAGGAAGCCGTTTCTGGCCATTCAGTAGAAATAATAGACCTAAACAATTCCTTGATTTTTTTGGCACCGGACGCTCACTTTTACAAATGACGTTTGATCGTTTTGCAAAAGTAGTTCCGGCCTCTAATATTCTTATTGTTACAAATCAATCTTATAAAGATATGATTTTGGAGCAATTACCTCTTTTAAAAGAATCGCAAATATTATTAGAGCCTAATAGAAGAAATACAGCTCCGTGTATTGCATATGCTATGAGTAGAATACGTGCAATTAACCCTAAAGCTAGTATGGTTGTTGCTCCTGCTGATCACCTCATTACAAAAGAAATTGAATTTTTGAATGCTATTGAACGCGGATTGAATTTTGTAACCGGTACTAATAACTTATTGACATTGGGTATCAAACCGAATCGTCCCGAAACAGGCTATGGTTATATTCAGGCAAGCGATGAAGGCGAAGGTGATTTTAAGAAAGTGAAGACTTTTACAGAAAAACCCAATTTGGAGTTAGCAAAAGTGTTCATGGAGAGTGGAGAGTTCTTTTGGAACTCGGGTGTTTTCATGTGGAGCGTAGAAACCATTTACAATGCATTTAAAGAATTTTTGCCCGACATAGCTGCCAAGTTCTTAGAAATTTCATCAGTGATGAATACCGATAGAGAGCAAGAATTTATTAATGAGATATTCCCAAGTTGTCAAAATATATCGATTGACTATGGTATAATGGAGCATGCTAAATCTGTACATGTATTATGTGGCGATTTTGGATGGTCAGATTTAGGTACATGGGGTTCATTATATGATTTATCTCCAAAAGATGATAACGCAAATGTAACTGTAAAATGCAAGAGTCTTACTTACGATTGCAGTAACAATATTGTAGTTTTACCTGAAGGGAAATTGGCTGTTTTACAAGGGCTTGATGGTTATATTGTTGTTGAATCTGACAATGCTTTGCTTATCTGTAAGAAAGATGACGAGCAAAGAATTCGTCAGTTTGTGAATGATGTTAACTTAATGCCTGATAACGAAAATTATATTTGATAGAAAAAGTGGTAGAAGGTAACATGATATTGCGTACAGAGCATCTTGTAAAACGATACGGAGAACGTACCGTAGTAGATGATGTTTCGATAAATGTTACACAAGGCGAAATAGTGGGCTTACTTGGACCTAATGGTGCAGGAAAGACCACTACTTTTTATATGACCACAGGTTTAATAAAACCGAATGCAGGCAAGATATTCTTAAACGATCTGGATGTTTCTACATATCCGGTATTTAGGCGTGCGCAAATAGGAATCGGTTATTTGGCTCAAGAAGCATCAGTATTCAGGAATATGTCTGTTGAAAATAATATTAAGGCTGTTCTTGAAATGACAAAATCTTCAAAGGAATATCAAAAGGATAAATTGGAATCATTGATAGAAGAATTTCATTTAACTAAAGTCCGCAAGAGTTTTGGAAATCAGTTGTCGGGAGGTGAGCGCAGGCGATGTGAAATTGCAAGATGTTTGGCTATTGAACCACGTTTTATAATGCTAGATGAACCTTTTGCAGGAGTCGATCCAATTGCTGTCGAAGATATACAAAATATAGTATCTAAACTTAAAGATAAAAATATAGGCATTTTAATTACAGACCATAACGTACATGAAACATTAAGTATAACCGATAGAGCTTATATGCTTTTTGAAGGGAAGATAATGTTTCAGGGGACAGCTGAGGAACTTGCTGAAAATCCTATTGTGCGCGAAAAATACTTAGGTTCAAACTTTGAACTAAGAAAAAAACAATGATTGAATTTTTATCAACAATACAATCTTTTATCGGCAATGGTCTGTCTTGGTTAAGCTCTATTTTATGGGGGTTACCAATGATAATATTGTTGTTGGGGACTCATATAATTCTAACTATCCGTACAGGCTTCGTACAAAGAAAGATAGGAACAGCAATCCGTATTACATTTAAACGCGATAAAAATTCGACTGGCGATATAAGTCAGTTCGGAGCCTTAATGGTCGCTTTGGCAGCAACAATAGGTACCGGAAATATTATTGGGGTAGGTATTGCAATAGCTGCCGGTGGTCCTGGTGCAGTATTCTGGTGTTGGCTTACAGGAGTACTTGGTATTGCAACTAAATATTCAGAATCTCTGTTATCAGTAAAGTACAGGATTAAAACCGAAAGTGGTAAAATGTTAGGCGGACCTATGGTAGTACTTGATAAAGTGATGCACAAACATTGGTTGGCTGTGTTTTTTTGTTTAGCAACATCTTTGGCAGCTTTCGGTATAGGAAACATGAGTCAGGCAAATTCGGTTGCAACATTAATGAGTGATAATTTTTCTGTATCTCCATATATAACAGGTATAGTTATGGCATTTCTTGTCGGGCTTGTTATGATAGGAGGGGTGAAATGGATTGCTAGTGTTTGCAAAGTATTAGTGCCTTTTATGGCTTTGATATATGTAGTAGGGTGTATATTTTTACTTGTTTATAATATAGATTATGCTTGGGATGCAATTAAGTTGATTGTAACGTCGGCATTTACTCCTAAATCTGTTGCTGGAGGATTTGTAGGAGGAGGCATAATGTTATCTATGAGATATGGTTTTGCAAGAGGCTTGTTTTCAAATGAATCGGGTATGGGTTCTGCTCCAATAATTGCATCTGCCGCAAAAACAAAAAATGCAGTTCGTCAAGCCTTAATCTCTGCAAGCGGAACTTTTTGGGATACAGTAGTGATCTGTGCATTGTCTGGTATAGTTATGGTAACAAGTGTGTTAGCATATCCGGACATAGATTTCTCGAATGGAGCAGTATTAACAAGCATGGCATTTGGTAAATTACATGTCTATGGTTCTGCAGTACTCACTATTGCATTACTAACCTTCGTTTTTTCTACATTGCTTGGTTGGTCGTATTATGCAGAAAGATGTTTGGAGTATCTATGGGGCTCAAAAATCATAAAGTATTATCATGTGATATGGGTGATATGTGTGTTTATTGGAGCCGTTGCAAAAATATCGTTGGTATGGGATTTTTCAGACTGTGCCAATGCTTTAATGGCAATACCGAACCTAATTGCAGTTATAAGTTTAAGTGGTATAGTAGCTAATGAAACAAAAAAATATCTCTGGCAAAATAATTTAGATAAGATTGATGAAGAGATGGTTAGCTGATATTTTTATTTGCCTATAAGTTGTTTATAATGGCTAAGTCTGATGCGATAATTAATATGAGCATCACTACATTGATCAAGAGCTTGGCGATAAAGCGTTTGTGATTCAAGCATTTCAGATAAGGGAATTAATCCTGCGTGATAATAATCGTTCGACAATTTCTGATTTTTCTTCGCATCTTCAACAGCTTCTTCTGCTAATGTTATTTGACGATATGCGGCGTCTAATTCGTCGTAGACCTGTTGAGTCTGTAATTCTAATTTGTCTGTAATATCGTTTCTTGTATTTTGAACCTTTTCGATCAAGTAATTATGTTTCTTTAATTTGTGTGATGTTTCCCACCATGCACTTATAGGAAGTTGAATGCTGGCAAAACCGATCAAGTTTGTATAATCTTTTCCCATTAGATTATTATAGGCGTATGTGCCTCCAAAACCTATTTGTGGTAGAGCCTCACCTAATGTCATTCTACGTTTTAGGTTTTCTGCATTTACACTTAAATCTAATAATTTACTTTCATATCGTTGTGCAACGGCGTCTTTGTTATCGATATGATATATTGTTGGATTCTCAGCCATGCCGACTGAGTTGATAATAGCAATGCTGTCATTACGATTTAATCCGATATATTGACAAAGTGCCATTTTTGATAAGCATATTCCATTCTCAATTCTAATTAAATTAGACTTCATTTCATTGCGCTTTAGGTTTACTCTCAGTAAATCGTTTTGAGTAGTTAAACCGGCATTAACCGCACAATCTACATCTTTGTATAATGATTCTATTAATTCGAGTACACTTACAACTGTATTTTTCTTTTCTTCAAGAGATAAAATCTGCCAATATAATTCTTCTGTTTGCATCATAACCTCTTGTTTTGCAATTTCTGCTTGATATACAGATGCATCAACCCCTAATTTTGCCAACTTGTTACCAGTAACAATCCTACCACCCATGTATACCGGTTGCATTGCACTTATACCTGTAATCATTCCTTTTTCGAGGAAACTGACGTGGTCACTAATGCCTAGTGCCGGTCCGTATTTGCTATATATACTCTGTATTACATCGCGAATTCCAGCATTACCTATATCAGAGATCCCATATTCTATCAATGGTTTATCTGAATAAAATCCGACAGCCATACCCATTATCTGTGGGAAATACTTAGTGAGCACAGCATTCTTTTCTTGTTCTGCTGATTTAATATCAAGATTTGCATTTTTAACTTTTACATTGTTTTGTACAGCCATTTGTATGCACGAATCAAGCGATAGTTCTAGTACTTGTGCTTGTGCATAAATTTGATTCAATGCTATAAAAAGCAATAGAGTCAATCTATAAATAAGCTTATATTTGGTTGCCTTTTTCATTGTTACATTGTTTCTTGTTCGTTTGTTAGTGGCATTGCTTGGATTTGTGAATCTTGATGCTTGTAAATCTGCCAATACGTTACAGGCATCACCGAAAGTACTATCACCAAAGATAACACAACTCCAAAACAAATTACAACTCCCATAGGCATCCATAATGGATTTCTACTTATAATCATGGGCAATACACCAAGTGCGGTTGTGGCTGATGTAAGAAAAATAGGGCGCATACGTCTGCTGCCTGCTTCCATTGCAGCTTCTTTTGCAGAAAATCGTTTTCGTACACGTAATTCTTCTGCAGACTCGTACATGATAATTCCGTTTCGGACTATGATACCGATAAGGCTGACAACTCCTAAAACAGAGGTCATACCAAAGTCCAAGCCAAATAACCACTCGCCAAAGAATGCTCCGAATAAACATAATGAACTCGCAGCAATGGTCAAAATTGAAATATCTGCTTTTTTAAAATATAAGAGCATAAAAAAGAACAATACAAATACAGCAGCTATGAAACTTGCTAAGATTTGTGGAATTACCGCTCCATTAAGAGTATCAAGTCCACCAAATTTAATTTCTACTCCATCAGGTATTTCAATATTATTTTTAATGTATTGTTTTATCTTTTTGATGCTTTTGGTTTGTGGCTTCCAAAATTTCATATCGGCACTAACAGTAATGCAATCTCTGTCAAATCGTCTTATGATTTGTGACGAATGCCATTCTGGTGATGCGTCTGCTACTTGTCTGAGTGGTACCCATGTGTTTGGTATTGCGGTAGGAATTAATTGATTACCTATGTTATTATAGTTGCTATCAGTTTTATAATCGGCGTAGTATAGATTTATAGGAATTTTAATATCATCCTCCCATATAGAACTTAAAGGCAAACCATTAAAAGTTCCTGCAAGGTTTAGTGCCAAGAAACTTTGACTGATGCCTAATCTGGCACTCTCTTCCGGTTTTAAATTGATATTTACAGACGGACAATATTCGTCATTGCTGCTATGTACCCATCTAAGTTCATTGTTTAGTGTTAGCATATATGACTTTATTTTGTCAGCAATCTCTGCAATATTTTTATCATCATCACCTAAGACGTGTATCTCAATTGGATTTGTAACTGCTTGATAATCAAGCTGCCTTAATCTAATGTGCGCTTTAGGGAAATAGTATGAATATTTTTCGTCAAGTAAAGGTAGTAATTCTTCGGTGGCATCAGCAGACTGAGTGTTTACAATTAATTGTGCCAGATTGTTAGACGGCATGCTGGGAGCGTAAGTTATGTGGAAACGCGGAGCCGGCTCGCCAATAAATGCAGTTACTGATTTGATACGTTTGTCTTGCAAAAGTAAATTTTGCAATGAGTCACTCACAACCTTAGTCTCTGATATGTCTGAACCTTCTGGTAAACGAATTTCTATGGCAAAACAATCTCTTTCTGCCATAGGCATCATCTGAATATTGAGTTGCAGAAACATAACTATACCCAATAATATTGATGCAACACCAACTGTTATTGTAATAACCGGATGTCTAAAGCATGTTTTTTGTAGCATGTCGTATCCATCTTGTATTAGATTAAAGAAATGTGCCTGGCCTCGTTCAAATAAGTTAGGTTTATGCTGAGTGGTAGCTGTTGGGATAAATTTTATCTCTAATGCAGGTATAACAAGCATTGCATATATCAGTGACGAAGCTAAAGAAAATAAAATTGTCCAAGGAAATAGCTGAATAAAATCGCCAAGTGGTCCTTTGATAATTAACTTCATAGGGAAAAACATGGCACTAATAGCTGCTGTAGAAATCAGCATAGGCATAAATAATTCTTTTGCGCTATTTACTGCAGCGTCAAATGGTTTATACCCTTTTTGTAGTTTATCTATATATCCGTCTATATTAATTATTGAATCGTCAACAACCATGCCAAGTACTACTATAAGTGCAGCGAGTGTTACAGTATTAAGTTCTATATTAAATAAATACATTAACCCAATAGAAACTGCTGTACAAATTGGTAAACCCGAACTTGCAACAAGAGCTGTACGTAGTGGAAATAGCATCAACATAACAACGATTACTACTATCATAGATATGATGAGATCGCGTAAAAATGAACTTACAGACTTGTCGACAACTGTTGGTTGATCTGTGATACGATATACTTTTACGCTCTGTGGTGTGATTTTGCTAAAATCGTCAAGAATCTTGTTTACTTCATCTCCAAAGGCAACTATATTGTTGCCTTTACGCATTTCTGCCGAAACTACTATGGCATTTTTACCATTAAAGTTTACATCATTCTTAAGGTCTTGGTAACGGCGTTCAACAGTCGCAATATCTTTTAGTCGTATTGATGAACCATCAGCAAGGGCATAAATTATTTGATCTTCTATTTCTTTTTCGTTGGCAATAGATTGATTTATATGTACAGGCATTCTGAAATCTAATACTTGATAATTACCTCCCGGAAGAAGTAAACTCCTGCTTGCGTAGTTAAGAAGCAGAGTTTGTGGGTTTAATCCGTATGATGCCAATTTTGATTGATCAATCTTGACTGCGATTTCTTCGGTACGTTCGCCAAGAATTTTGATATTACCCATTTCGGGTATTTGTTGTAGTCGTTTTGACAGTTCGTTAGTGTATGAGTGTAGCTCTTTATATGTTTTGTCGTTAGATTCTATAGCTATCAGCATTGAAGAATTGTTTCCAAAATCGTCAATAACGACAAATCCTAAAACGCCTGCAGGAAAAGTCAAACTTTTCTGTTCATTTAATTTATGCCTTATTTTTGACCAAGCTTCATCTTTGTCTTTTACAGAAAGATCGAGATCGACGTAAACATACGCGATGCCATCTTTTGATACGGAATATGTGTTTTTTCGATTAATATCAGGCATCGAAAATAGCAACTGTTCAAGCGGTTTGGTTAGCTGATTTTCAACTTCTTCGACAGATGCACCCGGATATACACCGGCAATAATACCTTGGCGTAATGTGTAAGAAGGAAATTCATCCTTATTCATATTGCTCAAAGCATAAATACCGAATGCAAACAATAAAAGTACCGCAACGTGTATTATTCTACGATAAGTTATACTGGCACTGATGATTCCTTTTTTCATGCTAGTTTTTTTTTATTGCTCTGTTTGTGCTGTTACTAACATCCCTTCGCTTACTTTTTGGTATCCTTCAACAATAACTAGGTCGTTTATATTTAAACCTTCAGAAACTAGTACCCCGGCTCCACTATACCCTGAAATTTTAATACTGCGTCGTACTGCCTTGCCATTTTTAATTAGCCATACAAACTTACTATTGTCGTTTGCAATTAAAATTGCATTGGTCGGAACTACGAATCCTGATTTAGTGTTTTTGTCGGATATATAAACATTGCATACCATGCCGGGTAAGATTCTGTGATTTGGATTGGCTGCTTTAATTCTTACAGGGTAGCTATGTGAAACAGGATTTGCTGAGATTCCTATTTCTACGATTTCCCCGTTTGTTATATTGTTGTCTACGGCATTAATTGTGAATTGTGCATCTTGTCCTATTTTTATGCTACTAATTTCACTTTCAGGCACTGTAAAATTTATATATATATTATCAATTTTCAATAAAGTAACAACTGTTTGTAAGGGACTCATATTGATTCCGCTTTTAGCGTAAACTTTGCCTATGTATGCATCTTGTGGTGAATAAAGTTCGCAATCTTCTAGTCTTTTCTTTGCAATACCATAAATAGATTCCGCTTTTGTAAGGTTGGTTTGCATTTCTATCCATTTTATTTCGGCCAAACTTCCATTGTCATATACTTGTTTAAGCCGTTTATAAGCGTCATTTGCTTGATCTAATGACGCTTTTGCATTGTTGTATGCGTTTTGAGCATCAGACTTGTTTATTGTAGCTATAAGTTGAGTTTTTTTTACAAAATCACCTTCTTTTACATAAACTTTTTCTATATATCCTCCTGTGCTAAAGCTCAATGCCGTAGATACTTCTTCTTCGGTAATAGCAACATAATTGTGTAAATTGCTAGTTGATGAGTTTTGTATTCTTAATGCGTTTACAGCTATAGCTTCTGATTGTGTTTGCTCTGTTGCTTTATTAGAATTTGTACAGCAGCTTAGCAATGCCGTAAATCCTAAAAGACTTATGTATTTTAGCTTGTTCATGCCTTATTTGTTGGGTTTGGCTACTGTTGTTATTGCATCGCTGCTAATATTGCCTTTTATCTCGTCATTCATTGTAATTACACCATTGTATGTTTCTGTAAGTACAATTATATCATCGTACATTTCGCCGTTACCGTTAACTACAACTTCTGCCTTATATGTTGTTGATGATATAGTTAGGTCATATTCAATATTGTATGGTTTAATCCAAAAACTATCGCCTTTTGCAAATGCAGTTAGTATATTTATATCGCCGCCAAGTTTGTTTTTGATGATAATAATACTGTCATTATGATTCTTATTCTTATTAAGAGCTTTAATATCCATTTGACCAATTTCGTCCATTTCAATGGCTATGTTATTATTTGTGTCGTTTAGCTTTACCGAGGTGTTGCCTGAAGTTTTGTACGAATAGTTTCCGCTAAATAGTGATGCCCCATTTTGACAAGCAAATAGTAAATTGCATACAATTAAAGTTGCAATAGTTTTTAGAATATGTTTTTTGATATTTTTTGACTGTGTCATTTTGCTGAGTTATTTTAGGTTAATTTATATACTATACTGTCAATAATAAGGTTTGTCATGTAATTGTAAGTTTTATTATATTTATCATATTTTTTTTCTACAAAAAAAAGTGTCTCCATGCTTTTTATTATCATTTGGAGCATGTTCACAAAGGCTTCGTTATCGAAATTTTGTTTTTCGTCCAGTACTTGACTAATATCATTTGCTATTGATACAAAATAATCGTGCTCCCATTTGTCAAATTGTAGGCAGATATCGTTGATATCCGGTTCGGTGCTTGCGTATTGCAAATTGTTTCTAAGTTTGTATTGTAACCATATCTTGTATACACTTGCTTTGTTTAGTATTTTGTTTCGCTCTATTAGATATTGTTTTGTTTTTTGTGATGGCAAGAGATTTTTGTTATCGAAAATAAGCTCTAATTTTTTTTTTGCGTTTTCTAATTCCATGGATACTACAGATTTAAAGAGCTCTTCTTTATTTTGAAAATGATTGTAAATAGATCTTTTAGCTTTATGCGCAGAGTTCGCAATATCATCCATAGATGTTTTATCGTAACCGAATGTATTAAATAATTGTTCAGCAATATTTAATATGATGTGGCGTGTATAGTCTTGTTTTCTCATTTCACATTTGCACTAAAATAGTTTTATAGTGCAAATGTAGTGTAAGATTTAGCAGAACAAGATATCTTTAATGTTAAAAAATACTGAAAGTATGTTATTTTGATTTTGTGGATTTGTAGTGCGTAATAAATTTTTGTCACTTGATTATTTTATATTTGTGTGATGAATAATTGCGAATAAAAAACCTATATTTGCACAAGTAATCCCATTAATCCTTACCATACAATGATAGATATTGAGAATATCAGTAAATCGTTTGATAAAAAAGTAATAATCAGCGATATAAATCTACAAATTCCCAAAGGCGAAATAATCTGTTTGTTGGGACCTTCCGGTTCAGGGAAAACCACATTAATACGTTTAATCTTAGGTGCGATATCTCCTAATACAGGGCAAATACGCATAAATGGAATTCCAATGCCTAATTTAGAGGTACTATCACACATAGGTTTTATGCCACAAAGTGATTCCGTTTATGATAATCTATCAGCCATTGACAATTTGAAATTTTTTGGCGGTTTGTATAAAATGGACAAGAATACATTAAACGCGCGAATTGAAAAAGCTATTGAAATGGTAGGACTTACCGAAGATAAATTCAAGCTGGTTTCAAAGTTTTCGGGTGGTATGAAAAAACGCTTGTCCTTGGCAATTGCAACTTTAAATGACCCCGATTTGTTATTGTTGGATGAACCTACAGTAGGCATAGACCCGATTTTACGTAGAAGTATATGGAAGCAATTTTTAGACTGGCGTGATGCAGGTAAAACATTGTTAGTCTGCACTCACGTAATGGATGAAGTGAATGAGTGCAACAAAGCTGCCTTAATAAATGAAGGACATTTGATAGCATACGATTCGGTGTCTAATTTATTAAGTAAAGCAAAGAATAGACATATCGAAGAACTATTTATTAAATCAAAATAAATCGTCAAATATGAAAGCATTAATATTCCGCATATTAAAACAATTAAAGAACGACCCACGTACATTGGCGATTATGTTAGTGGCTCCAATTTTATTGATGAGCCTTATTTATTTTTTGTTGAGTGATAATGATTATCAAGCACGTATAGGAGTTTATGATATTCAGGAATCATTTATCGAAGTCTTATCAGAAGAAGTTGAAGTAAAACAATTAAGTGATACATCAGAAATTAGTTTGTTTCTGAAAAATGATTCGGTGGATGCTGTTTTATGGGCTAATGAAGATGGCATACACACTATGGTACTCGAAAATAACAGTAAGTCGGCTAAAGCTATGCAGGCAGTGCAAGTGGCTTTAAGTAAAATGATGCCTATAGGAGAATTTTCGACAGATAGTATTTACGGTTCGGCCGACGAGAGCTACTTTTCGTCAATGGCATATATCTTTTTGGTAGTAGTAGCATTTTTCTTTACGTTTATAGTTAGTGGTATGGCTTTAGTGCGCGAACGTTTTACAAATACTCTTGAACGTTTGTTGATGAGTCCGATTAGGCGTTGGCAGATTGTTGGCGGCTATATCGGCGGATATGGTATTGCTGCAATTATTCAAGGTGTTTTAATTATATTGACATCAATTTATGTACTTAGCGTGCCTGTTGCCGGTAGCGTATGGTTGTGTATTTTGATTATCATATTACTTTCTGTGTGTGCTGTTGAAACAGGTGCCTTGGTTTCGATTTTTGCCAATAGTGAGTTTCAAGTTGCACAATTTATTCCTATATTAGTTATCCCACAAATCTTTTTTACGGGTATCATTCCTATAGATATTATACCATATCATCTTGGTAATTTGTGTTACATTATGCCAATGTACTATGGAGCAGCTCCGCTAAAAGAAATAATGGTGAAAGGGGCAGGTTTTGTAGATGTTTTACCATGGTTATTAGGTTTGATTGTGTTTATCGTTATATTGTTTATACTTAATACATTAAGTCTTAAAAAATATAGAAGATTGTGATAATGATAAAGATTTATTTAATAAAGAACACCATAACTGAACTTAATGTAGTTCCTAACATGGGATTAGAAGTCCTGAAAAAACATTGTTCATAAATGGTTTGACTTTTTTATAAACATATTATTTTTTTTCATACATTTGTAGTGTCGTTTCAGAGAAATGACAGACATAAAATTTTTGGTTTTGAATATTCCTTTCGAATGTTCGAATGAAAAGGGAATCAGGTGTAAATCCTGAACAGTCCCGCTGCTGTAAAGCGCAAAATATTTCCAAATCTAATGCCACTGATGAATAATCGGGAAGGCCTGGGAATAGAAAAAGATATTCTTTTTCAGAGCTAAGTCAGAAGACCTGCCAAAAATGGTATTTCAATAGCTTTCGAGGAAAAAAGCTGCGAACCATAGGACATTCGTCCGAAGATTCACATTTTTATTCAACAAACTGTTTACCTGTATAAGGTATACTGTACATTGCGTGTTCGATGGCTTTAGAGTATTTGCTAAAAATTCTAATATATAATACAATGGATACAGTACAAGAAACTTACATAGTAAAAAGGAACGGAGAATACGAAAAATTTTCGTTAGATAAGATAAAGAATGCAATATCAAAAGCGTTTTTGTCTGTCGGAAGTTTTGCTTCGCAAGACGCACTTACAAATATATTAAGCCGTCTGAACATTTATGCAGGAATCAGTGTTGAGGATATACAGAATCAGGTTGAAATTGCATTGATGGCAGAGCATTATTATGCTGTGGCAAAGTCTTATATGTTATATCGTCAGAAACATTTAGAAGATCGAGAAACATTAAGTAAACTTGAATTTCTAATTGATTATTGTGCTGCAAAAAATCCGGCATCAGGCAGTAAGTATGATGCTAATGCCAATGTAGAAAATAAAAATATTGCAACCCTAATAGGAGAACTACCGAAATCAAATTTTATTCGTCTGAACCGGAAAATATTAACTGATAGAGTTAAAGATATGTATGGTAAAGAATTGTCTGATAGATACTTGAGTTTGTTAAATCAGCATTTCTTATATAAAAATGACGAAACTAGTTTAGCTAACTATTGTGCAAGTATAACGATGTATCCTTGGATTTTGGAAGGAACGTATTCTGTTGGAGGTAATTCATCAGCCCCTACCAATCTAAAATCTTTTTGTGGTGGTTTTATAAATATGGTATTTATTGTTTCAAGTATGTTGAGTGGAGCATGTGCAACACCAGAATTTTTGATGTATTTGAATTATTTTATATCAAAAGAATATGGTGATGACTATTATAAGGATTCTGGTAAAATAGTTGATTTATCAAATAAAAAGCGGACTATAGACAAAATCATTACAGATTGTTTTGAACAAATTGTTTACTCAATTAATCAGCCTACCGGAGCTAGAAATTTTCAGGCGGTATTCTGGAATATTGCTTATTACGACCGCTATTATTTTAATAGTTTATTTGGTAATTTCGTATTCCCTGATGGTGCAAAACCTCAATGGGAATCACTCGATTGGTTACAAAGAAGGTTTATGAAATGGTTCAATGTTGAGCGCAAAAAGGCAGTTTTAACTTTTCCTGTCGAAACCATGGCTTTACTATCGGAAAATGGAGATACAAAAGATTCTGCGTACGGCGATTTTACTGCCGAAATGTACTCGGAAGGACATTCGTTTTTTACTTATTTGAGTGATAATGCAGATTCGCTTTCGAGTTGCTGTAGACTTAGAAACGAAATACAAGATAATGGTTTTAGTTACACATTAGGTGCAGGAGGTGTGTCAACCGGTTCTAAAAGTGTTTTGACTATTAACCTGAACAGATGTATTCAGTATGCAGTACGTAATGGAATGTCATATCTGTTTTATTTAGATGAGATAGTTGATTTAGTTCATAAAGTGCAGTTAGCATACAACGAAAATCTAAAAGATTTGCAACAAAAAGGTATGCTTCCACTATTTGATGCAGGATATGTTACTATGAACAGACAATACCTGACAATAGGAGTTAACGGTTTAGTCGAAGCTGCCGAATTTTTAGGCATCGAAATAAATGATAATCCTAAATATGAGCGTTTTACGAAAGAAATTCTTGGATTGATAGAGAAATATAACAAGCAATACAGAACAAAAGATATCTTATTTAATTGTGAGATGATACCTGCAGAAAATGTTGGCGTAAAGCATGCAAAATGGGATAAAGAATCTGGCTATAAAGTTACTAGAGATTGCTATAATAGTTATTTCTATATAGTTGAAGATAAATCACTTACAGTACTTGATAAATTCAAGCTGCATGGACGTAGATATATAGAGCATCTAACAGGTGGTTCTGCTTTGCATGTTAATTTGGAAGAACATTTGAGCAAAGTTCAGTATCGTTCACTTTTAAAAACAGCTGCAAAAGAAGGTTGTAACTATTTTACATTCAACATTCCAAATACAATATGTAATGACTGTGGATACATCGACAAGCGTTATTTGCAAGAATGCCCTCATTGCCATAGTAAGAATGTTGATTATTTAACTCGTATCATAGGTTATATGAAGAGAGTTAGCAATTTTTCGCAAGCTCGTCAGAATGAGGCATCACGTAGATATTATGCACATATTGAATCATAAAGAATGTTGAAGTATACAAGCTTTGAAATAGTATTTCAGGAAGTTCCGGATGAGGTTACTTTGGCATTCAGCATAAGTAATTGTCCTCATAGATGCATCAATTGTCATAGTGCATATTTGCGCGATGATGTTGGAATAGAGTTAACTCAATTAGTAATTACCAAACTACTTGATAAGTATAGTGGTGAAGTTAGTTGCGTTTGCTTTATGGGAGGTGATGCAAATAAAGATGATTTATTTGATATGGCATCATTCGTTAAACAGATAGGTTTACGAACAGCTTGGTATTCGGGTGATAACAATATTAGCGATGATAAATTTTTATCTGTATTTGATTATATAAAAGTAGGTGAGTATATAGAAAAATTAGGCGGGCTGAAGCAGAAAACAACAAATCAACGCTTGTATAAGATTACCGATATGCAATTAGAGGATATGACATATAAGTTTTGGGAACACATATAGAAAATGAGAGTAAGAATTAAAAATATTGTGTTATTGCTGTCTTTTGTTATGTTTTTTAAATTGACAGCATGTAGAACTGATGAACCTGTTCATAAGTCTGAAACAGAAACTAAAGAAGAGGGAGATTCGCTGGCGGTGGTTAAAGGATTCTATTTGCTTAATGAGGGTAATATGGGAAGTAATAAAGCCAGTTTAGATTATTACAGTTATATAACAGGCATTTATAGTAGAAATATTTTTGCTGAACGGAATCCCAATGTAACAAAAGAACTTGGAGATGTTGGGAATGATTTGAAAATATATGGAAGTAAATTATATGCAATTATTAATTGCTCAAATCTTGTTGAGGTAATGGATGCGGTAACGGGTATACATATAGCAACAATAGAAATACCGAATTGTCGCTATATCTGTTTTAATAAAGATAAGGCTTATGTGAGTTCGTATGCAGGGCCTGTGCAAATAGGTAATAAGCAACTAGGTTTTGTAGCAGAGATTGATACTGCAACTTTGCAAATAACTAGGAATGTAACAGTTGGATATAATCCCGAAGAAATGGCGATTATAGATAATAAGATGTATGTAGCTAATTCAGGAGGATATCTGGTACCTGATTACGATAACACATTGTCGATTATAGATTTAGATAGTTTTACAGAGATTAAGAAAGTTGAAGTTGCAATTAATATGCATAGAGTACGTGCAGACAAGTATGGTGATTTATACCTGAGTACAAGAGGTGATTATTATACAATGCCCGCAAATCTATTTTTGTTTGATGTTGAAACACAGACAATTAAAAAGACATTTGATATACCTGTCGGGAATATGTGTATTGTTGGTGATAGTGCCTATTTATACAGTGTAGGGTTTAATTGGAATACAGGTCTTGACGAAATTTCATATGCCTTAATTGACATTAAATCGGAAGAAGTATTATCGCGAAGCTTTATAGCTGATGGTACAGAATCTTTAATCAAACTGCCGTACGGCATCGCTGTAAATCCGAATAATAAAGAAATATTTGTGACTGATGCAGGTGATTATGTATCGCCGGGCACTTTGTATTGTTTTGATAAGGCAGGATACTTAAAATGGAAACAAACCACAGGAGATATACCTGCTCACATCGAATTTACCTTTAAATAAAAGAAAATGAAAAAGAAAATTGTTGCATTAGTTTTTTTGCTAGTATCATTAATTTCGGAAGCATCAAGTCCGTATATATCTGAGGTCTTTGAATATGTTCCTGCACCGGGACAATTTATAAACACTTTGCCGACTCACGAAGAAAGTGATGATTATGATGATGTAAGATTAAAAGTTGAACAACGAATTGCAGGTGTTTCAAATGGTCAATTAGTGTGCCTAGGCGCATTTGGAGGTTATGTTGTAGTTGGTTTTGACCACACAATTCCAAATGTTAAAGGAGAATACGATTTTAAGGTTTATGGAAATGCTTTTATAAATAGTGCTGAACCTGCCATAATAGAAGTAATGTATGATTCGAATGATAATGGACTACCAGACGATACTTGGTATGAAATAGCCGGTAGCGAATATTTAAATAAATCAACTATTCATGATTACGAGATTACATATTTTAAACCATCAGCTGAGGATGATGTAGCAGTAGGTAATGTGGAAAATTATATTAAATGGGTTGATAATCAGGGGAATAGTGGATATATTCATAAAAATGTATATCATCATCAAAGCTATTATCCTTTATGGATAAATGAAACAAGCTACACATTGAAAGGGACATTATTGCCTAAAAATGCACAAAACACAGGTACTGACTCAAAACAAAATTGGATATTACCTGCATTCCAATGGGGTTATGCAGATAATCAATCGAATACCTCTGAATTATCTAATATTAAAATTGATTGGGCTGTAGATAGAAATGAAGAACCGGTTGATTTACTTGGGGTTGACTTTATTCGGGTGTACACAGCAGAAAATCAAAGTGCCGGCTGGTTAGGTGAAACTTCATCAGAAATATGTGGAATCGAAGATTTGCATCATTCAATTGGTGTATCTGAAAATAATAAATCGGCTGATTTTGTTCAGAATCCATTCTACGAAAACTTGTTAGTGAATTTATCAGCGAATTCAAAATTAACTCTTATGCGTATTGACGGACGCATTTTGAAAACATTTAATTGTGAAGTTGGAGAAACAACAATAGACGCATCATTAATAGAAACTGGTTGGTATTTACTACTGGTCGAGAATAGTGATAAATACGAAGTTTATAAAATTTTTAAATCTACAAATGATTATTAACCAAGTTGTTACTATAATATTAACTATAAATTACTAAGTTATGAAAAAGAAAATTATTACATTATTTATTTCATTTTTGCTGTGTATATCAGCATTTAATGTATTTGCATTTACTACAAGTTTGGATTTAACTAATCCGTCAAATCCTGAATCGTTTACCTTTAATGATGATAATTATTGGACAGAAACGTATAATGAGCTTGATTACACTTATTGGGAGTCGCAAATATTTATGTTTTCACATTTGATAGATGGCGAAGGCTCTTCATATGGTGGTGCTGCGTGGAATGGATTTATAGTAAGTAAAAATGCAGATAATTCTAATCATGGAGTAGGGGGCTCTAGTGATGGTTGGGTTAGTAATCAATGGGGATGCATGGCCGGCGGCGGTATCGAATCTATTAATGAAGGTAACGTTGTTGTAAGTTCTGAAAGGCCATATATTATAGGATTCCTAAATACCTATGCGATGGGTGGTAATAGCTTATCAGTATTATTTAATGATGGAAACTTGTATACTCCCGAGAGTGTATATATTGCAAACCATCCTTGGCCATATTATGGAAATATTTATGGTGACGGATTCGCTCAACCTATGTCTAAAAATGGAGATTTCTTTAAATTAATTGCTCATGGAGTATCAGAAGATGATACTGAAACCACAGCAGAATTTACTTTAGCCGAATATAAAGACGGAGAATTAAAACAAAGTGCAGATTGGCAAAAGTTTGATTTATCATCTCTAGGTTTGGTAAAAGAAATTTACTTTACTATGGAATCATGGGATGTTGGAGATTGGGGAATTAATACTGCAGTGTATTTTTGCATGGACAGATTATCTGTAAGTTCAACAATTAGCAGCCTTGACAATAATAAAACTCAGTTGAATAATGCTTATCGTTTAGGTTCTGTTTTGTACAATGTGCCGGAGAAAGCTAATATTAGAGTTTTTGATTTGTCTGGAAGAATATTGTATTCTATTGATGCAAATAGTGAAGTTGTTGCTCTTCCATCATTTGAAGGTATGAAAATTATTCATATTGAAAGTGTAGAAGGTATTCAGGTTATCAGATAAAATAGTTTGGAATCTCGTTGGTGTGTTGAAATTTCTGCCATGAAATAAATCATACTGACGAGATTTTAACATAATATATACGGCTGATTATATGAGTTATGCGCTTTTTGAATGATTTTTTAAGTATATATTTTTAGAAACAAGTCATGTTTCATAAAAAGCACCACGGCTACATCTAATGTGGTTGCTAAAAATGGTATTAAAAGTCTTATGATAATATTATATCATAGATATTTAACTTTTCTACACACATATTCATTTATTTTCTATACATTTGTATGTATTGTTTGCATGAACAATATTGTATATTTTTTGGATTTGATTCTTCTATAACACTTAATTATTGTTTTTAAGTTAGATATTAATTATGTCCAAAACAACATCATATCTCATTTGCTTGCTATCGGTTATGTATCGTTTTTAAGTATAGTATTCGTTTTGAAAGTGTAGAAGGTAT